>CANJHS010000102.1 GCA_947474225.1 Roseiflexaceae bacterium | reverse complement strand
TTCAACGACGGCAACGGGTTCAACGACGGCAACGGATTCAACGACGGCAACGGGTTCAACGACGGCAACGGGTTCAACGACGGCAACGGGTTCAACGACGGCAACGGGTTCAACGACGGCAACGGGTTCAACGACGGCAACGGGTTTCACCGTTTGCTGTTTCGGAAGTTGTTCAATTGCCCATTCAAGGTGATGCTCGTAGAGTGTGCCGGCACGGGGGGTGCCTGATTCGTCCCACCCCATCATCTCGTAGTAGAGAGCAATCTCTGCATCAAAGGCAACTTTGTCGAGGAAAACACCTGCTTTGTCGCCTGTATCAATCGGTTCTTCGAAGAATCGAGAAGGTAACGTGTCTGCGGCAGCATCGATACCTTCGCGGCGATTATAGAGTTGCATGAGGTGGGTGCGACGTTCGCCAAATCGTAACAGCTCGTGTGACGAGGTCTCCCATCCTGTCGCCGCAGCAAGCATGTCAGTCATCATTTGGAGGCTGAGGACACGCGTCGGTGCGATGGCAAAAATACAAAATGCCAGTGCATCTGCGGCCGACCATATTGTGTGTAGCGCTTTGTAATTCCGGACTTTCTTGGGACCGAGGTATTCCATAGGAATGCGATCGATAATGCCAAGAGTGCGTGAATAGTCGAGAGAGTGATCCCAGCCAACTTTTGTGTCGAAGTCCCAGTCGTGTTCACAGATGTCGTATCGTGGGCCAATCGGTGCTGTTGCGTAGCCGAGAGCCAAATTGCTCTGGCTACGTGGTTCGAATGGTACCAACTCCACGCCCTTGACGTGCATTGCGTAGCGTTCGGTCCCGTTCCCGATAATTGCTGCAGCTCGCTGCGATCCCTCGGCCAATATATCGCCAAATCCAGTGCGCTGGACAATCTGTTTAATCATCTTCGCTGTTGCGTCGGCATCACCAAATTGGAGATTCACGCCGTTCAGGTGCTCACTCGAGATAAGTCCACGCTCGTTTGATTCCATTGCAAAGGATAGGGTGAATCCTAAAGAAACAGGATCGAGGCCATACTGGTTACACAAATTGTTGTACCGCATGACCATTCGTGGATGTTGGGTGCCGATATTTGGCCCCATGGTCCCGCTGACTTCTTGATGCAATCCCCCAGCGCGAATGTCGAGGTCGACGTCGTGATTGTGATAGACCTTGATGCAATCGTTGGGGCATCCTGGACACTTCGACGTTGCTTGGAAGTAGGGCATCCAAGTGGAGGCTTTGTAGTTTTCGAGATATTCAAATGATGCAGTTCGGTAGTTTTCTGTGTTGAGGGCAGCATCCAAACCATGGGTGTGGACCCACACTGCGAAGCCAGGCAAATCCTTCTGCCACATCGACAGGGTGTTATTCTTCATGTCGGCGGCAAAACGGGTATTAATCTCAGCCATTTTTTCGGGATACGCAACCGGGGGAAGCTTCCCGCCGATAAGGATAATCGCTTTGAGATTTTTGGAGCCCATCACAGCCCCAACCCCATGACGTTGTGCCTGGTGCGTCCTACTACTGACAATGCTCGCATAGCGCACAAGCTTTTCGCCAGCGGGACCAATTGCTGCTACGTCTGTTGCACGATCGTACTCTTTGGCGATTGCGTCGTTGGCTTCACCAACTGTTTTGCCCCAGAGCGCGGTGGCATCAACAATCCGCACCGCACCGTCTTCGATAACGAGACTGACGGGGTGCGTAGCTTGACCGTGAATGATGACTGCGTCGTAACCGGATTTTTTGAGAGAAATAGCCCATGATCCCTCAGCACGAGTCTCCCCGATACCATTACTTAATGGTGATTTGGTTGAGACAACATAGCGAACGAGGCCAGCACCAGGATAGCCTGCTACTACACTGTTGCTAAAAACCAAAAGGTTGTCTGCCGACAATGGGTCAATGTGTGGTTTTGTGTATTTGAGGAGAAAGTATGCACCGAACAAACCTCCACCGCCATAAATGCGATAGAAGTTGTCTTCGGGATATTCGATTCGTGTTGTCTGGGTCGTGAGATCAACATGCAATATAACTCCATGAAATCCGAACGCCATACTACGCTCCTCATGTTGCTAATCAATTGCTGTCAAACTTTAAACATTGTACATGAATTACTGTTTGTTGTACAGGCTCCCAATGTCAAATAGAGTGTTTTCCGAAGATGTTCAAGATACGTTATGTCTAAATTATTTGTAAAAAATCTTATATAAAATAAGAAATCACGCTCAATATTTTTTAAAAATAACGTTAATAAATTCAATTTTTCTCTGAATCTATAAGAAACGCCAGAAATATCACAAATCGGAGGGTAAGCGTTTGATAATATGCTTTTAACGTATCACAACTATTGATTTTTTATTTTTTTAGATGATGTCTCTGAACCTGGTGTAAATTTGCCGGTTATACACAAAGGTCACTCTGTGGTTTCGTTGAAGTGCTCAAACCAAACGAAAGACCATAGAATGACCAACACGAATGTATCACTGTTCAGTGACCTGCGCAACATGCTCGAACAGTCTGAACCGGATTTCTTGCGTCGCGCCGTTGCAATGCTCTTCCAGCAAATCATGGACGCTGATGTCACGCAGCGCGTGGGTGCAACCCGTCATCAGCGCACGGGTGTACGGAGGAACTATCGCAATGGTTTCCGTCACCGCCGCCTCGACACGCGCGTCGGTACGATTGCGTTGCAGATTCCAAAAATGCGTGCAGAGACCTATTTTCCGCCCTTCTTGACCCATCGGCAACGGTCGGAATCAGCGCTCATCAGCGTTGTGCAACAAGCGTATGTGAATGGCATAAGCACGCGCAAAATCGAAGCACTGGTGAAATAGCTCGGCGTCGAAAATCTCGACAAAAGCACGGTGTCGCGAATATGTTCGTCACTCGACGAACATATTCAGGCCTTCCGGGCGCGTAGAATTGATATCGAGGTGCCGTACCTGTTTCTCGATGCCACGTACATCAAGGGTCGCCAAAATCATCGCATCGTCTCGCACGCCGTGTTTATTGCGGTGGGAATAGATACGGAGGGGACGCGACGAATC
>CANJHS010000101.1 GCA_947474225.1 Roseiflexaceae bacterium | reverse complement strand
TCCGCACCAACAATCTGCGTGTCCACGACGTCTATGCCGAGACTGACTGGGCGGTGATGCACTCTTATCCCATGTATGTCAGTTGGATGAAGAATCCGCTCGACCCCGATTATGTTCCGTTCACCTGCGCCGTTGTCAGCGCGCTCTGTGGCAAACCTACCTTGATGGAAGAATTCGGCGGCTGTACTGCCCCTCCAGGAGCACCTTCACAAGTGTGGAACTGGACCGCGTATGGCAAACCACGGAGACAATTCATGGCCTCCGAAGAAGACTTGGCTGCCTACTATGAAGCCGTGCTTCCTACGCTTGTCGACGTGGGAGCGACCGGGGCCATGCTGTGGTGTTTCGCAGATTACAGTTCGGATTTGTGGAACGAACCACCCTGCGACGAAGCACGCCACGAGCGCTTCTTTGGAATGGTGCGCCCAGACGGTACACTCAAACCCCATGCCGAAGTCATTAAGCGTTTTGCAGCGAACAAACCCACCGTCAAAACAGCGGTCCGGCCGGTCTCTTTGGGGGTAAGCGCGGCAGAATTTTATGTCGATCCATCCGCGCATATGAAGCGTCTCTTTGCGGAATTCGCCGGTCTCGATCGTCTCAAGTAACGGTATTCAAACTGACCACTCCTGCCCCGCAATCCGGGGCAGGAGTGGTATACTTTATCCAGACTTTCCCCTCATAGTAATTGGAGCGATGCATGACAACCTATCGAATGCTCATCCCCGGACCAGTCGACGTCGACGACGCCGTACTAAAGGTCTTGGGTAGTCATCAGATTCCCCATTACGGCGCAGAATGGGCCACCATTTATGCAGACGTCTGCACCGATCTCAAACATCTATTTGGCACCCAAGGCAATGTATTTCCCATCGTCGGCTCCGGCACGACTGGGCTCGAAGTTGCCATTGGGAGCATGATTGCTACCGGCAAGCGAATGGCAATTGTGCGCAACGGCTGGTTCGGTGAGCATATGGCCAACATCGCCAAAGCACGTGGTATCGGCGTTCACTTCATCGATGGCGAATGGGGCCGGGCAATCTCGGTCGATGTGGTCCGTGCAGCACTCAAAGAGCATGGTCCGTTCGACGCTCTGGGCTTTGTCTATGCCGAAACATCGACGGGCGCACTCAACCCGGTCAAAGAATTGGCCGCATTGGCCAAGGAATTCGGCATCCCGAGCATTGTCGATGCCATTACCGGCTTCGCTGGTACCCCTCTCGAAGTCGACGCTTGGGACATCGATGTCTGTGTCAGCGCTTCCCAAAAGTCTTTGGCAGCTCCTGCCGGATTAGGCTTTGTGGCCGTCAGCCCAAAAGGCTGGGCGTACATGGACAGCCACCCCGTCGGTCCAATCGGCTGGTTGTTCGACCTGCGCACGCTGCGCTCGTACCAGGCAGGTTCACCGGAGCATCCACAACCAGCGACCATGCCACCTACCCTTGTTTTGGCGGTGCAATTGCGCCTCAAGCAAGTGTTGGCAATGGGTAAGCAAGGCTATGTAGATCACCACTACCGCGCCGCAGCCCGCTTCCGCAAGGGCATTAGCAGCATGGGTATCAAATACCTAGTCCCCGATGCCGAGGCCACTCCACAGGTCACATCGGTGCTCATCCCCGAAGGCAAAGACGTCAACGAAATCAAGAAGACTATGAAGGATCGCTACGGCTTCTATACCGCTGGTGGTATCGGACCGTTGGCCACCAAAATCATGCGCATCGGCCACATGGGCAAAGGTGCCAGTGATGCATACATCGACGATGCACTCGAGGCGTTCGGCGATATCCTGCGCTAACGCATTTCTCGCTACGGACTGTGCACAACCATGCACAGTCCGTTTTTTTGTGCGTTCGGTGCGCGGTGGTTGTCAGCGTGGCTTTTTTTGCAAACAAGGAAGAAATCTCATTTAATGAGTTTCGGTTTCAAAGGCTGCCTACGATTGAAGCGACCAATCTTTCATGGTACGATAGCCACATTCTCACATTCGACACGAGACAACTCATTACATCAGTTTCGTTTTGCAGCACAACGGAGTGATCGCATGACCGAGCGAGTGCGCGCCTGGAGCGAGCCTGTCATCATTCCCACCTATGGGATTGGGGCAGCGCTAAAGCAACCTCAGTTCTTGAATCAGCGCGTCTACCAAGGCAGTAGCGGTGTGGTCTACCCATACCCGGTCATCGATAGTGTCTCGGACGAAAAACAAGACAAAACATACACTGGCGTCTACCTCGAGAACGCCTATCTGAAAATCATGATTTTGCCCGAACTCGGTGGGCGTGTACAGATGGCGTTGGACAAAACCAACGGCTACCACTTCGTCTATTACAACCGGGTCATAAAGCCCGCATTGGTGGGGTTGAGTGGGCCATGGATTTCGGGCGGTATCGAGTTCAACTGGCCACAGCATCATCGCCCCAGCACGTTCGATCCAGTCGATTGGCGCATTGTCGAACACGCCGATGGGAGTGCGACGATTTGGTGTAGCGAAGTCGAGAAGATGTTCTTCACCAAGGGGTTGCATGGCTTCACACTGCAGCCGGACAAAGCGGTATTGCAGATTTCGGGGCAATTGCATAATCGTACCGCCGAGGCGCAGACCTTCCTGTGGTGGGCCAATCCTGCCGTACATGTCAATGACGAATATCAATCGGTGTTCCCTCCCGATGTCCATGCGGTAATGGACCATGGCAAGCGTGATGTGAGTGAATTCCCCATTGCCAAGGGGACGTATTACAAAGTCAATTACGCACCGGGGACGGACATCTCACGCTACAAAAACATCCCCGTGCCGACCTCGTATATGGCGTATCACTCGGACTACGATTTTGTGGGGAACTACGACCACGGCAAACAAGCCGGCATGATGCATGTCGCCAATCACCATCTGGTCCCCGGCAAAAAGCAGTGGACCTGGGGGAACAGTGATTTTGGGCTGATGTGGGATCGGCAGTTAACCGACGAAGATGGTCCATACATCGAATTGATGTGCGGTGCATTCACCGACAACCAGCCCGATTTTTCGTGGCTCATGCCCGGTGAAGAAAAGCGCTTCGAGCAGAACTTTATGCCCTACAAAGGGATTGGACCTGCCAGTAACGCCAATACCGATGTCGTCGTCCATCTGAGCCATGACGACAACGCGAGCCATGTTGGGGTATACGTGACCAGTCCACGCAAAATCACCATCACACTGCAACGCAACGGGATGCTGCTCTGGCAGCGCGAAACGGCACTCGACCCAGTACAGGTATTGAAAGAAGACATCCCGCAGCGCGAGGCATTCCCCGCCCACGAGCTCGTGTTGAC
>CANJHS010000100.1 GCA_947474225.1 Roseiflexaceae bacterium | reverse complement strand
TATGCACCACACCCATATGCTGCCCGCCTCTGGCAAGAGCACTTGTTCAGCGACGAAGTGCAGTTGATCTGGGCCAAGGCATACGGCGTGCCAACCCGCTTCGCCAAAATGCTCGAAGCCAAGGTTGTCCCTGCAGACGTCCTGGAAAACATCCCATCGGCCGACTTGATGGCCAAGGCGACCTTCCCGACCCTCGAGCAGTTGACGGCCAGCAAGACGTTGATTACCGAGCAGTGGGATACGATCGTCAAGATGGAAATCAAGAAGAAAGACTAAACCCAATCGCCGACCAACACTCCCCAGTGGCAGATATTCTGCCACAGGGGAGTTGTGAGGATATTCGATGACAGAAAAGCGACGAGTACCGATGCGTATGGGGCAGTTGGCTCCATATCTCGGGGTTGCACCGTTTGTGGTTTTTGCCCTGGTGTGTATGGTGTATCCGACTGGGCTGATGCTCAGCGAGAGCTTCCGTGATGCACAGGGTAATTGGACTATCCAAAATTACTTTGACTTGCAAAATCCACTCATTGTGGAAGCCTACCTGATGAGCATTCGGATTAGTGTGACAACCGCGCTTATTGGTGGCATTCTCGGCTGCTTGGTGGCGATTGCCATTGTGCATGGCGATACACCTCGCTGGTTGCAGGGCATTATCCGCACCTTTAGCGGAGTGGCAGCCAACTACGCCGGTGTCCCGCTGGCGTTTGCCTTCATTGCAACCATCGGCCGATTGGGCATCCTGACGCTGTTGCTCAAGAACATTGGTATCAATATCTATGCGCAGGGATTTACGTTGTATTCGTACCTGGGGTTAGTGGTGGTGTATGTCTATTTTCAATTCCCACTAATGATCCTCGTGATGATTCCTGCACTCGAAGCGATGCGCCGTGAATGGCGTGAAGCGAGTATGGTATTGGGAGCAACTGCACTTCAGTATTGGTGGCATATTGCCCGGCCGATTTTGCAGCCGACCGTATTGGCGGCGCTTCTGTTATTGTTCGGGAATGCATTTGGTGCATTTGCGACCGCATACGCACTGACCGGCGGCACAATTACGATGGTGACCAACGTGATTGCCCAGCAGATAAGCGGTGATGTCTTGCACAACGAAGGAGTCGCCTACGCAATGGCGATGGGCATGATTGTCATCATGAGCCTCACTATTGCCGGGTATGCAGTATTGCAGCGGCGCAGTCAACTATGGCTACGGAAGGACGCAGCATGAGTGCACGTATCTGGAGTTGGCTGTGGGTGATTGTTGCGTGTGGGTACTTTTTTGTGCCGGTGCTGGCGACAGCGGAATTTTCTCTCAAAGCCCAAAAAGGCATCTATAGCCTAGTTGCCTATGAACGCATTTTTGCCGACCCACGCTTTGCAACCAGTTTCGGTTTTTCGATGCAGATGGCACTCATCACGATTGTATTTAGTGTGGTGTTGGTTTTGCCTGCATTGCTGATTGTGCACCTCGCGCTGCCGAAGCTGCGGAGCATCTTTGAGTTGGCCTCGATGATGCCATTTGTCATCCCGAGTATTGTGCTGGTGTTTGGCTATATACGCGCATTTGGGCGGGCACCGTTTGCGTTGACGCAGACCACGCTAGGCACATATGCGATGTTGGTTATGGGCTACATGGTGTTGTCCTTGCCGTACATGTATCGGTCGATTGATACCGGATTACGCTCGATGGAGCTGCGGGTATTGACCGATGCGGCGCGCGGATTGGGTGCAACCTGGTGGGTGATTATCCCGCAAGTGATTTTGCCTTCGATTCGTAGTGCCGTACTAAGCGGGTCATTCCTCACCGTTGCGATTGTCATCGGCGAGCTCACGTTCGCACAGTTTTTGATCGGCGGCACGGTTGCCTTTGCGCCATATCTGGCAGGACTCGGGCGTGCGCGGGCATATGAGCCGGCCGCATTAACAGTCGTCAGTTTGGCGTTGACATGGGGAATCATCGGGATTTTGCAGCGATTGGGTTCGCGACAGGGCGACCTTCGACCACGATAGGAGCAGCGATGCAGACCCTCGAATTACGCAGTGTACAAAAATCATTCGGCACCACGGTAGCAGTGGCCGATTCGAATCTGACCATCGCTCCCGGTGAGTTCGTGTCGTTCTTGGGTCCAAGCGGCTGCGGCAAAACAACCACCTTGCGCATGATAGCGGGCTTCGAAGAACCGTCTGCTGGGCAGATCCTGCTCGGCGGCAACGATATCACACACACGCCGATACATAAACGGCACATCGGCATGGTATTCCAATCCTATGCGCTCTTCCCGACCATGACGGTCGCAGAAAATATTGGATTTGGGGTAAAAATAGCGGGTGCCGACCGGGCCACCGTCATCGCCCGTGTCACCGAGATGCTCACGCTCATCGACATGCAGGCATTTGCAGCACGCTACCCCCATCAGTTGTCGGGTGGACAGCAACAACGGGTTGCGTTGGCTCGGGCGTTGGCCAACAATCCGACGATGCTCTTGCTCGACGAACCGTTGTCCGCACTCGATGCCAAAATCCGTGAATCATTGCGTCGTGAAATCCGCGACATCCAACAAAAACTCGGTATTACGACCATCTACGTCACTCACGACCAACAAGAAGCGCTGACCCTGTCAGACCGCGTGGTGGTGATGAGTCAGGGACGGATAGAGCAAATTGGTACCCCGTCAGAGATCTATCGGACGCCGGCGAATCCATTTGTGGCGTCGTTTGTGGGACAAGTGAATCTTTTTGAGGCAACGGTGTTGTCAAGCACCAGTGTGGAATACGCCGGCCTTCCATGGGAAGTCGCACTGCCTATCAACGCCCCCATCGGCTCTGTCGTGCAGTGTTATGTACGTCCCGAAGGAGTCAGCATTCGCATAGGAATAAACGATGGGATTGAAGCAGTGGTTGAGCGTGTGGAGTATCTGGGTATGACGACCCGTACCACACTTCGCGTCGGCTCACGTACACTGATTAGTGAATTTGTCCATGACAGTGAGACGATGAAAGTGATTCCTGGTATGACGGTAAATGTGCAGTTTACACACAAGAGTGTCGGGTGCTTCTGTTGAAAAAAGGAGTGGGGCATGTTGAGCGGGGCTTATTGCAATAAGCCCCGCTCAAAACATACACATCTCAAACTGATAACTATTTGTATATCTGTTGCAGAGAGCTTTTGATATAGGCCAAAATTTGTTGGAGATCGGCAACAGGATTGCGGGCTGCGTCGAGCTCAAAGACTGCCCAGCCGCGATAGTTGATATCGCGCAGTAGACGCGTCCATGCCGGCCAATCGACCACGCCTTGGCCTACGGCCGCAAACCACTGCACCTGCGAATCGTA
>CANJHS010000099.1 GCA_947474225.1 Roseiflexaceae bacterium | reverse complement strand
TCCGAATCCCACGACTCTGGAATTCTGCGTGCCAACGCTTTCGCTGCCCCGCATCATGGAGTAATTCACGCAGATTACAATGCGGTGCCGACGAAAAATTCCCCGTGCCGAGCTCAACTGCGTCGACATTGTGCGCCACACACGCATCGAGCATCCCACTGACAGATGGAGTATCAAAACAATCGCTGATAATGCTGATCTGCATACTGCTACTCCTTTGTATCGGTATGGTTGCGCACACGTGTGCACAAAATGAAGAGAAAAAGAGGATGCGAAAGATTTCTGTAATTGCAATATTTATATTAGGATTTAACTACATGCAGAGAATTTTGTCAACTAAATCATAAATAATTTTTCATCCCAGCTTCGACGGGAGGAAAATACGAGGCATTTTAATGCAAAATATTCATTCTACGAGAAATTGATACATAATCATTTCAATAATATCGTGAAAATGTAGACCTGTACTCGTGTCTAATTATCAAAAATTTCTATTAAATCCCAGCGATTCCCATATCCATCCTCAAACTGTACGACCCAGCCATAGGCTTCGTGGCGTGGTTCCTCACGGAACGTCACACCGTTGGCGCGGTAGCGCACATAGGTTGCCGCAAAATCATCCGTCTGCAGAAAAAACGCCACCCGGTCGCCGGCCTGTGCACCGATGGCTGCCTGCTGTGCGGGCGTGGTTGCTTGTGCCAAAAGGATGGCAGTCTGAGCAGTTGTCGATGGCGCGACGCGCACCCAGCGTTTGGTCGCAGTGAGTGAGGTATCTTCGAGCAACACAAAGCCCAACACGCCGGTGTAATAGGCGATTGCTGTGTCGTAATCGGGTATGACGATGGTGATGAGTGAGAGGTTCATAAATGAGTGTTCTCCAAGATTGTGCGGAGGTGGATGAGTGCCGGCGGATTGCAGGCACATTTTGCCGCGACTCGACTTTTATGTGCGTCCGCAGCATTGAGACGAGGGAACAGGTTACGCCAGCATGCCGGGGTTCAATGGCTCTTGTGTCGCCAGCGTGCCGGCGACCTACGGAATTTCTGCAAGCATGCCGGCGACGAACGGAATTTCTGCAAGCATGCCGGCGACGAACGGAATTTCTGCGAGCATGCCGTCGACGAACGGAATTTCTGCGAGCATGCCGGCGACGAACAGAATTTCTGCGAACATGCCGGCGACGTACGGAATTTTTGCGAGCATGCCGGCGACGAACAGAATTTCTGCGAGCATGCCGGCGACCTACGCAATCTCTGCGAGCATGCCGGCGACGAACGGAATTTTTGCGAGCATGCCGGCGGCTTACGCAATCTCTGCGAACCGACTTTCATGTATGTCCGCAGCATTGAGATGAGGGAACAGGTTGCGTGACACCTCAAACCTGTAACCTGTAACCTTAAACCTATCTTCTCGGCGGCATCGCCTTTTGCACAGCAACCTCATCGGCATACATCGCATGGAATCGATTAACTGCAAACACCGCAGGGTCCACGTCCGATATTGGGACGCCCATCACATGCTCGGCAACTAACCGTCCCAACGCCGGTCCATGTGTTACGCCCGCCTCGTTATCACCCGTGAGCACATACAACCCCTGTACCTGCGGGACCGGACCTGCGATAAACGTCCGGTCGACGGTATACACTGGGACGCCTTGGGTCCATTCGCGTACCGCCAAATCCGCTTTGGGGAATAATTTTTGGAACGACTCTTGCACTGCTCTGGTCAAACTGGTCACCAATTCGGGGTAGTGCGGGCGGGTCCCCACCGGCAAATCAAACGGCAAATCATGGACTTCTTTGTAGCCATCGCCCGTGCCCCACATCAAGGCGCCTTTGTGCTCGCGGATCCATGCACCCTGCTCGGGAATCATAATCGTTGGAAGACTGGCCGGCACCCCAGACGCTTCACCGATGACACGCGTCGCCACCACCCGAAAGATAGGTAGCGTCTGCCCAATCGTGCCCAAAATCTCATTGCTCCAGGCTCCACAAGCCAACACGACTTTGGGTGCCTGGTAGGTATTGCCGTTGTGACTGATCACCCCAGTAATCCTCCCGCCAGAGATATCCAGCGCGACAATCTGCTCGCCGTAGATGGCACTCCCGCCGTTTGCACAGACCATGTCAGCCATGGTTTTCACTGCTGGGGTGGTGTGAATCTGGACACCGCGCGGATGATACGTCGCGCCATAGACTTCGCTTGCTGCAATGGCACCTTCGCTCAGCTCGGCGATCTCGCCAGGTCCGAATGACTGGATATCTTTGGGGGTGAGCGCATGCGTCAGCATCGGCGCAATGTATGCGTCGTAGCCCGCTTTGGTGCGTGCCAAGAACAAATTGCCGTTCTCGCGCAGGTGGATGTCGGCACGTTTTCCCAATGCCCGATAAAACGCAATGCTATATTCCTCCAGCGCCAGCTCGTTGACACCCCAGCCTGCAGGACCGAATCCTGCAGCCCACGCGCCGACAAATCCGGCACCTGCACCCGTGGTGGCAATGGCGGGTGCACTCACGTCGATGACCAAGAGACTGCGACACCCCAATTGCTGCAGATGGTAGGCGGTGCTCCAGCCCAAAATCCCCCCGCCGACGACGATTGCGTCATATGTGTGCATACGCTTCCTCACAATACGTTCTCGCGAGAACAGTCAAACAATTCATGCGTACCCGGATAGATGATGCGGTCTGGAGGATTGACTCACACCTGCAACCTGTCGGCTCTGGTCAAATCTCGCCAAACAGATGGATGCATGTGCATACGATGCTCGCACATCGACCAGGTGTGTCATGCCAAACCACGCTCCTGGCGGTACGCTTCATAGACCGCAATGGGATGGGTATCGGGGACCTGCAACTGGAGGCTGCGATGCCACGCTGCGACCGCACCGGCCGTGGTCAACCATACATCATCGTGGCGCTTCACTGCGGTCAGGAACGCATCGAGCATGCTGATGCGGCCCGGAGTGCCCACCCACTCGGGGTGGATTTGCAGCACGCAGCAACTACCATACTGGCGGTATGCGTCGAATTCCCACAGCCAGCTCGCTAGGACGCCCTCGTAGTCCGGCATACGACTATGCCCGGGAGGGAATGCAGGGGTGAAGTTGAACTGAAATGCCGGCCGGTCGTCGAGCTCAACATGTACCGGAATTTCGACCAGCCCATTTGTATGGCTATATGGGACATCATCGCCGTTGAGCGTCGCACTGTACTGATAGCCTGCGTGGTGGATGAGCTGTTCAAACCGTCGTGGCCAACGTCCCTGCGGCATTCTGAAGCCCAATACCTCCTGACCGCTGAGCCTCATCAGCATCGTTCGGCTGTCGCTGAGGGCCGCTTGTGCAGCAGCCACATCAAGGGAATCATAGCGCTCCCCATGCATCCCGTGGCTGGCCAATTCATGACCCTCTGCAGCCAACGTACGGATGGTGTCAGGGTGGCTTGCTGCCACACGACCCGGCACAAACCACGTCGCTGCAGTCTGGTGCTGCTGCAACATGTGGCGGATCCGTTCGACCCCGCGCCGTGCACCATATTGCCAGACCGAGTAACTCTTGCTCCGTGTGGGTAGGTCTGGTGCCAGCGCAACGGCGTCTACCCCGTCATCGAACACAACCGCAATAACAACGGCACATGTTTTGCCGGTTGGCCATGGGTACTGTTGCAGTGTACTCATGCCTGCACCTCGTGTGCCTGGCTGTCGATCCACCACTGTGCCACATCGCCAGCCTTTGCC
>CANJHS010000098.1 GCA_947474225.1 Roseiflexaceae bacterium | reverse complement strand
TCAGCATTTCGTCCACGGCGGCCGGGGCCAGGTTGGGGTTGAGCGACGCCTGGCAGAGCTGCAGAAAGGCCGCGTAGGCATTGCGGAACGCCGCATTGCTCTTGTGGGCCTCGGCGATGCGGTCGGCGAGGCCTTTGGCCAGCGTCGGGATTTCTTTGCCGAAGTAGCTAATCGCCTGTTCGAACTTGGTGAACGGCGCGACTTCGTACTGGATGAAGGTCCCGAGGATTTTGACGGCGGCGGCGCTGTCGTCGAGGCTGCAGCGTTGCACTTCGAGGCCGTTTTGGAACAGCACGAGGGTGTGCGTGTCTTCGAACAGCATATTGGCAAAGGAGTAACCCTTGGTGCGCTTGTCTTGGATTTCGCGGTCGAGGTCATCGTGGCCATCCTTGGCCTCCCAATAGCCGTGGGGCAGGCGCCATTCGTCGCACAGGACGCCGTCGTAGTAGATCGAGCGCGTGCCGATGCGCTGGCTGTATTCTTCGACGAGGGTCCATTTGACCGGCTTGCTGATGTCACGCAGGAGGGTGGCAAAGGCCGCGCGCAGGTTGCCTTCGTTGGATTTGAGCTGTTTGCGCAGGTCGGCGATGGTGTATTGGTAGGTCGCAAAGGCGCGTTCGATGGTGGCAGGGGCGATGGTCGGCATGGCATATTCTCGATAGTGATTTGTGTCATTGTAACGCAATGCGGCAATGAACCGTGTAGGTCGCCGCCACGGTGGCGACGGGAGAATGTGACGGGAGCATGCCCCCGGATAGGGGGGCATGCCGGAACACCATAGCCCCAGCCTGCCCCCGGAACGGGGGACATGCCGTGGGGCTATGGTGTTGAAAATGGTAATCGCGTTTTTACGGAGCAAAACTCATCAGGACGTCACGGTATTTGAATGCCTGCGCTTCTGGTAGGCTGCCATTGATTTGCACGAGCACAGTACCGTTTTTGAAGGTCCACGAGAAGAACGCTGCCGACGCTTTGGCGAAGTTTACATAGTATGATTCGAGCTTCGTGAGGTCTTCTTGGGTGTCCAGATCAAAAATGCGACCGCCGCAATCATTACACAGCGATGGTATCAAGAATCGTGTTCCGTGACCCAGATACGGAGCAAACCCATAATCTTTTGGACCCATAGCGTACGTATTCTCTGCCTCAAGACCTGCGGCTTTGAATGCGGCGAGGACGTTTGCGGCATTCAGTGCAGGTGGTTTGACCACGGGCGCTGAGGCTTGAACTGGCTGTGTCTGCGACGTTTCGTTGCCGAGCAGTCCGAGGAGCACGTTGTAGGGTGCTGCATTTTCGGGATGGAGCTCGAAGCGTGCCCGTTCGAACCATTGGACTTGGTACTCTTTGCCGTCGGATAACGTTTCGGTTTGCAGATCCGAGATTGGGAGTCCAAAAAGTGCGAGACTCTCTTGTTCCGAAATTGCTTTCTTCCCATCCAATTGCACGCCGTTGCTGCGCCACGCCTGCAGAATCAACCCGCAAACTGCATGCTTTGTCTCGGCAAAGACACGGCAGCCATCAGTTGTCTGTGCACCGGGGAATGCAAACCAATCACGACCTTGTTGTACTAACCGGTCGACACCCAAGCGGCCGAGCAGGACATTGTATGGGCGTTTGTTTTCAGGGTGTAATTCTAAGCGGTTGCGTTCGAACCGTTGGGCGACGACTTGCTTCCCATCGACGGTTATTTCGCTCTGTGGTGCAATAGGGAAACCAAACACAGGCAGGCCACCGTTTTGTTCCCAGTACGTGCGAATCTGACCTTCGATGCAAAAATTCGTTTCGGGGAAGCATCGTTGTGCCGATTCCGCATGGGCATGTAGCGGCAGCATTACAAACATCATCGCGACAAACATAAACAGACGTTTCATAGCACCCTCTTTCTTGTCTGTGCATACTACCATGATTACGTATATTTGTTATAAATACATCCTCTTTTAGAATGATTTTGCTGCGTTCTCCATACCTCTGCTCCTCCGCGTGTGCGTTCCCCCCAACTGATATCTAATCACTGATACCTGATACCTGCGCTGTAAGCGCCATCGTCTGTGCCTCTGCGTGATCGCTCCCCAATGTGCTCATACGGGCGACGTACCCCGCTTCGCGGGGCATGACGACATCGCCCCTACGAACTGTTCCATGCTACAGTGACGCAATACATCCCGTACCGGTATGCCTATGCGATTGGACAATACCATGACACTCCCCCTTGCAAACATCCGCGTCCTCGACATGTCCCGTGCGTTGACCGGTCCCTATTGCACCCAGATGCTGGGCGACATGGGCGCCGATATTGTGAAGGTCGAACAACCCAAGGTCGGTGACAATTCACGCGCCTGGGGGCCACCATTCGTCAACGGCGAGAGCACGTACTTTATGAGTGTCAATCGCAACAAACGCAGCATGACCATCGATTTGCGCCATCCCGATGCGGCAGTCATCATGCGCGAATTGGTGGCGCAGAGTGATGTCGTCATTGAAAACTTCGTCCCCGGCCAAATGACCAAGTACGGCTTTGATTACGAGGCGTGTAAAGCCATCAAGCCCGATATCATCTATTGTTCTATCTCGGGCTTCGGGCAGGTCGGCCCCGATCATCATCGGGCGGCATATGACCAGGTCATCCAAGGCCTCGGGGGCATCATGAGCGTGACGGGCTACCCCGATGGCGACCCGATGCGCGTGGGGATTGCGCTGTCCGACATAATCAGCGGACTCAACGCCGCCTATGCCATCATGGTGGCCGTTTACCATCGGCAGATGACCGGCGTCGGTCAGTCCATCGACACGTCGCTCCTGTCGGGACAATTGGCGATGATGTCGTATCACGCGGCGGCGTATCTGGCAACACAGCACGTGCCCCAGCGCACGGGCAATCACAATCCCGAGATCGCACCGTACGGTGTATTCCAGGCCAAAGACGGCTGGTTCAATCTGGCGGTCGGTACCAATGCGCTCTGGCAGAAGTTTTTGACGGCACTCAACGTGCCGCACCTCATCAAAGACCCACGTTTTGTCTCAAATGGGTCGCGTTCAGAGCACTACGACGAGCTGAAGGCCGAACTTGGTGCGATTTTCAAAAACTACACCGTCCGGCAGCTCGAGGATATTCTGTTGCCGGTAGGCATTCCGATTGGAGAAATTCACGACGTCGGTGGTGTTTTTGCTGACCCACAGGTCAATGCGTTGCAGCAGGTGCTGACCATACCGCATCCCAAGGCGGGCGACGTGCGGGTTGTCGGTGCACCGTATGTCTTTTCCGAAACACCCGCCACCGTGCGCCATCATCCGCCGCTGTTGGGTGAACAGACGGATGAACTCTTGGCGGAATTTGGATTTACCGCAGCACAGATTGAATCATTCCGCGCATCGGGGGTGTTGGGGTGATGTTTGGATTATCGATACGACCGTTGCGGATTGGTTTCGATATAGTGCCGGATTCGATTGAGGCGCGCCTCCGTCCGGATGATATGCAGCCAATAGCGTGGTTGCCACGGTGACGCTGGTGCGAATCCACAATCACGGTGCGCAGCGCGTGTGACCGCTGACTTGAATGAACGAATTGCGGTAGGCAATGAGTGTGCGACGGGGTTCCCAAAACCCTCTGGTCGATGGTCGCTGTACGCTTCGGTAGTACACAGTATTCCATGGACATGGTTTGGCATCACAATAAATGCATCTGGTTGAATATTATGCTGATGCGCAGGTGTTTCGTGCCATATCGCATGAACAATATCACCTAACCGATTGGTCGCTATTCCTGACGATGTCTGAATGCCAAAGAGATCTTGCCGGTGAAAAGCCAGAATCGTTACAAAGAATGCATTCGGTTGGCGATAATCGTAGTCGGGAATCCT
>CANJHS010000097.1 GCA_947474225.1 Roseiflexaceae bacterium | reverse complement strand
GGGATGCGGAATTCATTTTGCAATCGCTGATCTCTCGAAAAATGGTCGCCTTGACATTGTTGCACCGGGCAAAGATGGCTTGTATGTATTTGTCAATCTCGGCAGTGCACACGGGAAGTGATCTCAAAGCGGGTGGAGCACGTTGCAATGCACCCACCCGCGTCTACCTCCGCGTGCACTTGGACTCCTCGTCTCTGCGTGACCGTTATGCAACACCGCAGCAGGTGCATTCCAATACCACGGCATGGCATGGTACTACTTTTTGACCAACACCTTGACTGCTTCGATGAGGCGATCCATGTCAGTTGGGGTATTGTAGGCTTGCACCGCCACGCGTAGGAAGGTATGCCCGTTCCAGGCGACAATCGGTACTTCGATGGCAAACTCGTTCCACAGCCGGTTGTAGTCGATGCGCTCGTCGGTGGGAACTGGGCACAGCGCCATTTGATTCCACCATGTCTGCGACTCGTCGCTGACGGGCGGCAAACCGGTCAATTCGGCGATGCGCATCCGCGTTTGAGAGCCCAAAGCGTGACAAGCGGCGCGTACTGCTGACCAGTTGTGCTTGCGCTGGAACTCAATGGCTGTGGGCACGGTCAACCACGGAGCTGGGTCATTCGTGCCGACATTGGTGAACAAATTGACATAGCGCGGAATGTTGTCGTGGTGGCGGCTCAAGTTCCAACTCACGACCAACGGTTCGAGGCGAGCCTGCATGTCGCGTCGGCTGTACAAAAAGCCCGCACCTTTAGGAGCGCAGAGCCATTTGTGGCAGTTTGCAGAATAATAATCTGCATCCAAATCGGTCAGATCGAGTTCGATGTGGCCGGGGACGTGTGCACCGTCGATGACGGTGATGATGCCGGCTGCACGGGCGCGGCGGCAGATTTCTTTGATGGGGAAGATCATGGCCGTCGCCGAGGTGATATGGCTTATCGAGATGGCCTTGGTTTTGGGGGTGATATGTGACCAAAAATGCTCGACAAAGTCTGCCTCAGTGGTCATCGGGATGGGGATGGGTGCATAGACCATCTTGCCGCCATTGCGGCCCAAGTGATACTCCCATGTGTTGTTGATGGCACCGTATTCGTGGTCGGTGGTCAGGATTTCGTCGTCTTTCTCGAACCGCAACGAATTGATGACGATATTCATGCCATAGGTAATATTGGGCACAAACACCAAATCATCGGCGTGGGCATTCACGAATGCGCCGAGCTTGATACGGGCCTGCTCGAGCAGATCCAAGCGACGCCGCCCAAAAAAATGCACCGGTTCGGATTCGAGTTCGTCTTGCCAGCGGCGGTACTCGGCGATGACCTCGCGCGGGCACGAGCCGAAGCTGCCGTGATTGAGGAACGTGATGTCGCGGCGCAGATTAAACTGCGACGCAAGCTCGGGCAGGGGCATCGTCAATGGTGCAGTCATGTCAAACCTCGCTGTCTGTGAATGCAACTAGTGTACGTCAAAAAGGGGAATCTGCATTAGCCCATCGTACTGATGTGGTCGGGTCGGATGGTGTAGCGCGCCCGGACTTCATGGGGATCGTCACTCTGGTAGACCGACCGCCCAAAATAGCGGAACGACAATTCGTTGATATGGGTACGGCCAACTGCTCCATCCGAGATGTCAATTACGGGACCGCGCACGGCCAGATAGCGGTAGGGATTGGTCGGGTCGACGATCAGCAATGCCACGTATGGTGCACGGCGAATGTTTTTGTCCTTCAAGCGCCCGGTGGCTGCATTGGCATAAAACAATCCTTCGCCGTAGCTGAACCAGACAGGCGTGACCTGTGGGGTGCCATCGGCCATGGTGGTCGCCAAACCGGCAACTATGGGGTTGGTAATCAAGTCTTGGTATTCGGTCGGAATGATGGAATGCATGGGTGCTCCTAGCCGAGGCTACTGCAGCGGATGATTGCAAGCGTGAGGCGACAATACGTGTCAGTTACATTGGCGTAGGGGTATTCGGGTACGCCCATGTAACGTTGTGCGAGTGCGTGCAGATGCGCCAATCCCGTCGTGCCATCCGACCGTGCGGTTAGACGGGTATGTATCGCGCAGTATCGATTTGCATCGATGGGATCGACAAACAGCAGTACTGCTCTGGGGTTGGCCATCAAATTCCGGTATTTGACCGTTGTCGTGCCGGTGGTCATGTAGATGTTTTCGGTGTCGTAATCATACCAAACCGGTACGGCGTGTGGGGCACCGTCGGGCTGCGTGGTACTCAAAACCGCCACGGTCGGTGCGGCGAAGAGGGCATGGAATTGTGGCGGAATCAGCGGATTCATGCGGGCCAAACCAGATTGGGGATGACGTGTTTGCCGAATTGCTCGATGAACGCCGTTTGGTTCCGGCCAACGTTGTGGATGTGAATTTCGGTGAAGCCCAAATCGATGAACGATTGGATCTGTGCACGGTGTTTGTCGAGGTCGGCCGAGATGAGCATGCGGTTCTTGAAGTTTTCGGGCCGGACGAGTTTGGCTATCTCGGCAAAATCCTCGGGGCTACGAATGTCTTGTTTGGGGAATGCCATGCCGCCATTGGGCCACTCGGTCATGGCATTGGCTGTTGCTTCTTCGTCGGTATCTGCCCACGAGAGGTGCAGCTGCAACAATTTGGGCATGGTCGATGGGTCGCGACCGACCGAACGGGCGCCGTCGTCGAACTTGCCCAACAGCATCTTCAGCTTGTCGTGCGATGCCCCTGGGGTGATGATGCCATCGAGCTCACGCCCACACCAGCTCGCCGTAATCGGGCCGGCGGTGGCCACATAGATGGGTGGCGGTGTGGCCGGCAGGGTCCACATTTTGACCCGTTCGATGGTGAAATACTTCCCGTTGTCGTGTTTGACCTGTTTGCCCGAGAGCAACTGCTTGATGATTCCGATGGCCTCTTGCATCATGGCCAGGCGTACATGTGGCTCGGGCCAGACTCCACCGACCACGTGCTCATTGAGGGCCTCACCGCTACCTAATCCCAACCAAAATCTGCCGGGGGTCATCACTGCTTGCGTGGCGGCGGCTTGGGCCACGGTCGATGGATGGTAGCGGAACGACGGGCACGTCACGCCGGGGCCGAAGGTCATCTGTTTGGTGGTGGCACCCATGGCTGCCATCCAGCTCCAGACAAATGCATTGTGGCCTTGTTGGGGGACCCACGGTTGGAAGTGGTCCGCCGCCATGACCGCACCGAAGCCATGACATTCGGCCAGCTGTGCGTAGCCGAGGAGTTCGGTCGGGTCAAATTGTTCGAGTGCCGCTGCATAGCCGATGATGCCCATCTGGTACCTCTTTTGTATTGCGTATCGCCCTACTCAGGGCGACGCGGTTTGGGGGTGTATGTCCGTTTAACCGTAGCCAAAAACGCTGCCGTTTGTTTGCCACATTTGGACGCGTCCAGACCAGTTAAATCCTCGGGGGTGTCGACATCGTTCGTCAGACTACTGCTGTCGTCTACTACAAAGGGAACATTGGATTTGGAGGCACTGTCACGATGCAGATAAAAACTGCGCGGGCCGAATTGCCACTGCCATCCCGCACCAATCCGACTGCAAATCGCCGGTGTTCCGCCGTCCGCAGATTTGGCCAGCGACACCCCCTCTGCCGGCGTGGCGCGCACAAACGCTTCGACATCGCCGGCGTCAAGGAGCGGCAAATCAGCATGGATGACCAGCACACTGTCGCCCGCGGGGATTGCGCGTACCGCCATTGCGATTGCGCCATTGAGGGTGGGTTTGCCTTCGAGTTGTGAACGGACACCTGCGGGTAGGGTCATCAGCCGGCGATTTGACATTGGACCAATCACGGTGATGTCACCGATGGTATGCGCAGCCTGGAGTACCGTGATGACGTCGTGGAGCATGGCAACTGCGAGTGTCTGTCTTTGGACCGGTGATAAAAATGCCCCAAGGCGCGTTTTGGCACGTTCTACTGCGCCGAAGGGAATGAGTGCATGCACCGTGGACGTCGTCATGATTGCATCACACTGGCCGCCAAGGCAGCTTTTGCAGCACTGTCTCGCATGATGGTGTTTGTGACGATAGGAGTAATTCCCGTGGCG
>CANJHS010000096.1 GCA_947474225.1 Roseiflexaceae bacterium | reverse complement strand
TCGAGGGCTACTTCGACCTTGAATCCGGCGGCGCGCAGGGTGTGCGCGTGGGCCAGATTGGCTGCACTCAGGTCACTGCTGAACATGGTCACAAAGACCTCGGCCATAGCACCACGCGGTCCCATCCCGAGTTCTTCCATCACATCGTGCAAGCGATCGAGGCCAAAGGCAATCCCCACCGTCGGCAATGATTTGTCCGCAAAGAGACCAATCAAATCATCGTAGCGACCACCGCCCAGGAGCGACCCCATCGGCGGCGATTCGACCACGGCCTCGCAGACCATACCGGTGTAGTACGACAAGCCGCGTGCCAGTCGTGGGGCAACGGTGTAGCGGTTACTGGGCACACCCATGGCTTCGGCGGCGGCGATGATGGCACGCAGGTTGAGGATGGCGGCTTGGGCCCGCTCGTCGCCAGCCAATGCCTGTGCCAGTGCGTCGAGGACGTCGTTGGAGGAGCCGGTCAGCGAGACGAGGTGCAATATCTGATCGCAGGCAGCAGCCGATACGCCGCTGTTGGTCAGTTCGGTGCGCACACCGTCGACGCCGATTTTGTCGAGTTTGTCGATGGCCCGGTAGACCGACCCGGCAGCTGCTTCGTCGAGGCCCGACACGCGGGCGATGCCACCCAGGATCTGGCGATGGCTCAGCAGCGTGACAAAGTTGTCGAAGCCGAGGGCCGACAGTGCATCGGTCAGCACGGCAATGATTTCGGCATCGGCAACGGGCGATGCCGAGCCAATGATGTCGATATCTGCCTGATAGAATTCGCGATAGCGGCCGCGCTGGGTGCGTTCGCCGCGATAGGACGCACCGATGGCGTAACGCCGCCAGGGCATTTGCAGTTGGGATTGATATTGGGCGACCACCCGAGCCAGCGGCACGGTCTGGTCGTAGCGCATGGCCAGCTTGCGGCCGCCATGGTCTTCGAAGCGATAGATGAGGCGTTCTTCGTCGCCCAATTTGCCCTCGAGCGTCTCGGCGTGCTCCAGCACCGGCGTCTGTAGGGGTTCAAAGCCGTAGCGTTCAAATACCGTACTGAGCGTTTTGATGATGTACTGACGCAACATCATCGCAGGCGGCAAGAGATCGCGCATGCCTTTGACATTTTGGGGTTTGGTGCTCATAGTGACTCCAAAAAAAGAACGTTGTTCATGCATGATAGCACGTCTCTTTGGATGCCTTCCCTGGCCCGTCCTATGGTTTCGGTCTGGTCGTATAGCCAAACCAGCGTTCCAGGGCAGCTTCGCTTTTGAGGATGAGTGGGGCGACGGTGTCGCGCGTTTTTTTATAGAGCTCGTACAGACGTTCGCCGTTCTGGGCAATCCAGGGAGTTTTGCGCGATTTGATAAATTTGAGCAGGCGCAGAATGAGCAGATGGATCGAGCGAAGCAACGGGTCCCGTGATCCGAGCAGGGCGATACCGGGGATGAGGAACGGCCAGCCAGGTAACACCGGTAACAGAATGCCTAAAATGCCGATAAAAACACACATCGCCCCTATGATACGACGCACAATATTTAGCAACGGAAGATGCATACCGTATCCTTTACGGGCCGGTAATCACCGACCCTGCGAGTTGGCCACAGGCTGCGGCAATCGACATCCCGCGTTCGACGCGGACGGTACAAGCGACCCGGCCTTCTTGGAGGACCCGTTGGAAGGCCACCACCCGCTGCCGCTCCGAGCGACCGAGAGGCATCCCTGGGACGGGATTCCACGGGATGAGGTTGACGTGGCAGAGCATCCCTTGGAGTTTTTCGGCGAGCTCTGCGGCGAGTTCTGGCGTGTCGTTTTGCCCTTGCAAGAGCACGTACTCGAACGACACGCGGCGGTTGGTTTTGGCAATGTAGTCGCGTGTTGTCGCGAGCAGCTCGTCGATGTTCCAACGATCATTGACCGGCATCATGCTCGAGCGCAATGCGTCATTGGGGGCATGCAACGAAATCGCCAAATTAATCGGGTACGGTGCATCGGCCAAGCGCTTGATGCCAGGGACTAATCCGACTGTGGATACCGTCAAGCCGCGGGCGCCGATGTTGATGCCGTTGGGATCGTGGAGGCATTCGACGGCCTTCCACCAGCGATCATAGTTGGCAAACGGCTCACCCATGCCCATAAACACCACATTGCCGAGATGCTGTGGCAGTGCATCGGGGTGACCACCGTCGTTGCCCCACCAATCGTCGCCGGCGTCGTCGGTCTGTTTGGGCTGGGGAATCATGACGCTGGGTTGAAGCGTGCGCAACGTGCGCCGCGCCCACAACACCTGTTCGACGATGTGATGGCTCTCCAGGTTGCGCAGAAAACCGAGTCGCCCTGTGGCACAAAATGTGCATCCCATGGCGCAGCCTGCTTGGGTCGAGACACACACCGTGGCGCGGTCGGGGTAGATCATCAACACACTTTCAATCTGCTCGCCGGTGGGCAGTTGGTAGAGTGCTTTGTGGGTCAGATGATTGTCGGCACTGACGGTACGTACGTAGGTCAAGGAGCCAATGCAGTGGTTCTCGGCCAGCTCGGTGCGCAGCGCCAACGGCAGATCGGTCATCTGCTGGATGTCGTCGACGAGGTTGACATAGAGTTGACGATAGATTTGTTTGGCGCGAAATGCCGGCTGCGCATACGTAGCCAGCAATTCGGCGAGTTCGGGCGGGGTATATGCGAGGAGATCGCGGCGTGGTGTGGTCATCATATGCTCCACAGACCCATTCGTCTGGTATAGAAAAAGAGAGAAGCGTTCGCTTCTCTCTCATCATACCATAGTCGTCTGGCGCGTTAGGATGCCGTTGTATCGGTACGAACTAAGGTGGGTATTAATGCCAGCCAACACAAGCAGGCTGCGATAAACATCGTCGTCTGGAATCCGCCCACCAATGCCGCCTGCGGTGCATCGCCCATATCGATGAACGATTTGCCGGTCCGGGCAAAAATTTGCGCAGACCAGATGAACGCCCCCAATGTCACGCCGCTGATTTGGCCGGTGCTGCGTACCACCGACAACACGCCGTTGGCGACCCCGCCGTGTTCGCGCGGCACATTGCCCAGCACGCTACTGGTATTGGCTGAGTTGAACAACCCGAATCCGGTACCGATGAAAAAGACGCGCAAGACGATGTCCATCACGCCAGATTCAGCGGTCAAGCCACTGATGCGGTAGAGGCCCAAACCGAGGAAGAAAATCCCTGCCGCTGCAACCCAGCGCGGACCAAATTTATCCGACAAGCGGCCGCTGACCATCGAAAAAATCGAAATTGCAATCGGCGAAACGACCATCATCAAGCCGGTTTTGCGGGTGTCGAAGTGCAGCACATTTTGCATGAAAAACGGCAACAGCACGAAGTTGAATTGCAACGTCAGCCCTTGCAGCGTCGCAGCAATTAATCCGAGGCTGAAGTTGCGATTCTTGAAAAACTGCATGTTCAGCATCGGGTAGTCGATGCGGCGTTCCCACCAGACAAACCCTGCCAAACCGATGAATCCGCCGACGAACAGCCCCAGGGTCAATGGAGTACCGAAGCCGATGTGTTGTCCTTCGGTCAGCGAGTAGAGAATCGATACCAACGACCCGCCCAGCAACGCTGCACCGAAATAGTCGAAGCGTTGTTGGGTGCGCTTGGAATCATCGGTTAATACTTTGTACGACAACACCAACGCCAACAAGCCGAAGGGAATATTGACAAAGAAAATCGACCGCCAGCCCAACGATGCAATTATCAGCCCGCCTAATACTGGCCCCGCCGCCACACCAGTGGCGATGATGGTGCCGTTATACCCCAGGGCGCGACCGCGTTCCGACGCAGGGAAGGCTTGCACCAACAATGCCAGACCCATCGCCTGTACCATGGCTGCGCCGATTGCCTGGACTACGCGGAAGGCTACCAATAGCGGGAGATTCCATGCCATACCACACAGCGCCGAAGCCGCGGTGAACATGATAAAGCCGGCCATATAGACACGCCGCCGGCCAATCATGTCCCCCAAGCGACCCATGCTGGGCAATAGACAGACAATCCCGAGCAGGTATGCCAGGACGACCCATTCGACCTGGCCGAGAGATGCGCCGTAGGTTTTTTGGATGGTGTTGAGGGCGATGTTGACAATCGACCCGTCGATGGTCGACATGAAGGTGCCGCTCCCGATTGCTGCCAGTGCCCACCATTTGCGGTTGGAATCCGTGGTCATACCCTGTTGTCCGTTTCGTCTATCTGATTATGCTTGT
>CANJHS010000095.1 GCA_947474225.1 Roseiflexaceae bacterium | reverse complement strand
CCAACAAGCGTGGTACCCCGCGGTATGGACCATAACTTCCTTCGGTGAAGTAGCGCAGATTATGCGGCAACGAATCATCCAGCATCGCGTCGCCGCTCGGACCATCGATATCAAATGCCAATGATACCGTAGCGCGGTATCTGTGCGGCCAACGAACTATCGGTTCCATGGCGTTCTTTCGGTACTTGAGCGGGATGGTCGGATTATACCAGCCGCTTTGTCGTGTTTGTGTATTTTCTGCATAAAAAAACCACCATGCAGTGCAGTGTGGCAGACAAAAACTGGTGACCCGGGAGGGAATCGAACCCCCAACACTCAGTTCCGAAGACTGATGCTCTATCCATTGAGCTACCGGGCCATTATTTTCAGTATAGCACAGGAGATTCTCAGGATGCAATTGCAGCCGTACACAACAGGCATTTTCTTTGTTACGATAGGGCATCAGATAGCGAGGACACTATGCCACACGAGACCACGAGTGACGGGTATTATCGATTTCACGTTTCGCTTATACTCGATGTTTCTCCCGAGCGTTACGCGAAATACCCCGACGGGATGCAAGACGCCCTCAATGGGGCACTGAGTCGCTTCGTCGAGCTCGTCGAACGCGATCCCAATCTGCAGGCACACTTCAAACGGCATCAGCTCGAATTCGGCTGGGAGCGCCCGACGTGGGAATTGGACCAACACTAACACCCTCATCATCCCTCAGTCATATAAGAAAGGTGCAATGATGCATCGACAATCACGGCAGTATCCGGCGCAGGCGGTGAGTGCTGCCTTCCCGCTTGGTGGAGTAGGTACCGGCAACATTTCGCTCGGCGCGCGCGGCGAACTACGCGACTGGGAGATATTTAATTCTCCTGCAAAGGGACTCCCCCTCCCCAATACCTTTGTTGCCGTGTCGCTCAAATCGGCGACGGGTGAGCGAATCACCCGGGTGGTCGAGGGCCCCGTCAGTGGGACACATTCACTTTCGCATGGGTACCACCCACACACCGGCGTCGGTTTGCCCCGCTTTGCGTCGTCATCGCTGGGCGGGACCTACCCCATCGCAGAGTTTTCGGTGACCGATCCGGCCGTCCCCGCGACCGTCGCGCTCGAAGCATATACGCCGTTTGTGCCACTCAATCCAGACGATTCAGGGATTCCCTGTGCGATTTTTCGTTATACCATCACCAATACGAGTGCCGAGGCAATTGCAGCCACACTGGTCTTTTCGCTCTATGATGCGACAAATGGCGTCCAAATTGATTCGTATGGCAATCTCGTCGGCACAGGTGGCAGTGATATCCAACGGATGAGCACCACCGACTATCAGGGACTCCATTACCGTAACAGCCGTGTCACGCCCGACGCCGAGACCTATGCCGAATTCGCCTTGGCAACCACCCATCCGCGCGTGACCCATCGCACCGCATGGCTTCGCGGTGGCTGGTGGGACTATGTGCAGGATTTTTGGGATGACATCGACGGCGACGGCGCCTTGACTGACCCCGGCTACGCCGACAAAGCACCCGCCGGTGCGAACGACACCGGCTCGCTGGCTGCACATGTTGATATTGCTGCTGGGGCGAGCCAGACGGTGACGTTTATCCTCAGTTGGTATGTCCCCAACCGCCGCAAAACATGGACCAACGCCGATGCACCACTGACGCACAATCACTACGTCCTCCATTACCGTTCTGCACGCGCGGTCATCGACGATGTGGTGGCGCGCTTCGACACGCTCACTGCCAGCACGCGTCGCTTTCGTGATGCACTAGCAGGGATGAGCCTGCCCGAGCCCATGCGCGATGCACTGGCGGCTACTATCGTCCCCATGCGGTCTACCACGTGCTTCTGGCTTGCAGACGGAAATTTCTACGGCTGGGAAGGTTGTTTCGACGATGCCGGCTGTTGTGCGGGCTCGTGTACCCATGTCTGGAGCTACGCATATGCAATGGCGTACCTCTTCCCCCAATTAGAACGCGTGATGCGCACCATTGAATTCACGGTCGAGACCGAAGACGACGGCTACATGCTCTTTCGTACCTTCCAAAACTTTGGCGAGACCTTTGTGTGGGGGTGGGGTGATCAGCGCCCCGAAGCCTGCATCGACGGTCAAATGGGCAGCGTCATCCGTGCCTACCGCGAATGGCAGTTGTCCGGTGACCGACCGTGGTTGACCGATCTCTATCCAGGGCTCGTCCGTGCCGTCGACTACGCATACACACACTGGGACCAAGACGATGACGGCGTCCCTGACGGTCGTCAACACAACACCTACGACATCGAATTCTATGGTGCTAACCCACTCAGCACGCTCTACTACCTCGCGGGACTTAAAGCCGGTATTGCACTCGCCACCGCCATGAATGATCAGCACAATGCCCAACGCTGGCAGGCAATGGTCGACCGTGGCAGCACGCGCTTTGTCGAGCTATGCTGGAACGGTAGCTACTTCGAACAACACCTGACGGATGTCAACGAACATCGTTATCAGCACGGCACCGGCTTGCTGACGGATCAACTCCTCGGCCAAGTCCATGCCACACTGCTCGGCATGGGTGATCTCGTCCCTCACGAGATGATTCGATCGACGCTGCTCAACATATACACAAAAAACTTTCGCTCTTCGTTTCACTCCCACATCAATACCCAGCGTACCTACGTGCTCGAAGACGAACAGGGGCTTGTGCTGTGCAGTTGGCCGAAAGGCGGTCGGCCGGCGTTCCCGTTTGTCTATTCCGAGGAAGTATGGACGGGAGTCGAGTACCACGTCGCCGCACAATTATTGGCAATCGGCGAAGTAAAAAAATCCAACGCGCTGATTACGGCACTGCGGGCCAGGCACGACGGCTATAAACGGAACCCGTGGAACGAAGTCGAATGCGGTCACCACTATGCACGCAGTATGGCTGCGTGGATGCTGCTACCCGCTGCAACGGGCTTTACTGCGGACATTGATGCAGGATGGATTGCGTTTGAACCACAGTCAGCATTGCTTGCAAATGGCGACTACTGTATGCCGTGGTTTACCCAACGTGCCTGGGGTACATACTTGCAGACAACTCGGGCCGATGGAACAGCAGTCGCGAACGTCGCTGTCCTGGGCGGTAGCCTCTATGGCATCCGCATCAAACTACCCATGGGTGTATTACAATCAGCCTAAGTCTGTTTTCTACATGAGGCCGCCATGCAACCACGTCACGCAACCGTTCAGCGCACTACTGGCGAGACATCCATCGTACTCACCCTGACCGTCGATGGTTCTGGGCGCTGCCAAGCCGAAACGGGAATCGGCTTCCTCGATCATATGCTCACCCTCTTTGCGAAACACGGTCAATTTGACATAACAGTCAAGGCAACGGGCGATCTCAACGTCGACGATCATCACACCGCAGAGGATGTGTCGATCTGTCTCGGCCTAGCCTTCGACAAGGCGTTGGCTGACCGCGCAGGGATTGTCCGCACGGCGCATAGTTACGTCCCAATGGACGAAGCATTGGGCTTTGTGGCAGTCGATCTCGGTGGCCGACCGTATTGTGTGTTTCACGCAGAATTCGCCACACCGCGAGTAGGGACGTTGGGCACCGACGTGATCTTTCATCTCTTTGAAAGCATTGCCATCCATGCTCGGATGAATATCCATGCGCGCGTCGAGTACGGACGCAACGATCATCACAAAATCGAAGCACTCTACAAAGCCCTGGGACGTGCGTTGGACGCCGCAACCATGCGTGATCCACGATTAGGGAATACCGTCCCGAGTACCAAAGGCGTTATATAGAAAAGATCGAGCGGGGCTTGTATAAAGCCCCGCTCGAAATCAATAACCCGCTTGTTGAAAACGCCTAATTTTGTAGATGACCGCTGTCCTGTTGACCGAACACGTGCTGTGCAGCAGCCGCAGACACGCCGCACACCAAACATACCGCGCTACAGACGCTGAGTGGCCAAATGAGTACCCCTGTTGCTGCAATAACGGCGAAGTAGCTGACTGCACACAACGTCGCCAACGTTCCAGCCCGCACAAGTACGCGCTGGGCTCTGGTGATTTGGTTGCGTGCGAGAATCGCATCGAGGCCCTCGGTCAACAATGCGGCAATGCCGACGCCGACCGCAAACCGATAGTGGTCACCCATCAACGCAATCAAGAGCGCATTGCAAACAACCACAACGGTGAGTCCGCCGGGAGCGAAGCGTTTGACCAGGAGCCACCCGCCGACTAGCCCGGTAAGGACAAAGTGAAAAATGATACCCACCATACCGACGGTCACGCCGGTCTCGCCGATGCGTGTTTGTTCTGGCCAAACAATCCCAAATGGGTGGTTGAACTGGAGGATGAAGCTCGCAATCGACCATCCCGCGAGGACGCTTAGGAGCGCAGGAATGCGCATCCTTGGATTGCGCGTGACATCATCGGTGCGTGCCGGAACAAGACAAATGAATACCATCGATCCCGCTAACGCGAGATGTGGTGGGCTCAACAACAGCGTGATGCCTGCCTCGAATCCGTAGTTTGTATGCCACCACAAATCTGCCACGCCAGCCATACCAAAGCCTGGTGCTGCCAAAATGGCAATACGGTAGGGCAGTGCAAGTGCGCTCTGCCACTG
>CANJHS010000094.1 GCA_947474225.1 Roseiflexaceae bacterium | reverse complement strand
TAGATTCCAGTCCACGCAGTCGGCATGCCATGACGGATTGGAGCGGGTGATTCCGTCGCCATGCGATAGATTCGCATACACAGGCGGCGCATCGTTCACCCGCAGTCCGTCATTCCATGGACCGCGGCAATTCTGTTCCATTGCGGGGAACTCCCGGTCCATGGAATCTTCATCTGGCCGCGGGTGATTCCGTCGCCATGCGATAGATTCCAGTCCACGCAGTCGGCAAGCCATGACGGATTGGCGTAGTGATCCCTCTGCGTTGACACTCGGTGGTGTGCAACCTAAAATATCAGGAGAGAAATATGATTTTTTAGATGCGCGAGCACTGCACCTATGTCATCGACCCCGCCCCTCACACAGCCGCACCTCCGCGTCATCGCCGCCTGTGCCAAAGCATTGAACACCACACAACCGTTCCAAACCCGTGTGGAGCAGGTTTTTGTGCTCATGCGCAGTGTCATGTCGTTCGACGAGGTGCGCCTGAGTCATTGGGCAGACTTCCCGACCCACGAGGGACTCATCCATGTTGTCGGCAGCGGCACATGGGGCATCGCCTGGGACGACGAGATAGTGCATACCTGCATCAGCACACAGCAACCACAATCACGCGATGCACGTGCCGATTTGCCCTCCCGCCCCGGTGCATTCGCTACCCGCCTGTACACCAGCTACAGTATCCCCATTGTGGCCAATAACGAGGTCTACGGCGTCTTTTCGTACCGGGTCGATAGCACACAGCCGTTGGCGCCGCGTGAACTTGCCACCATCGACGCGCTGATTCCACTGTTTGCCACCCAACTCGTCCTCGACGTTGCAGCAACTCCGCATAGCAACCACGACGAACAGATGCTCCATAGCGCGCGCAAACAGCTGCGTATCGTCGATGTGATGGCCCAACTGCGCGAAGAATTTGACCCGCCCATCCCCATGCACGCACTGCTCCCCCTCATACTGACCCGCGCCTGTGCATACAGCGGCGCCGAGTATGGCAGCATCGTGCTGGTCGATCCCGATCGCCAAGAAATCGAACTCATCGCCGTGCACGGCTACCAGGTCAGTACCCTGCGTTCTGGTGCGCTCGAGCACATTCGCCACCGGTGGAACTGGGAGAGCGGCATCGCCGGCAAAGTGGCCCGTACCGGCCGCTCGTTGATGCTCAGCGAAGTCCACGACGACGTCGCCTACTTTTATACGAACCAGCCTGAACTGCGCTCCAAACTGGCCATCCCGTTGATTGTCGACGCACGTGTCCAGGCTGTGTTGTGCATCGACAGCACCCGCATCGACGCCTTCGGCGAACACGAATCTGCGCTCGTGCTCGGTATCGCCGAGGCATCATCGCAACCGTTGCGCCGGGCGATTCGCTATCAAGAGTTGCTCGAACGCAGCACGCAGCTCAATCAGGTCTTTCAGAGCATCCCATCGGGCTTGGTGCTGATCGATCGCTACGGTCAGGTGTTGCGCCACAATCCGGCGTTTCTGCAGATCTGGGGGTTGACCGCCGAGCAGGTGGGCATCGGCTTCCGCATTCCATTCGACATGCTGGCTTTGCTCCTGCCGCGCTTCATCGACTCGAATGCATTTACGCAGTTTAGTGACAATGTCCACGAACAACCCGACCAGGAATTTTCGCTCAGCCTCAAACTGCGCAACCCGCACCAAGAGCTCTCGATCCTGTCAGTGCCGACGCGCGACAACAGCGAGCACATCACCGGCCGCATCTGGGTCATCAACGACACCACGCGTGAGACAGAGGCAGACCGCCTCAAGAGCGAGTTCGCCTCGCTCGTCTCGCACGAGCTCAAAACGCCGCTGACCTCGATTATGGGCTACTCCGACATTTTACTCAATCGCGAGTTGCCGCCCGAAGCACAAAAAAATCTGCTGCGCATCCTGCAGAGTGAAGCCGAAAATCTCCAAAGCCTCGTCCACGAAATGCTCGATTATGCCCGGATCGAAGCCAACACCGTGCGCATCAATCGCTGGCCCATCGCAGTCGGCGAACTGACCGTCGACCTGGCCAAAAAACTGCAGCACAGCGTGACCTTCGCCAATCACCCGATTACGTTTGATGTGCTGCCGCAGCTCCCGCCGGCCTATGCCGACAAAGACCGGGTACGCCAGATTTTGACCAACCTGATCTCGAACGCCGCCAAATACTCGCCGGACGGCGGGACCATCACCGTACGCGTGCGTGAGCTCAGTAAGCCACCCGCCAAACATCCCGACGGGCAGTTTTTGCACATCAGTATCAGCGACGAGGGCATCGGCATCACCGCCGAAAATCTGTCGCGCATCTGGGATCGCTTTGTGCGGGTCGACACCAGCAATACCAAGAGCATCGGCGGCACCGGCCTGGGGTTGACCATCGTCAAAGGTTTGGTCGAACTGCATGGCGGTCGGGCCTGGGCCAATAGCGAAATCAATAAGGGCAGCACCTTCCACTTCTCGCTCCCCATTGCCACGGACTTGGCGCACCAAGAGTAACCAGAACTGTGCGCATTGCGGGCGCATACAGGCCGGAGCGGGGAGTGTGGGTGCGTCGGACGCCGCTCGTGGTACGGCCGGACTTTTCACAGAAAAAGAAAAGATTCATATGCCCAATGACATCCCCGCCGGACCGGTCACGGTCGAGCTTCGCGTCAGTAATTCGCGCTTTATCACGCACCTGGCACCCGTCGTGGATGTCGTGTCAGCACGGGCGTTTATTGCATCCATACGCGCAAAAATGCCGGACGCCAATCACCACGTCTATGCCTACGTCATCGGCCACGGCGGGACCACCACACTAGGGATGAGTGACGACGGCGAGCCCTCGGGCACCGCCGGCCGACCTGCCTTGGCGGTCCTCAAAGGGAGTGGCTTGGGCGACGTGGTCGTAGTGGTGACGCGCTACTTCGGCGGGACGCTGCTGGGCACCGGCGGGCTGGTACATGCCTACGGCGATAGTGTCAAAGCCGTCCTGAGCGAGGTTGTCCGGATTGAGAAAATCGCCCGCACGCGGCTTTTGATGAGCATGACATACCCGCTCTACGAAGGCGTAAAGCGGGTGTTGGCGGGGTATGACAGTCAGATTGTCGAAGAGCTGTTTGGGACCGATGTGACGCTGACGGTCGTCGTGCGCGTCGACGATGCACCCAAAATAAGTGCCGTTCTCATCGAACACAGCGCCGGCACCATCGAGATCCTGCACGTCGACCCTGATTAGGCGACTGAACGCAACTTTTGCACCACATCGACCACCGCGTTGATGGCATAGTCGACCGTGGCTACGTCGCTGCTCCGCCCCAACGACAGCCGCAGGGCCGCTTGCTCGTCGCTGCCGATGGCACCGATGGCATCGAGCACGTGCGACGGCTCGAGCGATCCACTCGTACAGGCCGACCCACTCGATGCACAAATGCCGCGCTGATCGAGCAGGATTAACAGGCTGTCACCGTCGATGCCATCGATGACAAAGCTGGCGTTGTTGGCCAAGCGCTCGCTCGGGTGCCCGGTCAGGCGCACGCCGGGCAGTTCACCCAAAATCCCGGCGATCAGCAGATCGCGGAGCGGCGTGAGGCGGGCCACTTCGGCCACGCGCTTGGCTTCGGCGTGCTGCAGGGCTGCGGCAAAGCCCACGATACCGGCGATATTTTCGGTGCCGGCGCGACGGCGACGCTCTTGGGCGCCACCATGAATCTGCGGTGTGCAGGCCACGCCACGGCGGACATAGTTGACCCCGGTTCCTTTGGGGCCATAAAACTTGTGCGCCGTCATGGTCAACACATCGACGCCGAGGTCGGTCACCACGATCGGCAGCAACCCGGCTGCCTGCACCGCGTCGGTGTGGAAGGGGACGCTGTGCGCTTTGGCGATGGCGGCGAGTTCGGCGATGGGTTGGATGGTGCCGATCTCGTTATTGGCATACATAATCGACACCAGCGCCGTATCGGGTCGTAGGGCTGACTCAAGATCCGACGCAGAGACCAGGCCATGGTCATCGACCGGCAAGATGGTCACGGCGATGCCGTTGCGTTCCAACGACTCGGCGGCGTGCAATCCGGCGTGATGTTCGATGCCGCTTATGATGACGTGGGCTGTGGCATGCTGGCTCAGGTACGCCTGCACGACGCCTTTGATGGCGAGATTGTCGCCCTCGCTGCCGCCGCCGGTGAAGACCAGCTCGGCCGCAGTGCACCCCAAAACACCCGCGACCGTGTCGCGGGCGGCATCCAACGCATTCATGGCGGTGCGGCCGGCCTGATGTTTGCTCGATGGATTGCCGTAAACGGTGGTCAAGTAGGGCATCATCGCCTCGAGCACTTCGGGCGCGAGTGGCGTGGTAGCGGCATGATCGAGGTAATGGAGTGGCTGGGTCATGTTGCATCCCCTCTATCGGGCTCTTGTTAATATCTATAATATATACAGAACTAGTATACTTTGTCAAGGTAGCAGTGTCTGACGCGTCACATGGTATGTCCAGCTGCGGGCGAGCCACGCTTCGAGGTCTTCATCGCGGTCATACTGTTCGGGTGACAAGACGACGTGGCCGTCGATTTGGATCCGCTTGGTGGCGTGTTGCCGGACGCCGGGCTGTTGGACGGCCACGGCGAAGTCTTCTGCCACAAGCCCGACCATCAGCAGATCACCCCAGACGCCCGCAACTGCGACGCCATGGTGGAGGAATTCGATGCCGCCAAAGCGCCGCCGGATGGTACATCCACGCGGCAACAGAATCTCAGCGATGCGGTCGGCCAGTGCATTATTGGCAGGCATGCAATACTCCGGGGGTAGAAATCAGAAATCAGTGTTCAGTGTTCAGTGTTCAGTGTTCAGTGTTCAGTGTTCAGTGTTCAGTGTTCAGTGTTCAGTGTTCAGTGTTCAGTGTTCAGTGTTCAGTGTTCAGTGT
>CANJHS010000093.1 GCA_947474225.1 Roseiflexaceae bacterium | reverse complement strand
TGGCGCAGCATGTGCGGCGTCAAATCAGCAACACCCAATTCGTCGGCATATTGCTTCAGAATGAGCCAAAAACCCTGCCGCGTCAGTCGCCCACCGCGATGATTGACAAATAACGTGCGCTCGGGCGACTGCTTTTCCATGACGAGTTGACTATAGGCGTTGTCGAGGTATTCTTCGAGCGCCGTCAACGCCGATTCACTGATGGGCAAAATACGCAGCTTTTTGCCTTTGCCGACACAGCGAATGATTTTCTTAGTCATATCGATATCGCCGATGTTGAGGCCGACCAGCTCGCTGACGCGGACGCCTGAGCAGTACAACACCTCAAACATAGCCCGATCGCGCGTCCGCTCCGGCGAGCGTACCCGCTGCGGCAACTCCATCAACTCGTCGACCTGGTTGGGGGTCAGCGACTTGGGTGCCTCGCGCTCGACCTTGGGGGATTCGACGGCGGTGGTAGGGTCGATGCTGACGGCACGGATGCTCACCAGGAAGGCGTAGAACGACTTGACCGCCGCCGTCCGCCGCGCCACGGTGGCGTTGGAATACTGCTTTTCTTTGAGGAACAGCATGAACGCCAGGACGTCGGCGTTTTCGGCGCGACTCATGTCGCTGACCTTGCGCGTCGCCATGAACTCCAGGAACTGATTCAAATCGGTCCGATACGCTGACGTGGTATTGGGCGTCAGATTGCGCTCCGCCACCAGATAGGCGATGAATTTTTCGACATGTTCATTCATTGCAGACACTCACTCTCACGATTGCAATGCGGTGACGTCGTCTTCCGCACGCTGTCCGGCAGACCCAATCGAGAAGTACTTCGCCTCGGGGTGATGCACCACCATGGCCGCGGTGCTTTGCTCTGGGATCAACTGGAAGGCCTCGGTCAGCGTCACGTCGATTTTGTCCGTAGGCAAAATCGCAAACAACTTGGTGTGCTCATCCAAATCCGGGCAGGCCGGGTAGCCCCACGAATAGCGCCGACCCTGCTCGCCACCCAAGCCCAGGCTCTGGCGCACCAACTTATTGGTGTACTCTGCCAGACCTTCGGCAAGCGACACCGCCAAGCCGTGGATAAAGTAGGAGCGGCTGTAATCGCCCTGCTGCTGGAGTGCTTCGGTCATATCGTCGACCTTGGTCCCCATCGTGACGACCTGCAAGGCAATCACGTCATACTCACCCGATGCGACCGAGCGGTAGTAATCGGCCAGACAGAGGCGTTCGCGCTCGGGCTGGCGGGGGAACACAAAGCGCTGCAGCACCTTGGAACGGTCGGTTGGGTCGTAGACGATGATGTCTTGGCCTTCGGATTGACACGGATAGTAGCCGTAGACGACCTTGGGCTCGAGCCAGCCGTCGCGGTCTGCTTCGCGCATCAATTCGCGCACCTTGACGTCGAATTCGGCCTTCAGCTTTTCCCATTCCTCGCCCTTGGCATTTTTGGCGCCCCACTGCAGGCGGTACAAGGCGTTGCGGTCCATGCTGGCCACCACATCGTCGAGGCGGATGCGGGTCAGCACCTGGGCGCCCCAGAACGGCGGGGTCGGCACCGGATTGTCGCTTTTGACGGCCGAACGTGCATTGGCATCACCAGTCCCGGCCCGGCCGTGGGTCGTCAACGTCTGCCGGCCACGCTCTTTTTCGTGCTTGGCGGCGATGGCGTCGCTCTGGACTTGGGCTTTGAAGTTGGGGCCGATTTTGGGATCGATCAGCGTATCCATTGTCTCGAGGCCTTCGAAGGCGTCTTTGCAGTAGAAAACGCCGGCGCCGTACATTTCGTCGCCATCGACAAAGCTGATGCGCTGGCCGTACTGTCGATTAATCGCTGCACCACCGACCATCACGGGGAATGACAAGCCGCGCTTGTGGAGTTCTTGGACCATGATGGGCATCTGCTTGGACGTGCTGACTAGCAGCGCCGACAAACCAATGGCATCGGCACCCACTTCGAGCGCTTTTTCGATGATGGTATTGACCGGGACCTGCTTGCCCAGGTCATAGACGGTGTAGCCGTTGTTGGACAAAATCGTGTTGACCAGGTTTTTGCCGATGTCGTGCACGTCGCCATACACCGTGGCCAAAACCACTTTGCCCTTGCTGGTGCCTTCGAGCCGGTCGAGATAGCGCTCCAGATGCGACACGGTCTTCTTCATGACCTCGGCGCTCTGCAGCACAAAGGGCAAAATTAACTGCCCGGCGCCGAACAGATCGCCGACTTGCTTCATCGCCGGCAAGAGCACGTTGTTGAGCACGGCCACAGCCTCGAGGCCTTGCGGCGAGGCGCCTTCGGCGTTCATCGTGGTGGCGACGGCATCACCCAACTGCAAGCCGTGCGGGGTGAGCCGCTGTTGCACGGCTTCTTCGATGTCGGCCTCGACGCCTTCTTTTTTGCGGTGCAGAATCTTCCAGTACAAACGCTCGTCGACAGTCATGCCGGCGGTCGGATTGACGACTTCTTTTTCGTCACTCGAGCCGTTCGCCTCATAGAACTGGATGTAACGGGCCAGGGCGTCTTCACGTTTGGCGAAAATCAAGTCTTCGCAGAGTTCACGCTGGTCCTGGGGAATCTCGGCATATGGGCTGACATGGCTCGGGTTGATAATCGCGGTGTCGAGCCCTGCCGCCACGGCGTGGAACAAAAAGACCGAGTTCAAGGCTGCCCGGGCGTGCGGCGCGACACCGAAGCTCAGATTGCTGACGCCCAGCGTCGTAAAACAGCCGGGGATGTGTTTTTTGACCAAACGGATGCCGTCGAGCGTCTCGACCGCGGCATGGCGCAGTTCTTCTTGGCCGGTGGTGATGGGGAAGGTGAGCACATCGAAGATCAACGCCTCGGCCGGCACCCCAAACTCCTCGCGGGCGATGGTGGCCAGGCGCTGGGCGATCTCGAGCTTACGCTCGGCCGAATGCGCCATGCCGGTCTCGTCGATGGTCATCGCCACCGTGGCTGCGCCGTAGCGGGCGATGAGGGGCATGATTTTGTCGATTTTCTCACCGCGGCCACCCTCGAGCGACACCGAGTTCACGATGGCGCGGCCCGGGTAGCTTGCCAATGCAGCCTCGAGCACGTCCTGCTCGGTGGTGTCGATGACGAGGGGCAGTTCGACATTCATGGTGAGTTTTTTAATCAACGCCACCATTTGCTCGCGTTCGTCGCTGCGCTCAGTCATAGCCACACAGACATCGAGCATGTGCGAGCCGCTGTCGACCTGTTCGCGGGCGACTTCGAGCACGCCGTCGTAGTCGTCGTTGATGAGCAACCGTTTGACCTTGCGCGAGCCCAGCGTGTTGACGCGCTCGCCGATCATGGTCAACGTACCGTCCTGCTGCAGTGCCGCCGAGCGGATGCCCGACGAGACGCTGGGGATGTATTCGATGTCGCGCACCATGGGGACTATGTCGCCACCCAGATGCTCGCGCAATTTGGCGATGTGGGCCGGGCGCGTGCCGCAGCAACCACCGACGACGTTGACGCCGTATTTGGTGACGAATTCACCGAGGGTAATAGCAAACGGCGCAGGCTCCATCGGGAACACCGTCGCACCATCGACCTCGATGGGCAAACCGGCATTGGGGATACACGAGATAGGCTTGCGCGAGTGCGCCGTCAGGTATTGGATGGCCTCGCGCATGTGCTCGGGGCCGGTGCTACAGTTGAGTCCGATGACGTCGACCGGCATAGCCTCCATGGTGGCAATGTAGGCCGGGATATCGGTCCCCAGCAACATACGCCCACTCATATCGAGGAATATCTGGGCCTGTACAGCCACATCGGGCCGGTTCATGTCTTTTTTGGCGCGGCGCAGACCGTCCAGCGCGGCCTTGACCTCGAGGATGTCGACGCTGGTCTCGACCAGCAACACGTCGACGCCGCCCTCGATAAGGGCCATGGCCTGCTCGCGGAAGGTGTCGCTCAGCTGATCAAACGTCACATCGCTCAGCGCGGGGTCATTGGAGGACGGCAGTTTGCCCGTGGGTCCAATCGAGCCGGCCACATAGCGCGCACGGCCGTCTTTGGCGGTGTAGCTGTCGGCCACCGTGCGGGCCAAACGCGCAGCGGTGACGTTGACCTCGTGGACTTTCTCACCCAAGCCCCATTCCTCGAGGCGCGGTTTGGTGGCTTGGAAGGTGCATGTCTCGAGCACGTCGGAACCAGCCTCCATGAACGAAGCGTGGATTTTGCCGATCACATCGGGCCGGGTCACCACCAGGTAGTCGCGGCAACCAAAAGTACGTTCGCCGCCGTAGTCTTCGGCGGTCAGATCAAAATCGTCGATGCTGGTCCCCATTGCCCCGTCATAGATGAGCACGCGCTGGGTCAGGGCCTCGAGGTAGGTCGGTCGCGACATGGATGCTTCTTTCTATACCAGCTGCCACAGGGGCATTACATTATGTCATTCATCATCTGTTGTAACACGGACGCGCCGCGTTTGTCAACACTCTCAGTGCCGTATCAGGCAATAGAATGCAGTCCATCAGGCAATTGCGTACCCGCCGCGATGTGTGCCGCTGCGGCAGCCTGGATGGTCACCGCGCCCGTGCACGACACATCCGCCCCAAAAGTCACATCGCCCGTCACGGTCAGCGCGGTGCACTGCTGGAGCTGCGGTGAACCGGCGGGGAAGCGCTGCTCGAAGTCACTGATGACCTTATAAAAGTGCTGATCGAGCTGCACGATGGGCAGTGTCTGGCCCGGGTTGCGCTGGACCAGGTGGTAGGCGTCGTTGAGGGCAAAGCAGTCCGAACGCAGCACCAGCAGGTCTTGGCAGCTTTTGACCGGCATAAAGCGTTCGCGCGGCACGGCCACCGCCTGTGCGCCGGCAATCAGGCCGATGGCGGCGCCCATGGCGCTCTCGAGCTGGATGACCGCCGGCGAGGCCGGATCGCGCACATCGACGGT
>CANJHS010000092.1 GCA_947474225.1 Roseiflexaceae bacterium | reverse complement strand
TTCGAAAGATTTTGAATTACGATGGTCATGAATATATTCTCGCGCCCCTATGGTTGGTATTGGTACGCCCTATTACTCACTTTATGGCTGGGTAACGTCGCAGTCGTGCAGGGTGACGGCGATGTATGAAACGTCAATGCCGCGAGTGAGTCGATTGCAAATTACAGCCTCAACCTCGGTGATCGTGATGTGGCGAATTTTTGGTGGCAAACTGTGGTTCCAACAATCAAACTTCTCGGTGCTCTGCCGCTCTCCAATACCGGAGAACCACGTATTGTTGACGTTCAAGTGATAATCCGCGCAGATCAGCCACCAATTTCGATGACACTCTAATCAGTAACCCACCAGATCCCCCATCCCACCGCAACCAACCGGTACCATTCACTTGTGTGTACCTGCCAACATTTCATACAACGTTCACTGTAATAACAGTGCGGTGGATGCAACGACCTGCAAACGATATGCATGGCCTTTGTTTCTGCCCACATTAGTGAGATACTCCATCCGTGCAGTGATGCGCCATTGGGATACATCATATCCGTGCTTGCTAGGAGGATTTCGACCCACGGCATTCTATTGGGTCATCGTCGGCGCAACGGTGACCGCGCTGTGCGGGAGTCAATACCTGTCGCTTATTCTCGATCAGGTCCACCATCTCGACAACACCGACCGGATGTCGTGGCGACAAGTGTTTGTTCCAGTGGCAAAAGCGGTTCAACGATCACTCTAGTGGCATTGTATTTTCGTCAAACGCCGATTATTAGAGTAATTATGGTGGTCTTTTCTATGCAAGGAGAATAGCTTGGAGTGTTTCGCAGTATTTTTATCAATCAGACCCGCTTCCTTATTGTGTTGTCCTCACTGGTGGCGTTCGCGTTGGGGGTAATGTACCATGCATAAATGTACTCCCTGGCAGGTCGGTGGCTCGTTTCTGTCTTGGTTATGAGCCAAGCAATAATATCTCTTCTGACCTGGTACACCCTCAAAATAGACAAACAAGATTCCTTCGTTACTCCTCCAAGAACGATTTGTCGTATTTCAAATACTTTCGCACAAAAATCATCAGATCCATCAGATCGGCGGATAGTGGTACCACAGCAATTTCTTCAATCAGCTCCTGTGCATATGAGAGTTGGCGCACGACTATGGCATCAAAGGCCTCACCCCGTGGCAAGGCGAGGTGCTGGCGCAGTTCGGTACAAGCAGCAGATAATTGGATTGCCATCCGTCCATAACCCTCGACAATTGCCAACCCTGCACATATATCAATGACAAACAACACGTCATTCAATCCGCCACACCGCTCGAGCACGTGAAATGCCTTGACAAGGTAGTACCGTGCGTCAGATGCATGATTCCAGAGCACACAAATCGCTGCAATACGCAAATGCACTGCAGCTGTATTTGCAGATGCATTCAGCTTGTGAAAAATATGCTCTGCCTTCATGAGTTCTTGCCGCGCCAGAGAGTAGTCCCCCATAGTCATGTAAATTAACCCGCGATTGGCGTGCGCATCGCCACGCCCGAACGAAGTCTGCTCACTCCCGTATACCATGAGTGCCTCATCATTGGCTTTGAGTGCCTGCGGGACTTTCCCTGCAACGAGTGCGATATAGCTCATTGTGTCGTAGCAACGCCCCACCCAGTAGTATTCTTTCAAGCGTTCGAACTGAGCAATAGCGCGCAGAATCAAATTTTCCGACTGCATCATCCCAATTGACTGCAGACCATGAAGGGCACACTCCAACGCTGCCATTGCCCACACATCCGATTCACCACGTTGTTCGGCGGTACGCAGCGCACGTTGCAGAGCCAATACTGTTCGGTCAACCATGCCGCGATGACCATAGAAACTCCCGAGTGTATACATCAACCGTGCATGCAGTTCGTGGTCCTCCCCCAATGCTCGCGCCACGTCGTCAGTGATAGCACACCATTCAGCACATAAGCCAAAGCGAATCCAAATCATGCGCCAATGTACTGCTATGCGCCCAACCGCTTCGAACATGCCATGGTTTTTCATCACTCCCACAAGTTCGAGTACTGCAAGAACTTCATGAGTTTCCACCTGGTTGTAATAGTTTTTCAGATCATCTTCTCGTAGGATTGCATCGGTATGAATTGCCGGTGCTGTATGAGCCAACAGTTCTGCGACGTGCTCTTTTTGAAAAACCATCTGCATCGCACTGCGGAGTGCATCGTGCATCACATAGCCTTCGTTGCGCTGTAGTGTAATAATCTGACGGCGCTCCAATTGCTGCACAATCTGTCGCAAATCTTCGTCACTCTTGCTTCTGAACACACTTTGTAGTTCCGTCAAAAAACGCAACGAAACTGGCTGCTGTACCAACGCGAGCAGCTGCACTATTCGCACTGCCTCAGTTGGGATGCCCGCGACGACATGTTGATACATAATCGATGTATCGATTGGCCCCCCATTTGCCGCAGCATTCGCGCAGGCGATAATGTGCATGGGGAATCCATAACTCTCAGCCACTACCCGAGTCACTTCGGCGGGATCGATGTCGCGCCCATTGGCATTGCGGTAAATACGCCAAAAAAGACGTCGACTTTGATCTTCATTCAGTGGTTGCAGCACTACTCCGTGGGCTCGTGGAATCAGCTGAGCCAACCCGTCGATTTGTGTTGTCACAAGAAACAACGTCATTGGCAAGGTATGGGTAAGCTCGTGCAGAATCGCTTCAAGCGACAACCCCGGCGCACCTATGAGGTTATCGAGAATCACAACTGCATTTCGAAGAGCCGTTGTGTTGCGCATTCGCAAGGCCCACGGCTCTGTTCCAATCAACTTCATCCCAATAGTCACACCAATGGCTCGACAGATTTGTTCGACGGTGCTCGATTCTGCCCCCAACATCACGATGGGGATGCGTCTGGCATAGGTACGTTCAATGCGACGTGCAGCAGCAATGGCCACTGCGGTTTTACCAATCCCTGATGGGCCACTAACGATAACGTGTCGTACCCCTGTCGTGTCGCTGTTTGCCAGTGCCTGTACCAAAAGCAGCTCAATTTCGTCGAGGACGACATCACGTTCGATGATTTCGTCTTCGTCTGTCAGCTGTGCATCGTTGCTGTACTGGTGCAGTGCGAGTCGCCATTCTTGGACGGGGTAGTATCGTGCGAATTGCTGCACAACACCAAATGGGACACGCGTTAACTCACATAATTCAATGAGTTCATCAGCTGGCATGAAGTGGTGACCGATGTCGAGAATGACCTCGAACGTGGTCACTAATTCGTGCACGCTTGCATTCACCATCCGGGTTGGGCGCGACAAAAAAATGTCTGAGAACCGGCTCCCAGGCATTTCACAACCACGCATACGGATTATGTCGACCAACGACTGTGATGCAGAATTGGTATCGACGTGCTGGTCTTCAATTCCCGAGCCGACCGTAATACGGTGGCGACGCAGTCGCACCTTGATGTCTGTCATGATAGCGATGATGCGGGCTTTCGTGATTCGATCGATTGCATTGACGCGACCCATTTTCTGCCTCCAGTCAAGTTTTTTGTACCATAACATGTGTTTCTTGCGGGGTTTTTGTAAATAATAACAATATAGCATCTTCACAAAGCTGTCTCTCTTGGACCAATACCATCCATATTTTGCTACAATGTGTCGCACTTACCAAAGGTCTTTATGATACGACGCATCATCCTGCACTCCAGCATCCTCTCGGTGGTCGCCTGTTTTGTAACGCTGCTGTTGACACCCGTACAATGGCACATCGACATCGGCACCCGTGACGCACAACGATACACCACATCCCTGCGCGAGGCAGAGTCTGCTCCCATCACGCAGCATGACCAAACCTTCCAATGGGTCATGCCGGACTCGCACATAGTGCTCACTGAACCATCGCGCCAACATATTTTGACCCTGATGACGATGCAACGGGGTGAACAACCCCCGCGTACTATCACCCTCACCTTGGCGAGACAGGAATACAGCATCCCTGAAAACCCGGGGATCCGGAGGCTCAGGCTGCTCGCTCCCGCCAGCCCCACACTCGGCATCACCTGTGACAATAGAGCCGTCACCGACGTGACTCTGCATGATTTATGCCTGGCGATAGTATCACTCGACAGCCAGCGTCTCGGCTGGGCGCTTGACCGTACAACACTCGCGTGGCTGTTGTTCCTAGCTTTGGCAATCAGTGTCGTGTCAGTTTTGAGCCTGGCCGAGCAACCGCGGTTGAGTATGGTGGCGGCACTTACACTACTGGCTATCGCCCTCAGCTTCCCGCAGGCGCTCAGCGTCTCATTCCCCGGGCTGTTGGCCATCCTCGTTGGCTGGCTTGGTGCACTCTTATGCATCCGCTGGCGTGTATCAACTGCGTGGTTGCGTATTGCTTTGATCGCGATGTGTGCAAACATCGTCCTCAAAGCCAGCGGTATCGTCTCGCCAGGCTACTATGGCACCGACATCGGCTTCCACGTCCACAAATACGAAGCTATCCTGCGTACACACTTCTATCAAGTCGCAGACGGCCAAGGACTCACCTACCCCTACCCACCGACCGTCTACTATCTGCTCGCACTGGTGGCTTTGCCGCTACAGTGGCTCTGGCCACTCGAACGCATCATTCATCTGAGCGCCGTTGTTATCGACAGTACGACCATTCTTTTGTTGGGGTGGCTCGCCCAACGCAACGGCTGGTCACTGCGCAGGATTGCATTAGTGAGCACGTTGTATGTGATTTTGCCGGCGGGATTTTTGCTGCAATGGCAGGCGACGGTGGCCCAGACCATCGGCCAGTGGTTTGCAGTAATTGCCATTGTCACCGCGTTGGCGGATGTGGGCGTGGTCAGTACTATCGCCATGACTGCTGCCATGGTAGGGCACTTCGGGTCATTTTTGACGCTGCATCTGACCTATACACTGGCATTCATGCGGCGCTCGCTGCGCCCGTTGGCGTGGCGTTGGTGGGTGTTGTTCGTCGTCGTCGGCACTGTCTACTTCAGTCAATTTTGGGGCACCATCCTGGCACAGCTCGGGGCGTTGCAAAACATCGATGCCACCAGCACGGTCAGCCAGCGGTGGTGGCAATTCGCCTGGCAGTATGGCTTGTATGGTCACTACAACGGCATTTTTGTGGCATTCATGGTGATTGGCTTGTGCATGCTACGGCCTGACCGGCTCCGTGCATT
>CANJHS010000091.1 GCA_947474225.1 Roseiflexaceae bacterium | reverse complement strand
GAGACAATCGGCGACTTGGATGCGCGCTTTGCACTACGCCTGCCATCGGACCTGAAGGACCGCATCGACACCCTGGCTTCGTCTGAGGGTATGTCAACCAACAGCTGGGTGGTGCGTACACTCAGCCACGCCACGAGTTCGCACCCTGCACACAGACAATCACCATTCGGTCAGACCCTGCGCGGGCGTGGCCGGAGCTAAAGGAACGCTATGAACATCTTCGACAAAATCTTTGGCACACACGACGCTCCGCCGACCACTCCCGCACTCACCTATCAGACAGAGGGGCCGGTCACGGCGAACCTCACAGTGATCCATGGCGATGTGCACATCCATACCCACGATGCGCCGACGATTCTGGTGACGTTCTCGAAGGTGCGTGGGGATACGGTCCTCGCACCAGACGGTCCAGGCTGGGGGTTCGACGGTGCTCGCGGGGTATTGCGCATTGATGCAAACGCCATGCCGTCGCGCGAGCTCAAAGTGTCGGGTATCGATGTGTTTTTGCCGGCAGACAGTAGCGTGACGCTGAACGCAACCGGCGGCGACTGTATCATTGTCGGTCGCTTTGCTCGTCTGGATCTCACGACCACGGGCGGCGACGTCGACACGTCAGATGCAATCGCGCAGCGCTGTCGTATCCACAGCGCGGGCGGCGACATCGAGGCCGTCATCGTCGGTGAAGGCGACGTACATACCGCCGGCGGCGACATCGAACTGTCGATTACTGCGCAGTCGACCGTCAGTGCGCATTCTGCAGGCGGTGATATTTCGATCGACGTCCACGCCCCATGCGTGATAACTGCCAACACGATGGCAGGCGACATCGAAGTGGCCGTTGATCGGGGCTACGAGACCGAGGTCGATGCGTCTACGACCGTCGGCGAAATCAAAAGCGATATTGCGTTCCACGTATCGGGCGATACCGGCGAGCCAGCTGCGGTGCGCCTTACCTTGACGACCACCGCCGGCGATATCGAGATCAAACAGCGCTGATAACAAATCGTGCGGGGCGTATTGCGATACGCCCCGCACGATCGTGTGATTTCAGATGTTCAACCGTCAGATGGTTCTCATGTAGCGCAAACAAAACGGCACACGGATGTGTTATTTCTTCGTCAATATCGCATAATCGACATCTAGAAAATTTCCAGCGGCCTTATCCGAATAAAAATCTACACCAACATAGCCAACTTTATTGTACGAAGCATAAGAACCGGATGCTGTACCTTGATTCACGAGTACATTGTTAATGTAAAATTTGTATAGGTTGTTTATGGCAACAACACGAATAACGTTGAAACCACCTTTGATTATTGCTGTTGAGTATGTTGGTAACTTCCAATCGTAACAATCGATTGTATTGCATGCGTATATGTAAAAATAACCCGAGTTCGTATATCTGAAATACACAACCGTGCTGGTAGTCTCTCGAAGCAAGAAACCGTTCCCACACGATGCGCACCCTGTTCGCTTCATTCTGACTTGATAATCAAAATTCTGATACTTTGCAGGCATGAAATACGCCGATGTGATATCACCTGTCAAACCAATTCCACGAATCATTCCTGATCCTATTGACCATCTTCCATTTCCCGCTCTCCAATTCGCTGCACCACTCGTGAACTGCTCGTTGAATCCATTCGCATACCCTGCCCTTGCTACCCCTTCCGCCTTGGCCGTCTTTGCCGACATCGGCACAAAGAAGCTACAGACCAACACTACGGCTAATAGTAGCCATTTAATGTGCTGTGCTGTGCTGTGCTGTGCTGTGCTGTGCTGTGCTGTGCTGTGCTGTGCTGTGCTGTGCTGTGCTGTGCTGTGCTGTGCTATTCATTTCAACTCCTAATATGAATAACATTATTATATTACGTTTTACGTTATTAAATAGTAGTACGAAAAATTGTAATGTCAACTTATATTTTCTGACTGCAGCAGGCCTTTAAGCAAACGCCCCGCTCGAAGGTGATCCATCACAGCACCACGACATTGACCCCATACTGTGCATAATGGAGCATGCCGCGGTCGAGCGTCACAATGGGCACACCGGCGTGGCGCGCAACGGCACACAAATAGGCATCCATCCAGCGGTTGGGGGCTGGGTGCGGGTGGGCGGCCAGATCCCGCCACGTCACAAACAGCTCGGCTGGTTCGAGCAGGTTGCGCACCTTGGGTGACTGGGTGATGCGCGCCAGGTAGTCTAATGCTGCGGTGTTGGTAATCGGCGCGAGCGCATACTCACGATGGATACTCGGTTGCGTCAGCAAACGCAGCACACTGATACGAACGCTTTGCGACAACAAGACATATGCAGTACCAGCGACACTATCGTAGTGTGAGAGCGCTCGTTCGTGATGTACATGCCGTGGAATGAGCATCGCTACCCACATGTTAGCGTCGTATAGCATTCAGATATCTTTCGTAGTCCAGTTCGGTGAGCGCGTTGTTGATAAATTCGATGGTCTCCTCACCTGTCATCGTGCATGGCGGCGATCCTGGGATGCTCCGAATAATCGGCAAGCCCCACGGTGCCATCTCGATATCGGTTGTTGTCGGTGCCGGCGTCGGCACAGCGTCACTTGGGTACAATCCGTCGGTCAGATACGCCGCGACCAACTCGCGCACGGTGCGTTGTTCTTGGGCGGCCCGAATTTTGATAGCTTTGATGAGCTCTTCGGGCAAATCGATAGTCATTTTCATGGTGCGTCCCTTTCGCTTTGCCGGAATTATATCAAAAAAGCAAGGAAGGAAGCAAGCAAGCTTGCTGCATACAAAAGAAAGGGGTGCGGTACCCTGCCACAGAGTATGTCAAATACGGGCGAGTACCCCGCTTTGCGGGGCATGACGACCTCGCCCCTGCTCCATCGCCATGCACGCAGGTGCATGGCGATTACCACTCGGCGACAGAGCCGTCCTTGTGGCGCCAGATGGGATTCTTCCAGTTGTGGCCTTCTTTGGCCTTGGCGCGCACGTATTCTTCGTTGATTTCGATGCCCAAGCCAGGGCCGGTGGGGATTTTGACCATGCCGTTGTCGTACTTGAACACGGTCGGATCGACCAGATAATCCAGCAGATCATTGCCTTTGTTGTAGTGGATGCCCAGGCTCTGCTCTTGGATGGTGGCGTTGTGGCAGGTGGCGTCGATTTGCAGACAGGCCGCCAGCGCTATCGGCCCGAGCGGGCAGTGCGGTGCCAGGGCGACATCGTATGCCTCGGCCATGGTGGCGATTTTTTTGCATTCGGTGATGCCGCCAGCGTGCGACAAATCGGGCTGGATGACGTCGACCAAGCCCTCGGCCAGGATGCGCTTGAAATCCCAGCGCGAGAACAAACGCTCGCCCAAGGCAATCGGTATTGATGCGGTGTTGACGATGTCACGCAGCGCTTCGTAGTTTTCGGACAAGACGGGCTCTTCGATGAACAACAATTGATGCGGCTCGAGCGCCCGGGCCAGTACCTTGGCCATCGGCCGATGGACGCGACCGTGGAAGTCCATGGCGAAGCTGACGTTTGGCCCGACTGCTTCGCGCACGGCTGCGGCGCGTTCGGCAGCCAAGTCGATTTTGCCGGGTGTGTCGAGGTACATCAGCTCTTCGGTGGCGTTCATTTTGAGGGCCGAAAAGCCTTGCGCCACGGCTTTTTTGGCAGAATCTGCGATATCCTGCGGGCGATCGCCGCCGATCCATGAATAGACGCGGATGGAATGGCGGACTGCACCACCCATTAATTGATAGATGGGTACGCCGTAGCGCTTGCCTTTGATATCCCACAATGCTTGGTCGATGCCGGCGATGGCACTCATGGCCAACGCGCCGCCGCGGTAGAATCCGCCGCGATAGAGCACTTGCCAGATGTCTTCGATGTCGTTGGGGTCACGGCCGATGAGGTATTCGCTGAGTTCGTTGACGGCGGCGGCGGTCGTCGCTGCGCGCCCTTCGACGATGGGTTCACCCCAGCCGCTGATGCCTTCGTCGGTGCTGATTTTGAGGAACAACCAACGCGGCGGGACGGTAAAAAGCTCGATACCAGTGATTTTCATCGGGTGCTCCTGTGTAGCGACGTTGCTGCAGATATTTTACACCGCATCGGAACTGACAGCCCACGAATCCTCGCGCGTAGGCGATTCCGCGGTGCATTGACGTGCCATGGCGATACGGCGTACAATGGCGCCAGAACATCGTTTTAGCCGCATGGAGGTCGCATGACCACTCCACAACGCACCCGCCAAGAAATCCTCGATCTCACGCGTGAGACGACGTTGTACGAATGGACCGCACAGAAGGCGATCAAACCGATGGTCATCGATCGCGCCGAAGGGATCTATTTGTGGGACGTCGACGGCAAGCGCTACATGGACTTCAACTCACAGCTCATGTGCGTCAACATCGGCCACGGCGACCAGCGCGTCATCGACGCCATTACCGCCCAACTCAAACAAATCGCATACGTCGCGCCCACCGCAGCGACCACCGCCATTCGTGCCGAATTAGGGAATCTCTTGCGAGAAATAACGCCCGGCAACTTGACCAAAGCGTTCTTTACCAACGGTGGTGCCGAAGCGAATGAAAACGCCATAAAAATCGCTCGCGCCGTCACCGGTCGCCACAAAATCATCGTCCGCTACCGTTCATACCATGGTGCGACTGCAGGTGCCATCACCATGACCGGCGATCCACGCCGCTGGGGTGCCGAACCAGGCATCCCCGGCATCGTCCGCGCCCCCGACCCATACCGTTACCGGTGCCGCTTCTGTGGGAACAAAGACGGCTGTACGATGGACTGTCTCAACAGCATCGAAGACATCATCCAGTTCGAAGGACCACACACCGTGGCCGCCATCGTGGTCGAGTCGGTGGTCGGCACCAACGGCATCATCATTCCTCCCGAGGGCTACATGCAGGGTTTGCGGATGCTGTGCGACAAGTACGGCATCATGCTGATCTGCGACGAAGTCATGAGCGGGTTTGGACGGACCGGCAAGTGGTTCGCCGTCGACCATTGGAATGTCGTGCCCGACATCATGACGATGGCCAAAGGCCTCACCTCGGCCTATGTCCCCCTCGGCGCAGCCGTTGTCTCAGACACAATTGCAGAGTACTTCGAAGACAAACCCCTGCTGGCTGGTCTGACCTACAACGCCCATTCGGTGGGCTGCGCCGCTGCAGTCGCATGTATCAACATTTACAAGTCGGAT
>CANJHS010000090.1 GCA_947474225.1 Roseiflexaceae bacterium | reverse complement strand
GATTCGAGTTCCATGGTGGCAATGGCATGATCGACGCGCTGCTGTATCACATCCCGTGGCAAGCCGAGATTTTCAGGGCCGAATGCAATATCATCGATGACGCGATTGGCAATCAGCTGGTCATCGGGCCGTTGGAACACGAGCCCCACCTTGCGGCGAATTTCGAGTGCGGTCTGTTCGGTGACGGGAATCCCACCAATCGATATGTGACCGTGTGCAGGGAACATGACCGCTGCCATGAGTTTGGCGAGGGTACTTTTGCCACTGCCATTGTGGCCCAGCAATGCCACTAGCTCACCGGATTGAATCGACAAAGAAACATCCGTGAGCGCACGGATGGGGTTGGAGCCGTCAGCGTTGTAATCGTAAGAAACATTTGTTACGTGAATCATAAAAAACCTTTGCCGGCATGGACGTATCCATGCCGGCGTCGCGCTGATTGAGTTAGTATGTGCCGTCTTTGCTGTCGCTCGCAGTGGTCGAACCGGATCGGACCAACTTGACTCCGCGGACAACCAGCACCGTCACAATGGCAGCGATGACCACTTCGACGAGTGCCTGTGGGATGATCGTTGGTACTGCTTCCATGGGTAAAAGACCAAATGCAATCAATGCGCCGACAACCAGAACGGTATTGGTCAGTGTGCCAACGACGCCTGCGACGGCGGCAGCGACGTCACTATTGCCCTTTTCGAGAGCTTTGTAGACATACCATGAGGTAAGACCGATGAGCAATCGTGGGAGTACCGACACAATCGGGTTCGTAAAGAGCCCCGACGTGTCTTGGAGCATGCTAAAGATACCGAAAATACCGCCGGCCAGAATGCCCACCACAGGACCTTCCAATACCGCACCGATGATTGCCGGGATGTGCATAATCGTAGCACTACCACTCAGATTAGGCACAGGGATGAATCCGATTTGGGTAACGCCCAAGACAATGGCGATGGCACCGAGGACACCTGCGACCACGATTTGACGTACGTTGATCTTCATTGACTTCCCTTTCTTACAGCGAACCAACTATAGTGACGAGCAGGAGCTCGGTTCACTCGGGGGTGTTGACTGCCGGGATTCCTGGCAGCGCTGCTGCACACTGCACGCTCCGTTCGATTGCTGCTGCTACGACATCAGCGGCGGTACTGCCGATTTGAATCATCGGTGGAGCCGGTTTGGTATTTGTGGCTACAACAAATATCACATCGCCATCAAACGGGGTATGAACCGGTTTGATGGCGCGAGCCATGCCATCTTGGGCCATTTGGGCGACTTTGCGACATTCACTTTTGGTCAGGGTTGCATCAGTAGCAACGACTACCAAGGTCGTATTGCTCCCTGCAAATGTAGGTATCTCAGTGCCCCCGCGCAAAAACCCAGCAGTATTCAGGAAGCCGCCGGATTGATCACGTGCCCCTGCAATGATGCGCCCCGTCTGCTCTTGGTAGATATCTCCAAAGGCGTTATTGACAACGAGGGCTGCCACTGTGATATTGCCGGGGAGGGTAATCCCAATACTGCCGATACCGCCCTTCATCCAGGACGCAGCGCCAAATATTTTACCGACGGTTGCACCCATTCCAGCACCGACGTTGCCTTCGGCAACTGGCTCACTGTTGGCGGCTGCAGCAGCCTGATACCCCATCTCGGCAGTGGCGTGGGCACGTGCATCCCCGCAGCTCAAGTCGAAGATGACCGCAGCAGGGACGATTGGCACTTTACCCACACCGACATCAAATCCAACGCCTTGCTCACGTAAGTGGCGCATAACACCATCGGCTGCAGCCAGACCAAATGCACTCCCGCCCGACAGACAAAGTGCATGGATGTGCTGCACAGTGCATTCGGGGGCGAGCAGGTCTGTCTCTCGGGTACCCGGCGCACCGCCACGCACATCAACACTCGCTGTCGTGTTTTCGGGCAATAAAATGACCGTACAGCCGGTGAGGGCTGCATGGTCCTGGCTGTGGCCAACACGAATGCCGACAATGGATGTCAATGATTGATTCACTCCGTGCCTCCATTGGCATGGCAAACGTCAGTGTTTGCTGCGGAACGTTTCAGTGATATGGAAATCTGTCTGTGTGGGCAGAATGTAGCACAGCTGTCGCACAAAGTCAAACGGAAGGCGCGCCGCCTCAAAAGTCGAAAGGATATTATGCCCGAATCGCGTTGCGTGTGTCGATGATTAAGCGGCTGCCTTTTTTGATTGCCTGCCAGTCATAGCTGCTATGGTCCGTCGCCACAATCACACAATCGTGGGTCGCCAGGGCCGCATCGAGGTCGGTGACGCCACGCAGGCGGTCACCTTCGAGGCGGATGCTCTCGACGTGCGGATCATGGTAGGCGACATCTGCACCCTTCTCACGCAAGAGATGGATGATATCTAGCGCCGGCGACTCGCGTACGTCCGAGACATCTTTTTTGTAGGCGACGCCGAGCACCAGAATCTTGCTGCCACGGACTGCTTTGGACTGTTCGTTGAGCGCATCGGCGACCTTCTGGACCCAATAGCGCGGCATCGAGGTGTTGACCTCGCTGGCCAATTCGATGAAGCGAGCGGTGTAGTCGAGCGACTTGAGCTTCCACGAAAGGTACAACGGATCGATGGGGATACAGTGGCCGCCCAATCCGGGACCGGGGGTGAACTTCATGAAGCCGAACGGCTTGGTGGCGGCCGCTTCGATGACCTCCCAGGCGTTCAACCCGAGCCGGTCACACATGAGCAGGACTTCGTTGACCAGGCCAATGTTGACGGCGCGGAAGGTGTTTTCGAGTAACTTGGCCATTTCGGCCGCTTCGGGGCTACTGACCGGCACAATGGTGCTCATGGTCGAGCCATATAGCGCTTTGCCGGCTTCGAGACACTCGGGAGTAATGCCGCCCATCACCTTGGGGGTGTTTTTGGTGGTCCAGTCGGTCCGGCCTGGATCGACACGTTCCGGTGAAAACGCCAAAAAGATGTCTTTTCCCACGGTAAAGCCACGTTCCTGGATGCGCGGCAAAAAGATCTCACGCGTGGTGCCTGGGTAGGTCGTGCTCTCGAGCACGATAAGCTGCCCGGCACGCAGGTGTTGGGCAATATTTTCGGCCGACGTCAGCACGGCTGACATGTCGGGGTCGCGGGTTTTGGACAACGGCGTGGGCACACAGACGCTGATAGCGTCCATCTCGTGTAGCCGACTCATATCTGCGGTGGCATCGAGCAGACCGGCGTTGACGTAGTGTGCGACCGTCTCGGACGAGATATCGTCGATATAACTGATGCCGCTGTTGATGGTGGCGGCGCGTTCGGCACTGAGATCAAAGCCCGTCACGCGGAACCCCGCTTCGGCAAAGACAATCGCCAACGGCAAGCCCACATAGCCGACGCCAATAATGCCGATGCGTGCTTGGCGGTCGGTGATACGTTGGCGAAGATTCGATAGGGGGGTCATGTCCACTCCAGCTACGGTCGATTACCTCAAATTATAGCACTACCCTTTGTAGGAGTTGCGTCTATGTGAGCAGCGTGGCAATGTCTTCGCTTTTGCCCACCAGCACGAGCACGTCGCCCCGACGCACCACGAAGGTAGAACCCGGATGAGCGAACACCTCTGCGCCACGTTGCACCGCCAACACCGTAATCCCGTTCGGCGTCTTCCATTGGATTGTGCCGACGGGCTGATCGATACAGGTGTCAGGTGTGGGTGCAGTGACGAGGTGCTGTACGGGCGTCAACACGATTGTCTCGATGATTGATTTTGCGACCAGGCTTTGGGCCACGCGGATGCCCATATCGCGCTCTGGGTAAATCACCCGATCGACGCCGATGCGCTGCAGGATTTTGCCATGGAGCGCACTTTTCGCCTTGCAGACAATATGATGCACGTTGAGGTCTCGCAGCATCTGCGCAATCATCAGACTTGATTCAATATTCGTGATGCCGATGACCACGGTGTCATACTCGGTGATACTCAAAGACTGCAAGATGGCTTCGTTCACTTCTGTGACGGTGACAACCTCAGCCAAGAGGTGCATCAGCGCGCTGCTTGCTTTTTCGTCGATATCTATCCCCAACACATGATGCCCTTGTTCTGCCAGCGTCTTTGCCACGGCAGACCCAAAGAGCCCGAGTCCGATGACTGCGATTTGTTTGGTCACGGTACCCTCCTAGCCAATAATGACGGGTTCTTCGGGATGACGGATGTGTATCGGACTGAGCCGCTGCGCTAATGCATAGAAGATTGTCATCGGCCCGAGCCGACCGATGGTCATCATCACGATAATCGTTCCTCTGCCGACGTCGGTGAGGTGCGGGGTCAGCCCTAATGTGAATCCTACCGTGCCGAATGCAGAGACAACTTCAAACAACGCGGTGAATACGGGGATGTTTTCGGAGACAGTCAGGAGGAACGTCGCCACAAAAATCGCTGACAGCGCCAACACCAGCACTACAAACGAGCGCAACACCAGATCGTTGGCAATCGTTCTGCGGAATACCGTTATCTCGCGTTTACCACGGAACAGAGCTACCAACATGAGGAAGCTCGTCACAACGGTGATGGATTTGACGCCTCCGCCGGTCGAACTCGGTGAAGAACCGACAAACATCAACACCACAAACACCAACAGCGTTCCTTGATGGAGCAGCGGCAGGGGAATCGTGTTCATGCCTGCACTGCGTGTCGCCATACTGTTAAAAAAACTCGCTAAAAGTCGTTCCCAAAGCGTCAAATCGGCATACGCCGCCCCACGAAATTCCACGCTGTACATCAGCAGAGTCCCAGCGACACACAAAAGCGCCGTCATGCACAAGACTAATTTGCTGTGGAGCGAGAGCTTTCGCCATACGCCGCGCTCCTGCACAAGATTCAACACTACCAAAAACCCCAATCCTCCGATGACGAACAGTACGATGACGGTCAGTTGGAGGAGCACGTGGTGTCGAAAATCGATAAAACTATTCCCAAATAGATCAAATCCCGCGTTATTGAACGCCGAGACGGCATGGAAAAATCCGTAAAACAGTGCATCAGGGAGGGCCATTTTGTCCGCAAAAACGACCGCCAAAATCACACCACCAATCCCTTGCACCACGAATGCACTGGCAATGATTGTACTTACCAGGGTGACGGTCCCTTGGATGGAATGGTGGTTGAGTGATTCTTTGAGGATACGGCGATTCCTGATGGTGATGCGTTTGCCCAACACCACCGCCATGAAGGTGGCGATCGTCATAAAGCCGATGCCACCGATTTGGACAAGGCTCATCAGCACGACCTGACCAAAGCGGCTAAGGACCGTGCCGGGGTCTACGACTGCGAGTCCGGTCACGCACAGGGCTGATGTCGCCATAAACAGCGCATCCAGGAAGGGCAAGCCAGAT
>CANJHS010000089.1 GCA_947474225.1 Roseiflexaceae bacterium | reverse complement strand
TGTTTTGTGTGAATCAGGCGTATACTGAAAATAATGACGCGGCGTGGAGCAGTGGCAGCTCGTTGGGCTCATAACCCAAAGGTCAGTGGTTCGAATCCGCTCGCCGCTAACAATTGGTAGCAAACCCCTCTGAATGCTTGTCATTCAGAGGGGTACCGCTTTTCATGATGTAAATGTACACCTCCCCCGTCATCGCATGCCGACATAATATGCTCTGCTACACGCGACACACCTCAGTCGGCGTGCGATCTTCATCGGTTCCCTATTAACGAAATGCAATGAGTGGGTTATATTGAGCGGGGCTTATTGCAATAAGCCCCGCTCGTAATATGCACTCATCCCCGCGACACGCATTTTTCGGTGCTTTCACAGTTTTCTCATTTGTTTTGTGTGAATCAGGCGTATACTGAAAATAATGACGCGGCGTGGAGCAGTGGCAGCTCGTTGGGCTCATAACCCAAAGGTCAGTGGTTCGAATCCGCTCGCCGCTACCAGTTAAACACACCAGTAGATGTAATCATCTGCTGGTGTGTTTGTTTTATTTGCACATCTTAGTGTTCCACTTAATAGTGCACTTATCTACCACTTGATTGCGTACCTTTTCTGTTTGCAACAAGGAAATCCTATTCTCTCGTATAGATCATACCTACGTGCCTCATTAGTCTTGGTGCCTTTTATTGCAATATATCAATAAATGATATATTATCATATCAATTATTGATATACTTCGACGCGAGAACACCATGCCCAGACACGATTCGATATCGATGGGTGAGTTGAATGACTCACAGTTTTATATTTTGGCATCGCTCGTCGTGCCGCGGCATGGGTATGCAGTGATGCAGATGTTGATGGAGGTGCCGAATCAAACTGTCCATATTGGTCCGGCGACGTTGTATACCACGTTGCATAAACTTGTCGAGGTCGGGATGTTGGTGCGCTGCGAGTCCGAAGGTGCGAGCAAGGTGTACGTAATTACCGCGGAGGGACGTAAACGTCTGCTCGATGAGATTGACCGGAAGCGTGCAATGGTTGCATTTGCAGAAGATCTTGTTGGGGCAATTTGAAGATTAGGTAGTTTGTGTCCTGTGTGCTGACTTTGGGCATGCTGAATGGAGGAGTTATGGATACATCACAGAAAGTAATACCAATAACCCGTCGCGAGATCGGGTCTGGACTGGCATTCGCCGAAGAGCACGATTTACAGCGATTATCACGTTGGGCTGCAGATGGTTGGAAGATAGTCAAAATAAACGGGTTGTTCATGGTGCTCGAGCAGGCACCGCCACAACAGCTGGTTTTTGCGCTCGATTACCAAGATACACCTGACTCAGAATACTACGAAGTTTGCGCAACTGCCGGATGGGTACACGTTATTTCAGTAGAACAGCGTATCCATCTCTTTTGTGCGGTGCCGGGGACCTCTTCGATATTCAGCGCCGCCGATGCGACAGTGAAGTACGAACGAGCAGCGCGCATGTTAGCTACACCCGCGCTGTGGAGCAGCTTGGTATTTGCTATCGGAATCTGTGCGGTACTACTGAGCGGAACGTCATGGTTGGCTTCGCAATTTGATCGTGGTGTGCTTGAGTTGGTGAGTGTCATCTTGTTGACTCTCGGTGGGACAATGGTTATTTTCACTGCGTTACCATGGTGTGCATTTCGGATGCGCGTGAGTGGATATAGTCTGCGGTGGAATCGGGTAATCTTTGCCATAGTATTCGCCCTTTGTGGTGCGTGTCTTGGGTATTTTTTTGGGATGACAATTGCCAACGTTGGTTGGTAATAAGAAAGGAGCGCGTGTATGAATTGGGTACGAAACACAGAGTCTGGCAACAGCAAATGGTGGAGTTGGTGGGTAGGAATTATTGTCATTCTGGTGTTTTATCTTGTTCTCGGTTCTATCCCTGCGGTAATTGGGACGATGAATGGACTCATCACACTCGAACCTGACGGTGGCATGATGAGCGGCGCTGCGAGCCCCATTCAATTTGCGTTACTCATGTGTTCGCCGATCCTCCTGTTTGTTGGTGTATGGGTCGCGCAGCGGGCTGTACATCGACGTCCATTTGTGTCGCTGCTCTCTGCGGGGACATTTCGCTGGCCGTTGGTATGGAATGGTATGGTGATATGGCTGGTAATGACTATGGTAAGCACAGCGATTGAATCGGTACTGTACCCTGGGCGCTATAGTTGGACATTTGATTTTTCGCAGTGGATTCTGATTGCACCATTGGTGTTGCTGCTGATTCCCATCCAAGCTGCAGGTGAGGAACTCTTCTTCCGAGGGTATCTGATGCAGGCAATCGGACGCTTGCGCGCACACCCAGTCTTGTTGGTGCTCGCTTCGGGCGTTTTGTTCATGCTGCCGCATTTGAGCAATCCTGAGATGAGTGGTGCGCTTGGTGGTCCGATTCCAATGGCTTTGAATTACTTTCTCATGGGAATCGGCCTTGGTTGGCTGAGTCTGCGCGACAATGGGATTGAACGTGCCATCGGGATCCATGTAGTCAATAATTTGTATGCAGGTATCTTTGTAGGGTATGCCAATTCTGTACTATCCACACCAACGTTGTTCGAAGCGAATGTGATTGATGCGTGGTTTGGTGTAGGCACGTTGGTCGTGAGCTTCGCAGTTATTTTGTTCATGAAACGATACCCCACTCCCGGCTAATGTTCCTCTTTTTTCGCATAATGGAATGCGCAAGGCAAGCGAAATCTGATTAATCACATAATTAACTACGTTAGTTTTATTACTAACGTAGTTTGTATTCATTGTCGCGTAATGTTTACTGTTTGAAAACAACCCAGGTTAGAGCAAATCCTGGATTCGTTGTGTGCAAGCGATGAATGGTTTCATCATTTACCAAAATGACACAGCAAAATACGCAAAGTGTCGAGGTAAACTGGTTTTTAATAAGCCACGTCAGCAGGGTATTTTGTAACGTTGCAGTGCGTTGTTAATAAGATTACAATATCAATACAAATAACAACCGTTACGAGGGAATCATGAGTAGCCGTTTTAGCGAGATGCGAATATTTAGTGGGAGTGGCAATCCTGCCATTGCTCAGGCGATTGCAGATCGACTCGGTGTGACCCTCGGTGACATCACACTGACGAAATATCCGAATGATAACTTATTTGCCCGGCTCAACGAGAGTGTACGCGAAAAGGATATCTTTATTGTCCAGTCGCTCACTGCTCCGCTGAGCGATCGCATTATGGAATTGTTGATTATGCTCGATGCCTGTCGCCGGTCTGCGGCGGGGCGTGTCACGGCTGTGTTGCCGTTCTATGCGTATGGTCGTACCGACAAGCGCGATCAGCCCCGTGTGCCCATTACGGCCCGTCTGATGGCCGATATGATTCAGACGGCGGGTGCACAGCAGGTGATCACGTTGGACTTGCATGCGGGCCAGATCCAGGGCTTCTTTTCGATCCCTGTGGATGAACTGAGTGCAATGAGTCTATTGGTGCGCCACTTCCGCGAAAAGCAGATCGATAACTACACGGTGGTTGCACCCGACATGGGTTTTGCCAAGCGCGCTCGCAACTTCGCTGAACAGCTTGGGGTGCCTTTGGCGATTGTCGAAAAGCGCCATCTCGACCACATCCATCCGTCGAACGAGCATGTCCGACATGTCGAGGCGCTCAACGTCATCGGTGACGTCGAGGGGCGACATTGTATTCTGGTCGATGATGAGATTGCCACGGGCAATTCTTTGATTGCAGCTGCAGAGCTCCTGGTGGCGCGGGGCGCAACGGCAGTCTCTGCCGGGGTCGTACATTCGATTATGGCCGGTAAAGCCCTCGAACGGCTGGCTGCTAGCCCGATCGGAGAGTTTGTCACGACAGACACACTGCCCATAGTCGGTGTCGAAAAATATCCAAACATCAAAGTATTGTCTGTGGCGACATTGTTGGCCGAGGTGATTCAACGGATTCACAGTGGAATTTCGGTCGATTCGATCAACCTATTCCAGCGGACACAACGGCATTAGCATAAATTATGAATTATGAATTGGTGATCTGGTTGAACGGGGAGTGACCTGATCTTTTGTGGCACCGCGGATATCGCTGTACGAAACAGTTCCGCTGATGGATAGTCGTCTACTGCACCAGAGGAGGCATGATGAAGGATCAACTCGCAATTGCTGGGGGAACACCAGTCCGTGCGCAAGGGTACCCTGAATGGCCCGTCCATGACGAAGCAGACGAGGCATTGTTGCTCGAAGCCCTGCGCAGTGGGCGCTGGGGCGGCTACCCTGAGCCAGGACCATATAATGCACGCTTCTGTGAGGCGTTTGCGGCTTTTCAAGGAAGCAAGCACGGCATATTGATGGTCAACGGTACGGTGACGATGGAGGTTGCCCTCAAAGCACTCGGAATCGGGTGGGGTGACGAAGTTATCGTCCCTGGTTTGACGTTTGCAGCTACTGCATATGCCCCGATGGCCGCTGGTGCGTTACCTGTGGTCGTAGATATTGAGCCAAAAAGTTGGGGGATTGATGCCGAAGCAGTGGAGGAAGCAATCACTCCGCGTACCAAAGCAATTATTCCCGTACATGCTGGACAAATCGTCTGTGACATGGATGCACTGACGGCGATTGCGGCGAAGCATAATCTCCATATCATCGAAGACTGTGCGCACAGCCCCGGCAAGCAGTGGCGCGGGCGTGGCGTCGGCAGTTTTGGGGCATTTGGATCGTTTAGCCATCAGAGTTCCAAAATTCTCACCGCAGGCGAGGGTGGATCACTGCTGACTGATAACGAGGAACTTGCCCAGAAGGCACACTCGATAATCGACTGTGGCCGTCCCAAAGATCCCGCCGGTGAAGTGTACACCTTTGGCTGTAATTATCGCCTCGGCGAACTGCACGCGGCACTCCTGTGTGGGCAGCTCGAAAAGTTCAATGCACAGATGCTCGAACGCGCTGAAAACGCACGCTACTTCATGGAACGCCTAAAGGAAATCGATGGCGTGCGTGCGTTGCACCTCGATGAGCGCGTCACGCGCTTGTCATTCTATCGCTTCATAGTGGCAATTACACCCGAAGCATTTGGCGGCGTGCCAAATAGCATTGTCTGCAATGCACTCGATGCAGAGGGAATAGGCTGCTGGGTAGGGTACGAACCAATGAGTAAGTACCCGCTCTTCCAACCAAAACTCTCACGACTCCCCGTTGCAGTGCAGTATGCTGATCGGTTAGACCCACGCAAATGGTCGTTGCCGGTGGCCGAACGCGCTGGACTCGTCGAACAGATATACCTCGATGAAGGAATGTTCCGTGCCGGACGAGCAGGCATCGATCATCTCATCGAGGCGTTTGCAAAATTGCAGCGAAATCCAGATGCCCTGCGCAAAGCAGCAAATAAGTAGAAATTATGAACTATGAATGAGGAATTGTAGTTTTAGACACGGGGAAGCGGCCTGCGGAAACGCAGGCCGTTTTTCTCTACCTGATGCAGGCAAGGAGAAATGATTTTTGCAACCGC
>CANJHS010000088.1 GCA_947474225.1 Roseiflexaceae bacterium | reverse complement strand
TTTAGAGTATCGATTAATTCCGACGCCTGAGGATCCTGATGAGCACGCTGCGACATTTTCTGCCAAATTATCAGACCCCGCGGTGATGCGGCAGTTGGCAGCAGATCACGACCCGCTGATGCGCGCAGATGTGCATCAGGCGATTCGGCGTACCCGTGCGATGGCAGCAGAATGGGGAATTCGGAAAGATCGTGTCGGTGTTATGGGCTTTTCGGCGGGTGGGCACGTGGCGATAACGGCGACGCTCCATCACGACGCGGATTGCCGGCCGGATTTTTCGGCGCCGATCTATCCCGTCTGGTTCGAAGCCATTGATGTCGATTCTGATGCGCCGCCGTTATTTATGGCATTGGCCAACAACGATGAATTCGGTGAGCTGATTTTTGCCACGGTGCGGCGCATGCAGGCAGCCTGGATGGCAGCCGGGGCGTCGGTTGAAGTGCATGCGTATGCTGGTGGCGGCCATGGATTCGGCATGATGACTCGCAATTTGCCGTGCGATCGCTGGATCGAACGGTGGTATGAATGGATCCTGTCCATAGGAATGGTCACACCGCGTACGCGGTGAGGAGGTTTTGTGCGGCGCAGAACACTCATCAGCCTCGGCGCTGGGGCAATCTTGAGCGCCTGTACACGGGCGCTGCCCACCCCACGAGCCACCGTTCCACAGGCCGCGGCCGCGTGGACGGTGCAGCGCGTCGACGCAACACCAATCCTGGCTGGGCAGCTTTTCCCATACATCGTGACCATGCCGACCCAACCGAGCAATCCCTATGCCGCCGACTCTGTCTGGGTCGAGGCGACTGCTGGGGCAATGGTGGTGCGCGGAGCAGTCTTTTGGTACCAAGCATATGACGAAAAGACCCTCCTCGCCGTGGGCGAGCCGCACTGGCGGGTGCATCTCAATCTGCCGCGGGCAGGCAGCTGGGATATCCGCGTGCACACTCGCCCGGTACTGCAGGTCGAGGTGATTGATGGTCCGACGCGGCGCGGATTTGTGCGCACCGCCGGAGGTGCATTTGTCTATGACGACGGTACGCCGTTCATACCCATTGGGCTCAATCTGGGTTGGTCGACGGGGCAAGGAACACACGTGCTGGCCGATTATCGGCAGTGGTTCGACGCGTTGGCTGCCAATGGTGGCACTGCCTGTCGCATCTGGATGGCTTCGTGGTCGTTTGGAATAGAATGGCGCGAAACGCCATTGGGCGATTACACGCAGCGGCTGCGGCAGGCGTGGCTGCTCGATCGGGTGTTAGCCATGGCCGCCGAGCGTGGCATTGTGGTGATGTTGACGCTGCTCAATCACGGGGCATTCAGCACCAGCACGAATCCAGAATGGGCAGATAACCCCTATAACAGCAGTAACGGTGGGCCGTTGAACAGCCCAGCGGAGTTTGTCAGTGATGTGACGGCGCAACGATTGTTTGCACAACGGGTACGCTACATCGCGGCACGCTATGCGGCCTCAGCGGCATTGTGGTGCTGGGAATGGTGGAACGAAGTCAACTGGACCCCCATCCCCGAAGCTGCTTTGACACCGTGGTTCACGCAGATGAACGCTGTTCTGGCAGCAGCCGACCCGTATGCGCATCCCATCACGAGCAGTTGGTCATCAGCTGGTGATGCGCAGCGTTGGGACCAGCAGCCGCTGGCGATTGCGCAGCATCATCTCTATGGAGACGATGATGTTGTGCGTTCTCTGAACAGCACGCGGATTGCCCTCAAATCGTTGTATGGCCGGCGCCCTGTGCTCCTCAGTGAGGTCGGTTGGAGTGGGGGTGGGGTGAATCCTGTCAGTGCGATAGAGACGGTTCATTTGCACAATGCCGTCTGGGCGCCAGTGTTCATGGGCTTTGCAGGACCAGGAATGTACTGGTGGTGGGACACCTGGGTTGCTCCGATGGCGCAGTGGGCGGTGTATCACGGCGTTTCGCAGTTCCTCGCGCAACAAAATCTGGCGGCGTTCCGTCCTTTCCGTCCTGCAGGATTCAACGGAGTGGCGTTGGGGTTGAAAAGTGATACGCAGGTATTGCTCTGGTTACGTACTGGTGGATATACTGCCAATGATGCACAACGTGCGCATACGGCAGCTGGCGCACCTGTTTCGTGGGAATATGCAGTACCGATGCAGGGGATTGCCCCGGTGCCGTTGACGCAAATGACCGATGGTGTCTATGCGGTGACCTGGTTTGATGCTCGTGCTGCTGCGTGGGGTGCGACGGCGACACTTGCGGTCGTCGATGGTACTTGCCTGCTGGAGATTCCGGATTTCGTGAATGATTGCGCAGTCCGATTGGTGAGAAAAGAAGCGTAGTGTGAGAGTGGGGCCGTGATGAACGAATATGCAGTAATTGGCTTTGGGGCAGTGACGGGGATAGCGTTGAGCTCAGCGGTGGGATTCCGCATCTTTCTGCCGTTTTTGGTGGCGGCCATTGCGACCAAATTGGGGATTGTGAGTGTTGCAGCGGATTTCGCGTGGCTCGGGAGTTGGCCCGCGTTGGCCGTGCTATCAGCAGCATCACTGACAGAGGTAGCAGCCTATTACCTGCCCGTCCTCGATCATGCGCTCGACGTTATCGGTGCACCCGCCGCGGTAATTGCAGGGACTTTGCTGACCGCCTCGATGGTGGTTGGAATGGACGAATGGCTGCGTTGGTCGCTCGCACTCATCGCCGGTGGTGGTGTCGCTGGAGCACTGCATGCTGGTATGGCGACGATTCGTGGCGCGTCGACGGTTACTACTGCTGGGTTTGGTAATCCGGTGGTGGCCACGGGTGAGGCCGTTGGGGCAACGGCAACCGCACTCGTCGCGCTGGTGTTGCCAGTCGTTGTTGTGCTCGTTGCAGTCATCGCCATTGTCTTGATGGCGCGCTTCATCGTCCGTCGCATGCGGAGGAAGCTCGCATGAGCACCGAGCGCCTCTACCTCAACACTCCTCAGCAGACTCAAGTGGTGACTCAGGTAGTTGCGACGCGCGCCGGGGGATTTGCGGTGCACACATCGCCGTTTTTTGTGGGCGGCGGTGGTCAACCGATGGACACGGGGGTAGTCAGTGTCGGCGGTGGCAACTACCGTATCGAGCAAGTTGATGTCGATGGGGACGACGTGGTGTGGCACCACAGTGCCGTACCTGTTGCGGTAGGGCAGTCCGTCGATCTGGTCGTCGACAAGCAGCGGCGGCGTACGTTGTCACGCTACCATACCGCCCTGCACGTGCTCAACACATTGGCACTGACACACTACAACGCATGGATTACCGGGGCACAGATGTCTGAGGAGTACGCGCGGATTGATTTTGCTATTGAATGGCTCGATCCGGCGATGCTGTCCGACCTTGAATGCCGCATGAACGACGTCTTGGTTGGGTATCATCCGGTCCACTATCGGTATCTGACGATAGCGGAATTCGCTCAACGGGGTGATTTATTACGTACCAAAAACGTCCATCCGCCGGCCTATCGTGGCCAGGTACGTGTGGTCGAAATAGAGGGCTTTGACGCGCAAGCATGTGGAGGAACACATGTCGAAAGTACCCATGAAGTCGGCTCTTGTGTCATTTACAAGAGCGAAAATAAAGGCAAACAAAATAAGCGGCTGTATATCCGCTTTGCCTAGCGAATACTGAGAAAGCGTTCGCTGTAGCCAGGAAGCGCAACGAGGCAAACTTCTTTTTTGCCAAACCAGAGGTACCGATTGCGCGCTACCCAGCGGTAGATGGGATCGCGCACAAAACGGGGAACGATGCGCAATAGTGCAAAGTAACGAAGCGGACTCGACAACGCACTGAGGAGCATCAGCGCGGCATCACTCTCTTGGTAGGCAATGCTTTCGTGGACAAAGACCATGCTCATCAGGTCACTTGCATTGATGCCATACCGTGCGCAGATTTGGGCACCACTGGCCGATTGGAGTGCAGCGAATTGGATATCCGCGGCAGGGTCCCTGGGGATGACCCATTGCACGGTACCAGAGCAGAGATTGCAAACGCCATCAAAAAGCAGTACTGAAGCCATGTGTGCTCCTTTCTTGTGTACAGTACCATGTACGTGTGAACGGGTGATGAGCAATAGGAGGTAGTCATGGCGTGGATTCGTATGATTCCCGAAGGCGAGGCTGAGGGCGAGCTTAAGGCAGAATACGCGGGTGCAATGGAACCGTGGGGTGGGGTGGACAATATCATGAAGATTCACTCGCTCAACGTCGCGACGCTCAAGGCGCACATGTTGCTCTATGTCACCGTGATGCGTGGACCGTCGGACCTTTCACGTGCCCAGCGCGAAATGATTGCCGTGGTCGTATCGACTGCCAATCATTGCCACTACTGAATGACCCATCATGGACGGGGTCTCCGTCGCTTAACAAAAAATCCCGCACTGGTCACCCAACTCAAGAAAGACTGGCGTCGGGCAAGTATCACTGCTGCAGAGCACGCCATGCTTTCTTATGCTGAAAAGCTGACCTTGACACCAGGAGCAATGGCCAAAACTGACGTGGTGGCGTTGCGCGCTGCTGGGTACAGTGACACAGCAATTCTCGATATCAATCAAGTTACAGGGTATTTCGCCTATGTCAATCGCCTTGCTGATGGATTAGGCGTTCCACTCGAATCGTTTTGGGCTGATGTCGTCGAAGAAGAAGACCTATAGTCGGGTTGACTGCAGGAATGGGCGTTCTGTAACTGCATCTATTCGACGGAGAAAAATAGTTATATTGGAGCAATGGTACCTTTTTTGCTCATGCTGACGGTAGAACTTCCAAGAGGGAAGGAGCAGTCACATGAAGCAAAAACGAACGATGTACCGACGCAACGGCGTCGTAGTTTGGGGAAGGTACAATTCACGGCGCAAACCGGGGCATGATTATCGGTCAAACGGGTACTACTTTGTGACGTTGAATACGCGTGGACGAACGCCGGCATTTGGAGCGGTTATCCAGGATGAAATGCGCGTTTCGCGTATTGGCGCAATGGTCTGGGAGTGTTGGTACGAAATTCCCACACACTTCCCTTTTGTCCGCCTGGATGCATGTGTAGTTATGCCTGATCATGTACACGCAATCATCGTCATCGCACATCCGCCGAATGCAGTACTGGCAGTGCATCCGGCACATGGGACGTCACAGACGTTGGGCTCGATTGTGCGCGGTTGGAAAGTCGGCGCGCGGAATTTGATGAGAGTAAGCGGGATTGATTTTGATCTGTGGCAACGCGGCTTACATGACCGGATAATCACGAGTGATGAAGGCTTGTGGCGCGCTCGCCGCTATATCGCTGATAATCCGAAGAACTATAAGCGAAAACGCAGCAGTCGATGATTTTTTAAAAGACTGACTGCTGTCTGCTGTCTGCTGACTGCTGTCTGACAGTCGGGGCGAAATATATTTCGCCCCGACTGTCAGACAATCACTGCAGACAATCACTGCAGACAATCACTGCAGACAATCACTGCAGACAATCACTGCAGACAATCACTGCAGACAATCACTGCAGACAATCACTGCAGACT
>CANJHS010000087.1 GCA_947474225.1 Roseiflexaceae bacterium | reverse complement strand
TTACCCCGCAGTATGCGAAATTTGCTGAACAACACAATAATCAGGTTCGCATGCGGAGTGGGCAGGGTGGATACATTCCATATTATCTGAAAACTACATATCCTGCGATTGAATTTATGATCATAGATGATTAAGGACTCACTGATGCGTATATTGCACGCTTTATACAAAAGTCTGCTAGCTACCAATCTTCTGCGGAGTTTCATGAATATCTGGATAAAGCAGGGGTGAATATTTGGTATTTGTTACCAAGACCGGACAAACAAGTCGGTGAAATACTGAGAGATTATCCTGAATGGAAGGTTTCATTTCGGTCCAACTACGGGCTGGTTCTGGTAAAAAAATAGGTCCGTAAGCGCAACAAAGCACTGCCCTAATGATAAACAGTATGTAGGTACAAAAGGTGTTGATGCAGGCATGCATCCAATACGCTGTACAATACATGAGTAAGTTAGTCGTCTATGTGGGTATGCCGTTATGATGCGCATGTCGAGCCAAGTCGAGTACGGAATCCGAGCCATGATTGATATTGCGGTCAACGGCAGCGATGGCCCGGTGCAAGCCCGTGACATCCATCGGCGCCAACAAATTGACGAGCACTTCATCAGCCAAATCATGTTGATGTTGCGCCGAGGTGGCCTCATTGAAAGCCTGCGTGGCCGGCAAGGTGGCCATCGGTTGGCCCGACCAGCGAGCCAGATAACGTTACTCGAGATCGTCGAAGCGCTCGAAGGCAGCGACGACTCCCGCGATAGAGGCGTCAATCGACAAATCGCTGATTCGGTCGTCGCCCGTGAGCTCTGGGCTGAGGCACGCCAACGTGCAAGTGCGGTGTTGGGTCAAACTACACTCGCGATGCTCACCGAACGCCGCAATGCACTAGTTGCAACGTCCTATATGATATAAACGAACACTCGGGTGCGTTGGCGCCTGAGTGAACGCTATGCAAAAACATCCGTATCGACAGAGAGCGGGTGTTTTTGTTATTGAAAAAAACCGTTGATTTCGAAGCCGAACCGCAGCCAAGACATCAAACCGAGCTCGGCAATGGTAATGGCAGTAGCCACCAAAACCGGCGCAGCCAATTCACGTAGGTGTGCCACACGCTGATCATAGCCGAATGCGACTGCCACCGCAAAGCTATTTGAGATGAGCAAAACCCCGACGATGCCGAGCCACGAGATAATCGCAATCGGCCAATACGACCATGATGGGCCGATGATGACCAGCATGCTAAAGCAGAACGCCAGACCCCACAACACAACCAAATCGGTCGCAGTGGCCATCACAGGCGTCGCCTTGCCATTGCAGCGCAATACCTTGTTGAATAACGGCACAAAGAACGGCGCAATTGCAATACCTGCCATTGCACCGGTGAGTGTACGCAATTCGTTATGTGGCGTATACAAAGCGTGCATATCGAGGTCGACCAACATCGAATTGATGCCATCGATGGCGAGAAAAATCACCGGTATGATCAGGATGATGGTCATCCAGAGTGGTGGGAAGGCGAACGTGCGGATGCGACCAAGTGCCCATGTTGCCAATAGGCTGATAGTCATCGCACCATAAATACCGGTGTTGCGGGCACATAACGGAAGTTGCATCCCACCAATCATCGTGTTATGCACCTGTGCACAGACACCGTGGACTGTGGAGTACATGTTCCACGATACCGTGCTCCCTGGCCAGCTAGGCAACGGCACAGATGGGAACAAAAATACCCCCGCGAGCAGTACGACATACACCCCTATCGCGATATATTGCAATGCAGGCCGCGGTGAAAAGCTCATGGCAGGCGCTCCAATTGTAAGGTCAATGCATCCTCGCTGAGAACCCCAATCGAAATGGCGGCTATCGTCCCTGTACGGTCCACAAAGATACTCGTTGGCAGATTGCGTGCACTAAAGGCAACACTCACATCGCCGTCGGGATCGCTGACGAGTGGGAAGGTGAGACCGAGTTCATCGGCAAAAGGTGGGATGAGCGCGATGTCTTGGCCCTTGTTGATCCCAATAACAACGATATCGTCGTGGCCGTTGAGTGCATTGAGGGTAGGCATCTCAGCCCGACATGGCTCACACCAGGTGGCCCAGAAGTTGATAACAACGCGTTTGCCGCGATAATCAGTCAAATGCACGGTCTGACCTGTTGGGGTAGTCCAGCTGAATGGTGGAGCAGGTTGCCCGACTGCCAAAACCCCTGCACTGCTGTCGGTCAGGGTTGCATTGATATTGATATTGGGTGGGAGTCCTGCGGGGATGACGGTGGCCGGCGTGATGGCGCAGCTACACAGCGCAAAGAGGAGAAGGACCAATAATTGACGCATTCCACACCCCGTTTATGAACACACCCTACCATAGCACAGCACTCTGAAAACTCTATGAGAAACGCCACGTACAACCGTGTACGTGGCGCGTTGTCATGCGGTGGGCATGATTATGATGCGGATATGATACGGACGTAGTGCCGGCCCTTTTGGATGACCACCACTGGCGCCACGAGGGTGTCGTAGCCGGCGACTTTTTCGCCGTTGATTTTGACCCCACCACCATCCACCAACCGCCGGGCCTCGCTTTTGGATGCAGCCAGGTTTGCTGCCACCAGGACGTCAAGGATTGCGGTGGGTTGGCTGAGGGCATACTCGGGCATCTCGTCAGGGACTTCGCGGCGTTGAAACTGGCGTTCGAACGATTCGCGACCACGGATGGCTGCCTCGGACGATATGAACTGCGTGACCACTTCCGCAGCCAAGAGTTTTTTGATGTCCATGGGATTGCCCTGGCCCGAGCTGAGAATGTGGCGGAACTCACCAATCTGCGCCATCGGAACGTCGGTCAACACCTCGAAGTAGAGCGGCATGACGTCGTCGGCCATCGACATGACTTTGCCGAACATATCCTCGGGCGAAAGCATGATGTCGACCGTGTTGTCGAACGATTTGCCCATTTTGCGGCCATCAGTCCCTGGGATGAGCGGCAACAAAAAGACATCTTGGGGCTGTAGGCCCATCTGTGATTGGAGTTCACGACCGGCCAGGTTGTTGAACTTCTGGTCGGTGCCACCGAATTCGACGTCGGCCTTGATGGCCACCGAGTCATAGCCTTGGAGCATGGGGTACATCAATTCGAGGATGGTGAGCGGCGCACCCGATTCGTAGCGTTTGCGGAATGTGTCGTGTGACAGCATATGTGCGAGGGTGAAGCGACCAGCCAGGTCCAGTGCGTTTTCGAGCTTGAAGGTACCGAACCATTCGGACTGCCAGCGGACTTCTGTTTTGTTGCGATCGATGACGCGGAAGAACTGCTCCATGTAGGTGAGTGCGTTTTCGCGGACTTTTTCGGCCGTCAAACGAGGCCGTGTGACGTCGCGACCGCTGGGATCGCCGATCTGTGCGGTCCAGTCACCGACGATGAGCACGATGGTATGGCCGAGTTCTTGGAACTTTTTGAGCTTGCGCAGACCGACGGCATGGCCGATGTGCATATCGGGGCGACTCGGGTCAAAACCTTGTTTGAGGCGGAGTTTTTTGCCGGCGTTGAGCTTGGCACGGAGCTCCGACTCGACGATGATTTCGGCGACGCCACGCGTCAATAGCTCTTCGGGGATGATGGACATCTGCGCTCCTCTATCTGTGGGGGTGCATTTGACAGGCACAATATGCCTCTAGTATACCAAACGTCACTCCATTCGGCCGTGGCAGCTCGCCCGGATGACATCGTATTGTTCACCAGTGGCAGTGAAGCCTGCACGGGTATACAGCGCCAGAGCGGGGTAGTTATTGCGCTGCGTGTTGAGCGTCACGCGCGTAGCGCCATGCCCAAACCCGTGCTCCAATACGGCACTGAGCAATTGGCTGGCGATGCGTCGACCCTGGTACGCGGGGAGGACGGCAATCCGCACGAGGTGGAATGTGGTGTGATTATCATGCCAGTTGGCGATTGCATATGCCACCGGCAACGAATCGACGACGGCGATGAGACTCAAACCGTCCCCGCTGGTTAATTCTCGTACTTCGTGTGCGGTTTTCTGCCATTCGGGATCGAACGCAAGCGTGTCGATGCACTGGATATCGGCAAACTCTGCCGATCCGAGCGGGGCCAATGTCGCTGGTGTACTGTTGCGTAATGGGATGTGGCTGTAGGTCTCGAGCGCAACAATCGTATTGTGTGCCAAGAATCCCACTCCGCGCAAAATGTCACTCAGCCAGTTATCGTAGTGGTCGCTACTATAAAACAACGAGGTGCATGGCGCGTGATAGATGAGTGTCGAGGCGAGGAGTCCGATGAGCTCACTGTGGTAAGCAATCGAGATGCCGTCGAGGGCGCAAGCTCGCACCCATGCCGTCTGATTGGCTGCCGGCGTCGCGAGCAGAATTGCCACCGGTCGCTCTCCATGCCAGGCAACGCTGATATGATACGCGTCGAGAGGCAGAGAAAGCGTACTCAGACCGAACTGGATTAGGCGAAAACGCGAACGCCGCACAAACTCAATCAGCGCGCCATGCTGCGCGAAATCTGCATATGCAATGGTTAATTGATCGAGCTGCGGGCTAAACACGACTGACGTCCAGCGGGACCACGCGCCGCAACAGGTGATTTGCGCGGAAGAACAGATACAACAAAACCGCCGTAATCGTCCCTACCCCAGCAAAAACCAACCATGGAGCGGCGGGTTGATGGATCGCCTGTCCCCACCCGTAGAGCGTCCCACCACTGAAGCTGCCCATACCACCGCCAAGCGCGATGGCCAATCCGGCGACACCGAAGTATGATCCGAGCGCAGAATTATCAGCCAGATTCGCCGCTACGGTCTGTTGACTCGGCGATGCAAATAATCCACCCAACGAATAGATGCCCACACAACCGAGCAAGAAGTAAATATTATTCGCCGCACCGATGAGTCCCAGGCTGGCGGTCAACAAGCCAATCCCGAGCAACAATGTTACTGCCGGTGCAAATCGTTTGTCTGCAAAGCGCATCAATGGATACTGCAACCCGATGCTCATGACCGCATTGACGCTATAGACCCAACTGACGGCGTTGTCACTCCCCGCCAAAGCGACGGCGCGTAGCGGAATCGCGAGGGTAATCTGCGTCCACAAGAACCAGTAGCCCAGCAACAAGGTGTTGTACAGCATGAAGCGCTTGTCACGTAGTGCCAAACGGATACCGTAAGTCAGATTTGCTTGTGTGGTAGCAACAGCCACATCGGGCAGCATCCGAAAGGTCACGACCCAGGCAACCAGATAGCACGAGCCAGCAGCAATTGCCACGATTCCGAAGTCGTAAATGAGCAACGCGGTGCCAATCAGTGGTCCGATAGCCATGCCCAGGTTGCGTACGATGCCGAGAATCGAAAAATACCGAGCCCTGTCCTCGATGGTCGTCAATGCAGCAATTGTGGCCGAACTCGGTGAATCAAACATCGCGCCACCCAAGGCTGCAAATATCGCACTCCCCAATAACAACGGGAACGAATGCGCCCAGGCCATCGCCGCAAAACCGAGAAAGCGTACAATCAGTCCGCACAAAATCAACAAGCGCGCACCGAATCGGTCCGCGAGCATGCCGCCGACCACGGTGAAGCCTT
>CANJHS010000086.1 GCA_947474225.1 Roseiflexaceae bacterium | reverse complement strand
CGTCGAGTTGGTGGCCAGTCAGTCCTATCGCCTGTAAGCGTTGGCGGATTGCCGCAGCTGCATATCGGTCCTGCATATGAATCACCCGTTAACAGTTCAATCATCGAAGTATAACACGCCTGTTTGGGCATTCATCCGCGCACGTACCAGACAATGATGACCACAATCGCCACGACCCAGCGGTAGTAGGCAAACCACATCATGCCGATGCGCCGAATCACCCGCAACAACACATCAATCACAAACATCCCCACCACGGCAGCAGTGACCATGCCATAGAGCAGCGTCAGTTGATCTGCCGCAGGGACGAGCAAGAGGTCGTCCATTTTGACCAAAACCGCCGCCAACGTAATCGGCATGCTCAGCAAAAAGGCAAATCGTGCGGCGGCAGCGCGGTCATAGCCCAATACCCGGGCGGCGCTCATGGTAGAACCCGAGCGCGACACGCCGGGGATCAATGCGCAGGCTTGCGCCAAACCAACATACAACGCGTCGCGCCAGCCGATTTGTTCGAGCGCCTGTGTGGATGTGCCAATCCGATCGGCAAATGCGATCACCACACCCATCACGGCCAGCACAACAGCGATTTGGATGGGCTGGCGGAGCGCTGCCTCGACGACATCTTGGAACAGCACACCCAAAATTGCCGCCGGAATCGTCCCAACCACCACCGCAATCAATAAGCGCGTCCCCGGAGTCTGTGGTGCACGCACCACACCTGGGATTGCTCGGAGCAGCATCATCCAATCACTCCAGAAGTAGACAATCACAGCCAGCAGTGTCCCGAGGTGTAATCCGACATCGAATGTCAATGAGTTGAGCAATGGTTCATGCCAGTCAAACAGCCACGGGACGAGGATCAAATGTGCCGATGAAGAAATCGGCAAAAATTCGGTCACCCCTTGGAAGGCCCCCATGATGAAGGCAGACGATTGCCCCAACGCAATTGCCACTCCTGCCAATACCACTACCAGAATAGCCATGATTTGACTGAGTCGTGACATGTACTTCCCCTCGTCTAGCAGCCGCAGGTGGGCGTGCTATGAATTGCAGGCCTGTGGATTATCGGCGCGCTCACGCACGCGGTCGTATTCTGCGAGATATTGCTGCACCAGTGTGCCGTTGCGAATGACGAGCAGATTCTCGTCGTTCGCCTTTTCTGCACTCTTGGTAAAGTTATACGATCCCGTGATAACGGTATCGGTATCGATCACAATCGTCTTGTGGTGCATGATATAACAATTCCCGTCGGCGATGATATCGACTTTGGCTTTTTTGAGCATGGCGAAAACCGAACCAGTACCGCTGGTGTTTTGTTTTTCCATAACACCGCGGACCTGGACGCCACGCTTTTGGGCGCGCACCATCGCTTTGCCAATGGCCGGATCGGTATACGAAAACGCCATGAACGTCAGCTGCGTCTTGGCTGCATCGATGAGTGCAACAACTTGTGCGTTGATGCCGTCCACCGGCGAAAACGCATATGAAATCGTCCGTTTGCCCAAGGTAATCAGCGGATGCGGAGCATTGCTCTGCTTGTGGACACCAAACAACCCCGACATCAGTTGGTCCGCTTCGACGACATATCCTTGCGCCATCTGTGGCGATACGATGCGGAGCATGTTGTTGTTGTTGCGGTAGGTATCGTTGATGGTCATATTCCACGAGCCCGTCCAGACGATACGACCATCAATGACGGCTGTTTTTTCATGCATAAAAGGCTCACGGCCATCGCCCACCACGGGAATGTGCGCATCCTGTAGGCTGCCGATGAGTTTGGAGACCCGGGCATCGGTCAGATTTTCGTCGTCGAAAGCCACCCGCACGGTGACACCACGCGTGTGGGCTGCCAATAATGCTTTGCCTAACTCGGGTAAATCGATATCAAAAACCGCAATGTCAATAGTCGTTTGGGCTGCGTTCACATCGGCGAGAAAGGCTGCGTACAACGCGGGCGGCGTGCGATTCGTGCTCACATCCGGGTACACAAGTTCACCCGTGGTGGTAAAAAGCTGCAACGCATCAGTTGCTACCGGGGGCTCTGGCTGAGCACTCACATCCATTGGAGTGGCGGTGTTTGTCGTTTCAGTGACGACTGCATCCGGTGTTGTCGTCGCCGCGTCATAGAGGGCGACTACAAGCAAAATGATGATGAGCAACACAATACCGCGCCAATCAACGCGTGGACGACGGCTACTCATAGCGTGCTCCGCCAAAACAACATGCGTTGCCACCAATGTTTTTTGGGCGTTACCCGTGCGGTGATGGGACTGGTGCGTATCATCATCGTTGTGTCTGGCGCATTGCAGAGCCGGTGGTATTGGCGTTGTGCTTCAGCGACCACATCAATCTGGCGATTGGTAGCCTGGGCAGCAACCGAACGTGCAACAGTACGGATCATACTGATACGCTGGCTGACGAATGCATCGTCGTGTTGGTCGGATGCTGCTTCTTGACGCGCTTGCGTATCTGCCCACTGGCGTAATGCGAGTGCTGCATCTCCTTCAAGGTCACCAGTCAGTCCCTCGTCTTCACCGATACGTTCGATCAGCTCCATGCGTCGATCGTTCATAGATTTCCCTCTGGTACATGCGTAATCCCGGGTCCATGGTGCTATTCTGCGGCATGCCGAATCGTCTCGCGCACGGCGGCGACAAACGTCGGCACAATGACGCGCCAATCATAGGCACGCTGCACGAATGTCCGTGCGGCTGTATTGCGTTGCCGTAGTCGGAGTGCGCCAATTACTGCCTGTGCAAACGCTGCCGGCTCATCCGCGCACACCAGTACCCCGGCGGGGACACCATCGATGCCCTCTGCGCCCAATTGGGTGCTCACAATGGGCATTTCGAGCGCCATTGCTTCGAGCACCTTGAGGCGTACGCCACCACCGATGCGCATCGGCACGACATAGACTGCAGCCCCACACAGATACGGCCGCGTATCGGCGACTTCGCCGGTCAGAATGATATCGCTACTCGCTGCAAGCGCCTGCAACTCGGCTGCAGGCCTGCGCCCGATGACGACCACCGCAACATCGGGAATGGATGCACGCACCAGCGGCAACACCTCACTCACAAACCACAATACGGCATCGACATTGGCGCGGTAATCGAGTGTCCCGCTGAAGGCAATCGTCGGTTGTGGTGCGACATCGGCAGACACCAATGAGCGATCGAAATACTGCGTCTCGACCCCATTTGGCACCACTGCAATCGGGGTGTGCGGGGCAAAGCGGCGCAACACCGTCGCATCGCTGTGCGACACGACCGATGCGCCGTCGACAGCGCGCAAGGTCCGTCGTTCGTAGCGCCACAATTTGTACCACTGCAACAACGAATATAGGGCAGCGTGCCAGCGTGCTGGTGTGCGTACATCGGTTTGAAACGCACGCTTCTGGATGACGTATTCGGCATTGAAGGTATCAAAGTGCGTCGCATAGCCGTAGCTTTTGGCGATGCCCAAGTAAGGCACCATCTCTATGCTGCACCCGATCACCACGTCATATTTGTTGGCTTCGCAGAGTTCGTGCAGGCGCACATAATACGTATGGTCGTGATTGCGCAGTGCCATGTCAGGCCATGGGTGGAACAGTGTGTCGAATGCACGCTGCCAGGTTGGGCGTGGCCGTGGCCCTACCACGCTCTGCCAGCTGATATCGGGCAACGCTTCGGCCACGCCCGCTGCAGCAGCATCGCTACTGACAAACGTCAAGCAGGTGACATCGTTGCCTTTGGTCAGCCCGCGCAAGAGCTGATATATCCGCATCGTGCCGCCACCATAGGCGGGCCACGGGGCATAGGGGGTCAATACCAAGAACTTCATCGCGTCAACTTTTCTAGCAGTGCCGGACCCAAAATAATGCAGCCGACCAACACGGCAGCCACTGCACACACGACGACCGCTGCCGCGGCCACATCTTTTACTTCGCCGGCCAGCGCATGGTATTCGGGGTGGACGAGATCAACGAGTCGTTCGATCGCACTATTGAAGAGTTCTGCGCAGACCACTAACGCAACGGTGAGCACCAAGGCGACCCACTGTAATGGCGAAATACCGACCCACCACGCACACAGCACCACGGCAGCGGTAGCCGCACTGTGGATGCGCAGGTTACGCTCCGTGCGTGCGGCAGCATGCAACCCAGCCATTGCGTGCGTCAATGACCGCCAAAATGACGGGGTCGCCCAACGCTGGCGCGCCTCGTTCTGACTATCCACGGGGGAGCTCCAGCAGCAGCATGATGACCTCTTGGATGCTGCGCATCTCGGCATCTTCTGCTCCGCCACGCTCATGATCGTACCCCAACAGATGGAGCACACCGTGGACCGTCAAAAAAGCCAATTCGCGTGCCTGCGAATGACCGTATTCTGCTGCCTGCGCAACCACGTGTGGCCACGATATGGCAATGTCTCCCAAGGTCCGTGGCATATCCGGCGGCAGGACAAACGGGCTGTCAGCACCGTCGTCCGCAAAGGACAACACGTCTGTCGGTGCATCTTTGGCGCGATAGTCACGATTCAGTTGCTGGACCTCTGCAGCGGTAGTGATGTAGACGCTGACTTCGACCGCCTGTGCGTATGCTTGTTGGGTCAATGTGGTCAGCACCGCACGTTCGACCAAGTCACTGTCGATGTCGGTTGATGCAAGCGCATCAGCGATTTGAACTTCCACACGGTAGTGCATCAAACATGTCCTTGGGGCACCACGACGGGGTCGGCAGTGCGCTTCTCTTTGGGTGAATAATCAATACGCGGATGATAGATTCCTTTGAGGGTTTTGACAAACGCCTCGTGGACCATTTTGAGTTCCGCAATGGTAATCGGGGCATCGGCCAGCTGACCTGTCATCAGGCGGTCGTCGATAATCGACGCAATGACGTCATCGAACTGATAGCCCGCACCATCGGTGCCTGCAGTCAATGCACCACTTTGAATCTTGGATCGGACGGTCGCCTCTACACTATCGGCCAGCATCATCAATGCGTGTTCGCGGGTCGACGGGATGGGACCAGGGTAGGTAAATTCCGCTTCATCGATTGCAATCCCTGCAGCAACTGCTTTGTTGAGGAATGATCGTACCTGTGAGGTACCGTGGTGGGTCCGAATGAACGCCGTGATTACTTCTGGTAACCCGGCTCCCGTTGCCATCACAATGCCATCACGGACGTGATCGATGATAATGCGTGCACTTTCGTGCGGGGGCAATGTGTCGTGCAGGTTAACGCCGTCGTTTTGATTATCCACAAAAAAATACGGTCGTTTGAGTTTGCCGATGTCGTGATAATACGATGCCACCCGCAACAGCAACCCATCGGCACCAATAGCCTCGGCTGCACTTTCGGCCAAATTCCCTACTGCGATGCTGTGCGCATAGGTCCCCGGTGCTTCGCGCATCAAGCGCCGTAACAATGGTTCAGCGGGGTGTGCTAATTCGAGCAACAGCAACGGGGTCAAAATACCCGCCATCCGGCCCACCACGTTATACAGACTCAAGGCGAGGAGTGCAGACAACAACGCACCACCCACCGCATACAGCAACAACGGCACGACGTCATTCCACTCGATTGTTACCGTAGTGAGCAACATCACACCAATAACGGTTACCGCACTCGCAGCACCGGCACCGACACCCGCCACCACAAATACCCGCG
>CANJHS010000085.1 GCA_947474225.1 Roseiflexaceae bacterium | reverse complement strand
TGGGTTGAATACCATCAACGGTATCAGTTGTGATGTCGCCCGCACCGAAACCGATATGGTTATTTTCACCATCACCGACGGCCGTGACATGAAGCAATTCATGCAAAAGATGACTGCTGCCGGTGTGCTCGTCGGGAGCTTTGGTGGCACCAGCGTCCGCGCCGTGACCCACTACGGTATCGACGGCAATCACATCGAACAAACCCTCGAAATCGTCCGTAAGACAATGATGAGTTCGTAACGAGTACTCAGTCGTATGTGCAGTGATAAAGTTTCAGCATTCGACCGACACTCCATTAACTGATAACTGATAACTGATAACTGATAACTGATAACTGATAACTGATAACTGATAACTACCAATGGTTTCAATCTACGACATCGCCCAAGCAGCCAACGTGTCCCCGTCTACTGTCTCGCGCGCCCTGCAGGGGAACCCGCGGGTCGGGACGGCGACGGTGGCACGTATTTTGGCCATTGCGCACGAGCTCGGCTACGTCCCGAGTAGTGCAGCTCGCAATTTGAGTACCCAACGCAGCAACACCATAGCGTTGATTGTGTCGAACATCACTGACCCTATTGTGGGCAACGTCGTCGAGGGCATTGAATGGCAAGCAGCGCTACACGGCTACGACATCATGCTGGCAATCAGCCGCAACAACATCGGCCGTGAGCAACAAATCATCGCGAGTGCACGGCAACGCCGCGTCGACGGCATTATTTTGATTGCTGCACAGATGGCCAGTCGCTACAACCAACTCTTCGACGAGTTGCATATGCCCAATGTCGTCGTCAGCGAGCAAGAGCTCCGCGACAACGTGCTGGTGGTGCGCTCCGACGATTATGCGAGCGCACAAATTGCAACTAATTTTCTCCTCGATTTGGGGCACACGCAGATAGGCTATCTGGGAGTACACAACAGTCCCGCTTCCCAAAAACAACGCGTCGCCGGCTTCTGTGATGCATTGACCGCGCGTGGGATTACCCCTGAGCCCAAGCTCGTGCTGATCGGCAACCGCGCCGATCATCTTGCCAACGGCTACGCAGCTGCGCCGGCGTTTGCACAACGCGGGGCCACGGCAGTCTTTTGTTACAACGATTCGAGTGCAATTGGCTTACTGTCTGCCTGTCGACAACAGGGGATTGCGGTGCCTGGGCAGATGAGCGTGGTAGGATTCGACGACAGCGACATGGCCCAATATAGTACGCCACCGCTGACAACGCTGCGCGAGCCACGGATGGCCATTGGTGAGGCAGCCATCCAGACACTCCTGCTGCGCATGCAAAATCACATCACCGAGAGTTTGACCTTCCCCAGCGAGCTCATCATCCGCAACTCGACCGGACCAGGACCCAACCCACCACAGCCGACGGTGATGAAGCGGTTGGGGTGATGTTGGCATGCCCATACAAAGAAAAAGCAGGACAGGGTCAACCAGGGGAGACGTTGGGGCATATGGCTGGCGAGGTGTACCTCGCCCTTGGTGGTCGTTGTAGGACATGGGTGGACCAGGGGCGACGTACACGTCGCCCGTCGAATGTATTTCATACCCATTGCGGGCGACGCGGCGGGAGATGGCGGACGAGTACCCCGCTTCGCGGGGCATGACGACCTCGCCCCTACGGTGTCATCGCACTCCCGACAATCTCCGCCAACACCTGCGTCGCCTCCGGCATGGGGAAGACCGTGAACGCGTGCATCATCCCCGCATACACCCGCTCGGTCACCGGCACACCCGCTGCGCGCGCCTTGGCGCAGAATGCTGCGATGTCTGGCACAAAAATCTCGCGCCCGCCCGCAATCACAACCAACGGGCAGAGCCCGGTCATGTCGCCATACAGCGGACTAATGTGCGCTTTACGTGGATCTTCGGCGCCAGCCCAGAGCCCGCCGAACACCTGCAAGCCGTGACTGCTGAGCACCTGATCACCCGATTCCAATGCCGCAATCGCCGGATTAGTCATCGTCACGTCGACCCACGGAGACATCGCCACCACCCGTATGGGTAATGCAACCCCCTGATCACGCATCCGCTGTACCAACCCCAGCGCGAGGCCGCCGCCCGCTGAATCTCCCATAAGCTGTAGCGAATCACCGCCATACTGATCAATCAGACGGTGGTAGAGCGGCTCGACGGCCGCGTAAGCATCGGCGGCGCTGGCGAACGGGATTTTGGGGTAGAGCGGTGCAACGACCGTCGCGCCCGTTTTTTGACAGAGCGCATCGATCAACTGCCAATGAAAATCCGACGCCTGATAGATATACGCCCCGCCGTGCAGATAGAGCACCGCAGCGCGCGTCGGCTGACCCTGCGGCGTGAAGGTATAGACCTGCATGCCGGATTCGGTCGTCTGCGTGACCGTCGACGTCAGCTTCAGTTTGGGCGACATCACATATGGCTGCGGTCCGGCGGCCCGTGCATCATCCAAAATCTTCTGGACGCGCTGGGGGTCCGACATCTGCCGCTTGAGGCGCATCAGCCGGATGATCAACCCAAAAATGCGGCTACCCATACTTTGTGCCATGACACACCTCACATTCCGTACGCCGGGGGCATGTCCCGGTACACACACTCGTACGCCGGGGGACATGTATCCGTCGCCACCGTGGCGGCGACCTACACACACCCGTACGCCGGGGGACATGTATCCGTCGCCACCGTGGCGGCGACTACGTATTTCCCCATTCCTTCGGATTGGCGCTCCACGCTTCGACCGTTGCACGCTGCTCGGCCTTGATGTAGCCGGCCGACACTGCGGCATCGAGCACCGGCACCAACGTGGTCAGCGCCGTCAGCGGCGCGTTGGCCGCAACAAAGCGGTCGTATGTTGCTTGCCAGCCATAGGTAAAGATACACGCACAGGTGACGCTGGCGGCGCCTTCACTGTATAATGCTTCGATAGCAGTCACGGCGCTTTCGCCGGTCGACACGGTGTCTTCCATCAACAACACGCGCTTCCCTTCAACACTGGCGCCTTCGATTTGTCGGCCGCGCCCGTGTGTTTTGGCGCCACTCCGCACGTATGCCATCGATTTGGCGGCGCGCTCGGCGACCCATGCTGCCCAGGGGATGCCGGCGGTGGCTGTACCAGCAACGACCTCTGCATCGCCGACCATGGCGGCGAATGCGTCACTGATAACCGTCCGAGCTGCCACGTTGCCTAGCAGCAAGCGGTTGTCACAGTAAATGGGCGATTTTATCCCCGAGGCAAAGGTAAACGGCTCGTGTGGGCGCAACAACACTGCCTGCGCCTGCAAGAGTGCCAATGCCACGGTGGTGCGATTCGACATAGAAAGGGCTCCTGTTATGAACGTCGGACTCGACTTCGGTACCACTAATTCTAGTGCATCATTGTACGATGGTCACACTGTGACCCTGTTGCCGCTCGACCCCAGCAGCCCCAACCCGCGAGTCATGCGCACCACGCTGTTTATGACGCGTGAAGGCGAACGCTATATCGGCCGCGATGCCATTGACCGCTTCACCACGGCCAACGTGGGCCGCAAAATCGAATACGTCTGGCGCAACTTCGGCGAGTACGAACTCGTCAACGACAAGGGCGAAATCACCAAGCAGTCCATCGGCGCACTCGTCGATGCAAACCAGCCCGGGCGCTTGTTCCAATCCCTCAAAACCCACCTACGCGACATCGAATTCACCGACACCAACGTCTTTGGCAAGCGCTACAGCATCGAATACCTGATCGCCATCGTACTCCGCCAAATCGTCGATCGCGTCGAAGCAATCACGCACAAACCGGTCACCCGCATGGTCATCGGCCGTCCGGTCCACTATTCGAATCATCCAGACGGCGACGAGACAGCCATCGCCCGCATGACCGAAGCCTGCCACCTGGCCGATATCCCCGAGTTCGCCTTTTTGCCCGAGCCCAATGCCGCTGCACTGGCCTATGCCCGCACCGCCACTGAACGCCAAAAAGCCCTCGTCTTCGACTTCGGCGGTGGTACCCTCGACGTCACCATTATCGAGACCGATGGCAACGGCGGCAGCGTTGTGCTGTCGAACGACGGTGTGCCCGTCGGTGGCGACATCATGGACCGGCGCATCATGATGGGCAAAATGCTTCCGCACTTCGGCTCCACAGCGACCTTAGGGCCACAGCGCCTGCCGTTCCCGGCGGTCATCATCGACCACCTGAGCGAGTGGCAAAGCATCCTCGAACTGTCGCACCCCAAGTTCCAGCGCATCATCGAAGAAGTGATGATGACCAGCACCCAACCGGCCAAAGTCGCGCAGCTCCAGACCCTGGTCAACCAAAATTACGCCCTGCCCTTGTACGAAATCGTCGAGAAAACCAAGGTCGCCCTCAGTAGCAACGCCACTGCCGACGTCGCCATGCTCGTGCCGGGTATCGACATCGACCAAACCATCGAACGATGGGACTTCGAGCGCATGATTGGTCCCGACGTGCGCACCGTCGCCGCCTGTATCGACCGTGCATTGGCATCTGCCAGTCTTGCGCCCAGTGATATCCATATCGTCTTGCGCACCGGCGGGTCCTCAAGGATTCCCATTTTTGTCAATATGCTGACTGCCAAATTTGGTTCTGCCGCCATGGTCGAAATGGATCCGTTCACCGGTGTCGCCCAAGGCCTGGGCATCGCCGCCAACGATGATGCGCTGTTCGAAGAGTTACAGACGCGATTGCACCCATAGCCCCACGGCAGGATATCACCCATAGCCCCACGGCATGCCGTGGGGCTATGGGTGATATCCTGCGTACAACCGTAATCCTCTCCGTCCTCTGCTGCACAGCGCCGCTGCGTGATCGTTCTCCGGTATTGTGAACACACAAAAACCCCAGATGCAAATGCATCCGGGGCTGCGTCAACCTGTAACCTCAAACCTGTAACCTCAAACCTAGCCAAGGGTCTTCTGGTGGCAGGTGCGGTGGTGGTAGGTCTTGTTGCGGCGACGATCGTCCATCAAGACAATCATTTCGCGGTCGTTCATGATGCGTTCGTTGCAGTTTGCGCAGGTGTGATCCGTGGCGCGACCGCTCTTGTCACGTGACGTAACGTCTGTCTTGGACTTGCCTTTGGTTTCTTTTGCCATGATGGTACCTCGTGTACTAGTGTCAAAACTTCCGTCAGTATACCATACAAAATAATCCATCTGCAGGAATCACCGTCAGATTATGCTATACTTGTGCTATTGTCATGACGAAGACACGTTTGCCATGGATTCGACCGTTCCAGCGAGTGCGCGTATGGTGTGAGGCGCATCGGTCCCCGTCGCAGATATCCCTTCCGAGCAGGAGGCCCAAGCCGCTGTGCGGTGTGTAAGCCGACCGGGTACCCTCCGTTAGCAGGGCACGGCGTGTCAGCGCCGACAAGTGGTCATGCTGGACATGACAATCAGGGTGGTACCGCGGGGTTTTCGACCTCGTCCCTGTCTGCAGGGGCGGGTATTTTTATACACTTTTTTCGGGAGTTACATCATGAGTTTTCGTGCAGTCGACACACGCGCGTCGTTCGTCGCCCTCGAAGATCGCATCGGCGATTATTGGCGTAGCAACGACATCAAAAAACAAGCGTTGGCCCATGGTGACCATGCCAAGCCGTTCATTTTCTTCGAAGGACCACCCACCGCCAACGGCAAGCCGGGCGTCCACCACGTCGAAGCCCGCGTCTCCAAAGACATCATCATCCGCTACCACCGGATGTGCGGCGAGCACGTCATCGGCGCCCGCGGCGGCTGGGATACCCACGGCCTGCCGGTCGAGATTGAAGTCGAAAAGAAGCTCGGCTTCGCCGGCAAACCCGACATCGAACGCTTCGGCATCGCAGCCTTCAACGCCGAATGCAAATCCTCAGTCCAGACCTACATCAGCGAATGGGAGCGCATGACCGACCGTATCGCCTATTGGATCGATATGGAAAAGCCATACTCCACCTACGACAACTCCTACATCGAGTCGCTCTGGTGGATTTTGCGCCAATTC
>CANJHS010000084.1 GCA_947474225.1 Roseiflexaceae bacterium | reverse complement strand
TTCTCGGCACAGACCTACTACGAGACGAGTGCGACACCATGGCTGGTCGGCCATCAATATCGCCTGCAGTGGCTGGTCAATTCGATCCAAGATCGTTGCCCTACCGGTATGGATACCTGTACGCCTGAAGAGCGTGTAGAGTACACCACGGTCATCCAACGCTATTACTCGGATTTCTCTGTGACGGGGATGGTGGCTACCGAAGAACTGGGATACAGTGCGGGGATTGTGTCCGAAGACCCAAAGAGCATCCAGGTTACCGACACGAGTAAACGCCGCTTGTGGATTTCACAGACGTCTGCTTTTTTGAGCACTGCGTTTATTGATGTCCCGTATCTGCAACTCACAGGCACCGACCCGGAGCGATCCATCAATACATTGCTCGACAGCGCACGGAACGCGACCGCCATCACGCAGTCACGCTATGGTCTCGATAAATCGGCGACACAGGTTACCTTGGTAGACTATCCGAGTCAGAGCCATGCCATCAAACTCAATACCGAAGCCATACCTGCGGTGCTCGACAGCAGCTTGTGTCGTGGTGCAAATTTGGCTATTGGGTGTACAACTGCTCCGACGCTGCGGGCGAGCTGTGAATCGTCCATCACTGTCGGCTGCAGGCCAGCACTGATTATATTGACCGAGAACAAGAATCGTATTCAAATTCTGTCGGGGAGCACCACGCTCGACTTCGGCAGTGCCGCAGTGAATGTCACCCGCAGTCAAATTGGTCAGATTTTTAAAGTCGTCGGTGGTAAATGGCAGGCGCTGGTAGCAACCGATGCGAACAGTGAATTGTCCACGATTGTGTCGAGTGTTGTCGCGCAAACAGCTCCCACCGAGGTCACACAGACCGAATGGCAACAATTCATCGAAGCAGTCGCAAAAGCACAGTACTTTTCATTCTTGCAACCAAAAATTTCCTCACAGAGCGTCGGAGACGTGACTGGTGTCGAACTCGTCACGCCCACAACGTTTTCGGGGACATATGCTGCAACCTGGAACGTTCAGTTGAATGAGCTTGTCGGACTGTGGAAAACGCAAGCAGTCGCGATGATTGAGAATCAAAAAAAGAGCCAAGATTCAATAATGCTCCGCGGAAAAACCATTGAAAACTCCATCAAGACACTTGAGACCTCTTTGCAGTTGGCGGATACATGGGCGACCTTTGGTGCGAAAACACAGGGTTGGAAAGCCTTCAGCCAAGGATCCGGCATAGCGCAATCGCTGGTACTTGCTGGCTCGGCAATTTATTCGATATACTCCGCAGCCAAGGGCCCGAGCGCAGGTACTGCGAAAGAACAATACGGATTAACTCCAGAACAAATTGAAATCACAATCGACGCCGGGATGTTTTTGGTATCTGTTATCACCGTGGTCAAGTCAGTAAAAGCAGTAAAAGATACAATCGCAGCGACAGGTTCGATGGCCGGTGCTATTGCGAAAGCAAATTTCGTTGCGCGAAATCTCGGGACAGCCGGCAAGATTGCCGAAGTCCTAGGGAAAGTAGCAGTCGGTGCGCAGATAGCCGTCACATGGGCAATAGGCATCATGACCGCGATGCATGCCGAATTTGGTTTCCAAAAAGCCAATGCAATCTCTGATATGGCAGGGATGACGGTAGCGATTTTGTTTCTGGCAGCCATCAATGTAATCCCTGTGCTCGGACAATTGTTTACCGCAATTATTGCAGCTCTCGATGCCCTTGCCATGTTCGCTTGTAAGATTCTCACGGATAAGCAAAAGCACAGTACCGCAGGACAGTGGTTGTGTGGCGGTGCAACGGGGATTTTGGCAAATTTCTTTTCACCATACAAATCGAATCTGATTGTGAACCCGGATGACCCGTATTCTGTTGCAAAAGAATTGAACGTCACAGACTCTTCACTGCTCAATTCTGCACAGGGGTTCCGTCAAGGGAACGCCATGGTGATGAATTTGTCGGTGACGGATTATGTCGAAAAGATGCCGTTCCCGACAACCTGGATGGCGATTCCCTACTTCTGGCAGTGGACCGGTCAGAGCGCTCAAAATGCAGCAATCAATTATGCGTTGAGTAACAGCCAACAAGATATTTCTGGTCAAATTTCGGTTGGCTCACAAGCGAGCGAATGGCAAGCACAATCGAGTTATTCGGATGGGGACAAAACCTATTCTTTCTCGAAATCGACACCGTTGACCTATGCAAACCCGTTCGTGAGTAGCGGTATTAACCAGACGATGAACGATTTGATATTGTCGCAAGGGGTGCAAGTACCCCAGCAGACATGTTTCAATTTGTTTGTGTTATTCATCCCTGTCGTAGTCTGCTACATCGAATCTCATGCAGATACCAACTATATCAATTTGAACGAATCATCCAAAACGGTCTACGACATATTGCCGCCGACGATTACAGAATTTGTCGCGCTGCGTCCCAAAGGCGCTGGGTATACATTTGCATGGTCCCCAGAAGAAGCGGTGCCGTCGTTTCCACAATTCGATGATGCCGATAACGATGGTCTCGCAAGTACGTTCGAGTATGGGCTTGGTGGCAGCGATAACACAACCGATACCGATGGCGATGGCATTTCTGATGACCGAGAACTCGCCTATCAGACGTCGCTGAGTTTGATTGACACCGATCGTGATCTCCTCACAGACCGTGAAGAAATCTTCTACGGCACCGATCCATTGATGCCCGACACGGATGGTGATGGTCTGACCGACAGCGAAGAAATCGTTCGTGTTGCCGACGGCAAACGAGTCGGAGGCTGGAATGTCACATATGCCATCGTGGCAGGCGTGCCTTTGACGACCTGGGTAGGGTCAGATCCCCGCAAGGCAGACGCCGATGGCGATGGGATTGCTGACCTGCGTGAAAAAGTCCTCGGCTGGAGTCCCAACGCTGCCAATAGTGGTGAAATTATTACCATCAAAGGCAGTGCCCGCGAAGCATTGCTGCCGAGTGTGCTCATAAACTACGAGAATGCAACTGCCAAAACCGTTGAAAATGGTGGGTTCAATGCAACCACTGTAACGTGTATTGCAGATGCAGTTACCGCGCTGCCTGATTGTCCTGCCGTCGAACAGACTGCCATACCAGGAGTCGCAAACAGCACGAGTACAAATCGGGCGATGCGCTTCGATGGGCTGCGCCGCTTGACGACAATGTCAAATACCTACAACATGTTGGGCGAACAATTTACCTTTGGTGTATCGCTCAAACCCGAAGCGGTTACCACGGTTCGCCGCACCATCCTCAAAATACCTGGTTCCTTGCTGCTGCAAAACAGTTCGGCTGGCTTACTCGTCGAGATGAGCACGACCAAAGGAACGTCTTCCAGCACCATCCCGAATGTGTTGACAAACAATAGTTGGTCGCATCTGACGGTGACCTATGACAGCAATGTAGTGGTGATTTGGGTGAACGGCATTCAGACAACCCGCATCAACATCCTGGGTGCGGTCACCGATGAGGATTCCGCCGACAACACGCTCAAAATTGCAGGCTCAAATGCGACAGATAACTGGATAGGGGTGATGGATAACATCGCCATGTACAACATTGCATTGCGACCTGCCGAGGTAGCATCGTTGGCTGCATGGACGATCTCGTCGACCAATGACCTGGTGATACGTCCCGGCGATCGCGTGGTCGGCACTGCGACCATCACGAATCGCCTGCTCGGTCGCACTCTGCAGGGCAATACGACGCTGTATGGACAAACCACCGAAAACACCACACCCAATGCAGCGGTCATTGGGGGAAGCTATGCGGCACAAGGTGCAGCGACGGTCGACACGGTGATGACTATCCCGGGCAACGCTACCGCGAGTGGCATGGTCTCGAGTTGTGTGTTCCCCAATAATCAATTGTGCGTCAAATTCGACGAAACGGTCCGAACACCAACGCCAATGACATTCCTGGATGCGTCGTTTAATGGCAATTCTCTCATCTGCACACTAATTTGCCCTACCCTGGTAAATGGTGCATGGAAGTTTGATTCGAATGCACAATTACGCACGTCATCTGCTATCGGGAACGCAATCAGTACCCGCGACTTTACCGTCGCATTATGGGTCCGCCCCGAGGGGCAGTCGACGGTTGATCGCCCACTGTTGACGAGTGTGGACAGCAAGTTTGTCCTGTCATTGGCAACCGAAAAGCCACAATTCGCATTCGGGACGAACATTCTGACTGCTGCAAACGCGTTGCCAATCGGCACCTGGGCACAGTTGGTGTTCCGATTCCGCAACGGGATACGTTCGATTGCGGTCAACGGCGCAATTATCGCGCAGGACAGCGTCGCTGTTGCACTGCAACCAAGCTTCGGTGAATTGACGATTGGCGCTAGCCGCGACGGCCGTTTGCTGGCACTGAGTTCACTGCGCGATCTGCAAATCTATTCTGCTGCACTCGAAGACCAACAGGTCATTGCATTGGCTGCACAGTGCGAAGATGACCTTCTGATTGCCTGTTTGCCGCTGAACGGTTCGCTGACAGATGCCTCAATCTATGGAGCAACCGCACAAAATGCGTTGACATGTGTCGGTTGTACCCCAACCACCGGAGCAACTGGTCTGACTGCGTCCGCGTACACCATCGGTGCGACCCCTGCGACGCTGCCGGCAGGGTATCTCAAGCTCATAACCGAGCACGAGTTCTCTTTGGTGATGGCAGTCAAACCATCGAAGAGCACACAACCATTTTTTGCCAGCAAAACACAAGCAGGCCGCGAAGCGATGAGCCTCGGGCTGGTCGGCGGTGTGCCGACCGTCACCTATGCGGGACGGACGGTCAGTGCCGGAACCATGGTAGCGGGCAGTTGGTATGTCGTCACCGTGCGCTGGGCAAACGACAAACTCTGGCTCACGGTCAATTCTTTGTCGGGTGGCGCGCTGCAAACCGCATCGCAATCCGCAGATGCACCCGCATTACGCAATGTGCAAGACCCGTTGGTGATTGGTGATCAAGGTTTGAGTATTGATGGCATCCGCATCTATCGCACATCGCTCAAAGACCAGACCATTGCTGCGCTTGCCCGGTACTACCTGTTGGGCACCCGAGTGATTCATTTCAATCAACCACCAGTCTCTGATACGTTCGCGCTGACCGTTGATAACCGCAGCAAGATTATCAATCCAGACCCATTGTTTGAGCAGATGAACGGCAACTGTCAGGCAGTCACTGCGGTTATCTGTTTGCCCTTTGTGACGGGCGAGACGGGCTTCAACATTTCACCGACAAACGGCGCATTCACAATACAGTCGACGACGTACGATGCATACGGTCCGTCCCGCGCGGTGGATGGGAATTTTGGTACCTTTTCGCATACGGCTTCAGAACAAAAATCATACTGGGAAGTCGATCTGGGGAGTGTGCGCGATATTTCTTCGGTGACCGTCTACCCACGACGCGACTGCTGTGGTGAACGCATTACCAATGCAATGATCTTTTTGTCGAACACCTCGATGAATAACTCACGTGACATCGCGGCGAACAAAGAAGCGAGCGTCACGAGTCCGAATGGCACAAAAGCCTGGCGGCACGTCGCCTGTAACAATCAAGCTGCGAGTTGTACGCTCGGGTGGGCCGAGCGCCGTCTGATTACCTTCCCCGCAGGAACGCGTGCACGCCGTATTCGCGTACAACTCGACAGAGCCGATTTTCTGCACCTGGCGGAAGTGAAAATCAACGAAACAAAGGGTGAAGCGTGCGGTGACACGAGTAGTTGTCCGTCAGCGACCGATGGTGGTGCCGACTTCTCCGGCGGCAAGTTCGTTACTCTGTCACCCGAGATAACCAAGAGCACGTTCGAGGGGAGTGCTGCTGCATTCACGGTGATGACATGGGTGAAGTTTAACTCCGTCACCGGTGTTCAAGATATTCTGCGCGATACGGACAATGCATCGCTCAACAACATGCTGCACTTGCGTTTGGCGGATGGTAAGTTCAATGTCGCGTACTGGGGGAATGACCTTCCGGGGACGCAGACGATTGTTCCCAATACCTGGTACCACGTAGCGCTCGTCAAAAGCGGCACGACACGCACCATCTATGTCAACGGTGTGCAAGATATCACCCAAACGAAGGCAAACAACTTCCTCAATTCGGCACGGCAAATGACGATTGGGCGCACGCTGAATGCGACCTTGCGCGACTTCCAAATCCACAATCGCGCGCTGACCGTGGCACAGCTCAACGAAAGTGCGGCAGACCCAGCTTTTGAGGTG
>CANJHS010000083.1 GCA_947474225.1 Roseiflexaceae bacterium | reverse complement strand
CGCGACGGCGTCGTCGTATCGGTCCAGCACATCAGCATCCACGGCACCATCATGGTCGATGTTACCATCCAACGCAAAACCGAAACCGTGCCCCGCAGCGCACGCCTCGGACCCGAGGCCATCACCGGTCAGCTCAGCGTCGGTGCCCCCATCATCGTCACCTTTTTGATGAATGTGGTCACCGCCATCAAAACCGCGAAGCAAACAAAAAATCCCGGGCACCGTTGGTGCCCGGGCAATCGCGGCTGATTGGGTTTTTAATCTACAGAAAACGCTCGAGGCTCATCAAAAACGACATCCCGCTGTCGATACGGATCCGCCCCGAAAAAACCGCTGCCTGCGCGTTGAGCGTGCCGGCCAACAATCCCAGCGCATCTTGGTGACCCATACGCATGACCGCCTCAGGAATGGCAGCGCCGCCAAAGACGATAGCGTACTCGTCACCTTCATTGATGAGCATGCGCAATGTGCCCCGCAACGCGCGGAATCCAGCGACACGGCCGTTGGCGATGGGCCGCAACAAAAACGTTATACCGTCGGCCTGGATGAACTGCTCCAGCCGCGCTTTGGTGGTTTTGAACAAAAAGTCGACCTCTCCAGTCGGTACCACACGCACCGTGACCTCCGCACCATTGGCGTCGAACTGCCACCGTTCGTTGGTGTCCGATGCTTCGATGCCGATGCTGCATTGCACTGCAGCCTGTTGCGGTACGGGGAGTCCAGCCAAGGCCGTCTGATATGCAGCAATGAGTGGTGCGAGAAATTCGCGAGTTGTCATGTAAAACGTCCTAATCAGCGGAATATCGGTTGGTCCGATATGCATTCTATAATAGTAGTACCATTTTTGCCGCTGTGTATATAAGAAATCGTTTATATATGACGACCCCACTTTTTGTCCTTCTCTGTGCATTTCTGATTGCAGTGGCAACGACCCCGCTGGCCCGCTACCTGGCGCTGCGCACCGGCACCGTCGATGCACCTGACCAACGCAAAATCCACAGCACGCCCATCCCGCTCCTCGGCGGTTTGGCTATCTATGTGGGCTGCGTCGGCGCGCTGTTAGTATTCGGTGACCGCTTTTATATCCGTGAAGTCATTGCAATCATCGCCGCTGCCACGCTGGTGTCGGCCTGCGGTTTGGTCGACGATCGCTGGACGTTGCACGCCTACCCCAAACTGCTCGGGCAAGCGACGGCGGCAGCCATTCTGGTCTATGCCGGTGTGCAGATTCAACTGTTCGAGACACCGTGGTACAACTGGACGCTGACGATGCTGTGGATCGTGGGCATCACCAATGCGTTGAATCTGCTCGACAACATGGATGGGTTATCGAGTGGCGTCGCCACAGTGTGTGGGATTTTCTTTCTTTTGTTGGCAGCCCAGAGCGGGCAGATCTTGGTGAGTGCATTGGCAGCAGGATTGATCGGGGCGTGTTTGGGCTTTTTGCGCTACAACTTCAATCCGGCGTCGATTTTTATGGGCGACACGGGATCGTTGTTCATCGGTCTGTTACTGGCGGTATTGGGCATCAAGCTGCGATTCCCCAGCAATATCACGGCAATTACCTGGATGATCCCGCTGGCGGTGTTGGCACTGCCGGTATTCGACACGACGCTGGTGTTTGTATCGCGGCTCAGGCGTGGCCTCAATCCGCTGACGACGCCCGGCAAAGACCATGTCTCGCATCGGCTGGTTGCCGGCGGGATGACGCGGCGCGAGGCGGTGTTGACCTGCTATCTGCTGGCTGGTCTGGGTGGCGTTTTTGCGAGTTACATCGCGAGTTCAGCAAATACCGATGCCTATGTTGCGGGGGCGGGATTGCTGGTGTTGTTTGTGACGGGAATCGTGTATTTTGAGGTGAAGGGTGTCGGTTAGAGATTGAGGGCAGGGCAGGGTTAATCTCTCCTCTGATAACTGATTACTGATTACTGATATCTACCAATTTCCCCTATACTACATCATCATCTATTTGCAGGAACCGTATGGCACAGTTACATCCCCCCAAAGCAATCGAAGCAATGCGCAAGGCAGGCAAGCTGGTCGCCAAATGCTTCGCAGCCTTGACGCCGCTGGTCAAACCGGGCGTCACGACCCTCGAGCTGGACAAAGCGGCCGAGGCTTTCATCATCAAAAACGGTGCGTTGCCGGCCTACAAGGGCTACAACGGCTTCCCGAGTACCATTTGTGTGGCGGTCAACAGCGTCATCTGTCACGGCATCCCCAATGCCGCTGGCCTCAAAGAAGGCGACATCATCGGGCTCGATATCGGCGTTATCGTCGATGGCTGGTATGGCGATGCCTGCATCACGTTGCCCGTCGGCACCATCAGCGAGTCGACCCAACGCCTGCTCGACGTCACCGCCGAATGCCTGCGTTTGGGAATTGCTGCTGCCATGCCGGGCAATCGTCTGGGCGACATCGGTGCTGCCATCCAACGCCATGCCGAGGCAGAAGGCTTCAGTGTGGTGCGCGAATACACCGGCCATGGCATCGGTCGGGTGCTCCACGACGACCCGACCATCAAGCACATCGGCCAACCCGGGACCGGCATGGTGCTCAAGCCAGGCATGATTTTCACCATCGAGCCGATGATCAACGTCGGCAGCTACAAAACCTACCTCGACCGCAAAGACGGCTGGACCGTGCGCACCGCTGACGGAGCGTTGTCAGCCCAATTCGAGCACACCATCGCTATTCGCGACAACGGCCCCGAGATTTTGACCTTGCTCTAATGACCCACCTGGCACATGACAGCCGGCACATGCGTGCCGGTTTTGTGTTGTATGGTTGCGGCATTTTCTCCAGACCGGCTATACTATGGCTAAAGAACCTACACCGGTCACACGACAAGGAATCGCATGCGCATCGATACATCGATTGCCGTGGCTACTGCCATAGACGCCAAACAACCATTGGTTGCCCTCGAAAGCACGGTCATCGCCCACGGCTTGCCTTACCCCCAAAACGTCACCGTCGCACGCGAGATGGAGGCAGTCATCCGGGCCGGCGGCGCTGTACCCGCCACCATCGGCGTCGTCGCCGGCGTACCCACGGTTGGGCTGGCCGACGAGACGCTCGAACGCTTCGCACAGGCCAGCGACGTGCGCAAACTGGCCCGCCGCGACATCCCACTCTGTATCGCCGATGGTGCCTACGGCGCAACGACGGTGTCGGCGACCATGGCTTTGGCCCATCAAAAGGGCATCGAGGTCTTTGCGACCGGCGGGATTGGTGGGGTGCATCGCGATGCGCGCAGCAGCTTCGACATCTCGGCCGATCTGACCGAACTTGCCAAAACGCCGGTCATCGTGGTCTGCGCCGGTGCCAAGTCGATCCTCGATTTGCCCACGACGTTGGAATACCTCGAGACCGTCGGTGTGCCCGTATACGGCTACGGCACCAGCGAGTTCCCGGCATTCTACAGCGCCAAAAGCGGCTTGTCGGTCAACTTCGCCGCCGACGTCCAGACCATCGCCCGCGCCTGGCGCGCACACCGTGCCCTTGGAGGCGGCGGGATGATCGTGGCGGTTCCACCGCCGGCCGAATACGCCCTCGATCCCGCCGAGATCGAGCAGCACATCCTGCGCGCCCTGGCCCAGGCCGACGCAGCCGGCATCCGCGGCCAAGCGGTCACGCCCTTCCTCCTCAGCGCAGTCATGCGCGAGACGAGCGGCGAAAGCATGCGCACCAATATGGCCCTGCTCGAAAACAACGCCCGCATCGCCGCAGCACTGGCTGTCGCACTCGCACAAGGATAATGTCATGAGCAATCAAAAAAACCGCAACCAAAAACCCAGTCAACCAAAACCGCCACAGATGCAAGCAGCACCGGCCAAGAAATCGTCCGCGACGACCTACATTATCGGCGCGGCGCTGGTGATTGCCGTTGTTGTGTGGGCGCTGCTCCGCAACGGCACCAGTCTGCCCGCTGCCACGCAGAAGTTTGCCGACCAGGGCCAGAGCTTGCACCTCGAATCGTTGGCGGAGCAGGTACGCACGCCGTACAATTCGAATCCGCCGACCTCGGGTTGGCATGTGGGCAGCATGATTGCACCATGGGGAATCTCGGCCGAGCCCATCGATGACCGCATCAGCGTCCACAATATCGAGCACGGCGGCATCATCATCCACTACAAACAATCTCTCGAAGCAAATACCGTGACGGAACTCAAAGCGCTGGCAACGGAATTTCAACGCCAGAATTCCTGCATTGTGATGGTCCCGCGCCCCGACGATCAGATGTCTGCGCCGATTATCATGACCGCCTGGAACTACCTGCTGCCCCTGCAATCATTCGACAAAGTTAGCATGACGCAGTTCTTTGCCGATCGCGTCGGCAATGGCCCCGAAAAGAATTGCAGCCCACTGCGGTAGAGGACAGGTTACAGGTTTGAGGTTACAGGTTTGAGGTGGTTCGCAGCACAGCTGAGTGAATTGCGTCGGAAGTCCGGATTCTTCTGTGCCACCAAGAAAATCCCTCACTGCCTGAATGGGCATGTGGGGGAATATTTTTGGACGGGCGAGGTGTTGGAGTCTGCGTCACTGCTCCCTCACCCGCATCCGCAGGAGCGGGTTCTCTGCGTGACCGTGCTCGTGGCATTGTGCCACCAAGAAAACCCCCACAGCCCGAATGGGCACGTGGGGGGACATTTTTTGTACGGGCGAGGCATGCCTCGCCCCTACGGTTTACTTGCCGATGCCGCGCCACAGGCGATTCAATGGCTTCAAATCGCTCAACACCGTACGGGCGGTGTTCAACCCCGACGCCGCAAAGACACCGCCGCCCGGATGCATACTCGCGCCGGTCATATACAACCCTTTGATGGGTGTGCGGTAGTCGGCGAGTTCTGCAATGGGTCGATAAAAGAACATCTGGTCCAGCGACATTTCGACGTGCATCACGTTGCCCTTGACCAAGCCATGCATGGTTTCGAGGTCGAGCGGCGTCTGGATGTAGCGGTCGGTAATTTTGCCGCGCATATTGGGCGCATACCGGTACAACACCTCTTCGATCGAGTCAGCCACGCGCTCGCGCTCGTTGGCCCACTCCATCCCGTTGGCCAATTGGTACGGGAAGTACTGCGCCCACAAAAACACCGTGTGCTTGCCCGGCGGCGCCACAATCGGATCGATGGCCGAGAAAGTCATGGCAATCACCGATGGGTCCTTGGACGGCAATCCCTGGCTGAACTCCGCATAGCCACGCCGGACATAGTCCATCGACGGCGCCAGCAACTGCAACCCATGATGATTGCGGTGCGCCTTGCCATGTGACGGCGAGGCGGTGTAGTCCGGCAGTTCGTCCGCCGCACAACGCACGGTCATCCCAAAGCCGTTGCCGACGCGGATGTTGCGGATTTTGTGGATTAAGCTGCTCGACAAATGGTCTTCGCCGACCATCCCCAGCATGGTGGTCTGGATATGGGCGTTCGAGATGACAATCGGCGCCGTATAACGCATGCCGTCGAACGTTTCGACGCCCTCGGCTTTGCCGCCTTTAATCAGAATCTTTTTCACTGCTGCGTTGAGCACCACCGTGCCGCCGGCCGCCGTGAACGAGCGCGACATCGCCTGTGTCAGCATGCCGCTGCCGCCCTTGGGGTGTTTGGCACCGCTGGTGTGCATCATGGCGTGCCAGCCAAAGAAGTCGCCGGCCCCTATTTCGTCCGGTGGCGGACCCGACTGCGCGCCCAACCAAGTCAGCGCTGCCCGCATCGCTTCGGATTCGAAGGTCTCGGTGATGAGTTGGCCGTACGAGCTAAACAAACGGCGCACGGTCTCGAGCGTGCTGGTGATATGGCGCACCTTGGCCTGCGCCTGCGCCATTTTGCCGAACAAGCCCATCACGCTGGGTGGATTGAGGAAGACATCAAAAATCGCTTCGTTGAGCGGACCCCAGTAGTTGAGGAACTCGCGGTAGGCGTAGGCGTCCTTCTGCGACACACTGGCGATCGAATTGAGCGTCGCGTCGACGTTGCGTTCGAACGAGATCGAACGCGATCCGTCCGGCAATGGGTAGAACGCATACGGGTCCATGTCGATGTACTCGAGGCCGAACTTCTCGAGCTCGAGGTCTTTGACCACTGGAGTCAGGTGAATCATGATGTGGGCCGACGAGCCAACGTCGATTTTGTAGCCGGGGATGACCTCCTCGGTACAGACGGCGCCGCCGACGATGTCACGGCGCTCGAGCACCAATACCCGCAATCCCTCCCGCGCCAGATACCCTGCCGTGGTCAGGCCATTGTGCCCACTGCCGACGATAATCGCATCATAGTCATACATCGCCATATTGCGTCCTTTTATCCGAAGGCTACAAAAGCAGGCTTACTGCGGCTGTGCGCCTTTAATCATCTGTGAGTATATCTGTGTCGTCGAAAGCGATGCATGCCCGAGCAACGTCTGCACGCGGCGCAAGTCGACCCCGCTGGTAATCATGTGGGCAGCAAACGAGTGGCGCAGCATGTGCGGCGTCAAATCAGCAACACCCAATTCGTCGGCATATTGCTTCAGAATGAGCCAAAAACCCTGCCGCGTCAGTCGCCCACCGCGATGATTGACAAATAACGTGCGCTCGGGCGACTGCTTTTCCATGACGAGTTG
>CANJHS010000082.1 GCA_947474225.1 Roseiflexaceae bacterium | reverse complement strand
GTGTCCCTGCATCATCACGGACACCACGTGTGATATCGATAATCTGATTGCCATGTTGATATACCGAGAGCTGCATACCCTCTTCACGGCCACTTTCAATCAAGGAATCCATTTGGGTTGTGAGTTGCGCACGTAGCGCATCCATTTCAGGTCCATTTCGCATGGTGGCATCCTTTCATTCATCGGAAAGTTAATACGTGCCGTAGGAGGCGACAAGTCCCGTTCGATTTCTGCTGAAAATACCATTGAGGGATTTCCGAAGTGCACCTCTCACGCCCTGATGAGACGAATTACTCCTCAGGAATGCCGAGTTCCTTGCGGATTGCCTGAGCGACAGCGAAACTCACAGGGAGCGTGTCATCGCTGTTCACCATGCGTGTTTTGGTTAGTGCGAAGGCGAAATCGTTTTCGGGATCTGCAAATGAGATAGAACCGCCCCAGCCTCCGTGACCAAATACTCCACGACGTTGCCCCATAGCTGAGACAATATCATAGGCAGGGAGCTGGAATCCCAACCCCATCACAAGCACCCCTTGCGCCGTTGCATCAATGGCATACCGCTGCACACTGCGCGCATGGTCGACGGTGCGTTCGTTCAGCAATCTGACACCATTCACGCCATGCCCAACCAGAGATGCGTACACGGTCGCAAGTGCACGTGCACTGGTCATCATATTGATACTGGGCATACAGGATTTTTGCACAAGCGCATTGTTTGCAAACAACGCTGGATTATCCACCATTTCGGCCGTACCACAATGGTCGAGATTGAGTGATCCATGGACACCATCGAAAATCAATCGGGCGCTATCAACCGAACGATGCGCAGGCAGACCAATGTGCAAATTGGTAATCCCCAGCGGTGCGCAGATGTGGTCTTGGACGAACTGCGTGACTGTCTTGCCGGTTGCCCGACGTAATACCTCGCCGACTAGCCAGCCGTAACTGATGGCGTGATATGCCGGTACTTCACCCGGATGTGTCAGCGGTACCATCGCTTCGAATTTGCTGCACATGAGCTCCCAGTTACACATCTCAGTGATCGACACACGGGGCATATTGGGCAGCCCGGCGGTGTGAATGAGCAACTGACGGAGGGTGATGAACTCTTTGCCGTGCGCACCGAATTCGGGCCAATAGCGCACCACAAAGTCATCGTAGGAAAGGAGATTTTTTTGTACTGCGATGTGCACCGCGAGTGCTGTGATGCCTTTGGTCATTGACCATGAATAAATCATGTCGTCTAGACGTAATGCATTGATGCCAGAGACCGTACTCGAGACGATGTCGACGACCAGCTTGCCCTGATGGTACGCAGCGACCTGCACTCCTTCTTCAATCCCCTGTGATTTGTATTGATTGAGAATTTGCAACACGATTGCGTGGAGCTGTGGATTCTGGGTCATTGACGTCCCCTTTGCACTAAGCACGCCACACATAAAAGAGCGCGGCAGCAATCAGAATAATTGGAATGAAGCAAAAAAATATTGAGTAGTCTTGATTGATAATCATGGGAATTCCTCTGAGAGCCAGCCCGCACCCACTGTGCGTGGTGATATGTAATTGAAGCCTTAGAGCGATAGTTCCTGAACGAGACATTCTGTAATACGCAGCTCACCGGTAGCACGGAAGCAGATAGATTCTGCTTTTGCCTTCGGATAGACACGAAGTGTACAAACAGTATAGACTCCTGCATAGACTTCGATGAGCGAATGATCGATATACACATCCAGCGTAAGCGCATCACCGACGCTTTGGTGCAATGGGATGGTATACGTGTCTTTGCTGGTACCAGCATTTTCGCTACTCAGAGCCATGCTGCAGATGAGTTCGTTGTGTGTGCGATTCCAGGTAATGGTTGTCTCTTCACCGCTTTGCGCGTCCTGACGGACGACGAGTGTCGCGCTGCTGTCGCCGTGTGCGGTGAGTTCGAGATGCACACGCAAGGTCCGACTCGCGACATGGCGTAATTGATGTTGCAGCTGCGCAATTGTAACGTGCTTTGCATGCACAATTGTCTGTGCCTGGAGTGCGCTACACTCTGGTGCCACTGTGTAGGTCATGTCCCCAGCACTATCGAGCGCGAGGATGCGCGGCAGGGTCATCGCTCCTTGCCAGCCGGCGGCACGGCTCATCTGTTCGACCCGTTGTTCTTGACACCATCCAATCATCACGCGCCGACCTTGTTCATCGGTGAAGCTTTGTGGTGCATAAAAGCTGACCCCGTGATCCACACGATTGCGTTTGGTTGGTGTAAATCTGCGCCCATCAAACTGACCACTCATGTAGATGACGCGTCGCATCGGGAGTGGAGATGTGATAAATACGTGCTGACCATTACTGGGAAAGAAATCCGGGCATTCGTATATCTGTTCATTAATCGGGTCGTCGGATTGAATCATCCGTCCGAGATATTCCCAGTTCAGCAAATCTGTCGAACGGAATAACGGTGCCACTGCATGTGTACCATCACCTGACCCAAGAGCCTGGTACCAATAGGACCCATCATGCCACATCGTGTGATCACGGAAGTCGTAGATCAAATTGTCTGGTACAGTCTTGATGACAGGATTGCTCGGTTCTTTTCGAAACGTCCGTAAATCATCATCGGTATACGCCACACAGGGGAGCTGGTGCGGACTATTCACACCGGTATACATAATCACTGGCGTTCCGTTGAGCACAATAGTACAGCCTGAAAATACGCCGGCACGGTCATACGGCTGATCTGGCGCCAAAGCCAATGGCAAATCGGTCCAATGGACCATATCGGTACTTACGGCGTGTCCCCAGTGCATTGCACCCCAGACCGCCGCATGCGGGTTGAATTGGTAGAAGAGGTGGTATTCGCCGCGCCACTGAATCAGTCCATTGGGGTCGTTTAACCAGCCCTGCGGCGCCACGAAGTGGTAGTGCGGGCGATGTGGATCGTGCTCGAATGGGTTTCGTGTCGCCATTGCGTTCCCCTTTGAATGCGTGCTGACGCTATGATACCAAATCGCGCTCTCAGATGCACTCGTATGCGGGCAAATCAGCGCGGTCGCACATAGGTTGTCAGGGTATCGTGGAGCAGCGTGGTGAAACCAATTGCGTGGTAGATGCGTTCTGCTTCACTCTTGTGTGCAGCAAAGAGATACGGGATTGCACCGCCAGCCACGATCTCAGACGCAACCGCTGCGACCATCGCGCGAGCCAATCCACGGCGGCGAAAGCGCGGATCGACAAAGACGCATTCGACCCGACCCAACCCATCATGGATGTGGGCGAGACACCGTCCTGCCGGTTGACCGTCGCACCATACAATCGTCGGAATGACCGCCGGACTACTGCATTCGGTCATGTGCAGGGCAGTCATGGTCGCCACATCTGAGTACGGGTCCGGTTCACACAATGCCGCCCACTGCGCATACTCTGTGACTGTCTTGGGATGGGTCAATTCTCGCTGTGATGTATCGTGCTTGACGTCGCCGCACAGCGCCAGCAAGTCATATTGCCCCCACTCCACCCTGGCAATGAATCCTGCTTCGTGCAGTGCATCTTGCAAACCCGCAGGACGATGCATGCTATCCAGGTAGACCACGCTATCCATTCCGAGTGCATCGAAGTGTGCAATGATGCGTTGTATATCTGTGCGCATGGAATCCGCCTGCAGGCGCAGCATCCCCGCATGATTGGGGTCATAGCGTCCAATCAGCCCAGGGTTGGTGTACAACACATATCCTTCATGACGCACAGAAAGTCCGAGCGTTCCGAAGTATTCTGCATCATGTTGCCAAATACGATATTTCAGTGCATCGTGCTGTAGTCGCAGATCAATCACACTATACTCCCGAAATATGTGCCAGTTGTCCTACGCCAGCGGTGATGGCCATACCGATAATTCCACCCAACACGATGCGTACCGTCGTTTTCAACAACGGAGAGCCTGCGGTCCTGGCGCTGAGGATACCGGTGAGGAGGAGCCCAATCAATGACATCACGACAATGGCGTATGCCTTGCCGCCGAGCGTGGGTGCAAATACCCCCAAGAATGGTATTATTCCGCCCACAATGAAGCTTAACGACGATGCTACTGCTGCTTGCATCGGCCGTGCCACTGTGGCTTCGTTTTGCCCAAGCTCATCAATGAGGTGCGCTTTGAGGCCGTCTTTGGCATGGAGTTCTCGTGCCACTGCCCGGGCGAGATCTTCTGACAGACCGCGTTCTATGTAGATTGCAGTCAGTGCTAGTTCTTCACCGACCGGATCAATGCGTTGATGTTCCTGTTCGAGGGTGCGATCCGCTCGTTCGATATCTGTCTGTGAACTAACCGATACGAATTCCCCTACCGCCATCGACATTGCGCCTGCCGTGATGCCCGCTATACCTGCGGTAATGACCAGATTGTCTTGACCCGCTGCGACAATACCAATCAAGAGACTCGCTGTCGAAACGAGCCCGTCGTTTGCACCAAGAACTGCCGCCCGTAACCAACCAGCACGATGTGCCCGATGCTCGAGATTCCGCTGCTGGACAGCGGCAAGAAGTTCACTGCGTTGGGGTGTCTGTGGAGTAGTCATCGCTAGTCGCTTTTCGACAAATCATTAGAGCAGGGATGGATTACGCACGAATATGCATTATACGCCCGCTTCATGAGATGCTTTTACTTGAGCAACCACGTTACGCTGTTACGCCATAACTGCGCCATTGCCTCGGGTTCAAAGGACTTCAGGTTGTGACCGAGCGCATGAAACACGGTTTTGCCAGTCTTGGCTGTTGGTTCGAGTGTCGTCAACAACGGGTGTTCGGCACCCTCCCACGAACCCCACAGATGATGCTGTGGATTGCGTGTCGCATCTATGCGGAGTGAATGATATAACTCGTCGTCGATGTCAAAGTCCGACACCCCGTTTGTCAATGCATGCGGTTGCGTACCAACGCGAATACGATGCTGCACAAAAGGCGAATGCGAAGCACGCTTCACCCCCCAGGTAATCCCGAGTGTCTCTCCAAAGAGCGGCCAATCGGTGTAGCAACCGATCGCGCCATGATGAATGATGAGTGGGCGTTGGGACTGTGCATATCGTAAAAAATTCTGCTTGGCTGGTTCTTCAATAGGTTTGTAGGTCATGTTGCCGGCCCAATCGGCGTCCATTCCGGGCCAGTACATACCCATCAAAACCAACAAATCCACATCCTCGAGATGCTCGAAGGCTGTGGTATCTGCCAAAATGCTCGTACGATAAGAATCCCCGACCCATCCAGCGATACAAGCTGCCTGTTCCGCTGTGGGGTGAACGGCTGGTCCTCCGACGTGAAAACGGATATGCATCCCGGCCTCCTACATCACCATAACTTTGATATCAGTATACGTGGATGCAGCAATGTCGCGGATGAGTCTCGTATAATAAGGGCAAGTTCACAGAATCGAGGTCTTGGTGCAACGAAATCTCCCACGCGTGCTTCGCAATCCTACCGTGCGCGGTGCGCTGTATTACTTCGGCTATTGGGGTGTGGTTGGATCATACATTCCGTTTTTGTATGTCCACTTCCAAAAAATCGGCTTGACTGGCACGCAGATTGCCCTCTTTGCGACGATGTTGCCACTGATGATGCTGACCACGGCACCGCTGATTGCCAATTACGCTGACCGCTCAAAACGACGACGGACGCTCCTTGCCATTTGTATTGTCCTTGTGGGTGGATCGATGTTTTTGTTAGGGCAGGGCGAAACGTTTTGGCATCTGTTGCCACTCATGTTGTTGATGTCTTTCGTGCGCAGTCCAATCGCGGGCATCGGTGATGGACTGGTTGCACGTATGGCTGTGAAAAACGGTGTCAACTTTGGGTCGATGCGGCTCTTCGGTTCGTTTGGCTTTGCCACGGTTGCTTCGGTTTGCGGCTACTTGTGGCAACGCTATGGCTATATGCCGATGTTTACGGTTGCGTTCGTCGGGTTCTTGTGTGTCGCTGGTTTAGGATTGTTGCTCGACGAAGACGCAGCCGTTGAACGGGCCGATGCATCCTGGCGGCCGATGCTCACCGATCCCGGTATGCGTACCATCTTACTCACGTCGTTTTTGCTCGCTGGTTCACTGAGCATGAGTGGTACCTTCGAGGGTATTATGATGAGCACACTGGGAGGAAGCGGGTTGTACATCGGGTTGTTGCTGGGCTTTACTGGCATGTCCGAAATTCCCATGATGCGTAATGCTCCGTGGTTGTCGAACCGGTTTGGTGCTGAGCGTACCCTTATGGTTGGTTGCTTGATTCTCGCATCGGCACATCTCATCTACGCGACAGCCTGGTCTCCTGTTATTCTGTTACTCGGTGCAATGGTGCGTGGCAGCGGATTCGGATTGTCGTTCGTGATGCTTGTTTCGATTTCTGCAAAGCGTGCACCAAAGGGTATGGTTGCCAGTGCCCAAGCAGCGGTCACTGCTGCGGGGTGGGGATTAGCACCACTTATTGGCATACCACTAACCGGCATGCTGTACGATGCCACTGGTGGTCCGAGGAGCACCTTTCTGGTCTGCATGGTCATGGCACTATTGTCCGCGGTCGTAATCGGGGTAGCACACGTCCGCGGTATTTTTCGCGAAGGAGGAACCGATGGCACACTGGCTGCTTAAAACCGAACCGGATGTCTATTCATACCAAGATCTTGTCCGCGACACACAGAC
>CANJHS010000081.1 GCA_947474225.1 Roseiflexaceae bacterium | reverse complement strand
CATCGAAGTACCGATTGTCGCCTGGAACGGGCATACCTTCCTACGCGTGGCGGTGCAAGCCTACAATACCCCAACTGACATGGATCGCCTCATCGAAGCAGTCAAGGTGTTGGTCAAAAAGTAGTACCACGGCATGCCGTGGTATTGGAATGCAGCTGCTGAAGTGTTGCATAACGGTCACGCAGAGACGAGGAGTCCAAGTGCACGCGGAGGTCTACGCGGGTGGGAGCATTGCAACGTGCTCCACCCGCTTTGACATCACTTCCCGTGTGCACTGCCGAGATTGACAAATACATACAAGCCATCTTTGCCCGGTGCAACAATGTCAAGGCGACCATTTTTCGAGAGATCAGCGATTGCAAAATGAATTCCGCATCCCTTGCCACGACCAATCGGACCATAATCGACGATTTGTTTCACAAAGCTTTCGCCGCTCCAGTTGAAATAATAAATACCCACGTCATCCCACTCGCCGACATCATTCCCATTGTGGGCACGGTGGCGTTTGCCGGTGACAATCTCACAATGGCCGTCACCGTCAATATCTACCCAATGTAAATCATGATATTGCGCATTTCCAAGATCAATCGGGTGATGCACCCATGTGCCATCTGTTGCGCGCTTGCTCCACCATAGGCCGTACCCATGTGCATTCCCGGTGATGAGTTCGTTGCGACCATCGCCATCCACATCGACAACGAGCATGGGAATGCTCGCCATACTCCCCCATGGCGCGTTGGCGAACTCGCCGTGCCAAATCCACTTGCCATGCGCTGAGTCAACCGGTGCCTCCAGCCATCCATGACAGAGCACAATATCCATGCGTCCGTTGCCAGCAATATCACCACACCCGAGGCCATGACCTTGTGTGCCTTCTGCGAACGTATAGATTTCGATGCGATCGAATGCACCCGTGCCACGTCCTGACGCATCGGTGCGCAATTTGTAGTAACTCACGGTAGCGTTTGGTGGCGTATTGGGAACGATTTCGATGACGCCGTCGCCGTCGATGTCCCACCCACGGGTTGTCTCTACATTGCCAGTGTTTTGCCAGAGGATGTGTTCGGGCCAAGGCTGTGTCGGATCAGCAGGGTGTTCGCGCCAGCGCAGGCAATTGCCCCACCAACCGCCGGTCACATAATCGAGGGTCCCGTTACCGGTGATGTCGAGGAGCACGGTAGAAAAATCATCGTAGTATTCGCCTTCTTGGGCAACAGGACCAATGTAATGCTTGCGCCGAAAATCTGGACCCTGATACCAAAAGGCACCGCTGATGATATCCAGGTGACCGTCCCCATCGACATCACACACCGACGCTGACTCGTAGCGTTCGTCTGAAATCCATGTTTTTTGCCATTGAATCGCCATCGCTAACCCCTTCAATCCACTATTTACCCAAGTAGAGACGAATGTATTCACGTGCAAGGGTGAGGTCGGCTAGTGCTTCTTGCGCAGTACAGACTGGCACTCGTGAACCAGCAACTGCCGCTACAAAATGCTCTGCTTGATTCAAATGTGCATGTATCCAGGGCAGGTGTGGCGAGAGCGTAGTAGGCTCGATTCCGTTCCCCGGATCACGCATCATTTCGACCCGTCCAGGGCGATTAAATGCGAGCGGAGCAGGTAATTCGAGCTTGACCCAGCCGTGTTCGAAGCAGATCAGTGCACTTTCCTGCCAATCAATGGTTGTCTGATACGGACTCATCTCGATACTACAGGTAATCCCTGAGGTGCTTTCTCCCACGAGCAAATGCCCTGATTTGGTAGCATATGTGATGTGCCAATCTTCGCCAAGCAGGTGTCGCATCAGATTGACTTGATGGATGTAGTAATTCACAAATTCGATATATGCTGCGTTCGTCGGTGCATCCATATCGCTGGCTGGAGGATCTTCGGGGAGCGGGTGTTCGCCATCAGAACTCCAAATATTTTGGTTAAAGCCGTTCGCAATCCAGTCCCCGGCAGGCATGAGGATACGAATGTATGTCAGTTTGCCGAGTTCCCCCGTTTTTTTGAGACGGTCGATTTCCTTCTTGGCTGAGATTGTGGCAGGATCGGAACGTTTGTGATACCCCACCATCATCCATGTATTGTGCTTATGCATCGCAGCAATTATGGCTTCACCTTGCGCAATCGAGCCAGCGATTGGTTTTTCGGTGAGAATCGGTTTGCCATAGGAGAGAAGCTCTGTGATGAGTGTTCCGTGTCTCGTGAATGGTTGGATGGCCACCAGGGCATCGATATTTGGGTGGGCAGCGAGCATGTCTTGATGCGAAGTATAGACATGTGGGACACCCCATTTGTGGGCAACCGCAGTCGCATGTGTGCTTCTGACATCGGCTATCGCGACGACTTCACAGCCTGACACCATGTGAAAATTACGCAGATGGGCAGCTTGGCCCATATTCCCCACCCCGACAAACCCGATACGCACGAGTGGTGAAGTCATTGCATGCTCCTTTGATTGCAAAAAGACGTACACGCAGAGGCGCGAAGACAGTGAGGTGCCGAGATTTTTTCGAGCAGGGAATTTTGCAAAATGCCCTGCTCGATGTCTCCCTTCCTCAGCGCCTCTGCGTGGTCGTACCCCCAGAGTCCCTAAACCCCTACCCCTACCTCCACTGCAATCCGGCGCACATAGGCTGCCGCGGCATCATATTCTGCCGCGGTCTCGAGATGTTCGAGCATGATGGGGGTATCGGGTGCGAGACGATTGAGCGAACGCAAAATAGACCCATAATCCAGCATGCCCAGCCCAGGTGCACTTTCCTGTAGCGCAACAACAAACGGGCGGCCGATGGTTATGTCTTTGATGTGGACAGAGGTAATCCTCGAACCGAGCTGTGTGACACAAGCTTCGACGAACTCACGATGACGATAAAAGCGCTCGACGCTGTTCATCATATTGATGGGATCGAGATGCACGCCCATCTGCGGTCGATCGATGGCTTTGACTAACGCAACGTATGACTCTATGGAGTCAGGCAGCATCCACGGCATCGTCTCGAGGCTGTAGCACGTCCGCTTCGGCTTGACTGCATCAATAATCAAACGCACGCTATCAACGATAAGCGCAAATGTGTCGTCGGCATAGTTCAGCGCATCCGGGCCATCCCAAACCGCTCCACGTGATCCTGCAATGTTTACGCAGCAGGCCGCACCAATTGCATCGGCCAGTGCCAGTCGTTCTTGGCAAAAGGCGAGCGCTTTGCGGCGTACGACATCATCACTCGCCATAGGATTAGACCATGCGCCGACTTCGGCGATGACGATGTCGGCCGCTGCGGCAGCCATAGCAAACGCCGTAATGGTGGCACTACTCGCAGACTCGTCAATAGGGCAGTACGCTGCCCGGTAGCCTTGCTGTTGGACCGCAGTGGTCCATGCCGTTGCATCGGCCCATGTGCCGTTGACCGGTCCTCCGAGTCGCATCGCAACCTCTCGTTCATTTGCATATCCTGTCCTCTGGCTATAATACACCTGTACGACCAAAAGGTACTGCATGAAACACTTTCTCATCACCTGCCGGCGCAATGGCTGGCTCATTCTCGGACTGACCGTTATTTGTCTCTGCGGGTTTATCATCCGCTGGCCGGCAGTCTATTTTGCGTTGCCGTATACCCCACATCCCGACGAACCGTATGTCATCAACATGGTGCTCAAAATGCTTTCGCGGGGCTCACTGTTCCCCGATTCGTTCGATCGGCCGCATCTCTCTGTGTACCCAGTGTGGTTTGCGGTATGGCTCGACACGGTGCGTAATCCCATCCCAGCAATGCTCATGATCCAGCCAACCGACCGGATCAGCAGTGTCATCGCGCCATTTATTGTCGGGCGTGTGACGAGTATTGTGATGGCACTGCTCGCGATTCCGCTGATTGCCGTACATCTGGCGCAAAAAAACCTCCGCCGTTGGATTTGGTTCGCTGTCGTCTGGATCTGCGTGCTTCCGTTCCACGTTGCGCAAAGCGCGTACATCGGCCCCGACGGGCTTGTGGCTGTTTTGACCATGGCCACACTGGTTGTCACCTGGCAATACACCAAAACTCCTAACCCCCGCTGGTGGTGGCTCGTGGCCATCACCGTCGGTCTGGCAATCGGCACCAAATACAACTTGGCAGCCATCATCATTGTCCCCGCTGCTACACAGTGGGAATTGGTGCAGACGCGTCAATGGCGTAGACTCCTGCTAGTATTGAGCGTTTTGCTCGTCGGCACGATCGTTGGATTCTTTGTAACGACACCTGGCCTTCTGGTTGGTGCGCAACAATTCATCGCTGACCTCAACTCGCAGGTGTCGCACTACAGTCGCCACGATGTGGGGAATGCTCCGTGGGCGTGGCAGCTGTATGGAGCGTTTTTTTGGGGTGAGGGCTGGCCGTATCTGGCAATGCCAGTGACACTCATCGGTTTTTTTCTGATTGGCAAAAAAGGGTCAGCGCACGAACGCGCATTTTTGGTCTTTCTCATTATCGAGCTGGTTTTTTTCTTGTCGCGTGAACGGCATTACATGCGCAACCTGATGCCTCTGGTGATTTACGCTCCTATTGCCATCGCGGTGGCTGCCGAATGGCTGATTGCGCGCCTACCGAGCAGCCGCATCGTGCCAATTACTCTCGCTATCCTCCTTATAGCCCCAATCGGCGTTTTGTCCTACAACGATCAGCGCATCCTCGCACAGCCGTATAACCGTCTTCGCGTCGACGAATCGGTCGTAGCGCTCGGCAAAGGGGCAATTCATGTCTGTACCTTGGACGTGACAGCTGTAGCGCGGACCCCAGCCTGTGACGCAGCAAGCAATAAGCACGAGGTGCTGAGTCGCTGGCGTGTCGCCGGCATGCAGTCTCTCGTCGTCAATCGCAGTCAATTGCCCGAATATGTCGTTCCAACGGGGTTGAGCCTATACGCCCGGTTCCCCAATACCGCCCATGGCGGGAATGGCGAAGCATTTGATGTCTATACACAAAATCCGACTACTCATCTTCAAGTCATTGGCACCTCTGCACAAACGAGCGATGGTCTGCGTATCGAGGGCGTGCGATTCGGCCTCGGGCCAGAACGAAGCCGGCCCACGCCGCTCGAAGCCGACGCAACTCTGCACCCGCGCGCTGATGAATCCAGTCTGCAAATCAACGCCTACGTCACCACCCTGGTACCGGTCAGCGAGCCAGGCTGGTGGCTCTTTGTCCATCTGCTCGACAGCAATGGCGCCCAAATCGCCCAGCGGGTCAGCGTCCCACGCCTCGATTACCCGATTGCGCAGTGGGAACGTGGCGAGCTCGTCGTCTTGAATGCCGATGTGCCGTTGACCACGCCGCTCAGTCCGGGCGAGTATACGCTCGAGTTGGGCTTCTACCGGCCCGCAGACGGCGCGCGGATGGTCATTGATGGTGGGGTAGACGGCGGATGGCGTACCGCTGTTACGATACACCCGTAACGGGCTGATGCGCTATACTTGGAGCATCGGACTAGATTTGCATGCATACAGACAAAGGAGTCTCAACGTGGCAAAAATTCACATTGGGTGTGGCCAAATCACGTGGGTGCGCTTCGGTCCAAACGGTGCAGAATGGCTCGCACCAGAAGACGATGTTTTGGGCCAGATTGCCCAAGCTGGGTATGAAGGCGCCCCGTGCGGTCCTGAGGACAATCGGAGCGATGCAGAGACGCTTGCGATGTACAAACGGCACGGGCTCACACCTGCGCCAGCCTACTATGGGACGGCATTTTGGGAGAAAAGCCGACGCGCTGAATTCGTCGAAAAAGCCAAGCGCTACGCGTCATTTGCCTCAGCAGCCGGCTGCGACACGCTCTATGTTGCGCCGGGCGGATTCGAGTATGTGACCCGCCGCGGGTTGACCCGATCCCAAACTGCTGGTCATGTCCGTCCCGAAGACGCTCTGACAGACGATCAATACAACGTATTCGCCGAAAATCTCAATGCCGTCGGTGCGGCCACCCTTGCCCACGGCGTCTCGATTGCCTTTCATAATCACGTTGGAACCGTCATCGAGACGCGCGCCGAGACAGATCGCTTGCTGGCGTTGACGGACCCCAATGTCGTCTTTCTTGGCCCAGATACTGGCCACATGCAATGGGCCGGCGACGACGCGGTTGCGTTTGTATGCGACTACGCCGCCCGCATCAAGACAATGCATCTCAAAGACATCAACGAGTCGGTGCGTGCCCAAGGAGCAGCAGCAGCGTGGGACTATGGAACGTTTACTAAACATGGCATTTTTGCGGAGCTGGGTGAGGGATGCATCGATTTTGCGGCGATAATCAATGCACTCAAGGCTGTCAATTTTTCTGGTTGGCTCATCACCGAGACAGATATTACCCAAAAAGCTACCCCGCTCGAAAGCGTCACCATCAGCCGTAACTACCTCCGGCAGTTCGGATTATAGAAAATTACCGAGCGGGGCTGTTTGCAAAAAGCCCCGCTCTACGTACGAGAGAGATATCGGTCAAGGCGAGGTACACCTCGTCCGCCATTGTATGGATTTCATCTACGGGCGAGGTATGCCTCGCCTGCCTCCCCAACCACTTGCCCGGCGTCTCATACTCCCCGCTCTATGCATCTATCTGAGAAATCACCCCAAACCCATGCACGAAATCACGCCATTCCCATGGACGCAGGTCCATGGGTTACTGCACGTGCACATTCTCGAGCCACGGAATCACGCCATTCCCATGCACGAAATCACGCCATTCCCATGCACGAAATCACGCCATTTCCATGCACGAAATCACGCCATTTCCATGCACGAAATCACGCCAGACCCATGCACGAAATCACGCCAGACCCATGCACGAAATCACGCCATTTCCATGGACGCAGGTCCATGGGTTACTGCACGTGCACATTCTCGAGCCACGGAACCACCGCAATCCAGGTAT
>CANJHS010000080.1 GCA_947474225.1 Roseiflexaceae bacterium | reverse complement strand
TGACCGGCATAAAGCGTTCGCGCGGCACGGCCACCGCCTGTGCGCCGGCAATCAGGCCGATGGCGGCGCCCATGGCGCTCTCGAGCTGGATGACCGCCGGCGAGGCCGGATCGCGCACATCGACGGTTTTGCGATTGACGATAATCGGCAGCGGCAGAAAACCGCCGTTGCCGGCCAGCAACGCCCGCAAGGGTTTGAGGGCGAACCAGACGTTGTTGGTATTGAAGAACTGATGGCGCTCGATGTCTTGGAATGCGTCCATATCGGCCGGCGGGCACTGCGCACTCTCACGCAGCACATACTGGCCGTCGGGGCGTTGCGCCAGGTGCCCGCCCTTGCGGTCGGCCTCGGTGCGCCGCGTCACCTCCATCACAAAGGGGATCTGCTGGCTGGCCATGTAGCCCAAAATGCGCGTGTCGATGGTGGCACCCAGGTTGTCGATGTTGGCCGAGTAGACGAACTCGTAGCCGTCGGCGATGAGTGCATCGAGCACCCCGCTGCTCCACAAGACGCGGTACAGCTCGCCGTGACCGGGAGGGCACCAGGCGAGCTCGGGGTCGGCCGGCCAATCGATGGGGGCCAATGTGTCGACGCGGATCTTGGGGACGCGTCCCTGCACGACGGAGCGCGTGTCGAGGTCGGGGTAGCGCGCCAGATAGGCCCGTGTGTCGTCGTCGGTGGCGAAGCTGTTCATAAAGACCAGCGGCAGCGACACGCCGGTCTGCTGCACAAGGGCGCGGTGCTGTTTGGCGACGATATCGAGGAACGTGTCGTCAGCGCGCACGCGCAGCAGCGATTTGGCCTGCTCAAGGCCCATGCCGGTGCCCAGGCCGCCGTTGAGGCGCAGGACGATGGTCTTTTTGAGGGCCGCAGTGCCCGCGGCGGCGTGTGCGTCGAGCGCGCCCAGAGTGGGGACGTTGGTCACCGGTTGGATGGTCGCCTCGGGGAGCATGCCGCTCTCTCCGGCCGCGAGTTGGCCGTAGGCGTCGATGAATGCGCCGATGGCGGCCGGGTCCAACTGGGCTGCCTGCATCTGGGCGGTGATGGTCGATTGCATGGGCACCTCGGACAGAATCAATTCTTTGTAGTCTACCATTTAATGTAGTAATTATGAAAAGCCAGTTATCTTTGAGCGGGGTTTTTGCAAAAAAGCCAGCCCTGAACGCCCCCGCATCGTGCGCAAAAAAGGCACCGCACGCATGCGATACCTCTGTAGATTGTTATGTACGTGTATCGGTGCAGTCCCTACCCCACTACCGGAACCAGCGTAAACAGATAGATGCTATAGCCGAGTGTCATAAACGCAAAGGCGATAAAGACAATGCGGATCAGGTGCCGTTCGTTTTTGATGACCGAGGTCCACGCCACGAAGCCCAACCCCAGCGTGGTAATCAAAATAATCTGCTGCAGGGCATTGCCGCGCTTCGAGTAGCCATCGGCGGCGATGAACAGCGCCTCGGCTTCGTCATGATGTTCGTCGGACGAACCAAATATATTCGCAAAGTATGCATCCGAAAACGGATCGTCGGGATTGGCCTCGATATCTGCGCTGAGTTCTTCGGAGTAGCGCAGTTCATACTTCAGTTGCTGGTCTTCGTCGGTGGCAAACTCTGCGTCGCTGTAGTTCGACAAATCAGATTGGAAGGTCGCGTTGGCCATGGTTTCGGCCGACGTACCCAGCATGAGTTCACGCAAGCCGGCCGTGTTCTGCCGCAACTGCGCCGAGCTCGCCAACGACCGCTCGTAGCTGATATACGCGGTGAACAATGACAGCACGACAATTAACGAACTCAGTACGATTTGCGATGTAAACCAATCGGATTTGTGTTCGGTCATGGTGAGCCTCATATCTGACGAATTATCTAAACGTACCAAATGGCTGTTATATATGTGCTACAAAAACGTTAAACCAGAGTTAATTTTTTCAGTGCGCAGGAACCGACATTTTTGTGGCTACTATTACAGCGTTGCATACGGAACTTCTTGCCAAACGGTACAGATTCTGGTAGTATATTAAGCTTTTACTCATTTTCTTTGGATTGTGCTGTTTTTAGCGAAGGGGAATTCCATGCGTAGCACACTTTCATTGCTCGTGTTGTCTCTTGTTGCGGTCTTTTCGATTTCGGCCTGCAGTGGTGTAACCCACAAGATCAACGTCACCGCTCCTCAGGATGCTGACCTCTGTGGTCTGTACGTCTCTGCTGGTGGGGCAGACGCATTCGGCGAAAACAACCTCAAGGATGGTGCAGTGCTCGCCGCCAAAGAAAGCACGAGCATCGTCGTCGAAACTGGCGGTAACTACGACCTCAAGCTCGAGACCTGTGACGGCCGCGAAGAAGTCATGCCCGTCGCCGTACCGTAAGGTTGATTGTTCCAGTGGACCCCCGTGCGCCGAATGGCACACGGGGATTTTTTTGCCCCTTCCGCCACCCCGTCATGGCATGCCTCCTCCCCTCCCACCGTCATGGCATGCCGACACGACCACAATCTCCTACGCGCGACACGCCTCCGTCGGCATGCCATCTTCATCTGGTCACAGTGCTCCCTCCCCCGTCATGGCATGCCTCCTCCCCCTTCCACCGTCATGGCATGCCGACACGACCACAATCTCCTGCTCGCGACACGCCTCCGTCGGCGTGCCATCTTCATTCCAGGTGATATGCATCGAATTGCGTCTTGAAACCCCATTTGAATCCATCGCGCGGGGTTTCTTGCAAGAAACCCCACCCCAATCCACCCCCACACATTCCGTACAGGCGCGGCCGTCATGCCCCGCGAAGCGGGCTACTCCCCAATCCACCCCCACACATTCCGTACAGGCGCGGCCGTCATGCCCCACGATGCGGGCTACTCCCCAATCCACCCCCACACATTCCGTACGGGCGCGGCATGCTGCGCCCTTAACCTATAATGAACGCATTCCACCATATCGGAGCACTGCAGCGATGACGCCTTCACGCCGGACCGGACTCATCCTCTGTACCATCGCTGCCATGGTCTGGGCAGGCACTGCCCCGGGCATCAAATACCTGCTCGACGTCTATCACGTCCCGGGTGTGACGCTGGCATTCTGGCGCGACGTTTTTGTCACCATCGCCGTCATGGGCATGCTGCTGATCCGCAATCGCGCCGCGCTGCGTGTGAGCAAAGCCGACTTCACGCCGCTGGCCATCCTCGGCGTCGTCTCGATTGGCATCTACCACGCCCTGTGGATTTGGTCGGTCAGCCTCAACGGGGCGGCCATCGCCGTCGTGCTCATCTATCTCTTCCCGACGTTCGTCACCATCGGCGCGCGCTTCATGTTCGGCGAGCAATTGCGTACCGTGCAGGTCATCGGCTTGCTGTTGTCGCTCATCGGCATGGCCTTGCTGGTCAAGTTGTATGACCCCGAGCAGATCAAACTCAACTGGCTCGGTATCGTGGTCGGATTGACGACCGCCGTGCTGCAGGCCTTCTACGTTTTGTACACCCAAAAAGCAGTTCGCACTGTCAACCCGTGGGCATCGCTCGGGATTACTATGGCGACGGGCTCGATGACGCTGTTGGTCATGCTGCTCGTCGCACCGTTGGTGGTGGGCCAGGCGGCTGCGCCGGGCATCTTCCAAGTCGGCGATCTGACCGCCTGGCTGATTCTGTTGGCGCTGGCAATCGGACCGACCTTGGGCGGCTATGCGCTGTTCAATTTGTCGCTCCAGCACATCCCCGCTACTACCGGCGGTTTGATTCTGGTGCTCGAGGCACCCACCGCCAGCGCCATTGCCATTCTGTTCCTCGGTGAACAGCTGGTGGCGTTGCAGTATGCCGGGATGGTGTTTATTTTCGTCTCAATTCTGTTACCTACCGTCTGGAAGCGCGCCGCTACGGCCTAACAACGAGGACACTATGAATATCTCGCAGATGAACTGGATGCAGGTCGAGGACTACCTCACACACGACGACCGCTGTGTCTTGCCCCTGGGCAGCACCGAACAACACGCCTACCTCAGCCTCAGTGTCGACAGTATCCTGGCCGAAAAGTGCGCCACCGATGCCGCCGAGCCGCTGGGCATCCCCGTCTTCCCGGTGGTCAGCTACGGCATGGCCCCCTACTTCCAATCCTACCCAGGCACCATCACCCTGCGCATCGACACGTACATCAGCCTGGTGCGCGACATCCTCAACAGCATGTACCACTCGGGTTTTCGCCGCATCGTCATCGTCAATGGCCACGGCGGCAACAGCCCGGTCGACGGCCTGGTGCTCGAATGGATGGCCGACCACCCCGGCACGCAGATCAAGTTCCACAATTGGTGGCGCGCTCCCAAGACCTGGGCGGCAGTCAAAGCCACCGATTCACTCAGCAGCCATGCATCATGGATGGAAAACTTCCCGTGGACGCGGCTCCCCGGCGTGACCATGCCCACCACCCAAAAGGTCTACCCCGATCGCACCGGCCTGGTCAACTTGGTGGGCGACAACATGCGCGCATACTACGGCGACGGCAACTACGAGGGCCTCTATCAACGCCCCGACGCAGAGATGCTCGCCATCTGGGAAGTCGCCGTCAGCGAGGCGCGTACCCTCATCAGCGATGGCTGGGACCAATAAACCCGTTGTGCAACTGGTTGCATTATCCGCACATGTGGATTTTTTGACGTGTGAAACATTTTCCCGCATTTCGAATTTTTTTGTATTTGTGCTAATGGTATTCGTTTTTGAGAAAACGACCAGCCGGCACATTCATCCCTAGCGGCGCGGGGTTAGCGGCGCAGTGAGGACGCAATGCATATTGAATTCACCAACAAAACGGTCATCGTGACCGGTGCCGCTCACGGGTTCGGGCGGGCAATCGCGCAGGCCTTCGCGGCCCGTGGTGCCAATGTTTGGGCGTGTGACCTGATTGCGTCCGAACTGACCGAGACGCAGGCGTTATGCCGCGCCAACGGCGGCCATTGCAGCGTGCGTACGGTAGACGTGACCAATCCAAGCCAGGTGACGGCGTTCGTCACCGAGGCAATTGCATCGGCCGCCAGCGGCCACATCGACGTGCTGGTCAACAACGCCGGCGGGGTCTTGGGCCAGGTGGGTCAGCCGCTCGAGCAAGTGACCTTCGAGCAGTGGAATGCCATCATCGCGGTCAACATGTCGGCGGCATTCTATTTTGCGCAGGCGGCAGCCCCAGGGATGAAGCAGGCCCGCAGCGGCCGCATCATCAACATCTCGAGCGGTGCCGGCTTGGGACCGAGCCTGACGGGCATCCAGGCATACGCTACGGCCAAGGCCGGCCAAATCAATTTGACACGCCAGCTCTGCCACGAGCTCGGTCCGTACAACATCACGGTCAACAATATCGCACCGGGATTCGTGCTTTCAAATGCCAACACCCAACGCCAATGGGATGCGTACGGCCCCGAGGTGCAACAGAACCTCGTGCAATCCATCGCCCTCCAGCGCCTCGGCCAACCCAACGACATCGCGCATGGAGTGCTTTTTCTGGCGTCGGAATACGCCGGATGGCTCTCGGGGCAGGTCATTGCGATCGATGGGGGGAAATGATTATTTACCGATTGGGTGGGGTTTATTGCAATAAACCCCACCCAATCCCCCGTTAAACCCCGTCCCCGTACCTTTTCACCCGCCCCCGACGGTATGAATGATGGATTCATCCGTATGGGGGGGTTTTTATGCGGCTTCATATATGGTTTGAATTGGGCGGGGATTATTCCCGAATTGGGCGGGGTTTATTGCAATAAACCCCGCCCAATAATATGAAAAAATCCTTTTCCGGTTTTTCGAAAGGATACGCTCATGATCAAGCGTCGTCGACGCAATTCACGTAGGAATCAGCAGTGGAATTACAGTTCTAAAGGCTGGTACTTTCTCACCATCGTGACGCATCATCGCCAAGAGCTCTTTGGCAAAATCCAACATGGGGAGATGCACCTCAACGAATTCGGGAATATTGTGATGCAAGAATGGGAAAAATCCAAAATCCTCCGGCCGCTTATGCACTTCGACTGCATCGTTGTTATGCCTGACCATGTGCAAATGTTAGTACAGATGAGGCGTTCGACACACTTTATTCCTGCACCACCGTACGGCAGTATGGGAAAACGCTTGAGTAAATCTATTTCATCTTTCATCGGACTTTTCAAAGCTGCATGTACACGACGCATCGTTTCTCTATCAATCAATCAGGTCTGGCAACGTGACTATGACGATCAATTAATCCGAACGCGTTCCTACTTGAATAATGTTCGCCGCTACATCCGCAACAATCCACGCGAGGCCCAACGTCGCCTCGACCAGCAGCGCCTGCTTTACAATAGAGCAAGCACCGCATAATTAACGAGGACCACTATGCCACGTACATTACGTCTTATCATCGCCGGCCTCGGCAATGTCAATTTGAATCTGCTCCGCATTATCAAATCCCAGCAGGCATTACTGGCCAAAAACTACCAGCTGACCGTCAGCGTCGTCGCCGTCTGTGACTCCAGCGGCGGTGTCAGCAATCCCAACGGCCTCGACATCGACCTGCTCATCGCCACCAAAGAAGCCAAGCGCGGCGTCGCCTCGCTGCCCGGCGGGAGCGCATCCCTCATCGCCCAGCGATTGGTCGAGTCTATCGACGCCGACGCTTTCGTCGAGGCCACTCCCGTCAACCTGCAGACCGCCGAGCCCGGCCTGAGCGCCGTGCGCACCGCCCTCAAACGCGGCATGCACGCCATCTTGGCCAACAAAGGCCCATTGGCATTGGCCTACCCCGAACTCGCCGTGTTGAGTGACATGGGCGGCGACCCATCCAAACCCAAGTTGCGCTTTTCTGCCTGTGTCGGTGGTGCCCTGCCGACCATCAACCTCGGCCGCCGTGATCTGGCCGGCTCGGTCATCCACTCTGTCGAAGGTGTCCTCAACGGCACCACCCAGTACATCCTGCGGAGCATGGAGCGCGGCGGCAGCTACGCCGAAGCACTCAAAGAAGCCCAGGAGCGTGGCCTGGCCGAGACCGATCCGACCCTCGACGTCGAAGGTTGGGATGCCGCCAACAAGTTGACCATCGT
>CANJHS010000079.1 GCA_947474225.1 Roseiflexaceae bacterium | reverse complement strand
CTGGCCGCCAAGGCAGCTTTTGCAGCACTGTCTCGCATGATGGTGTTTGTGACGATAGGAGTAATTCCCGTGGCGGCAATTGCCGGTGCATAGGCAGCATCAACGGTGTCGATGACAAGGGTGTCAATCAAACCTTTGTACCACTGTGCAATCCCCAGCGGCGACACCTCGTAGCCGGCATTTACAAGCATGGGGACCAGAGGCCCTTTAATTGCATTGCCACCGACGATAGGACTGACGGCTACAACTGGGACGGACCTCTGCACAAAAAAGTCACGGATGCCTGGCAACGCAAGGATCGTACCAACGCTGACAATCGGGTTGCTCGGGGCGATACATATCCTGCGTGCGCAGCGGAGTGCCTCCCACACCTCAGTCGTTGCTTGGGCTGCTTCGATTCCGGTATAGCGTATGCCAGTTATCTCTGCTTTGGCACGATCACGGACGAGAAAGTGCTGGAAGTGTACGACCCCAGCCGGCGTTGCAATATGGGTCTGCACCAAATCATGCGTCATAGGGAGCAAACGTACCAAAACACCAAAAGCTTCGGCAAACTGGTGTGCAATCTCTGTCGCCGTTTGTCCTTGTTTGTGCAATGCAGTGCGCTGGATATGCAGGGCGAGGTCTTTGTCACCGAGCATGAACCAAGCTGGTGCGCCGAGGCGGGCGAGCATCTTCATGCAATGATCGGTGTCGTCGACAATGCCCCAGCCCTGGCCGGGATGGATGAGGCCTGCCAGGGTGCACAAGACGATGTCGACATCGGGGCTGATTGCCAAGCCGTGCAATTCGATGTCGTCACCGGTGTTGATGATGGCGTTGATGGTGTGTGGGGGAACGACCTGGACGAGGCCTTCGAGGAAGCGGGCAGCGCCGACGCCGCCACACAATACCGCAATCGAAGGCTCATGGGTCATCGCTTGGTTGTGTGTCTGCATGCAGGTATCTTACCAAAAAACGCGAACATCAGGCGGACGGAACCACAAGTCACCGATCGATGCGGAGTGCGCTGGCAGGTCGTTTGGGACGTCGTTTGGGGGCAGTTGCCATGCGACCGATGGGGATGAGTGCTTGTGGGTCGAGTGTCACAGGTAGGGCGAATGCGCGGCGCACCGCCTCACCACAAAATACCGGTGCACACATCCAGCCAGCGTCGTACCCGAGTGCAACGGCACTCAGAAGGATGTTTTGGATGGCACAGCCGATACTCTGTGCTGCCATGCTGTATTCTGCCTGTTGACGATGGGTATCGGGGTAGACGTCGAGCAGATTGCGGTCGATGCACGGCATCAACAATGCCGGTGCGGACACTATTCGAGCGGCTGAGGCAGCATGCCGCTCCGCAATCTGGGGCGCATCGACACCATCGGCTGCGAGATGCTGGCGCCATTCGACAGCCATTGCATCGACCAAACGCTGCCGGCTCTTGCCAGGAGCGATTACCACGAATTGCCATGGTTGGCGGCCGTGCGCAGAAGGCGCCAATGCGGCAGCCTCGAGCAGCGTATCGATGACTGCAGAAGGGACGGGTTCGGCGCTGAAGCGGCGCACCGATGCGCGGCGTTGGATTGCTTCGTGGAGTTCCATCGGCGCCTCAGCGGAACAGGTCTTTGGTGGCGGGGCGAATCAACGCACTCGCCGCCGACGGACTGGTCTGGTAGGTGACGCCACGCACGACTGCCACCGGGATGCGATCGGTTTTGCCCATGACCAGTTCGGCGGCGGCGGCAATCTCGTCGCCAATCGCCAACACACTTGCTTGCATACGGTAGCCGAATGGATCGTCGAGCCCGGCATAATCTTCGAGGGGATTAATACCAGCCACACCGATGGCGATGTTGACTTGACCTTCGCGCCAGGCACGTCCAAACGAGTCGGTAATGATCACCGCAGTAGCAACACCCGTGGCTCCTTCCACGCCAGCCATGATTCCACGCGCGGAGGCATCGGGGTCGACGGGGAGCAGGGTAATGTGCGTGCCGCCGTCGACATTGGATTCGTCGACACCGGCGTTGGCGCAGATCAGGCCGTGATGCGTCTCGCAAATCAGCACGCCACGGTCCATGCGAATAATGCGTTTGCTCTCACGCAACACGACTTCGTAGTAGCAGGCGTCTTTGTGACCTTGGGCGGCACACATTTCGGCGATGTGCGACGGCGTCACAGTGCGCGGATCAACCAGGCGGCCTTCGGCCTTCGAAACGATTTTTTGCGTCACTACGAGGATGTCACCGGCTATGAGCGTGATGTCTGAATATGCCAAACCGGACACGATGAGAGAATTGAGGTCTTGGCCAGGGACGACGTCGCCGATGCCGCCCACGGGGAATATTTGGATTGCTGGACGCATACTGCCTCAATGTATTGGTGATGCTTCATTATAGCCGACCAGTCAGCATGGTTTTGTACAATACACCAGTCGGATCGCGTCGTACAGGCGGACATATCTCATCAATAGTCAGCCTCTCCGACCGGTTATCCGGTATAATAGCTACGACTTTATGGTCGCGTAGACGAAAGAAGGAATCACTGATGGATTTCACTGCAAATTACGATATGTTTCTCAACGAGGAACACGACCTGTTGCGCCAGACGGTGCGCGAATTCACCGAACGCGAAGTTGCACCCAATATTCGTGCTTGGGATCGCAGCGGCGCCGAACACGGCGAGGGCCCCGAGACACGCACGCATATTCGACCATTAATCGAAAAAATGGGAAAGCTGGGCTTTTTGGGCATCTGCTTCCCCGCGAAATACGGCGGCGCAGGCATGGATTACCTTGCCCTCGCGGTTTTGTGTGAAGAGCTCGAACGCATGGATAGCTTTTTGCGCGTCGTGGCAAGCGTTCACGTCGGCCTGAACTCGATGACCATTTTTCAGTGGGGTACCGAAGCCCAAAAAATGAAGTACCTCAAACCACAAGCCGAAGGCAAAAAAATCGGTGCATACGGCTTGACTGAGCCAAACAGTGGCACTGATGCAGGAGCCATGACCAGTACTGCGCGCCGTGATGGTGACCATTACATTTTGAACGGCGAAAAAATCTGGATAAGTCTTTCAGATGTTGCTGATACGTTTGTCGTCTTTGCAAAAACCGATCCTTCCAAGGGCAATCGTGGCATTTCGTGCTTCATCGTTGAGCGTTCTATGCCAGGCTTTTCGTCGTACCCATTGCACGGGAAGCTGGGCGTGCGCGCCGGTAATACCGGCGGCATCGTCTTCCAAGACATGCGTGTACCGGTCGAAAATCGCCTCGGCGAAGAAGGTGAAGGCTTCAAAATAGCCATGACCGCACTCGACAGCGGTCGATATACCGTGGCCGCAGGTGCCGTCGGCGGCATCCAAGGTGCGCTCGAAGCGAGCGTCAAATATGCCAAAGAACGCCACACCTTTGGTGTACCGATTGGTGACCACCAGTTGGTCAAGCGCATGATTAGCACCATGGTCCGCAAAATGGACATGGGGCGATTGCTGGTCTATAAAGCCGGCTGGATGAAGAACGCTGGTCGTCGTAACTCGCGTGAAACCACGTTGGCCAAGTGGCACGCCACCGTCAGCAGCTGGGAGTCTGCAGATGATGCAGTCCAGATCCACGGGGCGTATGGCTTCTCGGATGAATACCCGGTCGAGCGCTTCTTGCGTAATGCCCGCGGCGGCGTGATCTATGAAGGCACCCGCGAACTCCAAGAACTGCTCCAGGCAGATTTTGCCATGGGCACACGTGAACTGGCTCCGAAATTACGCTGCGAACTACCAACATACAACAAAGAAGCCTGGGAAGCAGAGTAAATCATGCACATCATCGCGTGTATCAAGCAAGTCCCACGGGACAACAGTGTCGCCATCGATGCACACAAACGTGTCGATGTCAGTGGCATCGAACCGATTTTGAACCTTTTTGACGAGTATGCCCTCGAGGCGGCGTTAACCCTCAACGACGAACATGGTGGCGACGTCACCGTGCTCTCGTTGGGCAGCGAAGATACCATCGACCAGTTGCGTCGCTCGTTGGCCATGGGCGCAACAAATGCCCTGCTGGTAACCGCCGAAGGCGAACCAGATTTGGCGAGCGCGGTGAATATTGTCCATTCAGCAATCGCCACATTGCCGAGCGCAGACGTAATCGTCTGTGGTCGCAATGCAACAGACGACGAAAGCGGTGCTTTCGGCCCGATGTTGGCCCGTGCAATGGGCTGGCCGCATGTCACATATGTCACCAAAATTCTGTCGGCTACCGCTACTTCCCTCGAACTCGAGCGCAGCCTCGAAGACGAAACAGAAGTCGTTTCGGTGACACTTCCCGCACTCATTAGTGTCGGCAAGGGCGAGGTTGAGCCTCGCTTTCCATCTTTGTTGCGTGTGCGTAAATACGCCAAAGCCGAAGTTCCTGTTATCCAAGCAGCGGCTTTTGCCAACGTGGCAACCGTCGTCGACCGCGTACCACCAGCTGGTCGTAAGGCCGGCGAAATCATCGCTGGACCCGATGTGGCAAGCAAAGTACGCACGCTCGTCGATCGGCTCATCGCCGATCAGGCATTGTAGGAGGCATCATGACGAATATTCTCGTGTTGCTTGATGCCCCAATCGCAACGAATCTGCTTTCAGGACCACAGCGAGAAGTCATTGCCCGTGCCATTACTCTCGGTGACACGACTGTGGCGGTATTCGGCGCAGATGGTACCGCAATGGCAAGAGACGCGGCTCGCTATGGTGTGCAATCCGTTGTGACCGTCACTGACGCTGCCCTCACCTACCTCCCCGCCGATGCCTGCGTACAGGCAGCGTTGGCCGTTGTTGCTCAGACCAAACCTGCACTGGTGTTGACGACTTCGAGCCTCCGGATGCGCGACATCAGTGCTGCGCTGGCAGGTGCCCTCGGAGGAGCATTAGCTGTAGACGCGAGTGACGTCCGTGTTGACGGCACTGCCATTGTCGCGGTGCGTCATTCGCACGCAGGGAATGTCGCCACAACGCTCCGTTTCAACTTCCCAACAGTTGTTGCATCGGTGCGCAAACAGACACACGCCGAAGCGACGCCTGTGAGCGAGCTTTCTCCGATTGTTGCTATGAATGTTCCCGTGTTAGCAACGCGGATTTCTCATGTGTCGAGTCGCAAGAATTCGAGCGGTGTGAGTTTGAGTGACGCTGGCATCATCGTGTCCGGCGGTCGTGGTTTGGGCAATGCCGAAAACTACCATGCGCTCATCCCAGCCCTCGCAGCAGCTACAGGCGGCGCATATGGCGCATCACGCGCGATTGTGGATGCAGGCTGGATTGACTACGATCATCAGGTCGGTCAAACGGGCAAGACCGTCAGTCCCAAACTCTACATCGCCGTTGGTATCTCGGGCGCGATCCAGCATTTGGCTGGGATGCGCACCGCCCGGACCATCGTGGCAATCAACAAAGATGCCGACGCGCCTTTCTTCCGCATTGCCAATTACGGCATCGTCGGAGATGCGCTCGAAATCGTTCCCGCTCTCACGGCGGAAATTAACTCCCGCCGATAATGCACACACAAACCACCGCCCCACAGTACGCTGTGGGGCGGTTTGTTTTTCTTCTGTGTCAGTTACAAAATTTGGTATCCCGCTGCCAACGCCTGATACTCTGCGACCTGGGCATCTTGCCAGGCCTGGTCATGCCCCAGTTCGGCCGCCATCAATGCAGCAACTTGCGGCGCGGCCTCGGCACTGGCCCGTGCGTTGATGAGCAACGCCCGCGTACGTCGCGCCAGAACGTCCTCGACCGTACAGGCTAACTCTGCCCGTACCGCATAGATGACCTCGGCCTGGATGTACGGTAATTGCGGATGTATCAGCGCAGCCCAATCGGGATTATGCTGCGCCAATTCACGCACTGCTGCGGCATCACTGCCGTACATCTGCATGCTGTCCGTATCGGGCGCGGTGCTGTACCCATGTAACCGCAGTGTTTTGGTGACGCAGGGTTTGGTTGCCAAAAGACCACGTGTCGTGAGCTGGTTCACGGCGTCTTCGGCCATGTGGCGGTACGTCGTCCATTTGCCGCCGGTAATGGTCATCATGCCGGAATCAGCAAACAAAATCGTATGGTCGCGTGAGAGCGTTTTGGTCGCGCCTTCGCCTTTTTTCACAAGTGGGCGTAAGCCCGCATAGACACTGCGGATGTCGCTCGGCTGTGGCCTGCGGGTCAAATATTTTTCTGTGTGCGACAAGACAAATTCAATTTCGGAAGCTAATGGGCGTGGTTCGATGTCTGGTTTTGGCACACCAGAGTCGGTCGTGCCTATCACCACACAGTCATGCCAGGGCAGGGCAAACAGCACGCGACCGTCAGCGGTTTTGGGAATCATCACGGCGTGGTCGCCGGGCAGAAAACTCCGATCGACGACGATATGAATCCCTTGGCTAGGCGCAACAATCGGTTTGGCGGCAGGTGCATCCATGCTCCGAATGGCGTCCACAAACACGCCGGTCGCATTGACGACCGATTTTGCGTGGATGGTATAGACCTGTGAGCTGAAGCGATCGGTCACCGTCACACCGGCAATTGCCCCATCCTGATGAACCAAACCCGTCACCGGTAGGTGATTGATGAGCGTCGCGCCGTGATCCATGGCGGTGCGCATCAGCGTGACCGCCAGCCTACTGTCGTCGAATTGGCCGTCGTAATAGACAACACCGCCAATGAGCCCACTCTGCGTCAGCGTCGGCGCGAGCCGCAACGCTTCGCGTTTGCTGATTAATCGCGACATCCCAAATCCCAGCGTGCCAGCCAAAACACTGTACAGGAGCAATCCTGCACCGTAGAACGGCATGTCATACCATTGGTACGCAGGGACGACGTGCGGGAGCACTTTGACTAAGTGCGGGGCATTCGCTTGCAAGCGGCCCCGTTCGTGGAGCGCCTCATAGACCAATGAGACGTTGCCTTGCGCCAAATAGCGCACCCCACCATGCACGAGTTTGGTGGCTCGCGACGAGGTTCCCTTGGCGAAGTCATATGCCTCTACCAACAACGTCTTGTGACCGCGTGCCGCGGCATCGACCGCGATGCCCAGACCCGTTGCACCGCCGCCAATGATCACGATGTCCCACCGATCGGTGTTTGTGATGCGTTCGAGGATTGTTTGTCGGTTCATGACAGCCTCTTGTAAGCTTTTACGTATTGTAGAGTGATTTTATGTATCTATGCAAAAAAGTATCGCGCCGACAGAAGGATGACACGGTTCCTTGTTGCTTGTCGTCGCTGGTTTCTTGGGGCACAGAAAACCGGGTGTGAAATCGCTGCACAAACACAAAAGAAGGGCGAGGTACCCCGCTTCGCGGGGCATGACGACCTCGCACGGAGATTCCCCATACCGAACCCGGAGAT
>CANJHS010000078.1 GCA_947474225.1 Roseiflexaceae bacterium | reverse complement strand
TCATTGCATACGCAGAGAGCTGCGCGAGGACAGGAGCGCGTGTGGTTGATGATGCAGCGGCAACGCGTTTCGCGCTCGTCTGGTTGAGGAGTGTGGCAACCCAGTTTTGCACATCGTTTGCAACGTGTGCGCGGAGCGAAACGTCGAGATCGAGAGCAGGGTTTTGCATGACTGTCGAAGCGCTCGCAATGACCTCTGCCAACCGCGGCGGGGTGTGGACTACCCATTGGGTGTCTGCATGGGTGGCAGCATGAGCGATGGCATCGTTCCACTGCTCGATACCAGCCTCTTCGCCGAGATGAATCTCTTGGCCTTGACCGATCAAGGCGATCATCATTGCCCAATCGGTCTGGCGACTGCCGATGAGGAGGAAGTCGTCTGGTTCTGAGAGTGGAGTGCCACGTTTTTGAAAGGACCGTGCGGCATCCCAGGCACGCTGGGCTTCGTCATAGATGATGACGTGTTCGCGTGGGGGACGTGCGTTGGCGCGTGTTTATTCTTTCAAAAAACCGTGTACATCTTGGTCAAAGACACGGTTTTGCAGTGCATGCTGCAGCACTTTACGAGCGGACCGTTTCCGCTGAGCATGACTGCGTCATGGGTAGCTTTTTGACGAGCTGCAATGTACTCGTAGACAAACCGGATGCCGACCAGTGTCTTCCCTGCACCCGGCACCCCTGTAATAAAAAGAATGTGACGCTCGTTGTTCGCTTCTGCTCGGCGTGCGACCTGCATTGCGTAGGCGAGTGCATCATTGATACTACTGCTGGCTGCACGTGTAATTTGTGGGAATTCCTCATGGCGAAAAATCATACGGGCCGCAGCCACGAGTGACGGCAGTGGTTGGTATTCCCCCGTTTGCCAGGTTGGGAGATTGCTGACCTGTGCAGTTCCCCGCTCATAATATGTCGCTAATAAGTCAGAGAGAAAATTCCCAGACACAATTTGAACTGTCCCCTGCGCAAATCGAACCTGCGTTGCACGTGCGAGTACGAGTACAGGTACGACATTACTCTGGTATACCTCTAGGCGCTGTGGTATGCAACAAGATCACGTACATACGCCCTGACTTGATCGACATGTCCGGTCTCGACGTACGCAAAACCCTTAAACTTTAGTACAAACATGGCCCGATTCGTCAGAATGAAACGTCTGGTCGACGACCACGTTCACGCGGTAGTTCGTATTCAAGCTGGATGTACCAATCACGTACAAAAGGGGAATGTTTATGGAGTTCGTTGAGGGCTTTTTGAAGTATTTTGATCGTATCTGCCCACGCGACCAAATGCGATTGTTTTGCTGTCTCACCACTGCAGCGTTGAAAATGATCGGAGAGCGCAGTGATGAGCGCGAGTGGTGCTGTTTGCAAGAAATCTGCGACCGTTCCAGCTCATGCGAAATGTTGACCGGACATGTGTTGCTTCTTTCACGCTTACGTAATATGTAGCGCGATTATAGAAACAAACACACAAAAGATCAAATGACGAGCTGGATTGAACAGTCAGATGGACGGACAGACGGGGACGGACAGACGGGGGAAAGATTTTTCACCCCGTCTGTCCGACTGTCAATCAGCGACCGTCTGAAACAAAACGAGAGACAGCGCTCCTTACCGTTCCTCATTCGCGATATAAAACACAATCCCCTGACCATCCTCGACATCACCGTCGAGATACGACCAGTCGTCCGAAGCGATGGCATCGCTGCCAACCGCGACAACAATCACCCGGGCATTGTCTTTGATATACACCGCCCGCTGGCCAGTGTAGAACTCGGCGAATGCTTCTTCGACGACGTATCCTGCGGCGCTGAGCTTCTTTTCGAGTGAAGCAGCGGCATCCGTACTGGTTTCGTTGATGGTATGGCCAGATACATAGCCCTTGCGGCGCTCGATACCGAGCATGTCATTGGCGACCTCCGGCTCGAACGTCGTGGCATCTTTTGGTGTTGCTGGCAACGACGCCCACCAACTCGGCTGGGCGACATCCGGATCAGGGTCACAGGCGGTGGTGCCCGCAGGTTGCTCGAGGTCGACCAGAAGCGCATAAACCACATCATCGACACAGGTGGCGTCCATCAGTGCGGTATGGCCTTCACCGCTGTAGGTGACAAGGTGAGCGCTCGGGCCCATGTCTGCGGTCATCTTTTCGGCCCAGCGCATGGGGGTCGCAGGATCATTAAATCCTCCGACGACAAGAACCGGTGCGTTGCTGGTATTGCTAATCGGACTAATGGCTGGTACCGCAATCATGTCGCGACAGTCGTCTGGGGCAGCCAGATCTGCTGCTGTGGTATCCCGCGTGAAGCGCGGTGAGATCGCACGCATCTTGGCAAGCAATCCCTCTGCATCGGGAACGGGGTCATACACAATCCCACTCGCACACATGATCAGCGGGAAGGCACTGTCGGCAGCACTGTAATGTCCGCTGTTATCACGCTCGTCGTAGTCATCCACGAGCGTCCAGATGCGTGCAGTGTCGCCTTTCTCGGCATCGGCCAAGGCACGGCCCAGCTCGGGCCACCAAGATTTGCCATAGAGAGAGGCAATGGTAGCCGATTCGATGGTGGACTGATTGGCAACGCGGCCGTCTTTCGCGGTGACCGGATTCGCATCGTACTTGGCCCAAAGGGCATCCCAACGGGCGCTGACGTCGGTTGCCGCGAAGGCACAAGCATTCGCCGGATCCTGGCACCAGGTGACCCAGTTATCCATGGCCTTTTCGAATCCAATCAGTTGTGTGGTGTGGCTTTCTTCGACCGAATCCCCTTCGGGTTGGAATGCTCCGTCGAGGACCATGGCGCGGACCTTGTCGGGGAAGAGGTGGCTATACACACCACCGAGATACGTGCCATACGAAAAACCGATGAAGCTGATCTGATCTGCCGCGAGCGCTTGACGGATGCTATCCATGTCACGTGCGGTGTTGGTCGTCGAATACACGCTGAGACTGTCGCCGTATTTGGCGATGCAGGCCTTGGCAAACGCGTGCTTTGCTTCTTCGAGGAAGGCCTTCTCGGCATCGTTGTCCGGGGTACTGTCTGGGTACCGGTATTTATCAATATCTGCGTCACTCTGGCAGTAGAGCCCGCCGGATAAGCCGACACCACGGGGGTCGAAACCGATGATGTCGAAGCTCGTCAACCCGAGTTCGTCGTGCATATCGTGCGCACCACCGCTCGAGCGTGTGAACCACTCGATTCCGGATGCGCCCGGTCCACCGGGGTTCACCAGCAACGGGCCAATTACTTTGGCCGTACCTTCGACGACTGCAGCAAGACGGATAATCTGGATTCCAATGGTCTCGCCTGCAGGTTTGGTGTAGTCGAGCGGAACGTGCACGACCGCACACGTAAATGCTTCGTCTTCCGTGATAGAGGCGTCACATTGCTGCCAATCGACCTTGGCTATCGAAACGGGGGGCAGCGTTGCGATCGGGGCAGCAACGGTAGGTACAAGTACTGCTGTCGCGTCCGGGGTGGGGCTGGCAGGCGAGAGCATCGCAATGGGATTTGCACACGCGGAAAGCAAGGCACCGAGGATAGCGAAAGAAACGAGCTGATGTTTCATAGTTGCCTTTCAAAACTTAATCCGGCAGTATTACGTTACCAATGATATTTTAGTTGCACGGATATGTTGCCGTGCGCAGGTGGGTTATTCTCACGGGCTCATTGGTGCGCATGGTTTTTCTCACGGGCTCATTGGTGCGCATGGTTTTTCTCACGGGCTCATTGGTGCGCATGGTTTTTCTCACGGGCTCATTGCTATGTACCCCGCGCTATTCCCAGCCTGTATTTGGAGGTTTTTCTCAGAAAAAATGGTGCCCCCGAGCCGACTTGAACGGCTGACCTGCGGTTTAGGAAACCGTTGCTCTATCCACTGAGCTACGGGGGCAATACCTCTATTATACCCGGTCTGTCTGCGTCACGACGTCAGCGCGGGGCTTTTTGGCAGTAGGGGCAAAAGTGAGTGCCGCGCTGGCCGACGGTGATTTTTTCGATAGCGGTGCCGCAGCGCCCACACGGCTGATCGGTGCGACCATACGCCTGGAAGTTATCTTGTTGTGTACCTTTGGCGCCGTAGCTATCACGATAATCACGGAGGGTACTGCCGCCGTTGTCGATGGCTTGGCGAAGCACCGCGCGGATGGCAGCCAACAGTTCGGTCGCTTTTTTCTTCGACAGGGTGTTCGCGGGCTTCAACGGATGGACCGACACCCGATGAAGCGATTCGTCTGCATAGATATTGCCGATCCCGGCGATGCGCGACTGATCGAGCAACACGGTCTTGATGACACGGCTCGTGCTCTGCAGGGTCGTGTACCAGGTGGCAGGGGTGAGGGACGGGTCGAACGGCTCGGGGCCGTGATCGGCGTCGAGAGTGGCCAGTTCTGGTGCAGACAACAGCCGGATGCGGCCGAACTTGCGCTGGTCGATGAAGCGCACTTCGCGCCCATCGGTCAACCCAAAGGCCACCCGCTGTTGGGCATCATCTGCGTTGTCGCGGGGAAGGACTGCAAACCGACCGGTCATGCGCAAGTGAGCGACAAAGGTCATGCCATTACTCAGTGGTAGCACAATCCACTTGGCCCGGCGTTGCCACCCCTGCACCGATAATCCTGCCAGCTGTGCGCCGAGCACATCGCTGGGCACCTCATGGATGGTGCGACTCCAGGCGACGCGGACCGTGCCATCGAAGGTAGCGCCGCTGATCTGGGCACCGAGCGTGCGGGCTGCTTGTTCGACCTCGGGGAGCTCAGGCACGGTCGTCTGCCTGCCAATCGGCGCGGGCGAGGCGTTGGCGGAGCAGATGATCTGCGAGAACCAATGCCACCATGCCTTCGGCGATGGGGACGAGCCGTGGCAGGACGGTCGGATCGTGACGCCCGTGGATTTCGATCTCGCTCTCGTTGCCATCACGGTCGACGGTGGCTTGTGGGCGAGCAATCGACGCAGGTGGTTTTGCAGCGATGCGCATGATAATCTCTTCGCCGGTGCTGATACCACCAAGGATCCCGCCGTGGTGATTGGTGGACGTCCCGATGCTGCCATCCGGGCGGCGTACAAAGGGGTCGTTGTGTTGGGCCGCGGTCATCGTGGCGACGCCAAAGCCTGCGCCGAACTCGAGGCCTTTGATGGCCGGGATGCTAAATAAAGCTTTGCCCAAATCGGCTTGGAGTTTGTCGAAAACCGGTTCGCCGAGACCGGCAGGCACGCCGCGGGCACGAATCTCGACGATGCCGCCGAGGGAATCGAGGTTTTTGCGGGCTGCGTCGACGGCGGCAATCATCTGTTCGGCTGCGACGGGGTCGGGACAACGCATGATGTTTTGTTCGATGGCGCTTTCGTCGAAGGTCTGGGCGACGATGGCAGCGCATTGTTGCACCCAGGCGATGACACTGATGCCAGACTGCGCCAGGAATGCCTTGGCGATTGCGCCGGCAGCGACGCGACCGATGGTCTCGCGCGCGCTCGAACGTCCACCGCCGCGGTGATCTCGGAAGCCGAATTTGGCATCCCAACTATAGTCGGCGTGGCCGGGACGATAGTGGTCTTTGATCGAGTCGTAGTGCTGCGATTTTGCATCGGAGTTGTATACGACCATGGCGATGGGAGCACCGGTGGTCCGACCCTCAAAGACGCCCGACAGAATCTGTACCTGATCAGGTTCTTTGCGCTGGGACGATACTTTGCTCTGGCCCACGCGCCGTCGTTCGAGTTCAACCTGAACGACCGATTCGTCGAGCGTGATGCCTGCCGGACAGCCATCGAGGATGCACCCCACCGCAACGCCATGCGATTCGCCGAAGGTGGTAACACGGAAGACCAAACCAAAAGAATTGCCAGCCATCATCTATCCTTTATGCGTTACTTCGGTGTCGGCGGGATTGATGCGAGTACGCCACGGGCCACGTCTGGGGCATCAGTGATGATTCCGTCGACGTGGAGGTGGGCAAACCGGCGCATCAACGCCTCGTCATTGACCGTCCAGACATTGACCGCATACCCTGCAGCGCGCACACGTTCAATCGAAAACTCGACCCCTGGGAGCGCACAATAGGGATGCCATGCTTGGCAATTATATTTTTGCAGTGCGGGTATAGGCCAGAACTCGCGGAGCCGTGTCAACGGATCCCAACTGTCAGAACCCATCAAATATGCAATCGGGATGCGTGAGTCGGCGGCACGGACCTCGTGGAGTGCCAGCGGCACAAACGACGAGATGATGACCGCGTCAATCATGCGAGCATCGCGAATTGCTGCAAGCACCGCTGCCGCCGCGCCTGCGTGCTTTAACTCGACATTGAGGCGCATGCCACGCAGACGCGCCAAATCGAGGACCTCCGCCAGCAAAGGAACCTTCTCGCCACGAATATCGAGAGTTTGCATGTGTGTATGTGTGACGTCGCGGACGGTGTGATCGAAGTCCTCCCAGCGCCCTGTCGTATCGTCGTGGAAGACCACGAGTTTGCCGTCATTGGTGCAGATAACGTCAAGTTCCGACATCTCAGCGCCCATGTCGGCGGCGAGTGAAAAGGCTTTGAGCGTGTTTTCGGGGGCGTAGGCAGACGCGCCGCGGTGTGCAATGACAATTGTCATGACTAGGCCAGCTGGCTCGCGATGGTGTCGTCGTCGAGGGGGTTGACGGCACTGCGGGCTTGTTCCGAAAGCATCGGGGAGAGCACTTTTTGGATGGCCATGACATGCGCACAGGTGCCGTGGCCCCGAAAAAAGTCGCAGTCACAGTGCCATACGCCGGCATCGACGGTGATGACGTGATCATTGTTGCCGCCACGGAAGGTCGCCGTCAGGGTTTGAATGGCGATCCGTTCGGGCTGACTCGCATAGTGGCGAGCTTTTTCGATTTTGGAGATAAGGTCCGAGTGCATGTGATCTACTCCTTATGTACTCAGCACAAAAAAGACGCAACACCGCTGTGTGTTGCGTCTCCACTGGTGGGGACGGAGGGAGTTGAACCCTCACGGATTGCTCCACAAGTTCCTAAGACTTGCGCGTCTGCCATTTCGCCACGTCCCCTCGATATTACCCTTGATAATAGCACATGCGCCTATACCGACGCAACAGAACGCGCTCGTCATGGCTGCTGGACAGACTCGAAGATTGCACCACACTGTATTTAAATGCCGTATCGTCCTACTGCGCGGCCAACAATGTGGCGCTGATGTCTGCCCACTCTGCAGCGAGGCTCTGCGTGGTCGGCGGCACGGGCTGACGCGCACGGCGATACCAATAGGCGGCGTTCGCAGCATCACCCTCGACTCTGTGCAAATGGGCGTGCACCCAATCCGCATCAGCGCCGACGGCATCTTGCAGCGCGTCATGCGCCCGGGTCCAATCGCCACGACCTTGATACCAAAGCGCGCAGAGCGCAGGACTCCATGTCGGATCTGGCTGGACGAGTGCGTTGAATTGGCT
>CANJHS010000077.1 GCA_947474225.1 Roseiflexaceae bacterium | reverse complement strand
TCCGTCGGCGTGTTGGTCGCCGTGTTCGATGGTGTAAAGGTATCCGTCGGCGTATTGGTCGCCGTGTTCGATGGTGTAAAGGTATCCGTCGGCGTGTTGGTCGCCGTGTTCGATGGTGTAAAGGTATCCGTCGGCGTATTGGTCGCCGTGTTCGATGGTGTAAAGGTATCCGTCGGCGTATTGGTGGCCGTGTTGGTCGCCGTATTGGTCGCCGTATTGGTGGCGGTATTGGTGGCGGTATTGGTGACGGTATTTGTCGCAGTTTTGGTCGCAGTTTTGGTCGCAGTTTTGGTCGGACTGAGACGCGGCATGGTCCGGCTATATGTTCTCGTACGTAATCGTGTCGTGGTGTAGGTACGCGTGCGCGTTTTTGTAGGAATTTTGAGACGAAGTACCATGGCCATGCTAGGAGTTGGTTCGCCGGTAGCGGCAATCATCCCAAATGCAGTGTGGATATGTGTGTAATCACGGTATTGGACCATAACCAAAAGAACGAAAGCAATAAAGAGGAATCGCCGCATAGTGACCTCCTTTATATTGTTTTTTGTTGGTTTTTGGGTACATCAACCTCGCACGCGATGCACACAGCATCGGTGAATGAGCGCAGGGAGTATTTATATTACGCAATACGTAATAATGATTTTAGGAAATTCACAAAAAAATGTCAATAGCTTTTTGGGCAACTGTGCTTTTTTTTCTGTGGGACGAGTGCGACACGGTATAATTCAAAGCATGACACAACCACGCGTTGCAATGACCATCATCGGCGATATGAATGTCGACATCAGCTTGGCTATTACCGCCTGGCCGAATGAGGGCGGCGATGTCTTGGCCAATGCAGTCACCTGGAGTAGCGGCGGCACCGGGCTCAATTGCGCCGTAGCTGTGGCACGCCTCGGGTATTCCGTCTCGCTGTGGAGCCGCGTTGGTCACGATGCCGCAGCAGACCAGGTCATACGCACGGCACAACAGGCTGGAGTGAATGTCAGCGCAGTGCAGCGAGACCCAACAGTAGCCACAGGCGTCTGCGTCATTCCCGTCACACCGGGTGGCGAGCGGACATTCCTCAGCTTCCGCGGCGCCAATGTCCAGTGGGACGTGCCAGCCCTCACGCTCCCTGCAGCGGGTTGGTTGCACGTCTGTGGCCATGCCCTGTTGACCGACCCGCAACGTGCCCAGAGCATCGTGGCGCTCCAACGTGCCCAGGCAGCGGGCTGGCAGACGTCGATCGATTTGTGCGATCCGCTGGCACCGCTGCTCATGCCCATCCTCAGTCAACTCCGTGCCCCATTGCGTGTCGTGATGGGCAACGAACGCGAAATCGCGTCGGTCGAGACGGATCTCGCACCATACGCCCACATGGTGTTGACGAAACGTGGTGCCCGCGGAGCAACGGCATATCACCGCCAAGCGCACACGTCGCATGCAGGATTTGTGGTCGATGCGATTGATACCACCGCCTGCGGCGATACATTTGGCGGTGTCTTTTGTGCGGCGCTGCTCCATGGCGCGCCGCTTGACGACGCGTTGACGGTCGCCAATGCCGCAGGTGCGTTGACAGCGAGTCGCCGCGGCGCAGCAGATATCGAACCGACCCGTGCCGAAATCATCGCATTCCTCGCAACCAATAACTGCCCGATACCGCTATGGCTGGCCCAATAGCCAGAGAAAAGAGCACCCATGCCACCGTTATGGAAGTCCCACCTCGATGCACTCCAAATCACGACGCTGGCCGACATATTCCGTACGCCCAACCCGATCATCGGCATGGTTCACTGTTGGCCGATGCCCGGCGCACCTGGCTATCAGGGCTATGGTATGCGTGACATCATCCATCATGCCCAGGCAGATGCCCAAGCACTCATCGCCGGTGGCTGTGACGGCATCATTGTCGAGAATATGTGGGATATCCCGTTCCGCGCCGGTGCCAATATCCCGCCCGAAAGCATCGCCGCGCACGCAGTCGTCGCAGCCGCCGTCCGTGATGTATGCCCACTCCCCATGGGCATCAACCTGGTGCACAACGGCGGCGTTGCATTGTTGGCGATTGCCATAGCCGCCCGTGCGGAGTTCATCCGCGTCTGCATGTTCACCGGTGCAGGCGTGTGGGATGCAGGCAGCTTCGATGAAGGGTGTGCAGCAGATTTGTTGCGCCGGCGCACGGAATTACACGCAGAATCCATCAAAATTTTAGCGGATGTGGACAAAAAGCACTCTGTCCGCTTCCCCGGCATCGACCTGGCCACGCACATCGAATGGACGCGCTTCTTCGGCGCTGACGCCCTCATCGTATCGGGCCGGATGACGGGTGATGCACCGGATCTGAGCAAAGTACGCGAGGCCAAGGTGCTCGCTGGCGATCGCCCCATCATCATCGGCAGTGGTGCCGACGCCGCCAATATCGCAGCCTTCATGAGTGTTGCCGATGGCGTCATCGTGGGATCAAGCATCAAACACGGCGGCGCAATCGCCGAGCAGGTCGATGTCGAGCGCGTCAAACGCTTTATTGATGCTGCCCGGAGCGCATCGTGAGCGGCCAACGCCACATCGTGATGCCTACCGATGTCTTCCCCCCCAAATGCGGTGGGGCAGGGTGGAGTGCACACGCGCTGGCGACGGCGCTCATCCAGAACGGCGCCGACGTGACCGCAGTCGTGCCCCGTGCACAGGGCCAGTCCGGCAGTAGCCAGACCACCGTCGCAGGCGTTCCGACCGTATCTGTAGCATATCCAGCCGGCACATCTGGCCTACTCCGTCTGCTTATCCGTAGCATCCTGGTGGTGCCGCGGTTGCGCGCGCAGATCCGCGCGTTGCGAGACCCTCGCGCTATCACCATTGTGCATGCCCAACATATCTTGGCGGCACAGGCAGCCGTGCCATTACGAAATGCACGCACCCGTATCGTCATCACCGTACGCGACCACTGGCCCTGGGATATGCACGCAACAGGCATGCTGATGGCAGGCAATCAACGCACGATTGTCGGCGTATGGCGCACCATGCGACAGCGAGGTGCCTCACACGCGACGTGTCTGATGGCGCCGTTTTATGCATGGCAGATGCGCCAACGCGCTGCGTTGTTGGCACGTGCCGATATGATCATCGCCGTTTCGGAGCACATCGCGGTCCGTGTGCGCACGCTGGTGCCGACGGCGAACGTCCATGCAATCCCGAATATGGTCGACATCGAATCCATCCAGGCGACCATTCAAACAGCGCCACAGGTGACCGTCCCGGCGCAGTTCGTCTTGTTTGTAGGGAAATTGACTGCCAACAAAGGTGCCCAGTTCCTGCCCGAGCTCATCCAGCGCATCCGCCCACCTGCCATCGTCATCGCCGGCGATGGGCCGCTCCAGGCCGACATCGCAATAGCAGCGGTGGCCGCCGGCGTGCCCTGCCTGGTACTCGATTGGGTCGACCACGACGATGTGTTGCGCCTGATGGCACGCTGCCAGGCATTGTGGTTCCCATCATCGTGGGACGAGCCACTCAGCCGCGTGTTGCTCGAGGCACTTGCCTGCGGCGCACCGATTATCGCCATGCCCACCGGCGGCACCGGCGAAATCATCAGAGACCAGGAGAGTGGCCTCCTCGCACCGACCATTGACGCATTTGTCGCCGCAGCCCATCGACTCGCAGAGGACGCTGAGCTACAGTCGCTCCTCCGGCACAACAGTCTGCAGCATGCCCGCCAACAGTACTCCCAAGCGACTGTGATAGCACGCGTGTTGGCACACTATGATGCGCTAGGAGCACAGCAATGAGTGCACCCATCCGCGTCGCCATGCTGGCCCGCGTTGTCTACCCGCTCCACGGATTCGGGGGGATAGAGCGCCATGTCTACCATTTGACGACACACCTCGCGCGGCTCGGAGTCGACATCACGTTGTATGTCCAAGCGAGCGACGATAGCGACGGACTGGCCGATTTGCGTACCCACATGCGCGTCGAGACGTTGCGTTATGACTACACAAGCCCGTACCTGCGCCCCAACTCCATCCTCGGCCGGCAAATCAATTATCCGCGCTATACCCTTGCGCAGGGAGCACTGGTTGCCCGTCAGGTCGTCGCTGGTGCATACGACATTGTGCACACCCAAGGCTTGTGTGCGTACGGCTATGCACAGGCGCGTGCGGCTGATCCGAGGCTCAGGAGCGTGCCGTTTTTTGCTAACCCGCACGGCCTCGAAGAATACCGCACGCCGGATTGGCGCAAGCGCCTCGCCTATATTCCCTTCCGTGCACTGTATAGTCACGGGCATCGGCAGGCAGACTATGTCATAGCCACCGACGCATGTACGGCCCCCGACCTGCCACTGTATCTGGGCGTCGATGCGACCAAGGTCGTGGTCATCCCGAGCGCTATTGATACGGGCGAAAACCTTGCCCCGGTGACACCCGCACGGACGCACGCCATGCGCACCAGGTACGCACCGCACGATGAGATTGTCATGCTGAGTGTGAGTCGCCTCGAGCGCAACAAAGGCTACCATCTCTATGCAGAAGCAGTGGCGCATGCAGCCAAAAGCGGACTTTTACCACCCAGCTGGCGCTGGATATTAGTCGGCAGCGGCAAAGAACGCCAGGCCCTCGAAGCACAAGTGCACGATCTGGGTATCGCCGCGCATGTCACGTTCGCAGGCCGGGTCGAAGACGACGACCTCCAGAATCTCTATGCCGCTGCGGATTTTTTTGTGCATCCCACCCTCTATGAAGGCTCGTCATTGGTAACCCTCGAAGCCATGATTCATCAACGTCCGGTGCTCGCCACCGATGCAGGCGGCATCCCCGATAAAGTATTTACAGGTGTCAATGGTATACTTGTCACACCCGGCAGTGTTTCGTCGCTCTATGATGGTCTGCGTGACATATTGGCAGCGCGCCCACACTGGCCCGAATGGGGAGCAGCCAGCGCTACAATCGTACGCACCACATTCGACTGGTCGGTGGTCGCGCGGCATAATCTGGCGATCTATAGACACGCACTCGCGACGCAGCCATCTGGCTCACTCCCCTAGGAGGTTCCCATGCGCGTGATGCCGTTGCAACTATCCATTGGGACCGATGAGCACGACGCGTACGTGTTGTATGTGTTCTGTGCATTCAAAAATCTCGTGATGCCCATTGATGTTCCCGATCGACTGCTCGATATGGGCACACGCTTGCTCGAGTCGCCGCAACCGGTATTCTATGATGACCCGCACGAATTAGGCCGAGAACTCGGTGCGGTGCTCTACCCGCCCGAAGTCCAAGACATCCTCTCAGAAGCGGCCAATCACGGGCTGCGTACCAAACAGCGCGTCCAAATTCAACTCCAAATTGCAGTCCCCGCACTCGCCGCACTGCCATGGGAATGGGCAACCATCCAAACGCCCCAACCATGGGCACCCGCACGGACTGACGAATTCCCCGTCGTACGCCATTCTGCGGTCACGAGTCCCCAGCGAGCAATCGTTGTCGACGGACCGTTGCGGTTGATGGTGTGTGTCTCGGACGCAGATGTGGATGCGCTCCAGCTCCTGACCTCGTTGTTATCTGTCGAGATAGCCCAGCAACGCATCACCATAGATATCGTGGTTGTATCGCATAGTACCGACATCGAAGTCGCGCTCCGACGCAACCCTGTGCATATCATCCACTTCGTCGCAACGGTCACACTCGACCCCGAGCAAGTCCTTACCATGCACTACGATGATGCCATCGACATCGACGAGCTGCAAGACATTCTGGCACCCTACCCGACCATCGGCATGGTCGTTATAACCCCGACCGGCCCGCAGAGCGCGCAGCTCTTGGCATTCCCACAAATTTATGCAGCGTTGCTCCTCAATACCACGCTGGTGACGGCGATTGCTTTTGGGGGATTTTGCCGTGCTGAGGTTATCACGCGCTACGCTGCTACCTGCTACAACGCCATCCTCGACGGCAGACCGATTGACCTTGCAGTCTCCCACGCCCGGCGCGTGCTGGGGAACATCGACATTGATCCACTGTGGGGCTATCCGCAGCTGCGAATGGTACCGGGCAGTGAGCAGGTGTTTGTGCTCACTACGACACAAACAAAAGCAGATTGGATACGATCCGCTGGTCTTGTCATATCGGTGGTTTTTCTGCTGATGATTGTCACCCTGGTGGGGCGCTTCCTCGGTGGTCAGTCGTTGCCACACATCTTCAAATCTCTACTCCCGTAATATTCAGCCAATGAGGTTTTCATGCACCCGTTCCGTTCGTTGCCGTCGATAGATGCACTGGTCAGCCTTGTTGCCCCGCTCACGCCTGCACCGCGTAGCCTGATTGTCAGCGTGAGTCGGACCGTACTGGCCGACATACGCGAAGCTGGGCTCGCAGTCGATGGAGCAACATGTGTCGCCCGGGTTGTCGGCGCGCTCAACCAATTTCTGACACCAACGCTGCGGCCAGTCCTCAATGGCACCGGTGTGTTGCTCCAGACGAATCTGGGCCGGGCACCGTTGAGTGACGCCGCTCGTGCAGCCATGCAGGCTGCTGCAGGTGGGGTGTCAATCGAATACGATCTCACCCGCGGGAGCCGCGGTGAACGCAACCGTCATCTTTCACCGCTGTTAGCACTGTTGACTGGTGCGCAGGCCGGCATCGCCGTGAATAACACGGCTGCCGCGGTGCTGTTGATACTCACCGCCCTCGCTGCCGGGCGCGAGGTCATTGTGTCGCGTGGTGAGGCAGTCGAAATAGGCGGTGGTTTTCGCATCCCCGACGTTCTACGCCAAAGTGGGGCAACCCTGGTCGAGGTCGGCACCACCAATCGCACCTATGTGCGTGATTACGAGGCTGCAATTACCGAGCGGACTGCCATGATTTTGTGCGTCCATACGAGCAATTTTCGCCAAATGGGGTTTGTGCATACCCCAGACAAACATGAATTAGCAGCATTGGCACATCGGCACGGAATTTTGTTGGTAGATGATATTGGCAGTGGCGCGCTCGTCGATGTTGCGCGCTACGGATTGTCGGCCGAACCACAAGTGCCCGACCATGTCGCCGCCGGCGCCGACCTCGTCTGCTTCAGCGGCGACAAACTGCTGGGTGGGCCCCAAGCCGGTCTTATTGTGGGGAACACAGCCTGCATCGAACGACTGGCCAAACATCCGCTGATGCGGGCGGTACGCCTCGACAAAATAAGTATCGCTGGCATCCACGCGACATTACTAAGTTATGTCATGCAACGCGCTGAAGCTGAAATTCCGATCCTCCAGATGATGGCTACATCGACAGATGCCCTCGAACAGCGCGCACGTACACTCCAACACCATCTCGGCGCACCGTGGGATGTCCGGGCTACCACGAGTACCATTGGTGGCGGCGCCCTCCCTACCGATACACTCCCGTCTTGGGCGCTCGTCCTGCCATGTCGCCATCCAGATGCAATTTCTGCTTCTGCACGCACCCTGAATCCCGCACTAGTTGGTCGAATCCGCGAAGATTCATTTTGGATTGATATGCGCTCACTGATGCCGGTCGAGGACTCACATGTCCTGTTGTGTTGCCAACAGTTAGCCTATGATTCCAACGTATCCTGAATGTCAAAATGCTCCCAAAAAAGTACGATGCGTTCGAATGCTCATCACTGCTGTGCTGTAATTCGAAAGATTTTGAATTACGATGGTCATGAATATATTCTCGCGCCCCTATGGTTGGTATTGGTACGCCCTATTACTCACTTTATGGCTGGGTAACGTCGCAGTCGTGCAGGGTGACGGCGATGTATGA
>CANJHS010000076.1 GCA_947474225.1 Roseiflexaceae bacterium | reverse complement strand
CAACGTGTACGTCTTGAAGAAGGAAGAAGGTGGTCGCCATACTCCATTCTTCCCAGGTTATCGCCCACAATTCTACATCCGCACCACCGACGTAACGGGTTCAATCACGTTGCCAGAGGGTGTCGAGATGGTGATGCCGGGTGACAACATCGAGATGGCCGTCGAACTCATCGTTCCGGTCGCCATCGAAGAAGGTCTGCGCTTCGCCATCCGCGAAGGCGGTCGTACCGTCGGCGCAGGCGTTGTGTCCAAGATTACCGACTAAAGCATTCCACGCGGTGATATCGTGGCGACACGGTATCACCGCATTTACTCTAGGAGCAGCGGGCACTGCCCTTGGTGAGAGCGACAAATCATGACAGCTGCGAACAACAATAATTCGTCGAATTTCATGGAATGGCTGAACAACAGCGTTGTCATGAAATTTGTGCGTGAAACCCAAAGCGAACTCCGGAAGGTCACCTGGCCTACGCGCGAAGAAATCATACGACTCACCGTCGTTGTTGTCGCCTTGTCCGTGTCGGCATCAATCATCTTGTTCGCAGCAGACTCGCTCTTTGCATGGAGCCTGTTGCAACTCCAAACGTTAGTTACGCCGCGGTAGCGTTGAGCGAGAAAGCGGGGTACCTGTGTCAGAACCAATTGAGACGTCCTCACCCGCCGATAACGCGACCGATGATGGGCTACGCTGGTATGTCATCCAAACATATGCCGGCTACGAAAACAAAGTAACGCGCAATCTGCTCAACCGGATTGCCCAGCGCGAAATGCAGCACCTCATTAGTGACGTCATCGTGCCCACCGAAGACGAAATCGAAATAAAAAACGGCCAACGCCGCACCATCCAACGCAAAGTCTACCCAGGCTATGTGTTGATTCGGATGCAGCTGACGGACGATACATGGTACTTGGTGCGTAATACACCAGGTGTCTCTACATTTGTCGGGAACGGCAACAAACCGTCCCCCCTCGATGATCAAGAAGTACGCACCATCCTGCGCACGATGGAAGCGGATGAACCAAAGGTACGGGTCACGTATACCGTTGGGCAAACCGTCAAAATCATCGATGGACCATTCACCGACTTTGAAGGTGTGGTGGACTCCATCGACCAGGATCGTGGCCGTGTTCGCGTATTGGTTTCATTTTTTGGTCGTGAAACCCGAGTCGATCTCGACTTCTTGCAGGTGACCAAAGGCGTCGAATAAGGAGCAGTTCTGTGGCTAAAAAAGTAACCGGCGTTATCAAGCTTCAGTTGCCAGCAGGCAAGGCAACACCAGCACCACCGGTCGGTCCGGCGTTGGGTAGCTATGGTATCAACATCATGGCCTTCGTGAAGGACTACAACGAGAAGACATCTGCTCAGTTGGGTAGCACCATCCCTGTCGAAATCACCGTCTATAGCGATCGTTCTTTCACCTTCATTCTCAAGACCCCACCAGCATCCGACTTGCTCCGCAAAGCAGCCAAGGTCGAGCGCGGTTCGGGCACACCAAATCGCACCTCGGTCGGTTCGATTACCCGCAAGCAATTGCGCGCACTCGCCGAACAAAAGATGACCGATTTGAATGCCGTATCCGTCGAAGCCGCCGAAAACACCATCGCCGGCACCGCACGCAGCATGGGTATCAAAATCACCGAATAATTCTATAGCTCGTGGGAGGGGCTTCGCCCCGGTTGAACCACGTGGAGGACAACATGGCACAGAAACACGGGAAGAAATACCTCGAGGCAGCAAAGAAGGTCGATGAGAGCAAGCTGTATGCTCCAGCCGACGCCATCCGTTTGGTCAAAGAAACGTCGTACACCAAGTTCGACGGCTCAGTCGAGGTCCACCTGCGCCTCGGCATTGACCCACGCCAAGCGGACCAGAATATCCGCTCCACCGTCGCCCTGCCACACGGTACCGGCAAAACCGTCCGTGTGTTGGTCTTCGCACAAGGTGATGCTGCAGTCGCAGCGCGCGAAGCCGGCGCAGATTTCGTTGGTGCCGACGAGTTGATCGCCCAGATCGACCGCGAGAATTTCTTCGACTTCGATATCGCCATTGCCACCACCGACATGATGGCAAAAGTCGGCCGCGTCGCCCGTAAACTCGGACCTCGTGGCTTGATGCCGAATCCTAAATCCGGCACGGTTGTCGCTGGCGACGACTTGGCCCGAACCATCAAGGAAGTCCGCGGTGGTCGTGTTGAGTTCCGTAACGACAAAACTGGATTGTTGCACGTTGCTGTCGGCAAAGTCAGCTTCAGCGATGCACAAATCAACGAAAACATTGCGTCCCTGATGGAATCCGTGAAGGCCACCAAGCCTTCCTCCATCAAAGGAACCTTTGTACGTTCCGTGACCTTCACCAGCACCATGGGACCTGGCATCCCCGTTGACCCGACGGCTGCCCAGGCAATGTCCACCAACTAATCACACCACCGTAAACCGGGTTGCACGCAGCCTGGTTTGTCTGGTATACTCCGATTGGAACTACATACGACCAAAGACCGTCGGTGCCGCTTAGGCATAAAGGATCCTTCCTACCGACCGAGGTGAGCCCCCCACAGTTACTGTGCACGGGTTACCGCGTCTCGTATGCGGTAACCCGTTTGGTTATCTACATCTACACAAGGAGGGGGGTGAATTATGCCAACACAACGCAAAATCGAGACAGTTTCTGAATTGACCGAAAAGATGTCACGAATGCAAGCAGTCATCGTTGCTGACTACCGCGGTATCACCGTGGCCGAAGTTACAAAGCTGCGCAACAAAATTCGTCCACTCGGAGGTGAATTCATTGTCGCCAAGAACACACTTGCCTTGATTTCTGCCAAAGAGACCGGTTATGCCGGGATCGAGCCTGCTTTGAAGGGTCCGACCGCTCTGTGCTTCGCCTATGGTGATGTCGCAGCGGTGGCCAAAGCCATCAAAGAAGTCAACGCCGAAATCAAAAAACTGTCGTTCCGTGGCGCTATGCTCGGTACGCTCTACATTGACGGTGCTGATGCACTCGACAAGGTCGCCAGCGTCCCAACGCGTCCCGAAATCCTGTCCCAAATCGTCGGAGTTATCGCCGCACCGCTCACCGGTATCGTCGGTATCCTCGACAGTGTCGCCACTGGCGTCATCTACGCGGTTCAGGGTCGTGCCGACAAAATCGGCGGCGACGACAAGGCTGCCTAGGCAGCCCTACGTTTCTTATTCATCTGTGTATCATCATTACTTCTGAGGAGTATTACCGTGTCAGACAAAATCAACAACATTGTGAGCGCTATCGAAGAACTGAATGTTCTCGAACTGGTCGAGCTGAAGAAGACCATGGAAGACAAGTGGGGCGTTACCGCCGCCGCTCCGATGATGATGGGTGCTATGGCACCTGCAGCTGGTGCTCCTGCAGCAGCAGCAGAAGAAAAGACCGAGTTTGACGTCATCCTCAAGGAAGCCGGCGCAAACAAGATCAACGTCATCAAGGTCGTTCGTGAAATCACCAGCCTGGGCCTCAAAGAAGCCAAGGACCTGGTCGATGGCGCACCAAAGGCTGTCAAGGAAGCTGCTTCGAAAGAAGAAGCCGAGCAGATCAAAGCCAAGCTGGTCGAAGCTGGCGCAACCGTCGAAATCAAGTAATACTTGTTTCGTGCAGACCGGTCGAGGCATCTAGCCTCGACCGGTTTTCTATAGAATCGACACCTCTATGCGCATCCCTGTTTTTCGCGATACTGATCATGAACTCTTGGGTTACGTCATTCCCGTTGCCCAGCACTGGCGCGCACTCACCCTGTTTGGCGGCATCTTAGCGACATGTGACACACAGGCCGACGCGAGCGCATACGTTGTGCGCCGTGGTCTCGCTGCGCTCGCCGCCCACTGGCAATACTATGACTGCAGCACAGCACAATGGCATACCTGCCTCATCCAAGAAGCAAACGAAACAACGGTCACGATCGTTATCGGGTACGCGTCTGAGCCTGGCGCTCCTACAAAAACACTCACCGCAGACAATTATGCCCGCGGCGATATTCTGACCCTCGAATAATATCCATCTCGACCTTACAATTGATCATTTCCCTGTTGCCACGCGACGGCACGCAGTATTCCCTCGGCGAGGGAAATGCGTGGTTCGTAGTTGAGCAGTGCCCGGGCGCGGGTCAAATCAGCGACATAAAACGATACTTCACCGACACGTTTGCTCTCTTCGACACGAATGTCGGGTTTTGTATTGCCTACTGCTGCCGCCACCAGCTGCGCCATTTCAACCAGTGTGCTGCCCACACCACAGGCAAGGTTGATGGTAGCTGCGCTGATGCGCTGTAGCGCCAATGCGTCAATTCCACGCAAAATGCCGGCGACACAATCGTCGACGTGCGTAAAGTCGAGTCTTTTCTCGCGGCCAAAGACCGTCACAGGCATTCCTGCGCTGAGTTCACGGATAAACAGCGGAATCACCCGTTCCATCCGTTCAATATCATTGTCGTAGCGGCCATAAACGTTTGAAAAGCGAAATACGATGTACGGTAATCCATAGCAGCGTGCATACGAATAGACCAATGACTCACCGGCGATTTTGCTGGCAGAATACGGACTCTCGGTATAGGCAAAGTCAGCAGTTTGTTCGTCCGTAAGATACCGGTGGATGTCGCCATATACCTCGCGCGAAGATGCAAAAATGACGGGCAGTTGTTGTGCGCGGCAGTATTCAAGGACGTTGAATGTCGTCGTGATGTTTTCGAGCGCGCGGTGCGGCATTGCGACCAATTCGTGCACCTTTGCATTGGCAGCCAAATGGACCACGACATCGACCTGGGGGTACGGGGTCCCTCCGATACCGCCAGCAAAATCACGATAGGGCATACCGAGGTCTTGGAGCAGCGTGGGGAATGCATCCGTCCATGTGTTTTGACGGCGATCTACCCCAAAGACGGTATGTCCCGCAGCCAAAAGCGCCAAACCGAGATTCGTCCCTATTTGGCCGCTCGATCCCGTTATTAAAATACGCACACGATACCTTCACAGTCTCATCAAAAAAAGGTAACCGACACGACGCCGATTACCCTGTATGTACATTACGAGCAGACAAATCAGATATGCTTGACCCAGGCAATCCCATTCTGGAATATTGCCAACCCGTCCCCGTGGGTGCGTGACTCTCGTGTCCAGCGCGGGTGCTGCCACGGCGTCAAGGCATTCTCGGGATGCGGCATCATACCCATGATCCGCCCAGATTCGTCGCTCACCGCGGCAATCCCAAGACGGGAGCCATTCGGGTTTGCTGGATACAATTCGGTTGGCTGGTTATCTGTCGTGATGTAGCGAAAAGGGACCTGGCCGTTCGCCGCAAGAGCATCGAGTGCTGCATCTGACTCCATCACAAAGCGCCCTTCGCCGTGGGCAACGGGCACTTCGATGGGTACATCAATACCGTGCGTAAAGATACTCCGGCTTGGTCCTGCAGCTAAACGGACCCAACGACATTCAAATCGACCGGACGCATTGTGTGTCAACGAAGCACTGCGTTTGGCTAGGGTAGCCCCCGGCAACAAGCCCGATTTGACCAGCACCTGGAAGCCGTTGCATATACCCAATACCGCTCTACCGTCCTCGACAAAACGGCGAATATCGTCGCCCAGGCGATGGACAATATCGACGGCAAGCATTGCCCCTGCACCGAGATGATCACCATACGAAAATCCGCCTGGCACAATCAGCATCGCATAATCACCAAGAGACACCGACCCATCAATGAGGCGCCCAATATGCACGATATCGGCACTCCCGCCTGCCATGGTCACTGCCCGTGCAGCGTCGCCATCACGATTGATTCCTGCTGCACGCACGATGATGACGCGTGGGTTCATGTGCTTACTCCCATCGGAATTCTATCTCGACCTCGCCGATGCGAATCCGGTCGCCCGGACGCAACGCCTTGGGCGTCTGTGCAATAACCGGCTGATCGTTGAGCCGCGTCCCATTGAGCGAACCGAGGTCTTGCAGCAGATGCTCACCATTTTGTTCGATGATCAACGCATGACTGCGTGACGCAACGCCACGATCATAATCTGCCAAGTCAATCTCGGGGAAGAGCCGATTTGCCGGATCACGACGTCCAATCCGCGCAGGAAACCGATCAAGGCGTACACGATTCGAACCGCGTGGTGACGCCACAATCAGCAATACCGTTTGTTTATCGTCCCCACCGAGTGGTTTGCCACAGCTATTGCAGAAGCGCGAATCGATACGATTGACGTGATGACAACTTTTGCAGGTCTGCACGCCTTGGGTATGACCGGCAGGTATGATGGCCGGTGGAGTGACGCCCACCGTTGGGTCGTTGTATGGCTCGCCGAGGCAGGCCACCATCGCTTCGGCCATTTCGCCGGCAGATTGGAAGCGCTTGTCTGGGTCGTGATCCATCGCCTTGATGATGATTTCTTCGAGTTCAGGGGTCACCGTTGCATTCAGGCGCCGCACCGACCCAGCAATGGGCTGATGCAATGGCACAGGAGTGATGTTGGTCAACAGATGCAATAGCGTCGAGCCGAGCCCGTACACGTCAGAACGTGCATCGGTTTGCCCCTTACCGTACTGCTCCGGCGGAGCATAGCCGGCCGAGCCCATGGCAACGGTGTCTTTACTTTGGCCTTTTTTGTGCGTACGCGCGACGCCGAAGTCTATCAGCTTGATGACCCGGTCGGCACGCAACATCACATTGGATGGCTTTATGTCTCGGTAAATAATCGGCGGGGTGCGGGTGTGGAGATACTCGAGGACGCGCGCCACCTGAATACACACACTACTGACCTGGACCGCGGCCAACGGCGCATTGACGTTGCGGATGCGCTCGTCGAGGGTCTGTCCAGGGACAAATTCCATGACGATGCATGGCCATTGATTATGCGTGAATATTTCGGATACTGCTGGTAAATTCGGATGCGCCAAGCTACGTAATAGCTCTGCTTCTTGGAGGAACAATCGGCGTTGATCGGATTCTTCTACCGGGCGCATCTCTTCGGTGGGGAAGAGTTCCTTGAGTGCCCACACGGTGTGGTCTGCCATACGCATGACGCGGTAGACCGCCCCCATCCCACCTCGGCCAATCATAGCCAAGACACGATAGTCGGACAATGCCCCTGCGACGATGCTGTTATTTGCTAAATAATCTCTCATAGACCAATTCGTTGTGTGTGATGTCGTATTTTAGCATTATCTCGGCACTCCAAAATGACAAAACAACCCGCGAATCACAAAATGCCCCGCAACGGACAAATACCTAGACGAAATCTAGACCTAGCGATGCCAAATTGTTAATTCTTTCATTTATGATACGGAAGGAAATATTGAAAGGAACGTGTATGTTTTCACTCAAACGCATCATCATGGGACTCATCTCACTGTTTGCAGTCATTCAACTCGTGCCAGTGAATCGCACCAATCCGCCAGAAGCCGACCCCATTGTGTTCAAAAATCCTCAGGCTGAAGCGTTGGCAAAGCGGGCATGCTATTCTTGCCACGCAAACACCAATAGTTGGGATTGGTATTCGTATATCGCTCCCGTATCGTGGATTTATATCGATCATGTCATCGTTGGTCGCCAAAAACTCAACTTCTCAGACATCGCTGCAACGATGGCCAATGGCGGTGAAGGCGGCGAAGGCATGATCAGTCGCGCCCATGCCGAAGAAGAAGCTGCGGGAGGCACAACAGCTGGAACGCAAACGAATGCCGGCGAAATCGTCGACAACATCGCCGAGACGATGCAAGAAGGGAGTATGCCGCCGTCATACTTCTATCTTACACACCGGGCAGATGCCACATTGACTGCCGCCGAACAACAAATTTTGGTCGATGGCGTGCGCGAAGCACTCACAGGACGTTAACGCGAACAGCGTTGTCTCAATCCTCCTCGGCCGATACAATATCTCGCGAACCTATTTTTTTGAGGGGTACCTGATGCGACGTGTGTTCATGGGTGTGATAGTTCTTGTTGCGGTGATGCAATTGATACCGGTGAATCGTGTGAACCCAGCGGTTGTTGACCCCATCGTTTTTGCAGATCCGGCGGTCGAGGCCATCGCCAAAAAGGGCTGTTACGATTGTCACAGCAATGTCACTGCATGGCCTTGGTATTCGTACATTGCGCCGGTGTCTTGGGTCGTGGTACATCATGTCGAAGAAGGTCGCGCACGTCTCAACTTCTCGGACATTGCCATGACGTTATCCCACGGTGGCGAAGGCGGAGAACCCCACCCACCTGCTGAAATTCTCGAACATACCCAAGAAGAGATGGAACGTGGGAGCATGCCACCGGCCTACTATTGCTTGACGCATCCCGATGCGAATTTGACCGCCGAAGAACAGACAAAGCTGCTCGAAGGCATCCGACAGGCATTGGCTGGACGATAACCTTTCGACACACCGCCACGCGATAGGCAGTGGCGGTGTGTCTGTCTCTGCTCGGCACAGACGGCACACAAAAGCAGGCGTGCAGAGAACGGAGACACAGCTTTTCTCTTGATTGGTGTATGCAAAAAGGAGGAAATACCGACGGCGCAGTGCCCGTGAGACGGCAGAATGATTTGCATTCATGATTT
>CANJHS010000075.1 GCA_947474225.1 Roseiflexaceae bacterium | reverse complement strand
GGCGACGATGTGCTCAAGCCAGGCATCCCCGGCTTGATAGCGGGCGATGCGTACGAACTGGGGACCGATTTTGATGTGGCGCTCGCGGATGAAGCGGCGCGCGAGGCGCGTGCGTAGCTCGTCGTGCCCATCAGGGAGTTTGATGATGTACTCCTGCTCGGATGCGACCACGGAGGGGACGCCTGCTTGCAGTGCCAGAGATTTGATGTGCAGCCAGGTGAGCAGATGTTCGACCGGCTCGGGTGGTTTGCCGAAGCGGTCGCGTAACATGGCACGCAGCCCCTTGACGGCGACGATGGTCTGCGCCTCAGCCAAATGCTGGTAGGTCGACAGGCGCACTTGGTCGTCAGGTATGTAATCGACGGGCAAGAAGGCGTTGAGGGGCAGGTCGACGGTGACGAGCGGAGTGACCAACACTTTCTCGTCGACTTTGATACGCTTGTGTGGGGTTGGTACCGCTTGGGCATCTTCACTGGGTTGGAGTTGGGTATTGTCAAAGCGGAACTTCATGGCGCGCACGGCTTGCTCGAGCAGGCGCGAATAGAGGTCGAATCCAACGGCCGAGATGTGCCCGCTTTGTTCGGCGCCGAGGACGTTACCTGCCCCGCGGATTTCGAGGTCGCGCATGGCAATGCGGAATCCTGCCCCCAACTCGGTAGCCTCTTGGATAGCCTGCAAGCGCTGGTGCGCCTCGATGGTGAGCGGGACGCCAGGAGGCAAACAGAGGTAGCAGTAGGCACGCTGGGTGCTGCGGCCGACGCGCCCGCGCAATTGGTAGAGCTGGGCCAGGCCGTAGTACGGCGCGTCGTCGATGATGATGGTGTTGGCCGACGAGACATCGAGACCGTTTTCGATAATGGTGGTACACACTAGCACGTTGGTTTTGCCCGTATAGAAGTCGAGCATGACGCGCTCGAGCTGATGCTCGGGGAGCTGACCATGCCCCACGCCGATGCGTGCGTTTGGGATGAGCCGATGGAGCGAATCGGCGACGTGATAGATCGAATGGACACGATTGTGGACGACATAGACCTGACCGTCGCGTTCGAGTTCGCGCTCGATGGCTTCACGGATTTGACGGTCGTTGCGCTGGATAAGGTACGTTTTGACCGGCATGCGTTCTTCGGGCGGGGTCTCGATGACACTCAGGTCACGGATGCCGGCGAGCGACATGTGCAGAGTGCGTGGAATGGGCGTGGCGGTTAAGGTGAGTACATCGACGCCTGTTTTGAGCTGCTTGAGGCGTTCTTTGTGTTTGACACCAAAGCGTTGCTCTTCGTCGACAATCAGCAGGCCGAGGTCTTTGAAGTGGATGTCGTTCGACAGAATGCGGTGCGTACCGACGAGAATGTCGACTTTGCCACTACTGGTTGCATCCATGACACTTGTTTGGTCTTTGGCACTGCGAAAACGTGAGATGAGTTCGACTTTGATGGGGAAGGCTGCCATGCGCCGGCTAAATGTTTCGAAATGTTGCTGTGCCAACACGGTCGTGGGCACGAGCACGGCGACTTGCTTGTGGTCTTGGACCGCTTTGAATGCGGCGCGCAGGGCGACTTCGGTTTTGCCGAAGCCGACATCGCCGCAGACGAGGCGATCCATGGGCAGGTCTGATTCCATGTCGTGCTTGACGTCGTTGATGGCTTTGAGCTGGTCGACCGTCTCGTTGTAGGGGAAGGCAGCCTCAAACTCACGTTGCCAGTTGTTGTCTGCAGCATAGTGGAATCCCTTGGCGGTACTGCGTTTGGCATAGATGGCCAGGAGTTCCTCGGTCAGATCTTCGACAGATTTGCGCGCTTTGCGCTTGGCACGCTCCCAGTCTTGGGTCCCCAGTCGGGTCAGTGTCGGCTCGGCGTCACCAGAGCCAATATAGCGCGAGACGCGGTCGATTTGGTCGATGGGGACGTAGAGTTTGTCTCCGGCGGCATAGCGTAGATTGAGGTATTCGCGCTCGACGTTGTCGATGGTGCGCCGGATCATCCCGTCATAGACGGCGATGCCGTGTTCGATGTGCACGACAAAATCGCCCACCTGCAGTCCGCGCAAAAACGCCGCACGGTCCTGGGAGGATCGGTCGTCGCGTTCGCTACGCTTGGGTTTGCTGGTGGTGCGGCGCTGGGTCCAGCCAAAAACCTCGGCGTCGGAGTAGACAATCACACCGAGGAGCGGGGACGACCAGCCGCTGTCGATGACGCCGTGGACGAGATGCAGGGTGGCGTCTGGTCCACTCGCCTCGAGGACCATCTCGTGCAGACGGGCAGCTTGCGGCGTCACCAGATAGACGTGTTGTTTGAGTGCGAGCCGTTTGACGACCTCGCTGATGAGTTCTTTGAGACGACCGCCATAGAGGTCTACCGCACGGAAGAGGTCGTCGGGGATGGATTCTATCGTAGGGTCGGGCAGGAGTTCCGTAAAGGGCAAGTCGCTGGTGGCTACATGCATCACCGGGACGTGATGTAAGAGCGTCCGCCAGGGATGGATGACAATCGGATACCACGCCGGCAATTCGCCGCTGTCGACATGCTGTTGACGACGGGTTTCGTGTTGCATGGCGTATTCGCTGGCGGCTTGGGCGATGAGCACCGGCTCACTGAGGATAAGCGGGGCGCGGTCGGGTAGGTAGTCGAGCAGCGACGCCATCTGCAGGTTTGGGGCAAAGAGCGGTGCGATGAGAGAGCGGCCTTCGAAGGGTTCGTCCGATGCAAAACGCTCGATGAGCTGCTGCCATTCGTGCCGTGCTTCGTCACGCAGTCCGCTCAAATCTTGGGCACGCAGCCAGGTAGCGACGGCGTCGTGACGGGCGTGGTGGTATTCGTAGGCGGGACCGATCGTCAGTGATGGGAGCGGCTCGGTGCTGCGTTGGGTCAACGGGTCGAAGGCGCGGATGGAATCGATATCATCGCCGAAAAATTCGATGCGCACCGGTTGCGCTGCACCGACGGGAAAGATGTCGATAATGCCACCGCGCCGATTGACCTCGCCTGGCTCGGAGACCGCCGCATTGATGCGGTACCCGATTTGGACGCAATGATGGATGAATTGCAAGGGGTCGAGATGGGCGTTGAGGTCAACGCTGAGGGTACTGTCGGCGAGGTCACTCGGGCTTATGGTTGGTTGGAGGAGAGCACGGATAGAAGCGACAACAATAGCGGGTTCGTTGCGTTGCAAGGAGAGGAGGGCTTTGATGCGCGCGGCGGTACTCTCGGTACTGGCCGACATGGGTTCGTAGGGGATAGCATCGTTGGCAACGAAGTGATACGTCGGTCGCGACGGCAACCACAAGCCGAGGTCCTCTGCAAGGCGGATGGCCTCGTCTGCGTGGGCTACGACGATGACGACTGGTCGTGTGTCATGCAACGCAAGCGATGCTACTAACGGAGCCAGCGCAGCCTTGCGTACGCCAGCGACGTGGAGTTGGGCATCACCCCGAAGGATCTCGCAGAGCGAGACAATTGTGGGACTATCGGCGATACGTGTGGTCAGGTGCGCGAGGGTCTGCGACATGCCAAATCCTTTGTAGCGGAGGGAGGCGACTTACCAGTCGCGGGTGCCCAAAACGGTGAGGTGCGGTGCGGCGTTGGAGGGATCACCATAGCAGGTAACCCGGTCGAATTGCTGTTCGGGTACATACAGGCGATCCGCACCCGCATACCGAAGCTTCAGATAGGGTTTGAGCGTGCCTGCGATATTCTGCGTCACCACGCCCTCATAGACCGCGATGCCGTGGTCGATGTGACAGACGTACTGGCCAATGGCGAACGGAAGATTCAATTCGGGGAGATCGTCACTCGCCAATCGTCCGGCTGACAGCGGTTTGAGATGCTCGAGTGTCTGGTGGGTGTACGGTTGGAGCGCACAAAAAGCGACCGCCCGGGTGGGAACGGTGTCGGCAACGAGGAGTGTCGGCGCGGTACGGGGGAGGTGCTGCACGCCGACCACGATGTCGGGGTACCAGGCCGGTAACATCCCGTGATGGATGAGTCGGCTACGCTGCCGCTCGAGCCGTTGTGCATATTCGTTCATTTGGGTGAGGATCGTGTCTGGTTCGACATAGACGAGCAATCCGGCGGCAGGAAGGGCATCGAGCAGAGAGGTGGGAGGTGTACCGTTGAGCAAAGGGATGAGCAACGACATGCCCGGGAATGACTGATTATGACGAAAAGGATCGAGGTACGATTCCCATTCCTGCTGGGTAGATTCACTCAGCCCGAGGTCGTCGGTCGCCCGCAGTCGTTCGAGCAGAGCTGGTTGATGACTCCACGGTGCTTCGACACGGAGCGAAAGCGTGAACGATGGTAATTCAGACATCCGCGCATGGGTGTGCGCATTGTAGTGTGCGATGGATTCTATTTGGTTGCCAAAGAAATCGAAGCGGAGCGGGGAGGGTTCGTCGTCTGGATAGATATCGACCACGCCGCCGTGCCGTCGGACTTCGCCGGGATGTTGAACGGTCTGCACCAGCTGATACCCCAGCGCGACGCACTGCGCGGTAAAGGTCACCGGGTCATGGACCTCGTCGCGGCGGTACGTATGTTGTGCGGCACGGTAGATTGTTGGGTCGACGGTGCCTTGGGCAATGGCTCTCCACGGCGCGATTACGATGAGGTCCGGCAGGCCAGTGTTGAGTGCCGCGAGGATGAGGAGCCGCTGGCGGACGATGGCGGCGTCGTATGTGCCGGTCTCGTAGGGATGGACGGCATGTGCCGGGTAGGCATGCACGGTGCGGTTGGGGAAAGCGCGCCGTAATGTGGTCGCCAAGCGGAGGGATTCTGCCTCGGTGTTGACGACGATGAGTGTCGGTCTATTTGTGTGGGGCAAGAGAGTGAGCAAAAATGGCGTTTGTGCGCCCGCTGCCACCCCGCTGACGAGCAGTGATTGCCCCGCAGACCATGCACTGCCCAGCTCCGCATGAGGAGCGGGGCTCGGGGGAGCGAATCGGTTCGGGGCGGGTGACTGTTCCATGTTCCTCAGTGATTTCGGCCCATGTGCGGTCACGGGGTCGGGGGCAACCGTTTGGACCAGTAGCGGGTCAATCCTTGCAGACTCATGGTAATCGACGCGCCTTTTTGATAGGCACTGATGCCCAATTCGGTCGCTTCGGCGCCCATGTCTGCAGTCGCCTGAGCGGTCAACAAGCGGAGCTGTTCGGCAGTATCAATGCCGGCGACCATCCACGATCGGACCAGCTCAGCCCAGCGCCAGTTGGCACGCTGGAGCTCTGTCAGGTGCGGTTCGATATCATACACCGGTCCATAGTGGGTCAGACACAAGGCGCTGGGGTTGTGGCTACGCAGCGCACTGAGCGTGGCATCCCAGGCTTCGAGGTCGATGTCGGGTGGCGGTGTGGCTGGTCGCACGTAGGCATACCCAGGCATGCGAATACCCGCCATGTCACCGACAAACGCCACCTTGGTTGCCTCGTGTATGTAGATGAGGTGATGAATCGCATGCCCGGGAGCGGCGATGACCGTGAAGTGCTGGTCGCCGATATGCAGTGGCTCGCCGCCGTTGAGCGTCACGATGCGTTCGGCAGGGATAGCCAAAAACTCGCCCCACAGCACATCCATCTGTTCGCCATAGATACGCGTGGCGCTACTGATGAGTTTGCTCGGATCAACGAGGTGCGTCAGTGCGCGCTCGTGCACATACAGGGTCATCTGCGGGTAGCGCTCGAGCAACGTCCCTGCGGCACCCCCGTGGTCGAGGTGGATGTGGGTGAGTACGATGGCGCCGATGTCGGCAAAGGTCAATCCATGCGTCGCCAGTGCCTCGGCCAAAGCCGGCAACACCACGGTCGGGCCGGGATCGATGAGGATATTGACGCTGCCACGGATGAGGTAGCAACAGATAATCTCGGCGCGACCCAGGTGGTGCGTGTCGAGCGGGATAATCGTCGGCGGCAATGCGTGCATGAAGAAGCTCCCTACCCCGCGGGTTGTTACATCCGCGGGGCAGTCGTGGTTTAGGCTTTGACGGCGGCGTTGATGGCATTCCAGACGCGTTCTGGCCGCATCGGGATGTCGATGGCAGTAATCCCCAAGTGTGACAATGCGTCGATGACGGCATTGGCGGTTGCTGGAGTCGAGCCGACGGTGGCGGCTTCGCCGATACCTTTGACGCCGAGGGGATTGAGCGTGGTCGCCGTTTCGGTTTTGTCCAACGTAAACGTCGGGAAGTTGTCGGCCCGTGGCAGCGCATAGTCCATCAACGAGCCAGACAAAATCTGTCCGCTTTCGCTATAGACGATTTCTTCGTACAACGCCTGGCCAATCCCTTGCGCCAAGCCGCCGTGCACCTGGCCTGCCACTAACGTGGGACTGATGCGCGGGCCGCAGTCGTCGACGCTGTAGTATGCGACGACGACAGTTTCGCCGGTTTCGGGCGTGACTTCGACCACACACAGATGTGCGCCGAACGGGTAGAGCAATGCGTTGTCTTTGGCGCGGAAAAACTCGGTCGCCTCGAGCCCCGAGGTCGTCTCGCCCGGAAGTTTGTCACTATAGGCGCGCTTGGCAATCTCGGTCAGGGTCACGCCACTGTCGGGCGCGCCTTTGACCTGGTAGCGCCCCTCGTGATAGACGATGTCGCTGGGTGATGCTTCGAGCATATGGGCGGCCACTTTGATTGCCTTCTCGCGGATGACCTCGATGGCCTGTACGAGCGCACCGCCACCCATGGCCAAACTGCGGCTGCCCATGGTGCCATGCCCCATCGGCGTGGTCGCCGTATCGCCCGATTTGACGATGACGTTGTTGAAGTCAGCGCCTAATTGGTCCGATACAATCTGCGCAAACGTCGTGTACAAGCCCTGCCCATGCGGTGAGGTGCCGGTATAGACCGTGACGGTGCCGGTGGGGTCGACACGCACGGTGGCGCTTTCGAACGGACCAAAGCCACACATCTCGACATAGACCGCAAACCCGAGGCCGATGAGCGACGTCGCCTTGCCTGCAGCAAAATCTGCACGGCGTTGCGCTTGTTTTGCCAACAGCGCGGGATAGTTGCTGACATCAATGAGTTTGGTCAGCGACTTGTCGTATTCGCCGGTGTCGTAGAGCGGGCCGGTGGGGGTTTTGTAGGGGAACGCCGTGGGTGGGATGAAATTCGCCCGGCGCACTGCCGCGGGATCCATCCCCAGTTCGTCGGCGATGGCGTCCATCATGCGTTCGATGTAATAGGCTGCCTCGGGGCGACCAGCGCCACGGTAGGCTGCCACGGGGGTGGTGTTGGTGTAGACCGCTTGTACCGTGCCGTCGATGACGGGGATGTGGTAGACGCCCACCGACATCATGCCGGTCAGGTTGGCCAGCCCAGCGGCGACGGGGTATGCGCCGATATCGGCCGTGATGTGGAAGCGCAGGCCTTCGACCTTCCCATCCGCTCGCACCGCACAGCTATAGGTAGCAATTTGGCCGCGTCCATGGGTGGTGGCGGTCATGTGCTCGATGCGGCCCTCGACCCACGACAGGGGGATGCGCATATGGCGTGCCAGTGCGGCCAGGGCAGCGTCTTCGGAGAAAACACCGATTTTGACGCCAAAACCACCGCCGACATCGGGTGCGACCACGCGGATCAGGTTTTCGTCCATGCGCAGAATCTCGGCCAGGCTGGTGCGGTTCATGTGGGCAGCCTGCGTGCTCGAGTAGACACTGATGCCTTCGCCCAATGGCTCGGGGTATGCCACGACTGCGCGGCCTTCCATCGACACGCCAGCCAAACGCTGGTTGGCCAGGGTGCGTGTGACGACTGTGTGGGCTTTGGCAAAGGTCGCGTTCGCGTCGCCGACGTTTTTGGTCCAGGTGTGGTGGACGTTGCTGTCCATATCGGCAAAAAGCTTCGGCGCGTCGGGTTTGGCGGCCTGGAGCATATCGACGGCGGCAGGGAGTGGTTCGTAATCGACCAAAACGGCACCGACGCCGTCGGCGGCGATGGCCGCGGAGGTGGCAATCACGGCAGCGACAATCTCGCCCACGTGACGGACCGTCCCGAACGAAATGGGGTAATGGCTGTGGGGGCGGGTCGCTTCGACGCCGGCCTCGGCGGACCCTTCACCGCCAGCGCCGAGGGGCATTGGGCCACAGAGTTTGGCGATGTCTTGACCGGTGATGACGGCAGTCACCCCGGGGATGGCCAGGGCAACGCTGGCGTCGATACTGCCCACTATGGCATGTGGGTAGGGGCTGCGCACGAAGGCGACATATTGCATGCCGGCGAGCTTCATGTCGCCGACATATGCACCGCGACCGTTGAGCAGCCGTGGGTCTTCTTTGCGTTTGACTTCTGCGCCGATGAGTTTTGCGTAGGCCATCTGTTCCTGCCTTTCGGATCAAAACAACGGTGTTCTGGATGGGGATAGATGAAGTGTAGAAGTAGTATAAATCATCCATTGGTGAACCAAAATAAAACGAGTGCTGAGCGCCTGTTTGACTGCGCAATGCAGTGTCACCATAAATTGACGCAAACGGCCTGCAATGGTAGGATAGCGGCGTTCATGTAATCCTACGGAGGTCTCGTCTAATGAAGCTTCACGAGTATCAGGCGCGCGATATCTGCGCGCAATACGGCATACCAGTCACCGGTGGCGGCGTCGCCACAACCGCGGCAGAATGCCGTGCCATCGCCGAAAAAATCGGCGCACCCGTCGTCGTCAAAGCACAAGTCTTTGTCGGTGGTCGTGGCAAAGCCGGCGGCGTCAAACTCGCGAACAATCCGGCCGAAGCCGAACTGCACGGCAAAGCCATCCTCGGTATGGACATCAAAGGTCTGACCGTCGAAAAGGTGCTCGTCGCCGAAGCAATCACCTACGAGCGCGAAATCTACCTCGGCGTCATCATGGACCGCGCCTCCAAGCGCATCGTCGTGATGGCCTCGGCCGAAGG
>CANJHS010000074.1 GCA_947474225.1 Roseiflexaceae bacterium | reverse complement strand
CCAGTAGCATGGGTGCATGGGATTGACGACCAGTAGCATGGGTGCATGGGATTGACGACCAGTAGCATGGGTGCATGGGATTGACGACCAGCAGCATGGGTGCATGGGATTGACGACCAGCAGCATGGGTGCATGGGATTGACGACCAGCAGCATGGGTGCAAGGGATTGACGACCAGTAGCATGGGTGCAAGGGATTGGATTCAACGGACGAGGTACCTGGAATAGGAGCGGGCGCGGTACCGCGCTACGCGGTGCATGACGACCTCGCCCCTACACATTGATACCTGATATACTATGAAAAGTAGCGACGTCGCTCAGACGGCGCTTTTTTGTCATGATATAGGAGCGGAAGACCATGCAAATCTATCTCGATACCGCAAACATCAAAGAAATAGCTGAAGCAGCCAGTTGGGGCATTCTGAGCGGTGTGACCACCAATCCTTCGTTGGTAGCCAAAGAGACCGGCATCGACCACAAGACGTTGATTACCGAAATCACGAAGTTGGTCGACGGTCCCATCAGCGCCGAAGCGATATCGCTCGACGCCGAGGGGATGATCCGTGAAGGCCATGAATTTGCTACCTGGCACAAGAATGTCGTCGTCAAAGTACCGGTCACGCCCGAAGGGCTCAAGGCGGTGTATGCACTGGCCAAGGCCGGCATCCGCACCAATGTGACGCTCTGCTTCAACGCCACGCAGGCGCTGTTTGCAGCCCGCGCCGGTGCCTTCATCATTAGTCCGTTCATTGGCCGTGTCGACGACATGGGCGCCGATGGGATGCAGCTTATCAAAGAAATTTCGGGCATTTATCGACTCCACGGCATCACCACTAAGTTGCTGGCTGCGTCGATTCGTCATCCCCGTCACATCATCGAATCTGCCTTGGCCGGTGCCGACATTGCGACCTGCCCGTTCAGCGTCATCAAGCAGAGCATGAAGCACCCATTGACCGACAGCGGTATCGAAAAGTTCTTGGCTGATTACAAGAACAGCACCAAATAAAGGGATTGTAATGCCATATACCGAAGTAGATCAGCGTTCCATCAATACGCTGCGCGCCTTGGCAATCGATGCAATTCAGCAGTCAAATTCCGGGCATCCTGGCTTGCCGATGGGTTCAGCAGCAATGGCGCATGTGCTCTTCACGCGCTTTTTGTCGTTCAACCCGCGTGACCCACATTGGCCCGATCGTGACCGCTTTGTGCTGTCTGCCGGCCACGGCTCGATGCTCATCTATGGCTTGTTGCATCTGGCGGGCTACGATTTGCCCCTCGATGAGCTGAAACGATTCCGTCAATGGGGATCGATGACGCCCGGCCACCCCGAAGTGGGTGTTACGCCTGGCGTCGAGGTCAGCACGGGTCCGCTGGGGCAAGGCGCAGCCAATGCGGTCGGCATGGCCGTGGCCGAAGCGTTTTTGGCGGCAACCTACAATCGACCAGACGTCGCGCCCGTCAATCACTATACCTATGCGTTGGTCAGTGATGGCGATTTGATGGAAGGCATTGCCTCCGAAGCGGCGTCGTTGGCGGGGCATTTGGGGTTGGGGAAGTTGATCTTTTTGTACGACGACAATCTCATCTCGCTCGACGGTCCGACCTCGTTGGCCTACACCGAAGACGCCATGAAGCGCTTCGAGGCGTACGGCTGGCACACCCAAAAGGTCGCCGACGGCAACGATTGTGAGGCCATCGAAGCAGCCATCCATGCAGCTCGAACCGAGACAACCAAACCGTCGATTATCGCTGTGCGCACCGTCATCGGATTCGGATCACCTGCGTATGCCGGCACTGCCCGTGCCCATGGCGAACCACTCGGCAAAGACGAAGTGCGCGCCACCAAGGTGGCGTTGGGCCTCGACCCGGACAAATCCTTCGACGTCTCGCCCGCGGTCACCCAACTCTGGGCAGAGGTGGCGCGCCGCAATGGCAAAACCTACGAGGCCTGGCAGAAGCGCGCGACGGTCTATGCCGCCGCACACCCCGATCTCGCAACGTCGTTGCGTAGCGCCTGGGACGGGACATTGCCAGCCGATTGGAATGCCGGGCTCGATACCCTCTTTGCCACGAGTGCTGACATGGCAACGCGTGATGCATCGGGCAAAGTCATCGAAGTCTTGCGCAGTCGCATCCCTTGGTTTATGGGCGGCGCGGCAGATTTGGCTGGTTCAAACAAGACACCCAAACTCCTGGATGGCAGCTTCCAAAAGAGCAATTACGCCGGGACTGTGGTCTGGTTTGGCGTGCGTGAGCATGCCATGGGCGGGATGTTAAACGGGATGCAAGCCCATGGGGGCATCCGACCGTATGGCGGTACGTTCCTGACCTTCTCGGACTATATGCGCGGCTCGATTCGGGTGGCGGCGTTGTCGCACCTGCCGGTGATTTACGTGTTTACGCACGACAGCATCGGCGTCGGCGAAGATGGTCCGACCCATCAGCCGGTCGAACACCTGGCCTCGTTGCGGGCCCTGCCCAATCTGCTGACCATTCGCCCCTGTGACGCAGCCGAGACTGCCGCCGCTTGGGAACTGGCTTTGACACAATCACACCGACCGACGGCGCTCATCCTCAGCCGCCAGAAGTTGCCCAACTACGACCGTACTTTCTACCCGAGTGCCAGCAATGTAGCCCATGGCGGGTACATTCTGCGCGAGGCCAGTGGTGGTGCGCCGCAGGCTATTTTGATTGGGACGGGGTCCGAAGTGTCGCTGGCAATGCAAGCCGCCGAGACTCTCGAAGCACAGGGAATCCCCACCCGGGTTGTCTCGATGCCGTGTACGTCGTTGTTTGACCAGCAGCCCGCCGCCTACAAAGCGAGCGTATTGCCGGCTGCGGTGACGGTCCGGGTTGCGGTCGAAGCAGGCGTCTCGTTCGGATGGGAACGCTACGTCGGTATGACTGGCGGGCTGGTGACTATCGATCGCTTCGGTGCATCGGCGCCGGCCAACGAGATTTATCAGCAGCTTGGTATTACCAGCGAAGCAATTGTCGCCTCGGTACACGCCCAACGCGGCTAGCGATTATGGCAGCAGCCGGTGCGGGCTCGACCGCACCGGTTTTCTCATGCATACAAGTGACAGGCACGACAAAGGCACCTATACTGTGTAGCAGTGCACATGTACATCCACGGTGGATTTGCGTGCGTATATCAGAGACCGTGAAGGAAGAAGGAGACGTCTATGACCATGCGCGGAGAGGCAGTGTCGCCCGTCGTATTGCGCAATGGCGTGGCGGTGACCATTCGACTCCTGGTAGAGGATGATCGGGTCGCGCTCGCGCGGTTCGGCAAAAGCTTGCCAGAAGACGATTTGCTCTATCTCGAGGACGATTTATCGGACACCAATATCATCAATCGGCTGATCAATGCCTATGCCGCCGAAAACTGGCGTCAGATGGTGGCGATCCGAGACGACGGTGAAGTGGTAGGGTATAGTGCAGTGCGCAAGTTGGTTGGTTGGTCGTCACATGTGGGCGACATTCAGCTGATGGTGGGCAAGGAATTCCGGCGTTCGGGATTGGGTACCGAAATGGCCAAGGCCATTTTCGACGCTGCCCGTGGTTTGGGCGTCGCCAAGGTTATCGTCGAAATGTTGGCGGTGCAGGTCGGCGGTCGGGCTATTTTTGAGCGGTTGGGATTTAGCCGCGAAGGCATATTCAGCAAGCACGCACATGACCGGCACGGGAACCGCCACGACCTGGTGGTGATGGCCTATCACGTGATGTGAACATACCGATAATCCCCCCGGAGCATGCGCTCCGGGGGGATTTTTGTGCGTTGACTAGGCGTGTTTGGTTGAGCGGATCACGTCGAGGCCGCCCATGTAGGGGCGCAGGACATCGGGGATGGTGATGGAACCATCGGCGTTCTGGTAGTTTTCCATAATCGCAATCATGGTACGTGGGACGCCCAGGCCCGAGCCGTTGAGGGTGTGGACGAATTCCGGTTTGGCGCCGGCTTCGGGACGGAAGCGGATGTTGGTCGAGCGGGCCTGGAACGTCTCGACATTGGAGCACGAGCTGACCTCGAGCCACTCGTCTTGGCCGGGGGCCCAGACTTCGATGTCGTATGTTTTGGTCGAGGCAAAGCCCATGTCGCCGGTGCACAGCACTTTGGTGCGGTAGGGGATGCCCAGCAGGCGGCAGGTTTCTTCGGCGTCGAGGCGCAGTTGTTCGAGCTCGGCGTAGCTGGTATCGGGATGGACGAACTTGTACATCTCGACTTTGTCGAACTGGTGACCACGTTTGATGCCACGGACGTCGCGGCCGGCGCTCATTTTTTCGCGGCGGAAGCAGGGCGTGTAGGCGCAGTAGTTGATGGGGAGCTGGGTGACGTCGAGGATTTCGTCGCGGTGGATGTTGGTCACCGGTACTTCGGCGGTGGGTACCAACCACAGGTCTTCTTCGGCGTCGTGGTACAGATTATCGCGGAACTTGGGGAGCTGGCGCGCGCCGTAGAGGCTGAGTTCTTTGACGACGAACGGCGTGTAGACCTCGGTGTAGCCTTGTTTGCCGTGGAGGTCGAGCAGCCATTGGATGAGGGCGCGCTGCAGCCGTGAGCCCATGCCTTTGAGGATGTAGAAGCGCGAACCCGAGATTTTGACGCCGCGCTCGAAGTCGATGATGTCGAGTGATGTGCCCAGATCCCAGTGGGGTTTGGGAGCAAAGTCAAACGAGCGCTTGGTGCCGATGGTCTGGATGACGACGTTGCCTTCTTCGTCGGCACCAACCGGTACGGAATCATGCGGCAGGTTGCGCAATTCGAGGATGGCGGCCAGCTGGGCTGCTTCGAGGTCGTTGACCTGTTTGTCGAGGTCGCTGATGCGGTCGCCGAGTGCACGCATGTCGGCGATTTTGGTGTCGCGCAGGGCTGCGTCTTTGAGCGTGCTGATTTCTTTGGACGTGGTATTGCGATGGGCTTTGAGGCGTTCGACCTCGGTCAATAGGGCGCGGCGTTGTTCGTCGAAGCCCAAAACGGCATCGACGGCCGCGGGGTCGACGCCTGCGCGGGCGAGGCTGGCCTTGACGGCGTCGGTTTGTTCACGGAGCAAGCGAATGTCGAGCATGAGAAAACTCCTAAGCTGAGGTGAAAGTGTTCTATCGGGCGGACCGGGTGGCAATCTTGGTACACGACCACGAGACCATCTTGCCGGCTTTGTATGGCGCCACGCCATGGAAAGTATAGTCGTCGCCATCAAAGACCATGTCGATCCAGAGGCGATCCGAATCCCACAAGTTGAGCGTGTGTAGCTCAGCGACGGGAATCCATTCGAGCGAGCCTTCGTCGTTGTGGGAGTGGACGTCGCCCGACCAGCGATCGATGCGAAAGACGAAGCCGAACCAGTCCTCTTCGTTTTTGCCGAAGCCGGGCCAGTTGAGCGTGCCGCGCAGAACCATCGCATCGACGGTGATACCGGCTTCTTCCATCAGTTCGCGGGCCATGCCGGTAGCGGCATCTTCGTGTGGGTCGAGTTTGCCGCCGAGTCCGTTGTACTTATCGAGATGGATGTCGTCTGCGCGCTTGTTGCGGTGCACCATCAAGACCTTGGTACCGTCGGTCGACATGATATAGCCGAGGGTAGCGACGATGGGTGTGTACGGCATACGGAGACTCCTACCAGTGCGTGGCGACGGGTTTGCCCGTCAGGATTTCGTCGATGCGGCGCAAGCAACCAGGCTCGATTGCATCGTCGAGTTCGTGAAAGACGCTGGGATGCACGAAGCGGGCGTCGGCGACCTCGATGGACCAGCGCGACGGGTGCGGGATGGTGAGGTCGGGTGCACGGGCAGCGATGGTGGTGACGGTACATGGGTGGACGGCGTGCGCGCCATCGCTTTTGCCATGGATATAAAAGAGTTTGGCGGGGATGTTGACACCGGCTTCTTCGTGCAGTTCACGGCGGCCAGCCTCGATGACCGGTTCACGCGGGATAACGCCGCCACCGGGGAGGGTCCAGGCGTGCGGGCCGGCACGGTGACGGACCAACAGGATAGCGTCGCTGGCGTCGAGGATGATGACACGAACCCCGACGAGGGTTGGTTTGGTAAGCGCCCAATATACGTCACGACCGAAGCGAGCGACGATGTAGAGGATGCGCAGGATGAAATCCATAAGCGAGCCTTTTCGCCAAAAAAACACCACCCGTCCGTGAAGGACGAGAGGCGGATGCCTTCGTGGTGCCACCTTCGTTCGTCATCAGGGTGATGACCTTGATGCACGATAACGGGTGCAACCGATCCGAGTCTTCCTCGGCCGCTCGGGAGTGGAATCGCTGTGTGACCTGCATGCCTCGCACCAACCGGCACTTCTCTGGACAGGGGCGACAGCGACGTGGCTCTGTCGTCGCGTTGTGGATATAGTATACGAGGAATGCGACGGGATGGCAACGCCAATGGAGTTTTGTGCGTGTAGGCGCGTATTGTCTGGCGAAAAGTACCATGTATGCGGCGTATTTTGGGTATTTTTTTATTGACCTGCCTTTCTATTACATGCTATAGTCAATTGAGACTCTTTTGTCGACATCCCGCGTTGGGAGGTAGTTATGGCGAATCAACTCAGACTGGTCATTGCAGACGACGAATCTATTATTCGGATGAATCTGCGCGAGACGCTGGTAGGGCTCGGATATTTGGTCGTGGGTGATGCCGGCGATGGCGTCAGTGCCGTCCATTTGGCACGTGAATTGCGCCCCGATTTGGTCATTATGGACATCAAAATGCCCAAGCTCGACGGCATCCAGGCAGCCAAAGTGTTGACGGAAGAAAAAATCGCACCCGTGTTGTTGTTGACAGCCTATTCGGATCGCGAATTGGTCGAACGTGCGCGTGATGCAGGCGTTGTGAATTATATTGTCAAGCCCTTCCGTGAAGCAGAATTATTGCCTGCGATCGAAATCGCACTGGCTCGCTTCGCGGAATTCAATAGTATGGCCACCGAACTCGGCGACCTGAAGGACACCATGGAGACGCGCAAGCTGGTCGAGCGCGCCAAAGGGGTGTTGATGGATACGCAGGGGCTGAAGGAACAAGACGCCTTCCGCAAAATCCAACAACTATCGATGAACACGCGCAAATCCATGCGCGAAATCGCGCAGGCGATTCTGTTGACGGCACAAATCGACAAATAGTGGACGACCATGCGCGGCGGAGTGCGCACCGTATATGAGCGAACCACGCCCGAAGCGACAATGGATGCGGCAACGACGCCTACTGCGGCGCACGTTGCCGCATCTGGTTAGTGTTGTGGTGACATTGTTCATCGGGTGGCTGTGGTATGGCCGGTCGCCACAGGCGTCGTTGAGCACATACGTGAATCTCCGAGCGACAGCGACAAGAATGCCCGACCGACCAGTAGGAACGCCGACTGCGGTCGTCGTGGTGCCCGCCGACATTACGCGACAGGAGCTGCTGGACGTCACAGCGCAGACCAATGCGTTGTGGAGCGCGGTCTATGTGTCGCGGGCACAGTTGCACGTGGCAGACCTGGAGGCAGCGGTGGCGGTCAATGATGTGGTGCGGGCGCAGCAGGTGTTGTTGTCACTCGACGATGCGCTTGCGATGGCCGAGGGTGTAGCGCCGCAGGAATATCGCGACCCGATTGCACAGTTGCGCATCGAGGTCATCGGCATCCGACAGGATTTCCCCATCCGGCCAGACGGGATCGATGGCCGATTGCAGCGCATCCGGCAGGCCTTGGTGCCCCTGATCGGAGCACCGACTGCGGGACGCTAGTGCCATTGGATGGTGTGCAGGTTGCGCAGGCGTTCACCGGCGGCACGCATGGTTTCGTCTTTTTTGGCGAAGCAAAAGCGCGCTAACTGCGGTGCATCGGGGTCGACATAAAACGCCGTGATGGGGATGGCTGCCACACCCAGCTCGCTGACGAGGCGTCGGCAGAAGGTGCGCACATCGCTGACGCCCAACGGTGCGACATCGATGCTGATGAAGTATGACCCGGCGGCGTCGATGAGGGGCAACCCGGTTTGGGTGAGGATGTCACGGAGGATGATGCGGCGGGCGCTATACTCGCGGGTCAGTTGGGCATAGTATCCGTTGCTCTCGGCCTGCATCAAGGCAACCGCAGATGCATATTGCATGGGAGTCGAGGTGGCAAAGGTGACCCATTGGTGACTGGCACGCAGGGCGCTGTTGAGGGCGGCGGGGGCAATGGCCCAGCCGATCTTCCAGCCCGTCACGCTGAAGGTTTTGCCGATGCTGTTGAGGCTGATGGTGCGTTCCCACATGTCGGGTAGGCTGGCGAGGTGGATGTGGACGTGCTGGTCGTAGACCAAGCGGTCGTAGACCTCGTCGACCACGGCCAGGATGTTGTGGGTTTTGCACAAATCGGCAATCTCGGTCAATTCTGCCAGACTAAAGACTTTGCCGGTGGGGTTGTGGGGCGTGTTGAGGAGCAGCAGTTTGGGCTTTTGGGCACAGGCGGCTGCGAGCACCTGGGGGTCGTAGTGCCAGACAGGGTTGGTAGCGGTCGGGGGGTGCAAACGCACCGGGATGACACGCCCGCCGGCCATACTGATGTCAGGCACATAGGCGTCGTAGGCGGGCTCGAAGATGACCACTGCGTCGCCGGGATTGATGAACGACAACATCACGTCGCAGAGTAACTCGGTCGCGCCACTGGCGACGCTGACCTCGGTCAGCGGATCGATGTCGATGCTGGTCCGGCTACGCCACATGGTGGCGACTGCTTGGCGGAGGCCAATGGTGCCGGGCATGGGGGCGTATTGGTTGTAGTCGGCTGAGATGGCCTCGATGGCGGCTTGTTTGACGAAATCTGGTCCGGCGAAGTCGGGGAAGCCCTGGCCGAGATTGACCGCGTTGTGTTGGATGGCAAGGGCGCTCATCTCGGTGAAAATCGTCGTTCCGAAACTCGCGATGCGGGATGCAGATGCAGGATGACTCATCGGTATTCTCGTGTATTG
>CANJHS010000073.1 GCA_947474225.1 Roseiflexaceae bacterium | reverse complement strand
GGACGGTCGCCACGGGGTGCATCACCATCACGGCGGAATCCACCACCGCTTGGGCGATCACCATAGGCTGGACGTGGGGGACGATCGCCACCGAAAGACGGACGGTCGCCACGGGGTGCATCACCATCACGGCGGAATCCACCACCGCTTGGGCGATCACCATAGGCTGGACGTGGGGGACGATCGCCGCCGAACGACGGACGGTCGCCACGAGGGGCGTCGCCATCACGGCGGAATCCACCGCCACTTGGGCGATCACCGAAGGCTGGGCGTGGGGGCCGGTCACCACCGAAGGCAGGCCGATCGCCGCCGAAAGATGGACGGTCGCCACGAGGGGCGTCGCCATCACGACGGAATCCACCGCCACTTGGGCGATCACCGAAGGCTGGGCGTGGGGGCCGGTCACCACCGAAGGCAGGCCGATCGCCGCCGAATGACGGGCGGTCACCACGGGGTGCATCACCATCACGGCGGAATCCACCACCGGCAGGGCGATCACCATAGGCTGGGCGTGGGGGCCGATCGCCGCCGAAAGATGGACGGTCGCCACGAGGGGCGTCACCATCACGGCGGAATCCACCGCCACTAGGGCGATCACCATAGGCTGGGCGTGGGGGCCGATCGCCGCCAAATGACGGGCGGTCGCTGCGGGGTGCGTCACCATCACGGCGGAATCCACCGCCACTTGGGCGATCACCATAGGCTGGGCGTGGGGGCCGGTCGCCGCCGAATGACGGGCGGTCGCCACGAGGGGCGTCACCATCACGGCGGAATCCACCACCGGCAGGGCGATCACCATAGGCTGGACGTGGGGGCCGATCGCCGCCGAATGACGGGCGGTCGCCACGGGGTGCATCACCATCACGGCGGAATCCACCACCGGCAGGGCGATCACCATAGGCTGGGCGGGCAGGACGATCGTCGCGACGGAAGCCGTCAGACGTGCGTGCGCCACGGGGTGCATCGGAGCTCGGGCGCTCGTCGAGGCGGTTGCCACGTGGTGCGACTTCGTCGCCTTCTTCTTCGTTGTTTTCTGCGGCTGGGGCTGCAGCAGGACGTGGACCAGCTGCCTTTTGGGCTGCTTTGGCCTTTTGGGCGGCGATCAACCGAGCCATTGATTCGGCGCGGTCTGCATGCTGCTGGAGCTTTTCGATTTCGTCTTCGGTCAACGTGCGCCACGCGCCGGCGGCCAAATCACCGAGGGTGATGGGGCCTTCGCGGGTGCGGATGAGGCGTAATACGTCGAATCCAAGGGCGGTCGCGACGCGACGAATCTGCCGTTTGCGGCCTTCGTGCAACACGACGCGGACCCATGTGCCGCTGTCACCGCGTTCGATGACTTCGACCCATGCAGGTGCGGTGGTGATGGTGGCTTCTTCGCCATCGGCACCGTCATAGTTGTCGTTGTCGGCGGTTTCGTCTTCGACGGCCGGCAATTCGACACCATTACGCCAGTCGCGCAAATCGTCTGCGCTCGGGGTGGCGTTCAACAGGACGCGATATTCTTTCTCGACCTGATTGCTGGGGTGCGTCAAAGACTGCGTCAATGAGCCGTCGTCGGTCAAGAGCATCAACCCTTCGGATGCGAAGTCGAGCCGACCAACCAAATGCAATCGCTGTGGGACATCGACCAGTCCGATGACGGTCGGGCGACCCTGTGGGTCTTCGGTCGTCGATACGACGCCGACGGGCTTGTGGAACATGATGTAAGTCCGCGCCTGGCGGGGACCGAGGGGCTTCCCGTCGACCAAAATGGTGTCGACGTCGGGATCAACCCGCGTTCCGGCCACGGATACGACCTCGCCATTGACGTTCACACGTCCTTCCGAGATCAACACTTCACAATCACGGCGCGAGGCGATGCCTGCGCTGGCCAACACTTTCTGTAAGCGTTCTGGGGCCACAGTGGGACTCCTTAAATGAAATGCGCGCCTCACGGCGGGCAAACAAACTGCTGCGTCAACACAAAATTACGGACGCAGGCATACCGGGGCATACCGTGGTATTGTACCACACATATACGTATTTATGATTCCAGCGCGTTTTCTATCGTTACTGAGGGTTCTATGGCAATCGAACGCGTTCCGCTCCTGCCCATCGACGACCTCCCACCCGGCGCGATGCGCTACCTCGATATCGACGGTCTGCCCATTGGCGTCGCCCATGCAGCCGGCACGATCTACGCCTTTGCCGACACCTGCCGTCACGAAGGCGGCTCGTTGTCGTCGGGCGTCCTCATCGACGCCACGGTTACCTGCCCCTGGCACGGCTGGACCTATCGCCTCGATACGGGCAAAGCAATTGTCCCGCCAGTGGGCATCCGCATCCCCGTCTACCCAACCGAGCTGGTAGATGGTATGATTTATGCATATATTCAATGGGGCGAATAAGCGTACGCTACGCCATAATCGTTCATCTTTTTTAATAGTATGAGGTCAATGATGACACGAGATGTCAAACCAACCCTGCGCGGTTCGACGCAGTTGCCTGTGCCCGGAGTCAAAGGCAAAGCTTTGGTCGCCCGTGATGCGGCGGTTTTGTCCGGTGCGATGGGCCGTGTGTATCCCTTTGCCATGGAACGAGGCCTGGGTAGCGAAGTCTGGGATGTTGACGGCAACCGCTATCTAGACATGGCCGCCGGTATCGCGGTGGTATCGACCGGTCACTCCCATCCCAAAGTCATCGAGGCCATGCACAACCAAGTGAACAAATTTGTCCACATGGCCGGCACGGACTTTGTCAACGAACAGATGGTCAATGTGGCCGAAAAGCTGGCTGCAACCATGCCCCAAAGCGAACCATGGCAGGTCTTTTTGACCAACTCGGGTACCGAGTCGATCGAAGCCGCCATGAAGCTGGCCCGTGCCGCCACCGGCCGGCAGGGCATCATCTCGTTCTTGGGCGCGTTCCACGGGCGATCGTATGGCGCGATGTCGATCACGGCATCCAAGGCAGCCCAGCGCCGCGGCCACTTCCCACTCGTGCCCGGCATGTTCCATGCGTTCTATGCCAATCCGTATCGCACCCCCTTTGGGATCGAAAAGGAACGTGTCACGCAGGCGACCCTCGACTACATCGAAAAGACGATGTTTACCACCATTGCGCCGCCCCAAGACATCGCGGCGATTATCCTTGAGCCGATACAGGGCGAAAGCGGCTACGTTGTGCCCACCCCTGGGTTCCTCTGTGGTCTTCGCCAATTGTGTGACCGGCACGGCATTTTGCTGATCTACGACGAGGTCCAATCGGGCGTCGGTCGCACCGGCAAAATGTGGGCCCACCAGCACGAGAGTGGCGCCACCGGCGGTGCCGATAGCATCTGCGCACACTGCAAAAAGACCAAGAACCAGGGTTGTACCCCAGATATCGTCGTGACGGCCAAGGGACTCGGCGCCGGTATGCCCATCGGCGGCATCATCGCCAAGAAGTCGCTGATGGAGCGCTGGCCCGAAGGTTCCCACGGCAGCACCTACGCCGGCAATGCGCTGGCCTGTGCCGCCGCCAATGTGGTCCTCGATTTGGTGAAAGAAGAACTCTGCACCAATGCCGCCGACGTCGGCGCGCACCTCAAGGCAGGCCTCGAGAGCTTGGCCAAGCGCTACGACGTCATCGGCGATGTACGTGGTCGTGGCTTGATGCTGGGCGTGGATTTTGTGCTCAACAAAGAGACCAAAGAGCCCGCCAAGCAACTCGCTGGCGAGATTATGGAAGAAGGCTTCCGCCGCGGTATGCTCATCCTGACCTGCGGCTACTCGACCATCCGCTTCTGCCCGCCGTTGGTCCTCACCAAGCCCGAAGCCGACGAGGCACTCGAGCGCTTCGAGGCCACCATTCAGGCGTGCATTTGAGGTTACAGGTTTGAGGTTACAGGTTTGAGGTTGCAGGTTGGGGTGAAGGAATAGATTGAATCCGCTTGTGCATCACTGATGCGCAGGCGGGTTTTTTGATGGATTTTTTGCGAAAAGGCACCAAAATGGTACATGCACGAAGAGACATTTTGAAGAAGTTTTCTGTGAACAGAGCAATAGCATTGTCATCTGAGTGTGACGTAAGTCGCGTGATGTAGTCTTCCGCCGTGTACCTCTGCCTATTCGCATCACCGCAACATCATTGTCTCTTCGTTATTTCCACTGCTCATAAAGGTTAAACAGGGATTGTTCTTTTCGAGAACTGCCGGAGCGAAATAGGACAACGAAAATGGGAAGAGAGCTGCATCGTTACTGAGCGCCGTGTACGATTTTGAGGTAACTTGCGCTGCATGTAAGCATGATTGAAACAAAAACGCAGCCTGAGCTGGATTCTGAATTGGAATCGGCGTACCAGACACCAATGTACCTGGCGTGTCAGTGTCTTGCAGAATGCCCCATGCCACAAATGATCGCACCACATATTGTGCGTACCGTGACACCGTGGCTGTCTGACCGTATTGCTCATTGAGTCGGGTCACGAGTTGTCGTTGGGTACAGTGCCCTTGCAGGCTCAGTAATCGTCCGACGTGTCGAGCAATGTGGTACCAAAAGGGATAGGTCGCACAGGCAACTCCCCAATGGACCGCGATTGCGTCCGTTTCGGACGCTGATTCGATGAGTTGCAGAGCTGTGTCGTGCACAGAGTTCAATTGCGGGAGTGGCGTTACCCAGCACGCCATCAGATTCGCCAACACAAAGCCGCGTGTATTGGCGCTTCGTGTCCCCATACTGCCCGTCCCCTTGCGTTCAATGAGGTAGGAGTCGAGCAACGCACGGGTCTCTGCAGGGGTATGCCCTGCTTGAACGAGCGCACACGCATGCTGCATCCACTGATAGCGAATGGTTTGTTTGATGCCGTAGGTGGGTTGCTTCATTGTTTTTCTTCTTTCCGGATGCGAGCAAATGGGACAATTACTTCAGCGATACTTGCACCACCATGACTCATTTGGCGCGTGTTTTGTGTGGCAAAAGCCCCAAAGCCGTCGATTAACACCGGGCGAAAATCCGGTGGGAGTTGCACCCCGTGCCAGCTGCTGCACTGCGACCCGTATTCCTGGATGGCGTGCGTGCGCAGTGTTTCGTTGGGGTAGATCCGAACGCGACTCCCGCGTTGGTCGGCCAACACCCCTTCGTTGAGCTTCCCCGTCCCGATGCATTCCACATTTCCGTGATCGGCGGTCAACCAAATCGTATACCCTGCCGCGAGTAATGACCCGATAACCGTTGCTAAATATCCTTGCTGCATCCAGAGCTGTATACGTGCGGTGAAGTCAAAAGCCCCCAGGATGTCTGTGTGGACGAGCTCATCGATGGTGTCGATGACCATCCCGATCACACGTGTCGTGCCGTTGTTCAGCAACCCTTCGACATCCTGCTCCGCATCGCCCAAGCCATACCCGCGTCCATACGCAACGGCTGCTGGGCGGGGCGGCGGGCTGGCAGTTTGCCAGAGTGCCTGCCAGAGCGCTTTTTCTGCATGCGTACTGGTGATGGTCTTGGAGAATTGCGCCGGTGGCTTGCCTGCGAAAATCGCCTGACGCGACACATTCGTCAATGTCGGTATCCAAGCGAACACCGGCGCGTTCGTAATTATCATTTCTGGCACTTGCTTGGCTAACATGCGCTCGATGAGATGCCACTGCTGTAGTCCAAGACCATCAATGACGAGCAGTGCGACCGGAGTTTGTGGGTTCTGCTCATAGACGCCGACCATGTGCCGCGTCACATGATGGACCATCGCGGGGTTCGTCGACGAGATACTGTGTAGAAATTTGTAGCGCGTCTCGAGCCACGCACGGAAGCGGCTATCGACGTCCAATAACAACGCGTTATCCACAGCTTGCCGCGCAGCGACACACGCTGCTGCATACCGCGCATGTACATCGGCGTAATGGATCCATGCAGTGTGTGAAGCATCTGCAGCCGGGACTGTCGACGCGACGAGGGCACGGAGTTGGTCGATGTGCTCAGAGTCGAACGGCGCATTGGCATGCTCACGCAGCCCTGCACGGACCCACGCCGGCCAGTTTGGGTCTATTGTGGTGGTAATGCTGACCGGTTCGAGCAGGTGTTGCTGGAAGAAGCTTACAACATACGGTCGTACTGCTTCGTGTGTCACGGCTATCGGGAGTTTGGCCAAACCCGGTGGGATTAGATCCGGCAGAACTGCATGCGCTGCATCCTGCCATGCGTGCTGCAGCAGGGCAAAGAATCGTGACGGGGGTATTAGCGCTGTCGCTAGAGTGTCGGCATGCGTTCCCTGGAAGGCAGGTGTGGCGGTAATGACGTGGTATACGTTTTCGGGGAGCAAGGTCTGTGATTCGTGGATACGGCACAGCAACGCTATCGCATCGTCGAAGCGCTGTAGACGTGTCGTGTCGATGTCATACACCTCGCGCAGCACAAACTGCTGCGTCGCCGTAGGTGACAACGGGTCGCTCAGCAGACGCGCACGCTCCCACAGACGTTGATAGAGCGTGCTCGACAACTGACGCAACGTCCCGGCGTGCAGCCGAGGAAAAACCCGTTCCAGACTGACCTCTAGCGTGGCTCGCTGGTGCAAGAGGACATACGGCAGCGTCCCCACAACTCCTCGTCCATCCGGCACGACGACCAACACATACAACGCTTTCTGTTGCCGTAATAGTGGTCGATATGTCGATTCATACGCGAGCCGGAACGACAAATCGTCTGTGTACATCACCACGAGATACCCAGCTGATTCCAACGCAATGCATACACTCGGGTCACGCACCAAACCATGCGGGTCAAAGACCACACACAACTGGGTCGTCGGCGTTATCAAAGAGAGGACGTGTTGTTGCCATGTCTGCATGTCGAGTAGTCACCGTTTGGTAGGGAGAAAAGCAGCTGACCTGCTCGCAGATACTGCGAATGGACGATGTGCCCACATCGCTCGAATGATATCGAGGGATATAGCCAGCCCACTATCCACACGACTGCTCCGCCGCTGTGCAGGCAGTGGGGAGCTGCGCTTATTGTTCGGTACGCGTACGGGCATTGTCGACCCACATCAACAGCTTCTCGTCTTCTTCGATGGCGGCTACCGGCAGGCGCTTGGCCATGTCGACAATCTGCTTGTACTGCTGGGCGGCATAGGCACGCTTGAAGCCAGCCCGGATTGCTTCAATGCGGAAAGTCCTGATTCTGCCGGTACTCGACAACAGCGTATCGTACTCGCGCCAGAGGGCCTTGTCGCGCAGTTGCTCGAGGTCTTTGGCTTTGTTGGGGTCGGGTACGTACCAGCGATCTTTGGCTTTGGCGCGCCACGCCGGGTCGCTGTCGGGTTTGCTCCGCAGATCTGGGTAGTTGTCTTTGAGGTACTGGAATATCTGCGGTGGGATATCGCCGCTCCCGTCGTACGACAGGAAGTTCTGCTCGAGCAGCACGCGCAGATCGAGTTGCGTCTCGGTTTTGCTCCAGCCACCCAACTGCTGCATAAACTCGGGGTTGATATCGGCAAAGGTCTGCGGCTTGCGCTTGATGACCTGGCGTAGCCATTGGATGGCCGACGACTCGTCGCTGACAAACAAACTGGTCTGGACGACCTGTGTACTGGTGGCCCGGGCCTTGTCGTACTCGGCCAGCTGCTCTGGCAAGAAGTACATGCCGTCGCGTTCGCTGAAGCGCTGGGCCAAGCCTGCTTGGAAGGCACCGCTGTCAATAGGCACGGGGAAGCCCTTGCGAACGTAATATGCGATCACCTGATCGTAGAGGATGCGCGGGTCGCGCTCGGGCACGGGCACCAGACCCTCGTTGCTACGCTTCACCACGGGTAAGTAGCCGAGATGGTTACGGATGAATTCCCAGACGCCTTCGATTGTACGTGCTTGTGCGGTAAACATCTCCTCGAAGTCATTCTTTGGTTTGTAAGCAGAAATTACGAGATCCTGTTTTACTGCAGTTGTTGATGTTTGCGAATTAAACGTACCTTGGCCTTTGTGCAATGCAGATACATTACCAACAATAAATCCTGAATCAGTTAAACCTGTTTGAATACTGTTCCAAACAATTGCATTGGTATTTGAAAATTCGACAGTTACCCAGCGGCCAGGTTTTAACATTCGAAAGACGTTTTTGAAGCATTCTGTCATTAATTTTCTGTACTCTGCGTTAGCTTTCTTCTGAGAGCGGTTTTCAATTGCTTCGTGAGTGTTGTTAGTTAAAATTCTCAGCCAAGCCTCCCATAGGAAACTTAATTCTGAGTATTGTAGATTTGCACCGAAAGGTGGATCAATAAACACATAATCTAAGCTATTTTCTATTGAACCTGAAATACTGTTTGATGTAGTTGAACTTGTGGATACTGGTTGATTTGTCACTATACGCTCGAGACCTGCACGCATGAAATCTTCCAACTTGCCCGAGATTAGTGTAAACAAATTTCTCTCTGCGAAATTTGATGGAAGATATATGGCGTTGGGAAGGGCTCCAGCTAAGTTTATCTTCCCATCTTTTATTCCAATGTTATGGAGTATACTTGCCGTCTTGATTAATACAGATGTTAGAAGCAACTTGAATTTAGGACTTTTTTGTGATTTCGACCACAACGCAGACATCACATGTAGGTTGCGTTTTGTGTAAAAGTGGCTTGCATCGGTCACTCCATTTTTTATTGCCTCTGAGGTTTTGTCGCCAGCCAACAAGACCGCTTGAGGGTAAGGATTAGTAACTCTGCTGTTTGTGATTAATTCTAAATTATCTCGATCAACATTATCCGGCTTTTTTGTGAACCTTTTTTTGGAAATGCTGTATTCGATGAGGACAGGAACTCGAGCTATTATTTTCACAAGTTTTGAGGTGTTAATATCATGCTGCAATAGCCACTTGCGGTCAAGATTTTTTTTGCTAATCTCTGAATTACAATTAGGGCAGAAAAAATCATCGTTTATTTTAGTCATGTTTTTATCAACAGCGACCTCCCAAAAAACCACTTCTCCGGAACAATTCGGACACACGAATACATCCGACCACACTACATAATTGATTTTGCCAACTCGCCCATCGGTATGCTTCGTCTCATACATCCAGCCATATTCGGCTTCGACCTCGGCCAAAATCCGCTTGGCTTCGCGCTCAAATGCGTGCACATCGACCGGTGTGTTGTAGTTATAGGCGATGAACGTGGCAGCCGGTGATAGGTCATTGAGCACTGCTTTGCGGGCGCCGAGCTTCGAGAAGGC
>CANJHS010000072.1 GCA_947474225.1 Roseiflexaceae bacterium | reverse complement strand
TCACTGCAGACAATCACTGCAGACAATCACTGCAGACAATCACTGCAGATATTATGACAAAACCCCACAGCGCTATGCGGTGTGGGGTTTTTTTGGCTCCTCGACCAGGGCTCGAACCTGGAACCTACTGATTAACAGTCAGTCGCTCTACCATTGAGCTATCAAGGATCATTTCTACGTTGACAAGTATAGCATGTCGGATTTGGTGCGTCAAATCGAATTCTGGCAATAATGAAACGTCATCAGGATTGAATCATGTTTTACGTTTTGTAGTATGAGTATAATGCGTAGAGACATTCCGATACAGAGGTGCGAGATGGCACATCCACGCGCGCGTATTGCCGAACTGCGTGCAGCAATTATGCAATACAACTTCAAATACTATGTCTTGAATGAATCCGATATTCCTGATGCCATCTACGATGTACTGATGGCCGAGTTGAAAAGCCTCGAATCCGCGCACCCGGAATTCGATGACGCACATTCGCCGACCAAGATCATCGGTGCCAAACCCGACGGAATATTTGCGAAGGTCAAACACCCGCAGCCGATGTTGTCCTTGGGCAACGGGATGGAGGAGTCTGAGGTCGATGCATTTCGAGACCGTGTGTATCGTGGACTCGGAACGAATGCGGTGAGCTGGGTCGTCGAACCCAAAATTGACGGACTCGCGATTGCGTTGACCTATGTCGATGGTGTGCTTGTGCTCGGTGCGACCCGTGGGGATGGCGAGATAGGTGAGGACGTAACCCAGAATGTATTCACTCTCGCGAGTATTCCCAAATCGTTGCAACAGACCGATCGTTGGCCGATCCCGGCACGTCTCGAAGTACGTGGCGAAGTGTATATGCGTACCGACGAGTTCGAACTACTCAATCAACGACTCGAGGCTGCAGGCGAAAAGACTGCTGCCAACCCGCGTAATGCTGCGTCGGGGTCCCTGCGCCAAAAAGACCCAAAAATCACCATGCAACGACCGCTGCGCTTCTTTGCGTATTCTATCGGTCCAGTCGATGGACGTTGGCCCGATACTCAATGGGAGACACTCGCGGTGTTGCGCGCCTATGGTTTTGCTATCAACGACGATGTACAACACTGCAACACCTACGCAGAAGCGATCAGCTACGCCCATACATGGATGCAGAAGCGCGACGACCTCCCCTATGAGGTCGATGGGATTGTGTTTAAGGTCAACAGCCTTGCCCAACAACGCGAGTTGGGTGTGGCTGGGCGTGACCCACGGTGGGCACTCGCCTACAAATTCCCCGCCCGTGAAGCGACCAGTATCCTCCGCAACATCGTCGTCAGCGTCGGTCGCACGGGGAACATCACCCCGGCTGCCGAGATTGCGTCTGTCCAGCTGAGCGGCGTGACCGTCAGCAACGCCAGTCTACACAATGCCGATTTGATCGAAAAACTGGACTTACGCATCGGCGACACCGTGAATCTAAAGCGTGCTGGTGATGTCATCCCGTACATCATAGGTCCGGTATTGAGTGCCCGAAACGGCGCAGAACAACCATGGCACATGCCTTCCCATTGCCCGTCGTGTGGGACTGCACTGGTGCGCGAAGGTGCGGAAGTTGCCTGGCGCTGTCCCAACGTCTCAGGTTGTATCGAACAACGCAAGCGGCGCATTGAATATGCCGTCTCACGCGAGGCGCTTGATATCGTCGGCTTTGGTGAAAAGCAGGCTGCGCTGTTGGTCGACATTGGATTGATTACAGACGTTGCCGATATTTTTGCGCTCAAAGCTGACGATTTTGCCGGTCTTGATGGCTTTGGTGAGCGAAAAATAAGCAAACTAATGGATTCCATTAGTGCAGCCAAACAACAGCCGGTATCGCGGGTGTTGATAAGCCTCGGGATTACCTTGGTCGGGACCACGGTGTCGCAGTTGTTACTGCAACGATTTGATACGCTCGATGCGCTCGCCGATGCAACGGTCAGCGAGATTGCCGCAATCGAAGGCGTCGGACCGGGTATCGCCCAGAGTGTGACCGAGTATTTCGCCATCCCCCAGAATCGACTTCTCATCGCCAAACTGACCGCCGCTGGTTTACAGACCAGCGGTGGTGCGACACGTGTGGTCACCAGTAGCGCGTTAGTGGGGATGGTTTTTGTGGTGACCGGCTCATTTCCTACCATGAGTCGCGAGCAGGCCGAGGCGTTGATCGCCGAACACGGCGGCAAAGCGACCGGCAGTGTCTCGAAAAAAACAACGTATGTGCTGGCGGGGAGCGATCCTGGTGCCAGCAAGACCACGAAGGCGGCTGAGTTGGGCATCCCCGTGATAGATGAAGCTACATTTAGACAGCTGATAGCTGGCGACAAAGAATAGAGGAACATCATGACCACCATTCGACCAGATATATTCCGCGCATACGACATCCGCGGTATCGTCGGTACTGACTTGAGCGAAGTTGTCTACGAACAACTGGGCAAAGCCGCAGGGACGCTCTACCAAAACCGCGGTAGCAAGCACATTGTGGTAGGCCATGATGCACGCTTGACCTCACCCGGATTTGCCGCTGCGTTGACCCGTGGATTGCAGGCGAGCGGGTGTGACGTCATCGACATAGGGATGGTCCCCACGCCGGTGATGTACTATGCGGTTGACTACCTTAAGGCCGATGGTGGAGCAGTGGTCACGGCGAGTCACAATCCGCCTGAATTCAATGGCCTCAAGATGCGTCACTACGAGCCAACCTACGGCGGGGTCCCCTTTTCGAGCGAAGAGGTCCAAGAGGTTGGCCGCATCGCCATTGGCAATACCGTACGCACCGGTGCAGGTAGCTACACTCGGGTATCGGTGGACGATGCGTATGTCGAACACATCGCCGCCCTGGTGCAATTGCCACGCCGTATGAAAGTCGTCGTCGACGGAGGCAATGGGGTGGCTGGTCCGCTAGGCGTGCGTGTATTTGAGCGATTGGGATGTGAAGTGGTTCCGTTATTCATCGAGCCAGATGGAACGTTCCCCAATCATCACCCCGACCCCCTCAAAGAAAAAAATATGCTGGATTTGATGCGTGTGGTGCGCGAGACGGGTGCTGAATTGGGCATCGGACTCGACGGTGACGGTGATCGTTTGGGCGTAGTCGATAATCGGGGTACGATGGTCTTTGCGGATCGCTATATGATTGTTTTGGCGCAGGCAGCATTGAAAAATGGCCCTGCTCCGATTGTGTTCGATGTGAAGTGTAGCAAGGTCCTGGCTGAGGCAATTACCTCTTTTGGCGGCACTCCCGTTATGTGGAAGACCGGCTACACCAATCAATCTGCCAAAATGCGTGAGTTGGGAGCACCTGTTGCAGGCGAATTAAGCGGACACGTCTTCAACAATCGGCCCGGTCATAGCTTCGACGATGGGACATTTGCTGGGTGTTGTCTCATCGAGGCAATCATGGCAAGCGGCACTTCTTTGTCTGATGCACTCGCCCCATTCCCCGCATTAGCCGAGGTACCTGAAGAACGCATTGATCTCGATGACGTACGCAAGTTCGCTGCTGTGGAATACGTCCGCACGAAGTTTATCGCAACACATGCGATCATAGATACCGACGGGTTGCGTATCGACTTCGGCGATGGCTGGGGATTGTTACGCGCATCGAATACCGAGCCGGTCATTACGACTCGGTTCGAGGCAGTCACACAGGCGCGTGCAGCATACATCCGCGATCAACTGCTCGGCGCCTTACGCGAATATACAGATACCGTAATGTGACGTCATTGCTGGACTCAATTTGTTACAAAGGAGCGGACCATGCTCAGCATTCGCCGTCGTCTTTCGACGTTAGCACATCTCATCAAACCGTTGGCGCTGGCATTTGTCGGGGTGGCAATTTTGGCATTGGGCTTGGGATACATCCTGGCAGAACTCTATGCGACGCTCAAATTGCCCAATATTTTCTACTTCTTGACGCTTCAATTCATTCCCCAATTCTGGCGGGGTGCGCTCTTTTTGGCTGCAGGGCTCGGCACGCTGAGTACAGGCATTTGGACACTGAGCGACAAGGTAGTCATCCCCATTGTCGGCCAAAATCAAACCGAAGAAGTGTTGCTCGATTATCGACGCACGGATCGGGCTCCACGATTGGCAGTCTTGTCAGGAGGCCCGGGTATGTTGGTGCTCGCCAGTCTTGGTCGCAGTGTCGATGCAATGACCTGCATCACTCCAGTGCAAGACCCGGTGGAGTATTATTACCGTGCTTCGAGCATGTTTCAATTCGAAAAGGTCGTTTTTGTGGTGCCCACACCACAACCCATCCAGGTGACGTTTGTGCTCGACAACGGTGAACGTGTTCGTCCCAGCGATCGCATTACGCACAATGAACAGTATGCAGACCGATCGGTCGTCGATGTGCAACTCGATCGTTTGAGCAGCGAAGACCTGCAGGTGACACGTCAGACGCTCGATGCGATTGCCTCGGCTGACGCGATTATCTTTGGCCCAGGCAGTCTGTTCGAGAGTATCATTCCAAACTTGCTCATCCCCGAGGTGCGGCAAGCGCTTGCCAAAAGTCGTGCCAAAAAAATCTACATCTGTAGCATCATGACCGAGCCAGGGTTGACGAGCGGATTCACCGTGGGTGACCATGTCCGCCAGATTGTCCGCTATGGCGGATTTGCACCAGACTATGTGCTCGTCAATGCACAGCGCGTCGATGCAGAAGTACAACGTATCTATGCTGCTGCCCATCAGATGCCCGTCTACCTCGCGCCGGAAGAATACGAAGAGACCATCGTGCAAGGGAATGACCGTGATGCCGGCAGTGATGTCGTGGTCGAAGGGGCTGTTGTTGTCGAGACCGATTTGGCAACGGCGGTTGTCCAAATGACTGCCTCGCTTGAAGACCCCGGCAAGAGCCGGACGGTGCGCGTGCTTCGTCATGACCCCGACAAAGTCTCTGCCGCAATTCAATTGTTGCTACGGCGAGGACGATAGCGCATGGAGCAGACGATTCTTCTATTTGAAGACGAAGGCTATCGATCACTGTTGCCGCTGACATATACCCGCAGCGCAGCAGACATCCGTTGTGGGGTTTTTACCCTCCGTGAGCGCTTGACCGTGATGTTTGGCCACGCACCACAGGCGCTGACGCGCAGTTACTTGGCCGACGTCTATGGATCGGGACGCTGGCCGTTGCAGGTGCTGGCGAGTAATCTGCCCATTGTGTTGATCAACAGTCGCCTGGTGGACTGTACCTGCCTCGCAGACATTCTCTCTGCGCCGCTCGGTACGGTAATTTTGAGCGATGACAACAATACTTCGCGCTCGGGTGGGACGTTGGTTGCCGCTCGATTGTCGCCCAGTTTGGCCAGCGCCGTTTTCGCCTATTTGCTCGAACAGAATGCGCAATTCGCCATCGAAGAACTGACCCGCTTTGGCACGGTGATACGCCACCGCCCAAATATGCTGAACTTTCCTTGGGACATCATCGACTACAACGCCGATATGATCCGGAGTGATTTGGCTAGGCATGCAGGTGATGACTACATCCCAGCACGTACACATCCCGATGCAGGACTCTGGCAAATGTATGCGCCTGATCATATTCGGGTCCATCGCAATGCCCGAATCGAAGGTCCGGTGGCACTCGACGCACGGGATGGGCCTATTCTCATCGGCAACGCCCGTATCGAGCCGTTTAGCTTGATCCAGGGACCAGTGGCAATACACGACGGAGCACTCATCTCAGGTGCACGTGTGCGCGGGGGCACGACGATCGGACCGGTGTGTCGTATCGGTGGCGAAATCGAGAACTCGGTAGTGCAGGGTTATAGCAACAAGCACCACGACGGATTTTTTGGTCATTCATATCTCGGCGAATGGGTCAATGTGGGTGCAATGACGACGACGAGTGACCTCAAGAACACCTATGGTACGATCAAAGTCACGTTGGACGGCTATGGCCAGGTCGATAGTGGCAGGATGAAGCTGGGATGCTTTTTGGCAGATCATGTCAAATTGGGTATCGGCGTCCATCTGAATGGCGGATCGGTCGTAGCAACGGCGTCGAACATATTTGGGACGCACTTCGCTCCCAAAACCATCCCTGCGTTTACCTGGGGTGGGGAACGGTTTCGCGAATTCCGCATTGACCGAATGATTGAGGTTGCCCGCAAAGTAATGGGGCGTCGGAATGTCACGCTCACGCCCGCGCAGGTGGCAATTTTGCAGCATGTATTTACTCTGACGAGTAGCGAACGTAGTGATCCAGACGACGATATTTTTGGGTAAAGACGGAGAGAAAGAGGGACACCGATGCATATGGTGATTATGGGAGCAGGCCGTGGTCTCATCACTACCATACGCGCCGTGCGTCCATTGGTAAAGCGCTTGACAGTGGTTGTGCCAAGCAGTAACGACACCGGCATGGACGCATTGATTCGCCGCATGGGTCCGTACCCGGGTGCAGGCGTGGCATTGCACATCATTCAGCAGTTCGGTACCGATGCCGCTGCAGGGCGCCTGATGCAACAGGTTTTCCCTCCGTTTGGGACGCCGTATGATAATGTCCCGTTTGCCGTGTTTGACACCATGGCCCACGCACTGTCTTTGGGATCGCTGAGCGAGGCGATCCAGCGCTTGCGTGCAATGGTCCACTGCGAAATAGATGTCCTCATGGCAACCGAGCAGGTACACGATGTGTTGGTGCATGGCGACAGTGCGAACGTCGAGCGCAGCAGTGTCTATTTCGCGAGGGCACATACGGGGACCGTCCAGAGTGTTGCACTCGACCCACCGGTCACTGCCAATGCGGCTGTCATTCAGGCACTCAAAACAGCGGATGCGGTGGTAATCGCACCGGGGGCGTTGTACAGCGAAGTTATGCCCACGATTTTGGCAGAGGGTATCGCCGAGACGTTCAAATCGATGCGTGGGCGCGTGCTCTGTGTCGCCGGACTGACGACGGTCCCAAGCCAGACCGATGCCTACCGGGCTGTCGACTATGTTGCACGTATCGCCCGCGCTTTGGGTCGCGGTGCAATCGATGTCGCACTCATCAATACCCTTGGTTATTCACCCAATGAATTGGCGACATTGCGGTCTGTGGGAAGTACCCCGATGCGCTTCGATCCGGCCGACAGCGACGTTCTCGATGCGCTGGGAGTCGGATTTGTAGGGCGTAACGTCCGCAACCCGGCACGTACCGATGAAAGTCCAGACGTGAAAAATCTCGCTACCCACAACGAACTCGAACTCCGTATGGGATGTATGATGGCATTGAAAGTTGTATCCTGAGGAGTTTCCTGTTTTCTGTGTGCTCTGTTTCTTGAGAAAAGGACGTTATCCATGCACGACCCACGCATCGACAAACTCGCCGAGGTGTTGATTCGGTATTCGCTCAACGCCCAAGCTGGGCAATTATTGCGCCTGTGTGGGCCTGCCGGTGCGGCGCCGCTGATGCGAGCGCTCTACCGCGAAACGCTCAAGGCCGGTGCTCAGCCACTGGTGCGGTTGGCACTTGAGGGTCTTGACGAAATCTTTTATCACCATGCAAACGACGCACAAATCGCGTATGTACCCCAAGTTACCCGTGACGAAGTCGAAGCAATCGACCTCGACATGTATGTCATCGCAGACGAAAATACGCGCAGCCTGAGTGGCGTCGATACTGCAAAAATGGCTGCGCGCCGTGGCGCACTCAGCCCGATGTCGAAGCGTCTTATGGAACGGACCGCCCTCGACCAGATGCGTTGGTGCCTGACGTTGTTCCCCACCAATGCCCTTGCCCAAGAGGCCGAGATGTCGTTGAATGATTATGCAGACTTTGTCTATGCTGCTGGCAAGTTGGATCAGGCCGACCCCGTCGCAGCATGGCAGGCCCAGCGTGCCGAACAAGAGCGCTACATCAAACGATTGTCCGCAGCAGAACACATCCATATCGTCGCCCCGGGGACCGACCTGCACTACTATGTCAAAGGACGCACCTGGGTCAATTGCGCTGGTGATCGTAACTTCCCCGATGGCGAAGTCTTTACTGGCCCCGAAGAACAAAAAACACATGGATTCATCACATATAGCTTCCCTGCAATCTATATGGGTCGTGAAGTGTCAGGTATTCGCCTAGAATTTGCCGACGGCAAAGTGGTCAAGGCGACTGCCGACAAAGGGCAAGAGCTGCTCGATTCATTATTGGGGATGGACGAAGGTGCGCGCCGTTTGGGTGAAGTTGCATTTGGTACCAATTACGGCATCCAGCGCTTCTCGCGGCAGATTTTGTTCGACGAGAAAATAGGTGGCACGGTCCATCTGGCCCTCGGCGCAGCCTACCCAGAGACGGGCTGTAGCAACGAATCTGCCCTCCACTGGGATATGATTTGTGACCTGCGCAAGGATGGTCTCGTCACTGCGGACGGACAGGTCATCCACCGAGACGGTCACTTCGTCTAAGGTCCGACCACGAAAGGGCGGTGCAGCATGGAAATCGACGCATCAAAGTACCCGTTGACTGCGGCTGCATTTGCTCATATGGACGCCCAAGAGCATCTCGACCGTATCCTGCAGATGGATGCCGTCTGGGAGGGGATCCGCACGCGCGTCGCCTCTGGGGCGCAGCTCGCGGTACCACAGCTCTGGCATGAGGTCGATACACAGACGTACGCAAGGGCTGCCCGAGCGGTCAGCTGGGACGGTGATCTCATTTATGCAGGCTCCGGCTTAGGGTTGCTCCACGCCTACGAGATGGCGCGCCGTGGTTGGCGTGTGCTTGTCTTCGATCGTAATGAAGTAGGCTGTGTCCACCGCGAATGGAACATCTCGCGGAGCGAATTACAAGCGCTTGTGGATGGCGGCGGCTGGTCATGGGCAGAACTCGACCAGGTCATCATGAACGAATATCACGACGGCTTGGTTCGCTTCTACCGGCACCAAGACCCCATCACGCTGCACTTGCCCGAAGTGCTCAACATTGCCCTCGATGCCGGCGCATTGTTGGCGATGACCCGCACCAAATTGGCAGCGCTCGGCGCCGAAATTCGTGACTACCGTGCAATCGAGGCTGTTACGGTATGCACCGACACCCGTCAACCCGCACTGGTGCGAGTACGTGGAGTGGATGGCAGTACGCAGACGTATCAGGGGCGCGTGGTCATCGATGGGATGGGAACAACTAGCCCATTGTCGCTCCAACGATTCAATGGCCGGCCCTACGCAGGTGTCTGTCCGACGGTGGGCACCGTGGCCAATGGATATATCGAGGGCGAAGCGCCTGGCTTCCATGATCGAGCGGTCGGTGACATCCTCTTGACCGTGACGGATGCCCAGCGTACGCAACAATACATGTGGGAGGGATTTCCCGGTCGTGGGGATGAACTCACCGTCTATCTTTTTTATTACGATACGCTCATCCCCGACAACCCACGCGGACGGCCGTCTCCGACCCTGCTGGAGCTTTTTGAGGACTATTTTGCGTTGCTCGAGACCTACAAACCGAGTGGCGGCGCGGTACACCACCACAAGCCGGTCTACGGGTACATCCCGGCGCGGCATTCGCTGCAACGTGCCGAAGCGCCGTT
>CANJHS010000071.1 GCA_947474225.1 Roseiflexaceae bacterium | reverse complement strand
CGCTGGATTTGGCGAAAGGTGTCGTGCCAGTCGGGGTACTCGGCATGCCAATCGCGGACGTCGTGCACCCACCGGGCGATGATGGAGTCTTTGGGGATGTGCTGCAGACCGCAGTCGAGGAGCTTGTTGAGGTCTGACTCGACAAAGGCTTGGGCTTCCATGGCGGCGATCATCTGCGCGCCGTAGATGGCCTCGCCATCGTGGCTGACCTGCGATGCCTTGCGGGCCAGGGCGGCAGCCAAGGCAGGATCCCCCGGGGCGACCATGGCCCAGCCGTCGATGAAAATCTGCGAGCCGATTTGTTCGGCAACGACCTTGGAGTTGCGGGCAATCGAGCCGCTGTCAGGTGCAAGGATACCTTTTTTGAGGTTGAGAAAAGCGGTATGTTCGGTCGAATTGCCCAGGCCACCCCACCACAGGATGGTGCGGTTTTCGACGATGTAGTTGAGCCAACTCTGGCCAATCTGGGCGGCGGTTAAGGTATGCGGATTGCCGCCGTGGTCTTTGAGGGCACGGAGAAAAGTGAACATACCGGTGATGTCGTCGTCGGCGACGACGAGATTCATGTTGCGGCGCTCGTGGACGTAGTACTCGATTTCGCCCAGATCGCGCATGATGTGCTCGTGTGTGGCGCTTTCGAACGGACGACCGAGATAGACGCCGATGATTTTGCCCAATACACCGGCATAGACACGACTCGCATAGTCGGCTGGGAGCATCGTTGCCTCCGTTTTTTGCATACTGATTCTCCGTCATTATAGCGGGGCGATTGGGTATCCGACCTGTGTGAGCAGCGGAAGTTCACGGCACATGAGTGAATCAAGAGCGACGACGAAGAAGGAACACATCGTATGACACACGCCATTCAAATGTGAAGACGACGGTGGTATAATCCCGCCATGGGTACACTTCCCTGACTGACACTGCGCAAGGGTGCGCGGAGGAGCAAATCATGCAGAACCATACCGTCCCTTCCGAAATGCGCGCCTTGGTATGGCTGGGCCCCCATCAAATGGAACTGCAAACGCTCCCGACTCCGGTTCCGGGAAAACACGAAGTGTTAGTCCACGTCGGTGCCGTCGGCATCTGCGGTTCGGAACTAAGCGGCTACTTAGGGCATAACAGCCTGCGCGTCCCGCCACTTATCATGGGACACGAAGCAGCTGGCACCATTGTTGCCGGTGCAGGTATCCTCGCCGACGGTACCCCCGTCCATGCAGGGCAGCGAGTTACCTTTAATCCCCTTGTGACCTGCGGCACCTGCGATCGCTGCAAAGCCGGCCGTGTCAACCTGTGCCGCAACCGCAAATTGTTGAGCGCATCATTGCCAGGGGCATTTGCCGAATATGTGACCGTGCCTGCAGCTCTCTGTTGGCATTTGCCAGAGAAAATCTCGTTCACCGCTGGTTCTCTTGCAGAACCACTGGCCTGCGCCGTACATGCTGTCGAGCTCGCCCAAGCCCATAGTGGCCAAAATTTGCTGGTCTTAGGCGCTGGCCCCATTGGCCTGTGTATGATTGCCGCTGCCAAAGCGCGCGGGGTCAAGCACATCATCGTGAGCGATATCTCGGACGCACGCCTCGAAATCGCCAAACATTGGGGTGCGACGCACACCGTCAATGCCAAAATCGCAGATACCGTTGCAGCAACCATGGCGGCATTCCCCAACGGCGTCGACATCGCCATTGATGCCGTAGGTACCGGACTGGTACGCAATCAAGCCATCAAGTCGGTGATGCCGGGCGGCACGGTGGTGTTGATGGGTCTGCACGAAGACGAGACCGCTATCCCGACGAATTACATCATTCGCCAAGAAATTCGGCTGATGGGGAGCTTCTGCTATAGCCGAGAAGCATTTGCCACTGCGGTCGACTTGATTTCGCGCCATGTGGTCAAAGCAACGCCGGATTGGCTCATCGAACGGCCACTGTCAGACGGCAAAATGTCGTTCGAAGAATTGCTGGCGGGGACCTCGCCGGTCACCAAGATTGTGCTCATCCCATAACAGTCAGGCGCATGTGCATTGCTACATGCGTACGTGAGTTTCGTTTTACCCCACGCTCTTCTGTACAGCAGTGCAGTCGAACGTGGGGTTTGCAGTGGTGCGCACATTCAGTCAAGACAAGGTATAAATATGCGTCGCACAGAGCGACACAAAACCGAGGCTACGATAGAGCGGGATGCCCATGTGTGACGACATCAGCACGACGGTGTGTACCCCTGCAGCGGCATCTGCATTCAGCAGCGCCAGCATCACATCACGACCGTACCCTTGGCGTCGTGCCTGGGGGGAAGTAAACACCATGCTGATATAACTTGTGCCATCAGGCAATCGCAGCGTGCGCGCCCGTGCCAACACCCGCGGACCATCACGTACGGCGACATGTGTCATCGCAGTCGATGAGACATTGGCATGACTCAACCAGAGCATCGCCTCGGGATCGGCAGTGTTACCGGTAGTGATGTCGGCAACGGTGAGTATGTCGACCTGTTGCGTAGGCGCGACTACGACGTGGTCACGGAGGTCATACACCATCAAACATTCTGAGGAATCGTAGCGACACCCGAGCGCGCGATAAACTTCATTAGTCTCGTCGCTATGCTCGGCAACCGTGAGATATGCACGCTGCATCGGTTGAACGGCACGAATAGCCGCCATAACGGCAGGTGCATCAGCGTCCGGACACGCAGCGTAGAAGTCGTCGATTGGTTGCATTGCCCCCGTAGGGTCAGCTAACCGTATCCCGACCGCGGGATAGCAGCACAAATCTCTACGAAACGGCACAATAGCTGGTGTCCCGGCGTATCCGTTTGCAAGCGTCTGCCATGCAGTACGAAAGAGTGCCCTGTCCATCGGTCCTCCTGATACGCCCAATGTTGTATGTTTCATGGAAAATCAATTGCGTTATGACAATCAGCGTATCAACGGAGACACGTGTTGGTACAGACTCTACAGAATCTGCTTATGGACTCGGATGTGATGGCGAAATGGCGTCCGGGGCAGGGATGGTGACACGAAAGGCACGATTCCGGCGGAACAATGAAGGAATACGCGCGATTGCACGTAGCCAATGACCGTTGATAATCGCCACGAGCCATTCGATGTGGTCAAGGGTGATGACTCCGCGCGAGAATGTCATGGCGACGCGGAGCGGGATTTCTTCGGCGGCCGCTGCAAACAAGAGTTCGGTCAGTCCACCGGGGTCAGCGTGCGTCATGGTCCGCAGTTTGCGCTTGATAAATCGGTGAATGAGTTGACCAATCAACGAATCGTGCATGTCAACAATCGGCGTGTTGATCGTGTATTGACCACGCCGTGGGAGAGACGGCAGCGGTGACCCACCTAGGAGTGCATGGAATGCCGCGTCAGGGAATTCGGCGTGAGTGAGATCGTAATACGGTGCGAGTGCAGGGTTGTTGAGTGGAGCAACAACGTCGGCAGAGGCAATATCGACTAGCGCTCGGCTGCGGATGTCACGCGATGATGCTCCAATACGAATCTCAAACCGTCCGGATTCAACGAGCCAGGCAGACACCCGGTCATCGTAGGCAGCAAATGCACGACGTGGCAGATGAAACATGAGCGTGGTGCGTTCACCAGCTTCGAGATGGACTTTACGAAATGCTTTGAGCTCTTGGGTAGGACGAAAAAGCGTGCTGATGACATCGTGCACATACATCTGCACCACCTCACTCCCAGCCATCGTGCCGGTATTGATGAGGTCAAACGCCAGCGAGATGCCGTCTTCGGCGGCGATGCTTTCGTCGGGCACGCGCAGGTTTTCGTAGGCAAAAGACGTATAGCTCATCCCATGCCCGAACGGGAAGAGGACGGGTTTTTCTGCGCTGTCATAGTAGCGATAGCCCACAAACACGCTCTCGCGGTATTCGACGTCATGCGGGGTACCAGGGAACGACAGATGTGCCGGGTTGTCTTGCCAACTATGCGGGAATGTCTCGGCGAGTTTGCCCGAAGGATTGACGGTCCCATCCAGGATATCCGCGACGGCGCTGCCAGCGGCTTGCCCTGCCAAGTATGACTCGACGATTGTGGGGACCGCGTTGTGCCACGGGAGTTCGACCGGCGCACCATTGCTGAGGACGACCACCACGTTGGGATTGACATGGACAACCGCGTTGACCAGCTCATTGTGACTGTCTGGGAGGCGCATGTGGAGCCGATCGATGCCTTCGGTCTCGGCGATATCGGGCAGGCCAATGCACAACACAACGACTTCGGCGGTGCGTGCTATTTCGACCGCCTGTGCCAAAAGTTCAGCATCGCTGGCATTGCTCCGGAGCAGGTAACCAGGGGCGTAGGTCAGCAACGACGGATCTGGGGTACGACTCTGGAGGGCGTCGTATAGTGTATCGATCTGTGTTGCAGTAATGCGCGAGCTACCAGCCCCTTGGAAGCGCGGCTGCTGTGCAAATGCACCGATCAGGGCGATGCGCTGGCCAGCGTTGAGTGGCAGCAGTTGGGTGTCGTTTTTGAGCAAGACAATGCTTTCGCATGCAGCACGACGAGCCAACGCATGATGTGCAACAGCGTCATACGGCTGTGGACTGTCGAATGCAGGTTTGACCTGTTCGAGAAGGGTGAGCAAATGCCCAACGGAGCCGTCGATCGTCGCGGTACTCAATGCGCCTGCCCGCAATGCCTCGCTGATACGACGGGTGTGTGCATTGGAATTGCCAGGCATTTCGAGGTCGAGCCCTGCCTGCAAACTTGCCACCCGGTCACAAACGGCACCCCAATCCGAAATAACTGCCCCTTGAAAGCCCCATTCGGTGCGCAGAATATCCGTCAATAGCCGGCGGTTTTGGCTCGCAAGGGCACCGTTGACACTGTTGTAGGCGCACATCACGGTCCACGGTTGACCCTCGATGACGGCTTGTTCAAACGACGCCAAGTAAATCTCGCGCAGGGCACGTTCGTCGACCACGGCGTTGATGGTCATCCGACGGTATTCTTGATTATTGGCTGCAAAATGTTTGAGAGATGCGCCGACGCCTGTGGATTGCAGGCCTTGGATGTAGCGGGTTGCCAGCGCACTCGACAAGAGCGGGTCTTCGGAGAAGTATTCGAAATTGCGGCCGCCGAGTGGCGAACGCTTGATGTTTACCCCGGGTCCAAGGACGACACTGACTCCTTCGGCGCAGGCTTCGCGACCAATGGCGGCAGCAACAACAGCAAGCAAGTCGGGATCCCAGCTACTCGCCAACGCCGAAGCAGTGGGGAAGCAGGTGGAGGCGACGTTGTTGACGAGTGAAATATCGTCGTTCGAGTGTTGTTTGCGCAGGCCGTGCGGACCATCGGTGAGGATAATATCGGGGAGATCGAGCGCAGGGATGCTCTGCATCTGCCAATAGTTTTGGCCTGAAAGGAGGGCTATTTTGTGGGCGCGTGACAACTGATGCACGCGTGGATCAATCTGATTGGACGGGTGGCTGGGCATCGCTCTGCTTTCGGAATCATACGAGTCTTACCTGGATTTAGGCGATGGGAGGGACTTTTTTCTCATAACAGAGGCTGACACCGTCGTCCTGATAGGGACCAAAGGCGGGAATGAGGTGAAAACCAAACGATTCGTAGCGTGCGTTGGCTTCGGGCTGGTGGATGCCCGTCTCGAGGCGTAGCAAGGGAATAGACCGTGCCTGGGCAACGGATTGAACGTATTCGAGCAGGCGTACGCCGAGTTTGTTACCACGGTATGTTGGGCGCACATACATGCGCTTGATTTCGGCGTAATCAGCCAGACACAGCAAGCCAATACAACCAGCAGCAGTGCCATCAACCCGTAGGACATAGAAATTGACGCCTGCATCGATGAGTTGTTGCACACTAAACCCGTGCCGGTGTTCGGGTGCATAGAACGATTCGAGATAGGTTTGTAGTTCATCGATGAGCGTCATCGCGTCTACGGTATCGGGTCGTTCTGGTGTTATGGAGTGGTGCATACGGCTCTCTGGAAGAAGGTTGGCAAGAGCGCGTGGGAGTCGAACCCACCAACGAGGCTCGTCACCCCGTTCGCCCGTTTTGAAGACGAGGACAGCCACCGGACCACATGCGCTCTCGATGGTATTGTAGCATTAGAGACCACGGGATTGATACAGCGAGTGGTAGAATGATGCTATTGTGCAGGAGGATGTATGAGCGATACTGATTCACCGCTATCCCGTGTGGATGAACTCGTTTTGGGCTCGACACGCTATATTGCGCTCTTGGCAGCGTGGATAGCGACGACGGGGAGTCTCTTTTTCAGTGAGGTGTTGGGCTTTGTCCCTTGCACGCTCTGCTGGTATCAGCGAATATTGATGTATCCGTTAGCAATCATCATCGCATTGGGGATTATACGCCGCGAGAACGACGTGTACCGCTATGTACTGCCATTTTCGATTACTGGTATGGTCGTATCGTTGTATCACTACCTACTCATCAAGACCGACTGGTTCCCGCCACCGCCCTGCAAAACCACCGTGCCGTGTACGGTCGATTACCTCAATATTTTCGGCTTCATTAATATCCCATTCATGGCTTTGATGGCGTTTACGATTATCACATTAATGATGTTGATGTCTCGGCTGTGGCCAATGGACGACAGCGACGCTGAGGCAGAGGGACTTGCAGCGTGGTTCCACGCCGATGCGTACCCTGCCTACATCATCATCGCGGTCGTATTGCTGGTAATTTATGTGCTTGGTCTGGTGTACGGATAATCTGCGTATTGGCCCACGGCATGCCGTGGGCCTATAACGATCACAACCCGCGCAAGCACGCCATCAGCAGATCGACACAGGTCGCGATGAGCGCTTCGCCGTGTGCGGCGGTTGCGTCGCGCGGGTCAGGTCCACCGACGCCTTGCGGATAGATAGCGCGGTCTGTTGGCAGTGCCGACAGGTCGATCAGTTCGGGGTGAAGGGCGAGCATCAACGACGTCTCGTTGATGGCGGCGTGGTCGATTTGGCTGCACCAGGCAGGACCGATGTCGCGGGTGACGCCGATGAGACGGATGCCGTATTGCGCCTCCCAAAAGGGCGCCATGCGGTTCCACAGAATCCGCGACGGGCCGTGCCCGTCTGCAACAAGTGTGGTGAACCCAGCCCGTTTGGCTTGCTGTATCAAATTCTCGAGCACCAATTGAAACAAGCCCTCGGGCAACCAATAACAGCCCCCGTCCAGCTGATGCGGCGGAGTGGTTGAATCTGCGTATTCCATGCCTTGCAAGGATGTCCCATCGGCTTCGATGCGGATACGGTCCGGGCCCATGTAGACCGGTGGGAAGACAATCCCGCCGTATTGCTGCGCCATGCGCGCGAAGATCCCGGTCGGAATCATGGCGTCGGTGCCGAGTGCGCCGTGTTCGCCGTGCCATTCGAGCGTCCCGAGCGGAATGTAGCCGACAGGGCGGGCGGCGAGGCGATCGCGGAACTGTTGCGGGCGCAGGTGGGTGTAGAACGGTGAAGTGGTCATGAGGAGCCTCCACGACGGTGCAGCGTCGCTGCGGTTTGATGAATCTTTACAATACACCTATTTTCTGCTAAAGTCTGAGAATCGATTCACAACGCCAGTTTCGCAGACAACATAACCAACGCATAACGATACCAAGCCGGATGACGGATTGGGTATCGATGTGTGTCGTTTGTCTGTTGCTGGTGTTGAACCCACTTGCATGCCACATGCACTGTTGGTCGATGCATGCCGAGCACGGCAAGGCACACACGACACTGTACGTCTGCGACATGGGCAGTGGTATGCCAACACCGACAGGGCTTGCATCGTCAGTGCCGACTTCGTCAGCGAGCACACTCGTGCCGTTGAGTGTCTACCCGGCGGTATTCGGTCTGACGGCAGCGATGACGGTCAGCATTATCACGCTCTTGACGTACCTCAAACGTCGTTGACAACCGACCCATCACAAAGACACCGCCTCCCGTGAGTGCACATATCGAGGTGCCCTTCGCACAGTAAAATGTATTCCATCCACAGAACAAGGAGCATCAACGATGAGAGCGGTCATTGCAGAATCACGTGCATTTGCCAGTTGGAGTGACTATCAAGAGGCCCTCATGCGCGCGATTGCGCCATTGACACCCGAACAATTGCAGCAGCGTCCCGTGCCTCTCATGCGTACTGCAGGCGAAATCGCCGCGCATATTGTCTATGGCCGGGCGTTGCATCTGACCCATAGCCTTGGGAGTGCCGCTGCTGCCGTGCAGCCATGGCTCGCGTGGGATGGGAGCAATGCGGGGCCACAGACTGCTGCACAAATCGTCGACGGGCTCGAAGCGACATGGAAGTTACTTGCCGACACGCTGCAGCGGGGCGCACCGACGGATGAGGTGACAGATGACGACGACGCTACGCAGATACAAACAATCTGGGGATTGCTGGACCACGACCTGCCACACGCCGGCGAACTCTCGCTGTTGTTGGGTGCGCAGGGGTTACCCGGGGTCGAGATATAGGCAATACCGATGCATATCTCCATGAGGTTGCCCAAGCACATCGGTTGATTTGTCGTATTTTGGCAGGTGACACTTGGGTTGCCGTTACGGTCGCGCGTCAATAGAGACAAGTGCTAAGAGCGAACATTCCGACCGTGGTGTTATTTTTTTGTCTGCTATAGTACGTTTGGTAGACCACGAAAAAGATGCAGCGACCCGGAAGTACAGCCGTTGGAGTTCGTGTGTATGGAATCGATCCCCTCCTGAAAGAGAGCACCGCAATGCGTGTGGCAGTATTGAGTTTTTGGCATGTGCACGGCAAAGACTATGCAAACGAAGCCGTCGCGCACCCCGGCACCGAACTGGTGGCCATCTGGGACGAAGACGCCACCCGCGGCCAGGACATGGCAACCCAGTATGGGGTCGAATTCATCGCAGACTATAAGATGTTGTTGGCCCGCACGGACATCGATGGGGTTATCGTCACGTCACCCACCAACATGCACCGTGAGCTGATGGTTGCAGCGGCCAACGCGGGCAAGCATATATTCACCGAAAAAGTCATCGCAGCCCATGTACGCGACGCCGAAGCCATTATGGAAGCAGTGACACGCAATGGCGTGACCTTCGTCGTGTCGCTGTATCGGCGCTACCATGCCTCGAGTGTGGCCATCAAAGCAATCATCGACAGTGGCGCATTGGGTGATTTAACCTATGTGCGGGTGCGCGATTCACACAACGAGGCGTTGCGTACGGCCGAAAACCCAAACGGCTGGTTAGTCGCGTCGTTCTTTGATCCCATTCAAGCCCAAGGTGGTGTGGTCACCGATTTGTGCCATCCGGTCTATCTGACACGCTACTTCCTCGGCCGACCCATCAGCGTCAGTGCGACCTACGGGTCATTTAGTAAACGCGCCGTCGAAGATAATGCGGTGGTGTCTTTGCGCTATGCAAACGGCGCGATTGGTATCGCCGAGACGAGCTTCGCAGCCCGGTATTCGCCATTTAGTGTCGAAATTCATGGCACCGAGGGCTCGTTGCTCTATGACCAGTGCGGTATCGGCGAAATGATTGACGAACGCCGAGACGCGGCGGCTGGAAATCCTCACGATCCGGCGACACGGCTGTTTGGCATGCATCGCGT
>CANJHS010000070.1 GCA_947474225.1 Roseiflexaceae bacterium | reverse complement strand
CGCATCAGTGAGTCCTTAATCATCTATGATCATAAATTCAATCGCAGGATATGTAGTTTTCAGATAATATGGAATGTATCCACCCTGCCCACTCCGCATGCGAACCTGATTATTGTGTTGTTCAGCAAATTTCGCATACTGCGGGGTAAAAATGTTGTCATGAGTACCACAAACAGCAGACGATACCTCTGTTTTTGGACAATTCAGCATGCAGCGGATCCGATGATGTGATTTCTGTCTGTCATCCTCGCGTAAGAAGCGACTATTCACTCTTCTTGATGACCTAACTACGAAAGTGCTGGAAGAGCGTGTCTGAATTTTCGGCTGATCAAGCCACCCCGATGTGTGAACTCTGAATTCTGTCTTTTGTCTTCTCGTGCGCACAAACGTGAGACGTCATTGTATTCTGCAACATCAGTCGCATTAGGGGTAGCGTTCTTTTATACCTTTTGTGACGAGCTGTGCCCCGAGGACATTTATATGGGTATCATCGTAGTATAGCAATTGTCCATCTTTGGCGGCATAGCAATTGTCTGCATCACACAGAATCTGCATCGGGTCTAACGTGTCAATCTGTGGGTATAACAGGAGGACATCGTCTACGATGTTTCGATATTGCGCATTGTATGCATCTTCGAAGGTGCGAGAAACCGGGCATGCCCAGGTATCAGCCAGCGTTGCACGCCGGAGGCAGGTGTTTGGGGCAAACGGGTATTCAGGGGTTTGATAGACAAATACAACTTTCGCACGGGGAAGTTTGGTTAAGGTATCGAACATCTCGATGAGTGAATCGCGATAGTCGCGCTGCTTCTGTTCGTTTGATTCGGGAAAAGGCCGATCGCGGTACTTGAGACGGATTACCCGACGCGACTGCGGATTCGGCTTGTAGCCTTCGATACTCGTATAGCGTCCCACCACAAATATCACCCGATCCCGATCCGCAGGCATGGTCTTGAGCGTTTCGTATATTGCAGGAATGCCGTTCGGGTTGGTGCACTTCATCGAAACCGAGTCCGATGCGCCGTAGCGCTCCATCCCCGGCATTGGCACGCACGCGAGCTTCCCCATGAGAACCACCGGATGGTCAATTGTCCGATCAAGTAAGGCTTCGGCAAATTGCTTCGAGATGCTGTCACCAATGACGATGTATTGCGTGCGAGTAGCGTCAGAGTGGGCGACGACCTTACAATACCCACGGAAGGCAGTTGTAAAGCCTGCCTGCTGACACGTTTGTATTTGTGTATTGGCTGCGATGTTTGCCAGAGTCCTCTTGGCAGTCTGTGTCTTCATCCGAGCACGCACCGCCGTCGGGATGGGCCTTTGCAGTAGTATCGCTGCGCTCAGTACCACGCCAAGCATCGCCACAAGAATCTGCCACGTTGGCACCAGTTTGGCCTTTGCACGCGTTTCTCGTACGCGCCGCTCTACCAGCCAATATGTCAAAAACGCGAGCACGACGGAGAGGATGATTGCGCCGATGCGCAGATACGTGGTGAAGTCGGCTTCGAGGTACAGCATACCGAACGACAAAATCGGCCAATGCCAGAGGTACAACGGATAACTTATGAGCCCGACAAAAATCACAAATTTGTTGGCGAGCAATACTCGACTGACCCACGATTGCCCTCCCGCGAGGATCAACATGAACGCACCGACGGTCGGGATTAATGCGTAATAGCTTGGGAACATCGTCGCATCGTTGATAATCACAAACCCTATGCACAACAGTACGAATCCTACCCAGCTGAGTTCACTGGCAATTTTGCGGACCTGCGGTTGTGTGTATGGGATGTGGTATGTCGATACAATCCAGGCTGCGATGCCTCCAATACCCAACTCCCAAAAGCGTGATATTGGCCAATAGAACGCTGCTTCGCTGTCCGTCGTATGCAGGTATTGCGTGGTGACAAACGATGCAATACACAACAAGAGAAATGTCCATAGGAGCCCATTGCGGTGTTTGCGCAATAGCGTAATCACGACCGGCCAAACGATATAGAACTGTTCCTCAATGCCCAGCGACCAGAGATGCAGCAACGGCAATGCGTACGACGCCTGGGCGAAGTAGCCGACTTGGCTGTAGAGCAGCATATTCGACATGAACAGCGAGCCCGCGATACTATGTCTGATGAGATCCTTGTATTCTACAGAGAACAGCACAAACCAGCCCATCACGAGAACAGTTACCAGTACCAATACCAATGCCGGGAAGATGCGGCGCACGCGACGCTCGTAGAACCCTACGTATGTAAACGTGCCTTTGGCATTTTGCTCTATGAGGATTTGCGTAATTAAGAAGCCTGAAATAACAAAAAAGATATCCACCCCAATGAATCCACCGGGCATGAGTGATGGGAATGCGTGATAGATGACGACCGGAACAATCGCGAACGCACGCAACCCGTCTATCTCTGGTCGGTATTGGTGCTTTGCCGTTTGTTGCGTATCTACATATTCACCAGAATGTAATTGGTTTTGTTTCAATCCTGCGAGCATGTGCATCAGGCTGAGCACGAGCCAACCAACGGTGAGGGTGATAGCCAGTACATTGACATACGCAGGAAGCAAAATCAGTAGACCCGCAACCGCACCTACCAAACCGAGCGCGAAATACGATTTGCCGAGTCGAAGCGCGATGCAACTGCTGATGACAACGATCCACACCAAAAAGAAGTAATACATCTTTAACGACGGCTTTCATAGGTATTCACACATCTAAATCATACACGTTCCGTTCGTTGACATCAACCGGGGTGCATACACTGCCACTAGCGCCACATAAAATACCGCGGGAGGGTATTGTGGTGTACACATCAGTCGGAACACACTCCATGATTCTTGTGCCTCTTGGTCATCTGCGGCGACGGCTGTCTCGGCTGGTACACCGCACTCTCTCTCGCCGCACCCGGGTCATAGGTCGCTATGGTCGAAAAATTGCCCGTAGGAACTACGCCAACGAACGCGATGTGCATAGTCCAAAGTCTGTCTGCGATACAAGAACGCAGCTCGTGTGAAGTAGTTGACCGGACACAAAATCGAGCTCGCAATAGCTATTGATGCGAAAATGCCGTTTGAAGTCAATTTTTTGAAGCGTGCACCCGAGGTAATCGTTGGATTCGATGAGCAACAAACCTACTATATCGAAGGCTTTTCACACAATAACACCCTGTCTGGCGACGAGGGTGTCTAGTACGCAGAGTGGAATAGCGTGCAGTAACGTACCGGGTGACCTGCGGGCATTTAGATCACATAGGACGTTGCAACAAGTGCATTACGACGCTCGGTGAGTATTGCTAGCGTGGTTTGGCGCAGGACCGCACTCGCGCATTGGCGCGCCTCGGCCCACAGTTCACGAGCGACGACCGAATCAGCGATATGCCGATTGCCACCTTTATCACGAGCATCGTCACTGCCTTCGAGCGCTTCGACGATTTCGAGCAGGGTAATCTGACTGGCAGGACGTGCTAACCGATGCCCGCCTTGGCGCCCACGCAGGCTTTCGATGAGGCCGCCACGACGCAACATGAGCATGATTTGACTGATGAAGTGTTCGTCGATTTGTTAGCGCCTGTGGATGTCACGGGCCTGCACGGGACCGTCTGCACCATTGACCGTGATATCGATCATCGCCCGGATTCCATACTCGACTTGGCTCGACATGCGCATCATAACGGCAACCCTACATAGACAACTAACTTACTCATGTATTGTAGCATGACACGTCCACTATGCTACGGGTAGCGTTTCGTGATTTCTTTCTTGATCATTTGCGCTCATAGGATAGTGAGATGAGCATTGCCACGATAGAGGACTCACCGTTCTTCGCAGCATAACATCGATTGTTGTAGCTGCAATCTCTGAATTCCTTGCAGTCCGTTGATGCAATCTCTCCAGTATCTGTTTATGCTGAGGACGAGCCAGACAATCGTCAGCACAATGGCCGAAACCTGGCTGTACGATGGGAACAACATCAAAACCACACCAGAAGCAAGAATGACCCCAAGCACACGGTATGATTTGCGCAGGCGCAGTACGATGCAGCTACCCATCAATACGAGCCAATTCAACAAAATCGCGTATGGTACTATGGAGGTGTAAGGCGAAACGCTCAAAGGATTCCTATGCGCATCATTGTCATCGGCGGCGACGGCTACTTAGGCTGGCCCACCGCACTACATTTGTCTGCACGAGGGCACGAAGTCGCAATTGTCGACAACCTCGTCCGTCGTGGCTACGACAACGAGCTCGGTACACATAGTCTGACACCCATCGTGTCGATCCAAGAACGCATCGCCGTGTGGAAAAAGCTGACCGGTCATACCATCGAGCTGGCCATCGGTGATATCTGCGACTATTCGTTTTTTGAACCGTTCTTCTGCACATTTGCCCCAGAGGCAGTCGTTCACTTCGGTGAGCAACGCAGCGCTCCGTATTCAATGATCGACCGTCGCCACGCGGTCTATACCCAGACCAACAACGTCGTCGGTACGCTCAATCTGCTCTATGCCATTGCCGAACACGCACCCGATTGCCACCTGGTCAAACTGGGCACGATGGGTGAATACGGTACCCCCAATATCGACATCGAAGAAGGCTATCTGACCGTTACCCACAACGGCCGGACCGACACGATGCCGTACCCCAAACAGCCGGGATCGATGTACCATCTCTCCAAAGTCCACGATAGTCACAATATGATGTTTGCCTGCCGCGTCTGGGGACTCCGTGCCACCGACCTCAATCAAGGGGTCGTCTATGGGATCGACACCGCCGAGACACTGCACGACCCGCGTTTAGTGACCCGCTTCGACTACGATGCGGTCTTTGGGACTGCACTGAATCGATTCATCGTTCAGGCAGTCTGTGATATGCCGTTGACGGTATATGGCAAAGGTGGGCAGACGCGCGGATTTCTTGACATCCGCGACACGCTTGCATGCGTCGAACTCGCACTCAACTCGCCTGCAGCGCGTGGCGAATTCCGCGTCTTCAATCAGTTCACCGAGCAGTTCAGCGTGCAACAATTGGCCGACATCGTCGTGCAGGCTGCCGCCAAACACGGCATCGGTGCACGGATTGACCACATCGATAATCCGCGCGTCGAAAAAGAAGAACACTATTACAACGCCGCACACTCCAAATTGATTGATTTGGGGCTGCAGCCACACTTCTTGAGCGATACACTCATCGATTCGGTGATGACCACAATCAAAATGCACATGCATGTTGTGCGTGCCAATTTGGTGATGCCGACAGTCAAGTGGCGCAATTAGAAGTTATCAGTTATCAGTTATCAGTTATCAGTTATCAGTTATCAGTTATCAGTTATCAGTTATCAGTTATCAGTTATAAAAAATACAAGAAAGCTTAGGGATTTTTCCACTGAATACCATACTCACGGTCCATCCACTGGTAGGTAGGTGCGAGCGAATCGCGCAGCGTGGTGCGTAATTCATCCGGGACACTCGCTGCTTCGCCGCGACCGGCATTCGCCTGCGGGAGTGCGTGTTGGCTGTCGTGTGGAGTTGCACCGATGTGCGTCATCAGGCGTTGCCAGGTATGAGAATCGTTTGCAAATAAATCTTCGCTGCGCAGAACAAGGAGTTGCGATGGGGCAAAAAAGCGTCGATAGTGCAGGATTTGCACCTCGTAGCGACTCCGGGCGACATAACTGTAGCATTGGTGCGCAAGGTCGTGACTACCGGGCTGTCGTAACCGCTCTGTCGCGCCTTCGAGGCGGGCTGGTTCTGCCGCGAGTGCTTCGCCGATGGACAGTGATTCTTTGCCCCGACGGACTTCATGGAAGTAGTGCGAAATCGTTCGTTCGACGGGGTCGCGCACGAGGTATACAAGGCGGACTGCCGGCAGCAGTTTGGCAATGCGTTCTGCCGCATAGGGATGATATGCATAGTACGGCGTAATGTCACCGCGGAGTTGGCCCCGCTGGGCACCTGCATAGTGATTGGCATACCACTGCACGGTTTTGTCATGAAACAAGGTAAAGTAATGTGCTTCTTTGGAAGCCGGCAAATGGATGCCCGGATGTTGGAGCAACCACTCGTGCACGCTGGTCGTGCCGGCTTTTTGCGCACCAATCACGATGAAGTGCGGTAACTTCAGTCCACACAATTCCTGCAGGCTATAGCGCCAGTTCATCGACAATCCCTCGTACACATGCATTTCTCAAGTATCGCACAAAAGCATTGGAGTGAGTTGTTTTCAGTGAGTAATGAGTAGTTGGAACGTGAGACGCAATCCAACTACCACCTACTCATTACTATCTCCTACCTGTGTTCTCCCGCAGCAGCAATCACCTCACGCGTGGTGGCATGGCGGGTAAATGCTCCGACTTCGATTTTTTTCAGCAGGAGCAGCGACACGCCAAACAACGCAATCTCGATCCCAAACACCACCGCATAGCCTGCATAGACGCTACCGAGCGTGTATCCCACAACATCACGCAGAATACCGCTGAGCATGGTCCCACCGAAGCGTGCCAGGGCGTCGGCCACTCCCCACGCCCCGATGAACATACCCACCTGCCCCGTCACCGTCATATCGAGCATTAACGCCAGGTTCGCAGCGGTCGATATGCCAGAGCCGAATCCAAACACTGCCAACCCTGGTACCAACAGCCCTACCTGATGAACCGCACCTGCAGCAACAATCATCCCGAGACCTGCTGCTGCAATCATTGCACCGGCACTCGCGACAGGCTTCATCCCAAAACGTTTGGTCAACGGGCTTGTCACCAACAAACCAATCAACAGCGTCGTCCCCCAAATCGAAGTATAGCGTGTGGTTACAGCAGGAGCGACACCAAAGACGTCGCCGGCGTACGGCTCCAACAGCACATCTTGGCCGAGCAGGCCAATCAGGAGGATTATCAGATAGACAAAAAATTTCTTGGCCTGTGGATTGCCCGCCACCGTACGCAGTGTCACCCACATACTCGGGCGAAGTTCGGCAGGGATTGTGGCAGACCCACGATGTTCAAGCCCCAACACACCGAGCAACCCAATGAGTAATGCGAACACGGCCATCTCAACAAAAGCGGTGCTCAAGCGCGCGTGAGAATATGGTTCGATGGCGCGACTAAAGCTTATCCCACCGATAATCATACTCAGAATCAACACGAACCACATCACACCGACCGTTTTGGAGCGTTCATTCGTGCTCGAAAGTTCGGTCGCCAACGCGAGATACGACACCGTCGCGAAGTTAAAGCCAAAGCCCCATGCACCGAAAGCCACCACCCCAAAAGGAATTCCCCACCATACACCGTCGTGGATGGCAAAGGCAGCTGCGGGTGAACTCGCCGCCCCAAATGCACATAGCACGAGGCCGATCAAAATATATGGACTGCGGCGGTAGCCCCACAGCGGTCGACGTTCCCCCAGTGTACCGATCCAGAGCTGCATCGGGGACAAGAGGTATGGGATCGAAACGAGCAATGCGACCAGCGTCGCCGACAGCCCCAGCTCGGTAATCATAATGCGATTCAAGGTGCTATTAATGGGCAATAACGTCAATGCAACTGCCACATGTATGGCACTCAATCGGGCGAGTTGGGGGAGTCGCATAGGAATTCCTTTTCGTACAGTCGACTTCCTTATTGTAATCCATGAATCGCTGCCATTTTGCGCACTCTGGTGCCCAAAACAGACTGACCGGTCGGTCAACGGTTTTGTGCTATTCTATACTTTCACGATTTCTTTTGGAGGTCACCATGCCCGCAGTAACCCCGTTTTTGTGGTTCAACGACAACGCCTACGAGGCAGCACAATTTTACCTATCGTTATTCCCCAACTCCCATTTGACCGCACACCAGACCAATGCCGATGGGAGTACGTTCACCTTGACGCTGTCTCTGGATGGACGCGAGTTCCATGCAATCAACGGTGGCACGTATATGACCATGAATTCGGCAGTCTCGTTTATGATTACGTGCGCCGATCAGGCCGAGGTCGATCACTACTATGACGCATTCACTGCGGGCGGCACCGAGCAGCAATGCGGGTGGGTCGTAGACCGCTTTGGGGTGACCTGGCAAGTCGTGCCAGTACAACTCGGTCAGGCATTGAACAATCCCGATCCGGCCAAAGCGCAACGCGCCATGCAGGCGATGCTGGGCATGAAAAAGCTTATCGTGGAAGAATTGCTGAACGCCTAATCCACAAAAAACCGCCCCCGTCGTATACCAACGACGGGGGCGGTTTGCGTTTTCTACTGGATCAAGATCTCTGGCCGCTCATATGTATGCCCTCCGATGACAATCTGTTGCATCGGCCAATCCCCAGTGGTTGACACGGATTCGGGACCGTTCGCGGTGACAATCATGGTGTCTTCGGACTTGGTGCCGGTGATACTCGGATTCCATGCAAACGCCTGGTTGACCCCAATGATATGAGTGCTGTCGGGCCGAGCCTGTATTTCACGGTTTTCGTAGCCGGTCACGCCACCCTGATGGTGTTTGTGCCATTCGTTCAGGTGGCCACGCGCGTGATACGCCGCGATAATCGCCTGGAATGCACTCCCCAACGTCTGCCCAGGCACACTCGCATGCCAGGCTGCTGCATCGACTGCAGCGCAATCTGCGGCGCGCTGGGCCGTGATTGCATCGAGCGCACCGAACGACACGAGCCGTGTGGCCGACACAATCAGCCCGTGTTTGCGTGCGCAGACCACCACCATGGCGATCTTGCTGACGCGGTTATCGGTCGGGATGGGGTGGCGGAACTGGCGCAGGCGCTCATCTGCTGCCACCAAGGTCACAACCGGAGCGGCACCCATGGCATAAATGTGTGCCGACAACAACCCGGCGACTTCGAACTCGCGCATGCCTGGGCGGATTGCACGGGTGACCGCTTCGACCGCTCGGCCGGTCGCCGCTCCCAATGCACGGTAGCGTTCTATTTCTTCGGCCTCGAGGGTGACGCGAAGGTCAGTCAACGCCGCCGCCTGCGACCGTGCCCCGGGCATATCGCTGGCCCATGTGCCAGCGCCGCATACCTCATCAATCCAGGCGTCGCGTTGGTGCGGCTCGAACCACGGGAACGAATGTGGCGTCAGCGGCAGGTCGGTCATTTCTTCGGCCAGCATCCGTGGCATTTCGATGCCGCTGGCAACCAGATAATCTCGCTCAGGAGTACACAGGATGGTGGCCACTGCGCTCTCGCTATTGAGCCCGACATGTGCTTGGCCACCACAACTCAGCCAACTTACATTCGCGCTCCGAGTCACCAGGAGTCCAGATAATTCCTGGTCACGCATCAATTGAGCGATTCGCGCCCGCTTGGCCTGCCATTCACGATTGGGGTGCATATGGTGCCTTTCTCCGACAATTCATACCCCTATGATAGGGTATATCGCACACTTTTGGGCACACAAAAGAGTATCACCGCAATCATATGATTGCGGTGATTGACTGGTGGAGCAATGGGGGGTCGAACCCCAGACCTCAACACTGCCAGCGTTGCGCTCTACCAACTGAGCTATTGCCCCAAACATTATGAACTTGGTGGAGGTGAGGAGGCTCGAACTCCTGGCCTCGACAGTGCGATTGTCGCGCTCTACCAGCTGAGCTACACCCCCAAACTCTTTTTGCAGTATACGACGCAAAAAGTCTGTTGTCAAACCGAGTTTGGACTGGCGCTGCTGCAGCAGCGCCAGCTTTGATAGCGGATTGCTATGCCACCGCAGGCTGTAACCGCCACACTTTGACATAGCGCGCGACGAAGTACGAGCCCACTACAAAGGTCAGGGCTGCAGCCTGTGCAACCAAGCCCTCGACATTGGGGAACACCGCAAACCACATCCCCATCCACCCTGGTATCGGCAGCGCTACCGCCGTCGTACCAATCCAAGCAGCCTGTTGCATTTCTTGTACCTGCTCGCCGACCATTACCACCAACACCATGGCCAACAACAAGCCGGTCACAATCAACAATCGTTTGTACGGTAGCTTATACTGCGTCGCGAATGTCAGCGCACCAACGATGCCGGTAAAGATCAGTCCGATGAGGACACCTGAGGTGACCGTCTGCATCCCGACTGCCAGTCGGACGTTCTGGAGGAACAAGACGATCTCGAATCCCTCACGGTAGACCGCACTAAAGCCCAACAGCATCAATCCGAGCGCCGCAGTCACACCCGTGGCACCGCCTGCCATGATTTCGCGCTTCTTTTGATTGTGCATACCAATCCAGCCGGTCCAGTAGATGTTGTGGAGGAACCAGTTCATAATTACCAGCAACACGACGATGGCCAACAAGCCGGTCGCTGCCTGGATGTCTAACAACGGTGCATCTATTGCGTCAATGATCGCCACCACGATGAACCACGTCGCGATGCTCGCGACAAACGCAACCAACGAACCAATAATAAT
>CANJHS010000069.1 GCA_947474225.1 Roseiflexaceae bacterium | reverse complement strand
TGTTGGAGATCGGCAACAGGATTGCGGGCTGCGTCGAGCTCAAAGACTGCCCAGCCGCGATAGTTGATATCGCGCAGTAGACGCGTCCATGCCGGCCAATCGACCACGCCTTGGCCTACGGCCGCAAACCACTGCACCTGCGAATCGTAGATGGATTCGTCGATGTGAGTGTCGAGCGGTGCAGGACCAGTGGCGTCCTTCCAGTGCGTCAAAATAACGCGGTCGCGATGCCGTGCCACAATATCGATGGGGTTTGAGCCGGCTACGACGAATTGGGCGGTGTCTGGGCACAAGTGGACATAACTTGGGTCGGTTGCAAGCATAAATAAATCGACGTCGCGGCTATTGCGGAACATGCTGAACGCCTCAGGATGCAACGCCAACTTGACCCCGCGGCGGCGCGCCTGATAGCCCATTTGGTTGAGCGCATCAGCAATGGTTTGGGCGATACGACTATCGACGAATACCGGTTGATCGGCAAGCAGACTGGTGCGTAATGGTAGCGAGACGACCATGATGTCGCTCGCGCAGGTAGCCAAAAATTCCGCATACTGATCGGCCAACTCGGCGAGAACTGCATGGTCCGCGGTATCGGCAATGTTGGCATAGCGGGTCGTTCCTGGGATGCGGTTGGACATGTAGCCGCTACAGAGTTCGAGTTTGTGGTGCCGCAACGCTTCAGCAAATCCACTCGCAGAACCGAAGGCTTCGACGGCACTATGCCAATTCCCTGGGGGGAATGTTATTTCGAAGCCATCGAGACCAGAAGCCTTGACATCCGCAAAAATACGTTCCCAAAAGCGCTCCGGCGTCCATCCATTATGTGTGAGTACGCCTTCGAGGTCGCTCATGTCGCCGCTGCCACCCCAATACTCGGGGGCATAGAACGTCACCAGATCGGTTGCAAATTTGATGTTGGCGGTCATGAAAACCTCCGGTCTGATTGAGGAAGAACTCAGAACTGATACCTGATACCTGATACCTGATACCTGATACCTGATAGCTGATAGCTGATAGCTGATAGCTGATAGCTGCGCTATCCGCCCAACGTGCTCATTCCACGCAACGTCGGCAAGACGCCGTCTGGCAGACCATGGCCCCACGGCTTGAGGTACACCGCATGACGAATGATTTGCATCAGCTCGGCATCGTCGCAGCCGGAACGTAATGCACCGCGCAAATCCACTTCGTTGTCTCGGAGCAAACAGAGATGCAGTCGACCGTCCGCAGTCAGGCGCATACGATTGCAGGTACTACAAAATGGCTCGCTGATAGAACTGATGAAGCCCAAATGACCGCGTGCACCGTTAATACGATAGCGATGGGCGGGGTCGGCGTCGTGCATGCCGAGATCGCTAATTGGGCCGAATTCACTCTCGATGCGACCGATGAGTTCTGCACTCGCCACCACACCATCATTGGCGACATCGGCCACTCCGCTGAGCGGCATCACTTCGATAAAGCGGATATCCCAGTCGTGCGTCAGCGTCAGCGCTGCCACATCGATGACGTCGTGGTCATTGAGGCCGCGGACAACCACCATGTTGAGTTTCATGGGGGTCAGGCCGGCGGCTTCGGCAGCCAGGATACCCGCCCAGACATCGGCGAACTTCGCGCCTCGCGTCATCTGGCTAAAACGCTGTGGATCGAGCGAATCGATGCTGATGTTGACGCGATCGAGTCCTGCTGCCTTGAGTTCGTGTGCAATGGGGGCAAGTTTGACTGCATTGGTGGTCATGGCGATGTGCTCAATGCCCGGTACTGCTTTGATGGCAGCCACTAACGAAACAAGATCACGGCGCAAGGTCGGTTCGCCGCCGGTCAGCCGGATTTTGCGAAAGCCCACTTGCGCGCAGGCGTGTACGACCCGCAACAACTCGTCATTGCTGAGGAGTTCGTCTTTGGGCATGAACTGCATCCCGACCTCGGGCATGCAATAGACGCAGCGCAGATTACAGCGATCGGTCAACGAAATGCGCAAGTAGTCGATGCGTCGGTTGTAGCTGTCGAGTGCTGGCACCGATGCGTCATAGGTGGGACGCTCAATAGCCATCGGATCGACGAACGTGATGGGTTGGAGGCGTGATTCTTCGTTGTGCATGATGTTCTCGATATGCAGAAAAATCGCTACCACGCGGATGGCGCAGACTCTGCAGTAAAGAATGCGCTTGGTGTGAGTCTAGACGTGTTCCAATACACTGACGCGTGCTGCCAACTGCTGTGCAATGCTCTTGAACACACTGGCGTAGGCGTCGACATTGTCGCTCAATACTGCTGGCCGACCTTCGTCCCCGCCGGCGCGGATACTCATGCCCAGCGGAATTTGGCCGAGGAGTGGCACACCGAGCCGTTCGGCGAGGCCTTTGGCGGCACCGGAGCCAAAGATGTCGTAGCGGGTTCCGGTGTCAGGGGCGATGAAGTAGGCCATGTTTTCGATGATACCCAGCAATGGGACGTTTACTTTGCGGAACATCTCCATGCTTTTGATCACGTCAATGGCTGCCACTTGTTGCGGCGTCGTGACCGTCACCGCGCCGGTCAATCCGACATTCTGGAGCGACTGTGCCAGCGTGAGTGCCACATCGCCGGTCCCTGGAGGCATATCGATGATGAGGTAGTCGAGTGGGGCCCATTCGACTTGGTAAAGGAATTGACGGAGGAGTTGTGAAACCATCGGGCCGCGCCAAATGACGGGCTGGCTGTCGTCCACTAAAAAGCCGACGGACATGACTTTGATGCCATGGGCCAACAATGGTTGCATGCGGGGTTGGCCATCTGGCCCTGTTTCGGCTTCGGGTTGACCAGTTACCCCCATCATCAACGGGAGCGATGGACCATAGATATCTGCATCGAGGATGCCGACACGTGCGCCTTCGGCGGCCAACGCAGTGGCAAGATTGACAGCCACGGTAGATTTACCGACGCCGCCTTTGCCTGCAGAAACCGCGATGACATGGCTCACGCCGGGGATGGCTGCTTTGTCGAGCGTACCGCCATGGGTACGTACTTGGGCGGTGAATTCGATGGTGATATGTTCGCGGGCAACGCCAGCAAGGGTATGGACGGCGTCTTCGCAGGAGGTGCGGATTTCGTGCTTGAGTGGGCACGCGGGTGTGGTGAGTTCAACCGCAAAGCTGACGTTGTCGCCAGTTATGACGATGTTTTTGATCATCTTACGCGAGACGAGGTCGCCACCGAGTTCGGGCTCTTGGACGGTGCGAAGGGCGTCGAGGATGCGTGCCTCGGTCAGTGCATTGCGCGAAAAGAGTGCCATGTGTGCTCGCATGCTTATTCAATGAATATCACGGTGATTGTACCATAGGGGACTATTCACTGTCAGGGAATGCCTGCAATGATGTGGGATGTAAGTACTCTGCGACAATCTGCTGTTCGCCGAGATGGTGGTTCACAATGGTGCGGATAGTGGCGTGGGTCAGATGGCAATAGCGGAATGGACCAGGCCATATCGTCAGGTTCGGTCCATCGTCGCAGCGACTCTGACAGCCACTCGGTCGGACCTCGCAGGTGTCGGCGAGTCCGGCTTGCGCAATGGCGTGTTCAAGGGTGTGGCGGAGCGATTCACCATGACAAAAGGGACCATGGCAGAGGTAAATGCGGGCGCTGGGTGTGCTCATAGATGCGAGTATAGCACGCAGCCACCATGGTCTATTACAATAGCAGGAGCGCGAGAAAGAACGTACAAGGGGGAGTTCATGAATGTCCGTTTGAGTGAAATTTTGTCGCCGGCATTGTTGGCACGGCATGCCGATCACATCCGCGATTACCTCGAGCTGGAGGGAGTGACACCTGCTGCAGAGTTGGGTGATACGTTACTTTCGGAACGCAAATTAAAAGAGTTGCTCGAAGAGTTGGCGGAAGCGGGTAATGCCTAGGAGCCTTTGCAATTTATATTTGCAAATGCTACGGTGTTTATGGTGGATTTTGTGCATCAAAGCCAACATCGGAGTGCGGGCGAAATGCTTTAAATATCGCCGAATGTGTGTATTGATTGCTGAATTTTCGTGTCCAACGTTTTGATGAATAGATGACTCCTCGTGCAGCGAGGAGTCATTTTCAAGTTTGGGGACTTGTTCATATGACCGATTATTGCTTTATTTATCCAACCGTCAAATAGGGTTTCTCATTTTTCGCATGCTCTTGGTGATTGAGATTGGCTGTAGGTTGTTCGCTCAGAGGCTGACCCGCTTTCCCAACGCAGCAGAAGCCACACACCCATCCATCACTGCTTGGCGCCGAGCAGCCACCGACACACTGGTGGCAAAGGTCCGCCAGCCTTCGTTTTTGGCACGGAGGGCACGCCGAATATCAACAAACAACGCTTTCTGTGCCACATCATCATCGGCCGGCCACCCCGTTGTCCCCTGTCGAATGCGCCCATTGAGCCACAACGTCCATCCCTGGTTGAGCGATACCCAGATGCGACCGCGTTCGCCAATGATTTCGACTTGCTGCTGGTACCAAATGACCGATTCTCCCGGTACGGGAGGAGCAGATGATCCCGCATTCAGCCACAGGCGATTATCGCCGTAGCCAACGACCGCACTCGTATCGGCGGGGACAGACATCGTCCCAAAAAATTCTTGCCCCTCACACTGCGCCAGTACCCACTCTGGTGCACCCCATCCGCATAACTCGGCTGCGTTCATTGCCAGGTCGAGGACGTGTGGACCCTGTTCGAGCAAATTTACGCCAATGCTCACCCGTATGGCCCGCACCGTGCCCAATTTTTTGGCCCGGAGCACCTTCCAGACTTCTTGCCAATGCGACATCCAGCGATATTGCGTATTCACCGCTATCAAGCGCTTCTCACCCAGTGTCGTTAAAGCGGCACTTTCTGTCGCTGACAGCGCCATCGGTTTTTCTATCAGAATCGCTGCTGCCCCTGCCTGCACCGCGGCTTCGACAATCCCCAATCGGATGTGTGCGGGCGTCACGATGTCCACTAACTCCGGAGTATGTGTGCGTATGGCATCCGCCATGTCGGTGTATCGGTGCGCAATGCCGAAGCGATTCGCAGTCTGATTGAGTTTTTGCTTGTCCAAATCACAAATCGCTACAATGTCGACCACCCCGCTCGCGTGCATCGCTGCCAGATGCGCCTGTGCCCTACCACCACAACCCACTTGGACGACGCGTAATGCACGACCCATTGTTCACCTCACTTCTTTGTGTTTGCCCCATCGTACCGCTTTTTTGATGATGCATGGGAAAGCTTCGCCGTCCGGTCCACCTGGTCGTCCGGCACGACGGGTATGTGCTACCGGATAATGCAGTGTGTGCGTTGGGGTGTCGGAAAGCACCAGCGCAGCATTTTTCTCCCTATTCCCCGTACTCCAACCTGCACTCCGCGCCATACATCCACGCAAAATTCCGTTATCATGCAGAGAGTCTTTCCGTGTACTTACGGAGCGTTCATGCAACCGTCAATCACAAGCACTCAATCCTTCCGTGCCAATCCCTATGCCATATACGCAGGCCTGCGCGAACATTCCCCCGTCACCTTGAGCACCCGTGCGGATGGCTCGGCCGTCTATCTCGTCAGCCGTGCTGCCGAAATCTTCGACTGTCTGCGTGATGCACGCCTCAAAAAGAATATCTATAACACGCGTACACCCACACTTTTCCAACGACTGTTTCTGCGTCCCATCGTCGGTTCCAACATGCTCAAAGCTGATCCACCAGACCATACGCGCCTCCGGCGTCTCGCCAGCGATGCATTTGCGCCGCGCACCATTGCCGCATGGGAACCACACATCGAGCAGATTGCCCATCGACTGATTGATGCAGTTGCTGCAACTGGCACTATTGATCTCATCCGCGATTACGCCCTGCCGTTGCCATTGACGGTCATCACAGACATGCTTGGCATTCCCGCCACCGATCATCACCGCTTTCATACCTGGTCGAGCAACCTCATAAACGCGGGGGTCATTAGTAGTGGTGTCACTGTTCTCAATCGCGATATCATCCAATTGAGTATGTACATGCGTGGGCACATCCGGCGCCGGCAAAAGGTACTGGGTACCGACTTGCTGAGCCAACTCATCCAAGCGCACCTCGGAGAAGACCGGCTTTCTCCGACGGAACTCGTCAGCACGGCGATTTTATTACTCATTGCGGGTCACGAAACAACTGTCAACCTTATCGGTAACGGTCTTGCAACGCTCCTCCAACTACCAGACCAATGCGACCATCTTATCGCTCATCCCGAGGCTATCCCCGCTGCCGTCGAAGAACTTTTGCGTCTGTGCAGTCCGGTGCAACTGGTAAACCGGTACGCCGCCGAACCACTCGTCATCGCCGATGTCGCCATCCCCCGCGGCGCGCACATCCAACTCCTTATCGGGTCGGCCAACCATGACGGTGCGCTCTTTGCAGACCCCGATTCGTACCAACTCAATCAGGCCGAATCCAAACATCTCGCTTTCAGCCACGGTATCCACTTCTGTCTGGGAGCGCCCTTGGCGCGCCTCGAAGGAGCAGTCGCCTTGCGCGTCCTACTCGAGCGACTCCCAACCCTCCGACTCAGCGACCCGGTTGCGCCACTCGAATGGCGCCCGAGTATCGAGTTGCGGGGGTTGACGCGCCTTCCTGCGCAATTCACCGTGCCGGTCAGATAAGTGCTCGGGTGTTGACGACATACGTTCTACCCCTTGGTGCGGACCCGTGTCCGCACCTTCACTACGCACAGCACAAAACGACGGGAGTTATCGATGCCCCTCAGCGCATTCCTGGATTACACCATCCTCCATACCCAGATTGCCACATTGGCGGCAATCGGGACTGGCCCCGTCACTCCCGGTCGCACACGCTTGGCGTTGACTGATGCAGATAGACAGGCCCGCGACCAACTTGTCGACTGGCTGCGCGAACTCGATCTCACCATCCGGATAGACAGCGTGGGCAACATCTACGGCATCCTCGAACCTGCTCCTGCAGACGCGCAGTTGCCGGTCATGCTAATGGGATCGCATATCGACACGGTCATCGAGGCCGGCGCGTACGATGGCTGTTATGGCGTCCTCGCTGGCGTAGCCATCCTCCGCGCAATACGCGCTGCGGGGAGAACGCCGCAACGACCGATAGGAGTAGTGGCATTCAGCAATGAAGAAGGAGTCCGCTTCCAGCCAGATATGCTCGGTTCGCTTGCCGTGGCTGGAGGAATTTCTGTTGCTGACGTACACGCAATCCGTGCAACCGATGGTGCCATCTATGGCAGCGAACTCGCCCATATCGGCTATAACGGATCCGAGCAGCCAGGTGAAATACCCGTTCACGCCTACCTCGAATTGCATATCGAGCAGGGGCCAATCCTGGCAGCAACGGGCGTAGCCATTGGTGCCGTGCACACGCTGCAGGGCATTTCGTGGCAGCGCATCACCATACGCGGCGTTGCCAATCACGCCGGCACGACACCGATGCGGCTCCGGCACGACCCAATGGTGGTGGCAGCCCAAGTCATCGCTGCACTGCGTTTGTTTGTGCAGGCAAGCCACGCCACTTTGGCAACGGTCGGTACGTTGGCGCTGGCACCCGATGCCATCAACGTGATACCGCACAGCGTAACGTTCACGGTCGACCTCCGTGACCCCGACGAAGCGCAACTGCAGCGTGCCGAAGCCGAGCTCCGTGCGTTGCTCGATTCGTTTTGTCATGCCGAAGGCGTCCAATACGACTGCGAGTCACTCGCACGGTTTGCGCCCGTAGTTTTCGACGCGACACTCGTCGAAACGATTCGCCAGGTAGCAGCGGATCACGGGGTGACGAGTGTCCCTATAGTGTCGGGTGCCGGGCACGATGCCCAGATGATGGCCCGGATTACACCGAGTGCGATGATTTTTGTGCCCAGCCAGGATGGCATCAGCCACAATCCTGCCGAATACACCGCACCAGCCCAGCTCGACGCCGGTTTGCGTGTCTTGTGCGACGTCGTCGCGCGACACATTGGTATGTAGATTACCGAGAGGATGCATCGATGCACTATGCCAATCCAAGAGCTGCCCATACACCGTACCCTGACGCACTCCGTGCCATCATGTCTTTCGCCGAGGCACAGCGGAGTCGTCAGATGCTTGCATCATGGGAGTATCTTTCGGCCCAACCAACGCCACTCTATGCCTTGCCTGGACTCGCCAAGGCAATCGGTGTCGGTGCCATAGCCATCAAAGACGAGTCAGTGCGTTCGCCCCTGGCGAGCTTCAAAGCACTCGGTGCGCCCATCGCACTGGTACGCCTCATTCTGCGGCTATGGCCCGATGCAGGGTACGAGGTCGCGGCATTGCTCCGCGGTGCATACCGTGCGCAGCTCCTTGGCTTCACTGTGATATCTGCAACCGACGGGAATCATGGCAGGGCGCTTGCTGCTGCAGCGCATTCGGTTGGGTGTCGTTGCGTCATCGTGATCCACGCCAATGTCTCGGCCGAGCGCGCCGATGCCATTGCAGTGTATGGCGCAGAGATTATCCGCATCAGCGGGAACTACGACGAATCTGTCGTCCACGCTGCCGAGCTTGCGGCGGCACAGGGCTGGCATGTCGTCTCTGATACGTCGTATCCTGGCTACACAGATATTCCCCGCGATGTGATGCAAGGCTACAGTACAATCGCAGCGGAAATTTTTGAACAGACTGAGGCAACCCAAACCAGCTCACCCTATACCCATGTCTTTTTGCAGGGCGGTGTGGGCGGCTTTGCCGCGGGGGTCGCGAGTACAATCTGGGAATATTTTGGAATCCACCGCCCGCGGATTGTGGTTGTCGAACCCGCCGAAGCAGATTGTCTCTATCAGAGTGCCATGCTCGGTCGGCCAGCGACTGCCACCGGCAGTGTCGACTCGGTCATGGCAGGGCTTGCCTGTGGCGAGACGTCACCATTGGCCTGGCAATTCTTGCAACCATGTGTCGATGATTTTGTGATCATCCCAGATGAAGCAGCGGTAAAAACCATGCGTGTTATCGCCAGCCCACCGTATGGCGACATTCCCATCGTCGGCGGTGAATCCGGCATAGCCGGCCTGGCCGGGTTGATCAGCCTCTGTAATGCACCAGACCTGCGTACAGCGTGTGGGCTAAACGCACAATCGCGCATCCTGGTGATAAATACCGAAGGGGCGACCGCACCTTCGGTCTATCGCGAACTCACAGCGGTCGATGCCGGCACCGTTGTGGCCCAGCAAGCCACCTGGCAGCATCGCAATGGGTCGGGAGGAGTAACGCAATGATTGACTTCCACGCAAAGATGATTACCTGGCGCCATGATTTGCATCAAATCCCCGAGACTGACTTCCAAGAACATCACACCGCCGCGTACATCGCTGCAGTCTGTAGCGAACTCGGGTATCAGGTTACCACCGGCATCGGCGGCACCGGCGTGGTCGCCAGCAAAAGGCAAGGCAGCAGCAGTAAGTCCATCGGCTTTCGTGCGGAGCTCGATGGATTGCTGATTAGCGAGGCAGTCACTCGGCCGTATGGCTCTCGCACCCCCGGTCGCATGCACGCCTGTGGCCACGACGGTCATATGGCCATGCTCTTGGGTGCAGCAGCGGAGCTCGCGACAGACGACCGCTGGTCAGGTACCGTACGATTCTTCTTCCAACCCGACGAGGAACACGGCCACGGCGCCCATGCGATGATCGCCGACGGAGTGCTTACGCGATTCCCCGTCGACTGCATCTACGGCATGCACAATATGCCGGGACTGCCGGCTGGTGATTTTGCCACGCGCGCCGGTGGCATCATGGCCAGCGAAGATAACTTCGTCATTGACATTACCGGTATCGGTGGGCATGCGGCTCGGCCGCATATGACAATCGACCCGCTCGTCATCGGGGCGCACATTGTGGTGGCACTCCAGACCATTGTGGCGCGGAGCATTGACCCGAGTGACGCTGCGGTCGTCTCGTGCACCGAATTCATCACCGACGGGATTCGCAACGCCATCCCCAGCCACGTGACCATAAAAGGCGACACGCGCAGTTATGCGCCCCACGTCCAAGCGACCCTCGAACGGCGCATGCGTGAATTGTGCGCAGGTATTTGTGTTGCCCACGGAGCGACCTGTGTGGTGAGCTATACGCATGAGTTTTCGCCGACCATCAATCCGCCTGCCGGCGTCGTTGCTGCGGTCCGTGCCGCCCAGGCAGTGGTCGGTCCCGACCGCGTCGCTGACAACACCGCACCACTGCTTGGTTCAGAGGACTTCGGTGCATTCCTCGCCACTGTGCCCGGTAACTTCATTTTCATCGGCAATGGTGATACGGGGCAATTTGCAACGCCACTTCATAACGCCAGTTACGATTTCAACGATGCCATCTTGCCCATCGGTGCAGCATATCTCAGTCGCCTAGCGCATGACTATTTGTCCTGAACTGATCACTGATCACTGATCACTGATCACTGATTTCTGATTTCTGATTTCTTTCATACATGATGCGCAAGGCTATCGAGTCGGACGCCACGGTCTTCCTGGGCACTCAGATTGGCTGCCTCCACAATGGCGGTTAAGTCCGTCGCCAATTGGGTGTTTTCGCTGGGTGCAGTTTTTTCTGCAATATGCCGGACCCATTGGCTATAGGCGGTTGGTGGGTCGCTCTGCTCGGGGATGGTGTGTTGCATCCACTCGGTTTTCGCATCATCGAGCGTCGTGCTGCGCACCCGCAAGACGCGATGCATGCCAAAGAGCCGTGTCGCCGGATCGTGAGGATTGCCAGCCGCCGCGTCTCGGCGTTCATCAATCATTTCGCCGATGCCGCACTGGTCATAGAGCAACGAGCCCTCGGTGCCATGGATTACGACGCTGAATGGCGAATACC
>CANJHS010000068.1 GCA_947474225.1 Roseiflexaceae bacterium | reverse complement strand
GTTATCAGTTATCAGTTATCAGTTATCAGTTATCAGTTATCAGTTATCAGTTATCAGTTATCAGTTATCAGTTATCAGTTATCAGTTATCAGTTATCAGTTTATGGATTGTCGGTCGAATGCTGAAACTTTAACACTGCACAGACGACTGTGTACGCGTTACGAACTCATCATTGTCTTACGAACGATTTCGAGGGTTTGTTCGATGTGATTGCCGTCGATACCATAGTGGGTCACGGCGCGGACGCTGTTGCCACCAAAGCTCCCGACGAGCACACCGGCAGCAGTCATCTTTTGCATGAATTGCTTCATGTCACGGCCGTCGGTGATGGTGAATATGACCATATCGGTTTCGGTGCGGGCCACATCACAGCTAATACCGTTGATGGTATTCAATCCAGCGGCCAGGATTTTCGCATGCTGATGGTCCTCGGCCAAGCGGTCGACCATCTCGTTCAACGCCACGATGCCTGCTGCCGCAATCACGCCGGCTTGGCGCATCGCGCCACCGACCATCTTGCGCAAGCGGCGGGCTTTACTGATGAACGCTGCGTCACCGGCCAAAATGGAACCGACGGGTGCCGACAACCCTTTCGACAAACAAAACTGCACGGTGTCTACGTGTTTGGTAATTTCACGCACATCGAGATGCAATGCCACCGCTGCGTTGAACAAGCGCGCACCGTCGAGGTGGACCTTGAGCCCGGCTGTGCCTGCAAATGCCTTGACCTGGGCCATGTAGCTGGGCTGGATAACGATGCCGCCCACGCCGCCATGCGTATTCTCGAGGCAGATGAGCCGCGTCAACGCCGCGTGCAGATTATCTGGGTCGCGGACCGCACCGGCCAAGGCGTCGAGGGGAATCTCGCCCATGTTTGTATTGTGGAGCGGATGATATGCAACGCCACCGAGCACCGATGCGCCGCCGGCTTCGTGGTTGTAGATATGGCATTTGTCGCCGACCAGGATCTCGTCGCCGCGGCCACAGTGAGCCAGCACGCCGCACAAGTTGCCCATCGTACCGCTCGACACAAACAGTGCGGCTTCTTTGCCTACTTTGGCGGCAGCCAGTTTTTCGAGGGCATTGACGGTTGGATCGTCGCCGTAGACATCGTCGCCCAACGGGGCGTCGAACATTGCTTGGCGCATGGCGGGGGACGGATGCGTGACGGTATCACTCCGCAAATCGATGATGGTGCTCATGTGGTACTCCTTTGGTTGGATGTGGCTATTATAGATGCTTTTTGGGTTACCTATTGACATGCACGATTCGCTTCGCTATAATCGGTTAATCGATTAACTTCCTTCCAATACCCGCACCCCGAGGCGCCATGGTGACCATCAAAGACGTTGCCGCACACGCCGGGGTATCGACCGCGACCGTGTCGTATGTGTTGAACGGCCAGGGATCTATCCCAGCCGACACACAGCGGCGGGTATGGGAGTCAGTCGCAGCGTTGCAGTATCAACCGCGGCATGCAGCCCGGGCGATGCGCGGCCGCAGTCACACGTTGGGCGTTTCGATTGCCCGTGGCTACGACCGATTGGCCGATCCGGCCGCTGCCGAGATTTTGGCAGGCATGGCAGACGCGGCTTCTCAACGTGGATTGTCACTGTTGTTGATCCCACGCACCGATGATCCCGCCAAGGGGTGTGTGCAGGTGGCGCGCAGTGGGCAGGTGGACGGGGTGGTGCTCTTTGACCCCGAACACGACGACGCACGGCTCGATGCACTCGTGGCTGCAGGGATTGCGCATGTCTGTATCGGTCAGGTCGGCGAAGTCTGGGTTACCCACGATGTCGCCTTGGGGATGACGCAGGCAGTGCAGCATTTGGCGCGACTCGGTCATCGGGCAATTGGGCTCATCGCGCCAGATCCCGAATTGGTGAGTAGCGACTGGTATGTCGACAGTTACATGGATGCATTGGCGCACAATGGGTTGTCTGTCCCAGAAGGCGGCGTGTTGGCCGGTGGTCGACGCGAAGCAGACGGCGAAGCTGCCATGGCGGAGTTGCTCGGACTCGACGAACGCGTCACCGCGGTTATCGCGGCCAGCGACGAACTCGCGTACGGTGCAATGCGAGCCATCCGCGACGCGGGTTTAAAGGTGGGTCACGACGTCTCGGTCATCGGGTTCGACGATTTGCCGCCTGCGGCATATCTGCAACCACCACTGACGACGGTGCGGCAACCACGCTACGATATGGGCGTCGCGGCGATTACCCTGCTCGAGGCAGTAGTCAAACACCAGCTGCCAGCCCAGACCCAGATTGTCTTGCCGCCCCATCTGATGGTGCGTGCGAGCACGGGTCACCCACACTGATGCAGATGCATTCGGATGACGAATGTGATGTATAGATACGATTCGCTGACAAATGGAGGCACCACATGGCCGGTATTAAGTTCGATCACGTATGGAAGCGCTTCGGCGATTTTACGGCACTCAAAGACCTCAATATCGAAATCGGCGATCAGGAATTCTTGGTCCTAGTCGGCCCGTCCGGCTGCGGCAAAACCACTGCCTTGCGCTGTTTGGCCGGCCTCGAAGAAATCACTGACGGCCACATCTACATCGGCGACCGCGATGTCACCGATATGCCTCCGAAGGACCGTGACATCGCCATGGTGTTCCAATCCTACGCCTTGTACCCACACATGTCGGTCTATGACAACATGGCGTTCGGCCTCAAACTGCGCAAAACTCCCAAAGACGAAATCGACCGCCGCGTCAAAGAGTCTGCCGAAATGCTGGCCATCGGGCATTTGCTCGACCGCAAGCCCAAGGCACTCTCGGGTGGGCAGCGCCAACGTGTCGCATTGGGTCGCGCCATTGTGCGTAATCCAGCCGTCTTCTTGATGGACGAGCCGCTGTCCAATCTCGACGCCAAATTGCGCGTCCAGACCCGTGCCGAAATCTCGAAGCTGCATCAGCGCCTCAAGACCACCTTCATCTACGTCACCCATGACCAGACCGAAGCCATGACCATGGGCACGCGCATCGCCGTCATGAAGGACGGCGTGTTGCAGCAACTCGACACCCCCCAGAACCTGTACGACAACCCATCCAACATGTTCGTCGCTGGCTTCATCGGTTCACCATCGATGAACTTCTTCGACGCCAAAGTTGGTCGTGGCGACGGCGGTCTCATCGTCGATGCTGGTCCGTTCAGCTTGCCCGTCCCTGCTGACAAAGCACCACAACTCGAGCCGTTTATCGGCAAGCAGGTCTACTTCGGCATCCGCCCAGAGAACTTGCACGACGCAAACTACGTCCCCCGTGGCGTAGAAGAAGTCGCCACGTTGACTGCACAGGTCACCGTGCGTGAGCCCCTCGGCTCCGAAGTCTATGCCTTCGTCGAAAACGGCGGCAAAGAAATGGTCAGCCGTCTCGACCCACGTACCAGTGCCGCCATCGGCAACGGTATCAACTTGGTCGTCGACATGTCCAAGATGCACGTGTTTGATCGCGACAGCGAAAAAGCCATCATCTGATTGTGACCCATCCACCGCAAAGCCCCTCGTGCACTGCACGGGGGCTTTTTTCTATACAAATAACTGAATATTTCCCATCATTCATCGATGACGGGCGCAATCACTAACGGCAGCAGGACATCACCGGAGTGGACCCCTTCGATCAGCACTGCCGCACCGTCGCGCAGGCGTATCGGCGCTGTGCCCGCCAACCACGGCGGCGAGAATCCAATCGTAATCCGCGGGTCACTGCGGTCCGCGAGCAGTGCTGCTGGAGCGGGACTGCTCAGATGGCCGATGACGCGGATAAGCCGGTTGGTGTCGTTGTGGGCGACGGTTTGTTCACGGATGCTGTAGTCGACGTCGCGCACATCGGTCAACGTTACCACACCGCCACGATGTGTCACTGTCGCGGTGAGTACCATGGGCAGGTAGCGTAGCCCTACTTCGACGCGCAGTGGCAACGACGCTGCCACCACGGCGGGCATGGTTATGGGGATGTGGAGCGGCGCCGTTTGGACGGGGGTGTCAGGGTTGCCGATGACCCATTCGGTCAGGTAAGGGGCTTGCTCGTCGGCGACATAGACTGCTGCGATACGGACCGTATCGGCGTCGGCGAGCTCTGTCACTGCACGTAAAGGAACGGCATCCGGCAGCCACAGGCCGCAGGATGCCACTACCAAACTCCATATCATGACGGCCAGGCGGCGACGCATGGAGTTACTCGAACGCCGCGACGTTGCGCAGACTGAGGCGGCGGAACATCAACATCAGCAGTGGCGCACAGGTCAGCACACTGGCGATGACACACAGCGTCGAGAAGCCCAATCCTGCCATAATAAAGCCCGAACTCAGACTCCCGGCTGCCGATGCAATATTGACCGTCAATTCGACGGCACCCTGGTAGCGACCCCGTTCGTTGGGAGCCAAATTATCGGCCAACAACGACGAGCCGCCGATGTAACACATGTTCCAACCGACACCGACGAGGAACAACCCTACGGCCAGTGGCAGGACATCGGTCGATAATGGTGCGACCACACAGCCCAGGATCAGAATAACGGCGCCACAGGCGACGACCACGTTCCGTCCGAATCGGTCGGCAATGGTCCCCGTCAAGAACGACAGCCCATACATACCCAGCGTGTGTGCCATGATGACCAACGATATGTCGGCCAAATTGTGATTGTGATTCTTCATGTGCAACGACGTCACGGTCATCACCAGCACCATCATGGCCTGACCGATGAGCATCGACAACGCTGCCAATTGGACGCCGTGGAGGCGGGCAATCACCTTGAGGTCACGGGCAGCAGCGATGGGTGCGTCGTCTTCTTTTTTGAGGGCATCCGAGATGATTTTGCCGATGTCACGTGGGTCGGGGCGGAGCAACCCGCTGATCAACACACCCGAGATGGCAAACAACACCGCGCCCCCAATCATCGGACCAGCCAGCACATCAAAGCCAAACAAACTGTGTACCAGATTCCCCAACGGAGCGACCAACAATGGACCTCCAATCGCACCGACCGTGCCGGCAAAGACGACGGTACTAATGGCGCGTGCCCGGTTCTCCGGCAGGTTGGCGTCTGCAGCGGCGTATCGACTCTGGTCGACGGCGCCACGCGCGCCACCAATGAGGAACAGCCCCAACAAAAAGATCGGAAACGACCCACTGACAATCGCGTAGCCGCTTACTGCCATACCAAATGCGCCGAGGAAGAATCCCAGCGCCAATCCGGGTCGCCGACCAATGCGCTGCATCAAAATACCCGCTGGATACGACGCAATCGCAGCACCCATCAGCAACAATGTGCCTGGGACACCCGCCAATATATCACTGCCGCCGAGTTTTGAGCCGATGATGGGATTGACCGTCGCGTTCGAAATGAGCGCAGCAGACCCCAAACTCTGGGTAATAAACAAAATTTGCGCAATGCGCTGCCCAATTTTAGGCTCGACAATCGGTACAATGGTCATGAAATGGTTGCCCTTCTCTGCGCGGTCTTATGGAACTGGTACGACCCAGTACGTCCCGTTGTTGTCATGCTCGGCGCTCCAACCAGTGCCCGAGGAACCGGTGATGTTCCACCACACAAAGCCGTCTGCCAAGATGGGACCGCTGTTGACGCTGACTTCTTCGTCATCGCGGATATAGGCAATCACCGTTGCGTTTTTGGAGGGCGAAATACGCACCCGCAACGGATTCTTGTCGGTATTTTGAATCAGTGCCCGACCACCCTCGTGGAGTACCAGCGGCGTCGGCGAGACCGGTAGCGGTGTGTTGGTCGCAAACAAGAGCTGGCTCGAGGCTGCCAGCGTCGGCAGAATCACCGGCGTCGGCTTGGTCTTGGTCGGCCGCATGATGCTCGTCGTGGTAAACGTATACACCACCAACCCGATCACGACTACACCCACCACAAACACGGCATTGAGCGCCCAACGCCTCACATCAATCACCGGAATGCTCCCGGTTTTGTGCATGCGCTTGCGCGTTTGGTCGTATGCCCGCTTGTATGGTTCGTAGTGTTCGTAATAGAACGGGTGCGCTTCGCCACGATACGCGTCGGCTATCCCGCGCTCAAACATCTCGTCTGTGTCCATGGACTCCCTCTGAATGTAGCCCATTATAGCAGTGTGTATCTGTGTCGGTGTGGTCTTTGTCAGGGGAAAGCGCTGCGCGACTGACTCCTCAAGCGCTCACGCCATTCCTCTGGCGCGCAGCAGCTGGGCACTCACCGCAATCGCGCTGCACCGTGCTGACGCGGAAGCGGGGACTCCCGCTGCATGACCATGCCCTGCGTCTCTCCAGCCAATCTAGACGTCACGCCAGAGTTGCGCAAAAGCGCGTAACGGGTTGTGCCGAAAGCGCTCTGCATCGATGGTCTCGGTCTGTGGAGCCACCGTATCCCAGTTGGGTATGTGTTGCATCTGCGTGTGTCGGTTGTGGCCGGTAGCCGCTGCGGAGACCGGATAGACCACCCCAGCTGCGCCGTTTTGTCGCAACACCCCAATCACCGTCTCGTAATAGCGTTCGACATCCTCGGCTGGCAGATGGGCAATCGTCAACTGCTGCTGATGCCAGACAATCTGTTCCCAATGACGCGTCCCGTCTGCCACCAGCGGTGCCAGCTGCGCCACTACCGGTCGTTGTCCCAGGCCCGCCACCAGGGCTATCAACACGGTGGCAGGGGTACTGAGGCGGAGTGCACTCCGTTGCGGAATTTCGGGCATGGCGCAATCGACCAGCAACACATCAAAAAATCTTGCCAAGCGCTCGACCGTCAACGTGTGGCCCAGCAGATTCGGGCCGTCCACGGTGGTCATCAACGGGGTTACTGGTGCGACACGACGGATGGTGGTGTGCACTGCCTGGATCCACGCCTCGGCGTGGTGTTCGGTCGTATCGGCCAGGCGACTCCAGCCGTCGCCGATGTGCCAGTGGCTGACCGCGGCGTGGCCGTCGAAGTAGCCGATGACCGTGCGGAGCAACAACAACTGGGCAGTACGCCACGATTCGGTGGCATATGGGTCAGCCAAATTGAGTGGCTGGACGCGGTCGTTGATCAGCGCCAGGGTTCCCGTGGTGCGGACGGGTTGACGGGTACGACCGGTTAACCAGCCGATTGCGTCGGGGCCGTTGTGCCAATCGGGCAGCATCAACATGCCGTTGCGGCGCACCGACAACAGCGCTGGGATGACCTGCAGCTTGACCGCCTGTGCTGCGTCAAACAGCTGCTCGAGGTGTGCCATCAGCACCCGGTCAATCTGGCGTGCGCTGGGCTGCAGGAGATGCCACGGCGGCGCGATCAGTAGATGGCTGATGCCGCGCTCTGCCTCGCGTGCAAAACCCTCACGTACAAGCCCCATGTCGAGCTGCTGCCAGGCGAGGTCTGTCGCCGCAATCTGCACGGGAGTGGTCATTATGGTTTGGCTTTGGGGCCGGTGCCGCGCAAAAAGATATCTGGCCACGGGCGAAAGTCGGTGCTGTATTCTTCGCCAGGGGCATCCTTGCCGCTACGATTGATAATCCGAAAGACCACCACGTTCATGCCTTCTTTGGCATGGTCGGTCTGTTTGAGCTCGCCAGCGGGGAGTGTCGGATCGTCGATATAGACCGGTTCTTTGGGGGCTGGCGTCGTACCCGTAATCTTGGGACCGACCACGCGCACGGTCGTGCCGTTGGCGACGCCACGTAAATTGATATCGAGGATCTGCTTCTTGGCGTCGACGTTGGCCTCGATGAGTAGCCAATGACCGGTGTCGTTCCGTAACCGGAAGTCTAGCTCGCCGGTAAAAATCGCCGCATCCAAGCCGGGTCCTGCGACATCGGGGAATGCGAATTCGTCATACCAACGGATGTAATACGGATGCGCATGTCGCTCGACAATCGGTAATCCTGCATAAAACGCCGCCCGGAACATCGATGTCGATACCTGACAGACACCGCCACCCCACTCGAGTTGGGTGCGGTCGCCTACGACGGCATATCCCTGGACGAAGCCGTTGGCTTCGTCGATTTCGCCGACCTCGGTATTGAACGAAAAGACAGCATTCGGAGCGATCAACACACCATTGATGTGTTTGGCTCCGGTGGTGATATTGGTAATCCGGTAGGCAGCAGATCCTTTGAAGCTACTACGACCGGTGCTGAGCACATCTGCAAACGACATCTGGGCAATCTGAGCTGCATCGAGCTTTGGTTCTACCGGTATGGTAGGGAGTTCGACCGTTCGGTTTTCTGCATAGAATGCATTGCCGATTGCCTGCACTGCCGCTGCCCGATCAAGCAAGAAGCCTTTTTTGCCGGGTTGGATAATCGTTGCGACACCATCCACCAACTCGACCCGCGGTTCTGCGCTACTGCTGTCGATGTGTTGTGCAAGACGTTCGACCTCGAGGGTAATCGCGTTGGCGTCGGGGCTGACCGTCACTCCGTTGGCGGTCTTGGTGGTGATAATCATGGTCGACAAGCGGTCACGATCCCACGTCCAGCGTTTGTCGCCGTACGTCAATATCAACGGAGCACTCAAAAAGCGCTCTGCCGTGTCTGCCGATTTGGTCAAGGTGGCGGTGTCGCTGATGGTATCGAGGGTACGGGTGCGCAGCGTCACCGTTGTGACCTCGGTGGTCGCTAGCGCCTGGTATATATCAATCATGCTATCGTCGATGAGCAATTGCCGCCCTGTCTGCGCAGGGAGTGCCTCGGCTTGGCCCGTCTGGTTGTCGATGAGCAGGTCTGGTCCACTGATGGGCTGGTCTATCTCGGTGCTCAACGTCATCAGGTAGCGTTGCATCTTGGGACCATTAATCACAAAATGCGGACCAACATCTAACACATGCGTCCACCGTGCCCAGGTCGCACGTAATTGTGTTTGCATATCACTGCCCGTGCTCAGACCGAGGAGGGCGTTATTGGTTTGGCGGATGTCGAGCGAGATACCTAACTCGCTGGCGGTCGGCTGCCAGACGCGATCTTGATAGACCAGGGTGACCGGCTGCTTGAGGAAGTGTTCATAGCGTTTCGCAACGCGTTCGTTGAGCATGACTCGCGTCATCCCCTGCATTCCTTCGCCTTGGAGTGACACTCCTGTCCCCACGGTGGCATCGTTTGACGGTAAGAGATAGGGCGTCAGCAAGACCAATACCAATACACCGAGGCCAATCCATAACGCAGACAGATTCCCCAGCGTAATTGGTGTCGTCGCTGACGGGGTACGACCTGTTAACCCACCGCCGACGATGCGGCTGGGGGCTTTGGGTGCCTCTTTGGGGAGGGCATTGTGTGGCGGCGTATACCCACTGCGACGCCGTTCCATGGGACTATACTTCGAAATGTAGTGTTCGGGCATCGGTCATCCCGGCACGTAGTTGGTGTGTACTACAGTATATCGTGAAATGACACGTTGTTAACAGTGTATAGACATAAAATCTAACGAAAACGCAAAAAGCTGTCGTGCAAACGCACGACAGCTTTTTGCGGGGTCAATGAATTGCGGTAAAAGTGCCTGAGGCGTCGCGGGTCATGATTTTCACATCGACGATGGCATCCCAATTGATCGGGCCGTAGATATGTGGAAACTGCGGAGCTAACGTGTCGCCGGGGGATGGGGCTTCCCATACGAGGCGGCTGGTGAGCAAGCCTGTTTCGACGACGAGTGCAAGGAAGTTGCCGGGCACGCTGCGATAGAACCGATTTGCAACCTGAATCATCAAGTCATCGCCAGCGGTACAGTGCACAAAGCCATCGTCCGCGTACGCTTCGGGCAAGTATGGTGTGTTTTGGGGCCAGGCATGCCAGCGACTTGCCAGGGCCATGTGATAAATCTGCGTCATACAACTCCTCTGGTCAGCGACCTAGAATTCTGCCATGACGGTCGCGAAGGCAGCGCGACTCGGTCGTAATTGTGATTCGCTCTGATATGCCAACGGCTCATCGATGAGATGCATGGTCTGTTGCAAGGTAGGCCGTGCTTCGTTGATGTGAATCAACCCGGTCACAAAGATATCAGCGTGGCGCGATTCTTCGAGCAGTTTGATGGCTGCCCAACGGTCGGTCGCATCGTATTCACGATTCAATTTGCGCAACTTGATGGTCGGGCCATCATGGAGCTTGACGATTTGTTCGCTGCCGGGCTCGTAGTCGACGACCACTTCCTCGAAGCTCTGAATGAACTGAATATCTTGGATGCGCTCTTCTTTGTCTTTGCCGTAGGCATAGCTCTTTGACGAGTCATCTTCGTTGTTGAAGGTCACACACGGGCTGATGATGTCGATAACGGCGGTGCCTTCGTAACTGATGGCGGCTTTAATCAGCTCGCGCAACTGTTTGGCATCACCGGAGAACGAACGGGCCACAAAGCCACAATCGGCCGCGATTGCCTCGGCGCAGATGTCGATCGGAGGCAAAGAATTCGTGCCGGCATACTTGAGGTGCTGCCCGACGTCGGCCGTAGCCGAGTGCTGTCCTTTGGTGAGGCCGTAGACGCCGTTGTTTTCGACGATATACACCATCGGCACATTGCGGCGCATCATGTGTTTGAATTGTCCAAAGCCGATGCTGCCGGTGTCACCATCGCCCGATACGCCGATGGCCGTCATGGTGCGATTGGCCAACATGGCACCGGTAGAGACCGATGGCATCCGGCCATGCAGGGTATTGAACCCAAAGCTGCGGCCCAAGAAGTAGGCCGGGGTTTTGCTCGAACAGCCGATGCCGCTCATCTTGATGACCGATGCCGGATCAAGGGATAAATCATAGCAGGCCGAGATGATCTGGCTGGTGATGGAATTATGACCACAGCCGGCACAGAGGGTCGAAGTGCCGCCCTGGTAGTCTTGGGTCGTGAGACCGATGCGGTTGGTTGGTC
>CANJHS010000067.1 GCA_947474225.1 Roseiflexaceae bacterium | reverse complement strand
TTCATAATTACCAGCAACACGACGATGGCCAACAAGCCGGTCGCTGCCTGGATGTCTAACAACGGTGCATCTATTGCGTCAATGATCGCCACCACGATGAACCACGTCGCGATGCTCGCGACAAACGCAACCAACGAACCAATAATAATCGGTCGATTATGCCGTCGCTGCTCACCTGCAAAGCTTGCGGTGATTGCGGCCAAAATCAAAATTGCCTCTAGTCCTTCGCGGAACACAATCAGGCTGGTATTCACGATTACTGCGGTGGGGTGTAACCCAACGGCAAACGGGTCAGGCACTCCGGCAGCAGCAACTCCCTGCCATACAAGTGCTGCCATCACGGATATCGCACCCACAACCAAGAGCCATCGAGGTACTAGTCCAACTACTTGCTGCATCGCTCCCCCCTTGTCGCACCGCACCAACGATTCATACTCTGCAGTATATCCACAAAATACATTTTTGCAAGTTTTATCCGTTTTAATTAAAAAACCCATCACCCCACGGCATACCGTGGGGTGATGGGTGGTTGCTACAGTTGGTCTAGATATCGAGGTTTTTGACCTCAGGGGCGTGCGTTTGGATGAAGCGCTTACGAGGCGGCACGAGGTCTCCCATGAGCATGGTAAACGTTTCTTCGGCAGCAACGGCATCGTCCATGGTGACTTTGAGGATAATCCGATTGGCAGGATTCATCGTGGTGTCCCACAGTTGTTCTGCGTTCATTTCACCCAGGCCTTTGTAGCGTTGCAGTTCGACACGATTGCGCTCTGCGGGGGTGAGGGTGGCGACATAGGCTTCGCGGTCTTGGTCGGTATACACATAGCGGTCGTTTTTGCCCACGCGGACGCGGAACAACGGTGGCTGTGCAATAAACAAATTACCACTGGTAATCAGTGGGCGCATATAGCGGAAGAAGAACGTCAGCAACAAGGTGCGAATGTGGCTCCCATCGACATCGGCGTCCGACATCAAAAATACGCGATGGTAGCGAATCTTCGAAACATCGAACTGATCGCCGACGCTGGCGCCAATAGCCGTAATCAACGCACGGACTTCGTTGTTGGAGAGCATGCGGTCGAGTCGGCTCTTTTCGACGTTCAGAATCTTGCCGCGCAATGGCAAAATAGCCTGGAAGCGGCGATCGCGGCCTTGCTTTGCGCTGCCGCCGGCGCTGTCACCTTCGACGATGAACAACTCACAATTGGCAGGATTGTTGTCGGAGCAGTCTGCCAATTTACCAGGCAACGAAAAGCCTTCGAGCAAGCCTTTGCGTGCGGTCTCGCGGACCTTTTGGACTGCGAGGCGGGTGCGCGCTGCCGAGATACACTTTTCGATGACGCGCTTCCCTTCGGCAGGGTTTTCTTCGAGCCAGGTCTGCAGAGATTCGCCAAATACGGTATTGACGGCGGTAGCAGCAATCGGGCTGACCAATTTTTCTTTGGTCTGCGAGCTGAACTGTGGGTCGCGCAGCTTGACACTAATCACGGCCGTCAGTCCTTCGCGGACATCGTCGCCGGTCAGATTGCCTTCGTTTTCTTTGAGCAGATTCTTGCTCCGGGCGTAGGCATTGATGACACGCGTCAGCGCATTACGGAAGCCCGTGACGTGTGCGCCACCATCGGTGTTGTTGATGTTGTTTGCAAATGAATAAATAGATTCGGTGTCGTATGCCTCGGTGTATTGCAACGAAATTTCGACTGCGACATCGTCAGAGACACGCTCGACGTAGAACGGATTTTTGTGGAGCGCCACACGGTCTTTGTTCAGATGGCGGACGTATGAGCCGATACCGCCTTCGAAGTAGAAGTTCAGCTCGTTGTCGTCACGCTCATCGATGAAGCGGAACCGCAGGCCCTTGTTGAGATACGACATCTCGCGGAAGCGCTGGGCGAGGGTTTTGAAGTTGTATTCGATTGACTGAATAATCGTTGTGTCTGGCATGAAGGTCGTCTCGGTACCGTGTTCTTCGGTCGGGCCGACTTCGATGACTTCGCTGACCGGCGCACCGCAACGGAACTCTTGATAGTATTCTCGGCCGGCACGGTAGACGGTTACTTTGCAGTACGACGACAATGCATTGACAGCAGAGACACCGACACCGTGGAGGCCTGACGACACCTTATACCCGGTACCGCCAAACTTGCCACCTGCGTGCAAAACCGTCATGACAACGGTCAATGTGCTAATGCCCATTTTGGGGTGGATCCCGACAGGGATTCCTTGGCCGTCGTCACGGACGGTCACCGATCCATCTTGGTGGATGGTAACCATAACCTTGGTTGCGCGACCGGCCATCACTTCGTCGACGGAGTTGTCGACGACTTCGCGCACCATCGTGTGCAAGCCGTTGATGTCTGTCGGTCCGATGTACATACCTGGGCGCTTGCGCACCGCTTCCATACCTTCGAGAACCTGAATCTGACTCTCGTCGTAGGTGGATCCTTGCATTGATGCGTCAGTCATTCAACTATCTTTCCTGTGATCAAGGGGAATACTCCCCAGGCGCAGCACTGTGTATCGAATTTATACCGAACGGACGCTAGGCGTAACCTGATGGAGCTGCACAAAGCGCATACGCGCGAGTGACACACCACTCATCAGATAGGCACTGACCACGATGGCCCCGATGAGCCCCACCTGCGTCCCTATCAAGCCTGCCATTACGATGCCCATCCCTGCGACCACCACCAACAAAATGCCGACCAACGTCATGACTCGCCAGAATGAGACACGTACCATGGTCACACTGGCGCGTATCGCTTGGAATGGACCGTAGTCGTTGAGTACCATCAATTCGCGGGTGAAGCCCAAATAGATGCCTGCCCACAACCAAATCGCCGACCCTGCGAGGAGCACAAATGCCCCAAATGCGGGATTGAGGCTAATCAGCAGAAAGGTGAAAATCGACAACGGGATCAACAAAAGGACCCCAACAGCCGTCATCGTTAATGCATACAACAATAACCACCCCATCGTCACCAGGACGCGGCTCGCAAACCCACGCGACGGTACAGTGGTACGCATGCTACTTGCCAAAAGCTGGAGGTACACGGCACTGATTATCAGTCCAACGATATTGACGACGACAAAACTCAGCGCCATATCCGCAAAACCCTCTACCGAAAAAGAGGTTCCTTTGATAATTTTGGCAGGTTGTGCGTTGATAAACGGTAATCCGAGTGCATCAGCACTCGCACCACCGGCTCGGAAGCCGTAGATGGTATATGGTACGGCATTGAGCCACGCCAATTGTGGGCGCATGTCGTCGGTGCCTAATTCTTGGAGGACGGTCACCGTCTGATCACGGATCTGGCGTATCTCTGCCGTGGATTCAGGCGCATTGTCTGGCTGCATCTCGCGGAGGAGCTGCGCAGTTTGATTCAATAGCGGTGCAAACGAGACAGTCGGTCCGTACCAGAGCACGGCATTCAATACCAAGGGAATTGCGACAATCCATGCGGCCCGATTGAGCCGAGCATACGCGTCGCTGAGGATGTCGACAATACTCAGTTGGGTGGGTGCGCTCATCAGCGTTGGACTCCTGTAATTACGATATATTATAGCATTTATTCCTCTGCTCAAAAGTGCTGATTCCTTCACCGGAATGCGGTATAGTAAAAGAGCACACAAACTATTGCCGGCACACGCCGTACCCGCGATATTTTCCCGTTTACTGCGAGGAGCCATCCATGACCGCATCGGTCTTTCGCCCACAAACAGAACACTATGAACGTCGGCCTGTCACTGCGCACACGCGCCTGCTGGTGGTCTATGCCCACCCCGACGACGAGGCATTTGGCAATGCGGGTATCATCCTCGCAGCCCGGGCTGCAGGCGTGGAGGTGCATTACATCTGTGCAACCCGCGGCGAATGCGGCACCGTCGACGAGCACTTCCTCAGCAGCCATGCCGATGTACGTGCACTGCGCACCGCTGAGCAGCATGCTGCCGCCGAGGCACTCGATCTCGGAGCGGTACACTTTCTCAATTACCGCGACAGTAACATGCCAGGCACTGCGGACAACACGCATCCCGAGGCGTTGGTGATGGCACCCGTCGCCGACGTTGCCGAGCGCATCGTCAGCATCATTGACGCACTCAAACCACACTATTTGATTACCTTCCCACCCTATGGTGGGTACGGTCACCCCGACCACATCGCCATCCATCACGCGACGCTGGCTGCGTTGGCGCAAGCCGATTGGAAGGTGCCACAGGTCTACTATTCGACCTTTTCGACCACGATATTGCGTATCGTCATTGCGGGAATGCGTCTTTTGGGCAAAAATCCACGCGCCTTTGGTCGTAACGGCGACATCGATGTCGTCCGTGTCGCCGAAGAAGCAACGCCCATCACCACCACGGTCGACTGCCGGCACGTCATCCCCGCCAAGATTGCGGCGTGGCAGTGTCATGCCAGTCAGGGCGGTGGGATGACGCGTGTGCCACGCTTCTTGTGGTGGTGGTTCTACGGCAGCGAGACATTGACCCAAGTGACCCCTGCACCGATTGGCGGTCGCACCACACTGCGGTTTGATGCATGAGCGCCGCTCAGCCAGCCTTCACCATCCGACGGGCCCATCAGGGCGACATCGCAGCACTCGTAGATGTGCATAGCGATGCCTTTCATGACAAATTTTTGGCGGCGTTCGGTGAACGGCGCTACACCGCCGGCGTCGCCCTGATGCAAGACATCTGGCGGCGCCAGGGGAGTGCTGGGCTGTCAGGCATTTGGGTGGCAGAGGAGGATGGTGTCGTCGTGGCGACCATTGCACTGCGCGCCCGGATTACGAGTCGTGCCTTGCCCATCATTCCGGTCGAGTGGTTGTTCATGCGCGCGCTCGGGATTTTCCGGGCGTTCTACGCACTCACGGCACTGTCACTGGTGGATTATCACATCAGCAACAACGAAATCTACATCTCGGACGTGGCGGTGCGCCAGACGCATCGGCGCCGCGGCATTGCCAACTCGTTATTGATGCACGCCGTCAGTGAGGCACAACGATTGGCCATCGGGTCACTATGTCTGTTTGTCAGTGCTACCAACCCGGCAGCCATTGCGCTGTATCAGCACAACGGCTTTGACATTGTTGGCATGCGGCAATCGGTGTTTGGCTGGCTTATTTTGGGCAATAGTCGCTGGCATTTGATGCGCAAGCTGATTCCGCGCACTATCCCCGCGCCATTCCTCTCCAGCACGGAACGCATCACCACACCCTCACAGATCATCGAATAGATTGCGTTGATTCGGTTGGCGCAAGACGTCGCCGCGCACCTTTGTCCAATAGCGTGAAAAGCGGGCGATATCGATGTCGGCCGGCGCTTCGACGAACGGCTCGTCGCTGCAGACCTCGACCGTGTGCGTGGTACGCAAATCGGCCACGATGGTCGCAAAGCGCGGCGCTGGCGTTTGCATCGTCACAATTGTCGTCGCGCCATGCTGGTTTGCGAACGCGCGTACCTGCCCTGCGACATCGCCGCGATAGATGGCCACGTCGAGGTCGAGCAGGCACTCATACAAAAAAACCATCCGTTTGAGGCTCAACCCGTACCCACGCAGCACCACATCATCCCAGACGAACAACGCCGGCGCCGTCGGATAATCACGGAACGCGGCACAATCGCGGCGCAGACAATCTGCGTGGATCCAGACGATAGCACTCATGGCTGTTCCTCAATCAGTATCGGCGGGGGCAATCCGCGGGCGCTCCGTTCCTCGCAGAGGAGCTGAAGCATCATCGCCAGCACGGTGTGCTGTGCTGCGACCACCCCCACCCGCACATCCACCAACGGTGCGCGGAACCAGGGGATGATGAGCTGCAACGTCGCCGCCAACCATTCACGATCACGACGGACCGCGATGCGTTGCACCAGCGGATGCTGGAGCGCCCGCGCCGACGTCACACCGCTGACCAACATGGCGACGACGGTGGCGTCGGGGACAGCGCGACGCAGGATGGCCGGCATATCGGACCAGAGGGGCAGGGTCGCCTGGGCGTCGTCGAGGACTGCCGGGTCGGCTTCGATGCGCCCAGCGGGGAAGGTGAGCAACGCGCCGCCAGACCGCACGTGGCGCACTGCCGCACGCAGTGCATGGGCCCGCCCCGGGCCTTCAGCAGGGACCTCAATCAGGAATGCGGCAATACCAGGCAATGCCCGCAACAGCGGTCGTTCGGCAGCGATGATGCGCAGATCGGCACGACCAATGGTCTGCACGAGCGCTGGGGCGTCGACGAGGCCGGGATGATTGGCTACGCAGATGAGCGGTCCCGTTGCGGGGATGCGGTCGGCACCGGTATGTGCAGATGCACCGGCGATTCGTTTGACCAGCAGCGCGCAGGCAACGACAATGCCCGCGCTCACGGCGAGGGCGTCTGCGGTCACCAAGATTTGTGCCAGCCGACGTGCTGGCCACCACGCGAGTGCACGCACGACGATGCGCCGCAGCGGGCGCTTTTGGGCCCCGAATGCGACGACGACGTCATCCAGGTTATAGCGTGTGAGAACGGTGCGGTCTGCTGGCACGGGTACATCCTTATATGTTTCGGATGTATACATTCTACCAAGCGTAGATACGTATCGTTCTTGGCGGCGTACGTCTGTTGGGCAGCAGAAAACCACACGCGGCTAGCCGCGTGTGGAAGGTGTTTTTCTCCACAACGAAAATCATTGCCTATTTATGGAATTGGGGTACTCGTTTGCGTCGCCGTTTCTGCCGGACTGAGCGTTAGCGTAGGGGTGAACGTTGCAATCGGCGTTTTGGTGACGGTGTGGGTCCGTGTCGGAGTCAGAGTCTTGCTGGCTGTCAGGGTTTTGGATGGTGTCGGCGTAACCGTGCTAGGGATAATCGCTCCCATCCGGACGATGGGCAGATAATCACCCATAGTGGCATCGGGGTATTCGCCCCAGGCTGCGTAGGTAGATTCGAGCCCGAGCTGTCCATAATTGTTATTACCCCAACATTTGACAGCAGTAGTGAACTTCACGATTGCACACCGAAATAAGCCACCGGCACTCACCGTACTGACGGTTACGCCAGTCCCAAGGTCAATCGTTGGTAAGGAGTCGCCCATCTCGCCCGCTGCATTGCCCCATTTTGTATCGCCAGAGCTTATCCCAATCCCGAGATTTGCATCGGAATTAGCACCCCAACACTTGAGCGAATCATCGTCAAGGATAACGCAAAACCCTGAGTATTTTGATCCAAATATGTGCTTCGCAGAGTGTCCACTGCCCAGGTTAATCGCTGTCAGAGCAGCTACCTCGCTCGGGTTGTCACCGCGAGCATTACTGTCACCATTCCCCAAATCGGCGTTATCACCGCGACCCCAACAACGGACGTTCCCATTATCGAATCGAGCACACGCACTGTATGCGCTTGTTGCCAATTCCACGGGCGTCAGATTGGAGGCAAACGGGAGCGCAAGGAGGTTGTCTCCCATTTCTCCGGATTGATCGCCACGATTGGCTGTATCACCGGTCCCAAGCTGTCCCACACGGTTGTCACCCCAGCACTTTATCGTTGCATTATCTAAGATAGCGCATATGCCGTACGCACTCGCAGCAATGGAAATTGCAGTACGCCCCGTTCCGAGGTTGACCAATTGCAATGCAGTACCCATCTCACCCAGATTATCTCCAATGGGATCGGTTGAACCGATGCCCAATTGACCGAAGTCATTTCTACCCCAGCAAAACACCGCATGCGTCGTAAGCAATGCACAGGTAACATGTGACCCGAGTGCAAGTTCGACCGCGGTCCTTCCAGTACCAAGGTCGACAAATGGGAGCGCATCACCCATCTCACCACTCGCATCACCGCGATTCATTGCATCACCGATGCCGAGTGCCCCTGATTCGTTTGTTCCCCAGCACTTCACCCGATTTGTCGTCGTCAATATACATGTATGGATCTCTCCCCCATAGATTTTTTTCGCGAGCACTCCCGTGCCGAGATCGACAGCAGGTAACGCATTACCCATTTCGCCGACTGCATCCCCGACGGAGGTTGTGTTCCCTGCGCCGAGTTGTCCCGAACCATTGGATCCCCAGCACTTGACCACGGAGCTCGCCAATAGGGCACAGGTGTGTCCACCCCCACTGGCAAGTGCTTGCACGCGTGAGACATAGCCGACGCGTGTACGCGTAGGAGTTTTGGACTTGGTGGGTGTTTTCGTTTTTGTTTTGCTACGTGTGGATGTTTTGGATGCAGTAGGCTTCAAAGTTGCAGCGACGCTTAGATTTGACGGTGCAGCAATCCCAACCACGTTGCCCATTGGGATGGCATCACCATAAAAATCCGTACCCCCCAACGCTAATCGGCCCCCATCAACTGTTAGACCATTTTGCACATAGCCATAGCCTGTCTGGCCCGATGGATGTGCACCCCGACACGGCAACATTCCCGATACGAGTACCGGACAAGTCTGGTCATCACCTGTAGAGATTTGTGTCGATCGACTAGATTGTTCACCTGCAGCGACCTCTTGTGTCCCCTGACGCCATTCCCACACACCACACAACACAATACATGCGACAAAGAACACAACAAAACGGAGCATGTGACGCAATGGTTCATCCGATCAATAAGTAACTATTATTAATAGTAACATTAATAATATAACGTGCAACGAGTTTTTTAATATACTGTATATTTTATTTTTGAATTTATTTTTTTGTCATTGAAAGCTATATTTACTATCACAATGTTATATATATTGTCATAGTATATTTTTTCTTTATCAAAATGAGCGCACAAACTATATTATTAATTTTTATTTATTTGAATTATATATATATTACATATGATTTTTTATAGAGTACGGTACCTGTCACACTGATGCTGAATTTCCCAATGGAGAGCGGGGTATCCTTGGAGTTTCTATTGCGCGTGCGTGCATATGGGTACGCGTGGTCGCGAGACGACGCGCAGCACGCAGCATATGCATATTCGCGATACCGTCCGTACGTCAACAAAAGTAAAAACAAGGAATACACTGCACAGCACACAGATTTTTGCAATGAACAAAACAAAAGGGCATCGCGATCCATACTACATTCGCAGGTATATTCACCGTAAACCTGACTTTTGGGTGACTGAAACTACGCTGGATTGCCTTATGGAGATGCCAATAATGCTGTTACCTGAAAAACTGCTCACAGATCCTTGCATAGCTATGCCGAGTCTCTAACACTGCCTACCATAGAACGGCGGCCATGAGTGAACTCACGCGATCATTGATTCTGCTCAGATATCTATGCAGAAAACCGCTTGCCCGATTTATTATTCAGACGGGGAAAGCGACGCAGTTGCCGTTGGCCTGGACGTTATGGTTGACCTGAGGGTTTTGGTGGGTGTCGGAGTATAAGCACTGAGGGTGATGCTACCGAGTTGCACATACAGCAAGAAGTCGCCAATGTGGCATCGGGGTATTCACCCTAAATGGTGTCGGTCGAACCATTACCTAATTGACCGTAGTCGTCCGACCCCAACAGACGACGGTCGTGTTATCGAGTAGTGCGCAGCTGAACACTTCACCGCTGGCGTCGCCGCGCGTATTGGTATAGCCTAATCAGAGTTGCCGTAATTATTCCTTCCCCAACATTTGACTACGGAACTCGCCAGGATGTCGCAACCATGCATGGCGCCAATGTCGAGCGCCACTACCCGACAGACGTAACCCAGCGGTGTGCTGGTGGGAGTCTTGGCTCGGGTTCGGTTTTTGTATTGGTTTTGGTTTTGCTCCGGGTCGGGGTCTTTCTGCGGGTATATGTTTTGGAGCCGGTGCACGTCACCATCGGAGTATTCATGTCGACAGGGGTGTTGGTCGCGGTAAGAATGACACCACCGGGATCCTGCAAAGGCAATGAATCACTTATATCTGTGCCACTACAACCGTAATTCAGCGACGTCCCACGATATAATTGACCGAATTATCCACCCCACTACGCCTGCGGTTGGTCGACGTCAACAAGACACAGGCGTGATAATGCTTACTGCAATCTGCTCGGGAACTTGATCAGTCCCCACATTAACGTACCCAGAGTACTCATTTCTCCGGGTATCGTCACCGCGATTATTGATATCACCCGTGCCTATTGTCCGTGCGGGTTATCTCCCCAACATATGAGCGAATCGTCAACGAGGAATCACAGGTGTAGTCGAGGTCAGCACGGCGCGAGGCAAAGATGCTCTAGGCAGTCCGATTCGCACCGAGTAGACAGGCGCAGATACTTACCCAATTGGCTCGTATCATCGCCGGGGTGTCGGTCGAGTTCTGACCCAATCGGCCGCTTGCGTTGTAGCCCAATTGCCCCTTGTTGTTCAGACCTCTAAGGTGACGGTATAGGTGTCGAGGAGGTGCAGATGTGATTGTCACCCTCGCTCAGCGTCACAGTGTAGCTCCTGCCGAAGTCGACAGGAGTCAGTGCACTACCTTTTTCGCCAATTTGGCACCCCAAACACCCACAATAGATACCAGTCCCGAGTAGATAGTCGTATACATTTCTCCAGCAGACTGTTTCGTATCGCTAAAATTGCACAGGTGTTATTGTGATCACCGGTGGTAACGAACTTGACGATTTGGCCAATAAGTTCGGTCGGCAATCCGTCTCCGACCTTACTCGCATGATTGCCATAATCTTTCGCATTGCCCAACCCCAATTGCCCACCCCAGTTCACTCCCCACCACTTCAGAGATTCGTTAGCACAGCTATCAGCTGTCTGGGATACTTATTGACGTACTCGTCGGCGTGTTCGTCGCTGTATGGGTATCCGTCGGTGTATTGGTATCCGTCGGTGTATGCGTCGGCGTACTCGTTGCCACAGCCACGACAACGCCGAGGTCCACTATCGGCAGATGATCGCCGGTCGTGGCGCTGCTAGACCCGTGGGATGCTCCCGTACCATTGCCCAGTTGTCCAACATTCCCTCTACCAAAAC
>CANJHS010000066.1 GCA_947474225.1 Roseiflexaceae bacterium | reverse complement strand
TAAATGCACTTCGGTACCATGCAGAGTGTCCTCAAATGCGACATCGGCGAGGTCTTTCATCGGGCCGCCGCCCTCGGCTACAGCAGCGTCGAACTCGATTGGAATTCCCCCGCAGACGCCCTTCCCGGTGGCCGGATGAGCCCGTCGATGCGTGACATGATCCGCATGACGGCGCGCACCAATGGTATCACCATTGCCTCGGTGGCTGCCCACTTCCTTAACGCCGCCAATATCGCCAATGACAATCCTGCCGCCGTGGCCGCGGCCATCCTCAACATCAAGCGCGGCATCACCCTGTGTGCCGACATCGGCGCCAAGGTCCTGCTGGTGCCGTTCTTTTATGACGCCGACATCATCGGTGCCGCCGGCATCGAACGACTGGTGCGTACCCTCAAAACCCTGGCCCCCGACGCCGAAAAAGCCGGCGTTGTCCTCGGCATCGAGAGCACCCTCTCTGCGGCCGACAATCTCGCCGTCGTCACAGCCGTCGGTTCCAAAAACGTCGGCATCTACTGGGACATGGCCAATGGCATGGCAGTCGGTTATGATCCCGTTGCAGACGTCAAAGCCATGGCCAACATCATCGTACAAGTCCACGCCAAAGAATTCGTCCGCGATGCAGGACCAATCGGCACCCGCAGCAAGCCCCGCTTCGACATGCTCAACCACAAAGCGCTGGGACACGGCGATGTGCCACTGGCTGCCATTTTGACCGCACTGCGTAGCAGTGGCTACACCGGCCACGTCGTCTGCGAGACCGGGACCTTCGGCACCGTACACGCCTCGGCAGCCGCCGACTTGGTAACGCTCAGATCCGTCGCATAACGACGCTGTTCGTCATGGGAAAGCGCCCCGGCTGCTTCGCGGCCGGGGCGTTGCGGTCGTCTGGAGTGCCCCGGGCGCAATCCAGCGACACCCCCATTGCACATGCGTTGGGGCGCCTCAGAGCGATGGAAAAAGCAAGCGCTCCGGTTTTTCCACTCCCCCAACTCCCCGTCAGCGCCTCTTTCCACCAAATACCCTGTGACTTTTCCATAGGTACAGGTATAATCACAACACACCGTGGATGTTTTTTCTCTCCCGTCACGCTCGTACGATTGTTGTCGCACCAGCATACCCATTGTCGCTATGACCGGTGCTGCTGAGAGGTCCGTATGATCGATTGGAATACGTACGTACAGTCCCTCATCGCCTGGGTGCGTCAGCTCTGGCACTGGATAGTTGTGCACAGCGATACGATCCGCACCTGGGATATACAGGCACTCATACGCACAGCGCAGACACGGGTCATGCAGGCAACACCGCGTGAGCAACTCATTGCTGCGGGGGCCCTCGTCGCCGTCATTCTCATCCTCGTCCTCCGCGGACTCTGGGTCGGCCGCGTCTATCGTGACCCGGTCTTGGCCCGCGCCGCGCTGCTGGCCGATGTTTCGTTGCTGATGACGCAACTCCGTGGTCGTGCGCGCCGCCCCGCAACCGTCACCTATCGCTCCCTGAAACGACGGATTGCCCGTAGCCGCGGTGCATTTGATGTACCGAATGCCGATCGCCTCACGGCGCAGTGGAAGCAAGCCGACCGCGAAGTCAGCGCACTGCTCACGACGCTCCGCCACCGCAAAAAGCATGTGGTCCGCGTTGAACAATACCGTCATTTGTCGACCCTGCGCGACACCCTGCACGCCCAGGTGCATGCACCCACCACCAAGCCCTTGCGCCCATAACACTACTGTTGTTGGTGCACTGCGCGCGACAACGCGTTGCATCTCGCTGCACACACAACACTGAACCCCGCTGCATTGCAGCGGGGTTGCTTTTCTCAAAAACCAAATCCTATGCCGTCCGAATGCGGAAAGTTATCGCATACGTGCCAACCGGCTGGGCGGGCAACTGCACGGTCATGGCATCGGTACGCTGCGTCCACTGCACGTCACCGTCGTAGCCGAGGAGGTCGACGGACACAACGGTGCCTATCAATCCGCGTGCCAAACCCAACGCTGGCAACACCGCCTGCACACCGGGCCAAGCCATCACGATGGCATAGATGGTCCGATCGTTGCGGGTATAGCGGATGTCGTTGCCGCAAAATGCCGCACGGGCGGTGTCGCTGAATGCCCCTTCGGCAACAGTGGTCGGTCCCTCGCCGTAGATGTGCCACGGGGTGGTGGCATAGATCGCTTCGCCATTGACCCGTAGCCATGCGCCGATCTCGCGCAAGAGGTATTGCTCATGGTCAGCAATCGTGCCATCGGCTTTGGGCCCAATATTCAACAAGAGGGCGCCGTTTTTGCTGACCACATCAATCAAATCGCCAATCAAATGGGCAGGGGTTTTGTAGTCCTGGGCATCGGTATAGCCCCAGGCGTTTTTGGCGACCGATGTATCGTTTTGCCAGAATTGGGGTGAGACGTCGCTGATTTGACCGCGCTCGATGTCATAGACCGCGCTGCCAGGCGCAAATGCATCGTATTTGTAGTTAATCGCCACGCCTTTGCCCCACTCAACACCACGGTTGTAGTAGTGTGCGGCGAAGCGCTGCGTGTATGGCTTGAAGCGCTCGTGGATAATCCACCAGTCAAACCAGACCAGCTGCGGTTGATAGGTATCCACGAGTTCAATGCAGCGCGCCAGCCAGTCCTCCAAAAACGCCGCATCGGGTTGTTCGGCCGAGTCGACGACGGCCCAATCCGGTGGCTCAGGTTGGGCTGGGCCATACAATGCGTCGTAGCGCGGGTCATTGACATCGCTGTCGAAGAGACGGCCGCGATTGAAGTAAAACCAGTGTTCGGCGCGGTGACTCGACACTCCAAAGATCATCCCGTGTTCGCGAATCGCCGTGGCGAGCTCACCGATGACGTCGCGCCGGGGTCCCATGGCAACGGCATTCCACGGATTGAGCGCCGTGTCGTACATAGCAAAGCCGTCGTGATGCTCTGCGACCGGCACCACAAAGCGCGCGCCCGCGGCAGCAAAGAGTTGTGCCCAGGCAGTCGCGTCGAACTGCTGGGCACGGAACAACGGGATGAAATCTTTGTAGCCGAAGGTCGCCTGCGATCCGTATGTTGCCACGTGATGCTCGTACTCGCGACTCCCTTGCATGTACATATTGCGCGGGTACCACTCTCCGCCGAAGGCGGGTACGGCATAGGGCCCCCAGTGAATGAAGATCCCGAACTTGCCGTCCTGATACCACTTTGGCACGCTGACGCGCTGCAAAGATTCCCACGTTGGGCGATACGGCGGTACGGGCTGCTCCATGTTAGACCTCGTTGGTGTTGGGGCTGGTTGGCTCTGTTGCTGCAGCAGGAGCACTCATCGCTGCTTTGATGACAGCAGGTGCGGCAGGCAATGGGTCCAAGGCACCTGGCCGTATCGAGCGTTCGATGGTCGCCTTCAGACTAGGGACCACGTTGAGCAGCGTCCGTGAGGTCTTCAATGCTGCGGGGATTGGACCTGTCGGAATGTACTCGTGACCCACAAATCCGGTATAGCCGGTGTCTGCAATTGCTTGCATCACTGCGGGGTGATGTATCTCTTGGGTCCCGTCTGGGTCATTCCGACCGGGATTGCCTGCGATGTGATAGTGGCCGAAGTGGCGATGATTGGCATGGATAGTGCGGATGAGGTCACCTTCCATGATTTGCATGTGGTACGCGTCATAGAGCAACTTGATGCGCTCTGAGCGAATGGGTTCCACACAGGCAACTCCGAATTCGGTGCGGTCGCAGTGATAATCGGGGTGATCGACACGGCTATTCAGTAGTTCGAGCACAATTGTTATCTTGGCTTGTTCTGCCAATGATGCGACCTTGTACAACACTTCGTTGATTTGTTTGATTGCTTCACGATCGCTGGTTTGGCCACGATTGCCGCTGAAGCAGATGAGGGTGGGGATGTTCCACCTGACAGCTTTCTCCAGCATCACAACAGTCTCGTTGAGGATGCGGTTGTGCTGCTTGGGATCGTTCATCCCGGATTCGATCGAACCGTGTGCTTGGGTCGTCACCATGGTTAATCCACGTGTTTGGACTTCGCGCCACAGGTGCTCAGGCGCCATTTCGATTCCTTCAAACCCCGCCTGTTGGCCTGCATCGAGGATAGCGGATTCACTCAGACCCTGTTGCGTGAGGCACCACCAGACAAATGCATGTTTGAGCATGGTGAATTTCCTTTATTGAAAATTAATGACATTATTATAACAGAAAACATTCGTAAATAATCATATTCTCAATGTTTTCCTAAACGTTAATGACCAATAAACCTGCATGCAAAATACGTTAATTGCAGGTCTTTTTTTACCCAAGTTGCCCTAGCAAAAGTAGGGCGGCATGCATTGTGGTGCATGCCGTCTGTGCAGCCGTGTTATACGCAGAGCAATGCTTGACCGATGTCGTCTATCAGATCCTCAGGGGCTTCGATACCAATCGACAAACGCACCAGCGCATCGGTGATATCGCCTTCGAGGCGGTCCTCGAGGTCGACTTCGATGTGGGTCATGCTGGCGGGGTGTTCGGCGAGCGATTCATTGCCCCCTAAGCTCACAGCCATGGTAATCAGCCGCAGGTGATTGAGGAATCGGAATGACTCGGCCTCGCCTCCGTGCAAATAGAACGAGATCATCGCACCGGGCGCGCTACACTGCTTTGCATAAATCTGCCCTTGCTCGCTGGTTGGGTCGAGCAAGCCGAGGTAGCTGACGCGTTCTACCTTGGGGTGACTTGCCAAGTAGGTAGCGACTTTTTGGGCGCCGTCCACCTGGGCATTCATGCGCAGTTTGAGCGTCTCGAGGCTGCGTGTCAGCAACCAACACGTATGTGGCGATGGGATGGCGCCGAGCATGGCACGCATCAGTTTGAGTTGACCGATGAGTTCGCTGCTGCCGAGGGCTGCCCCTGCCAGAATGTCACTGTGACCGCCGATATATTTGGTCGCAGAATAGAGCGATATGTCAGCGCCGTGGCGCAGTGGCTGCTGAAAAACCGGCCCGAGGAAGGTGTTGTCGACCACGACGAGCGGGCGCTTCCCATTCTTTTCGAGTTTTTTGGCTGCTGCTACCGCGTGCCCAATGTCTGCCATCAGATTGCTTGGGTTACAGGGCGACTCGAGGTATATGAGGCCGACTTTGGCGGCGATGCTTGGATCAGCGAGCACTTTCTCGAGCCCAGCCCGGCCATCCTTCATATTGAAGCCGATCGCTCGGATCTGGAAGCGGCTCAAGATGCTCTTGAGCAAAAAATCCGTTCCGCCATACGTCGGCTCGCTATGAACCAAGATGTCGCCGGGGCTGAGGAACGCCAAAAATGTAAAGGCAATCGCAGCCATTCCACTCTCGAACGCAGCTCCAGCCTCGGCGTCTTCCCAAATAGCCAAGCGCCGTTCAAATATTTCTAGATTCGGGTTGGTATCACGACCATAGATGTACGTGTTCGAAAAGTCTTCGTCAGGGCGGGCCTTCCTCAGTCCGTTGATTACCTCAGCATATGCTTTGCCGTGCTCGGCACTCGTGAACGAAAATGTCGACGTCAGGTACATCGGCGGTTTGACGGCGTGGCTGGCAAGCTCCGGGTCGTAGCCGTATCTCATCATTTGAGATTCGGGCTTGAGGGATGGATCAGCGGGCTTCTTTGCCTTCATGATTCGCTCCTTGTCACGTGTATGTATAATTGTTAAGATTTCTTACACACGTGACCATACCACAGAACGACTCCGCCAATGTAGAATAATGAACTTCCCTAACAACTAACAACTAACAACTGATAACTGATAACTGATAACTGATAACTGATAACTGATAACTGATAACTGATAACTGATAACTGATAACTGATAACTGATAACTGCTCCTGTTTCATTCCGACAGGAATTGCACCAACGCCGCACCAGTGCGAATGCCTTTGAGAAAGCAATCAATGATGATGTTTTCGTTGGGGGCATGATTGCGTTCATCGGCGTTGGCATAGGGCACCACGAAAGCCGGTATGCCGAGAATTTTGGTATAGACATAGTCGGGCAGACTCCCGCCCAGCGATGGAATATGGTACGGTTCGACGCCCTGTGCATGCACAATTGCCCGGTGTATCGGAGCAGCGAAGGGCGATTCTAGTGACGTCCGTGACGGTTCCATCCCTGCCTCGAATATTGCTTCAATGGACGGGTCAATGGCTTTTACATGGGCAGTTATCGCTGCCTGACAGGCCGCAATAGACATCCCGCCTACCAGCCGCATGTCGCACTTGACCAATCCTTCGTGCGGCAACACCGTCTTGGAGCCAGGACCACCATAGCCGCCATGGAATCCATTGATGGTCAGCGTCGGTCGGCACGAGATGCGGTCGTAGAACGGTACCTCGGGCGGCCCGTCGAGCTCTGTCATTCCCACACCGGCCATCAGCCGTGGCAGATCGAGCGGAAGTGCATCGAGCGCAGCCCGTTCGCGTGCGGTTATGGGTGCGACCTGCTCCATGATGCCGGGGATGGTGATGTCACCACGGGCATTTTTCATGGTGGCGAGGAGCTGGACCAGCTTCCACAATGGCTGCGGGGCGACGCCACCCCAATTCCCCGAATGGAGATCGGTATTCGCACCGCGGGCATGCAGTTCAAACGACAACACCCCACGCACACCATACTCGATTTGCGGGGTACCATCCTCGTGGATTGGACCATCTGCGGTGATGACCAGGTCTGCTTTGAGCAGGTCTTGGTGGGCAGTGACAAACGCCGCCAAGTTCGGGCTGCCGACTTCTTCTTCGCCTTCGAGCAAAAACGTCACATTGCAGGGCAATTCGCCGGCAATCTTCAGCCAAGATTCGAGTGCCAACAGTTGGGCGAAGTGTTGCCCTTTGTTGTCGCCTGCGCCGCGACCATAGATTCGTCCGTCTCTGATTGTGGGTTCAAATGGTGGTGACACCCACGCTTCGAGCGGGTCGGGTGGCTGCACGTCGTAGTGTCCATAGAACAACACCGTTGGTTTGCCTGGTTTGTGATGGTGTCGGCCCACAATCATCGGCCAGCCGGCGGTGGGATAGGCGGTCGTCTCGAACCCCAGCGAAGAGAGGTACGCTGTCAACCATTCGGCTGTTTCGCCGATGCCGATGCCGTGGGCACTGATACTCGGGTTGCGCACGTAGTCCATCAGTCGTCTGATAAATACCTCTTCGTGCGCAGCAATATGTGCGTAGATTGCATCAAGCTGATTCATCGTCTGCTCCATTGGTAGGTGGTGTGTCCAATTGTAGCCCAACCGTCCGTGTAGAGAAAGCAACGCCCCCAGCGGAACGCTGGGGGCGTTGTCAGAGTGCCGAATTGTTCTGCGCTGATTGGTTACGAGGCGATTTTTGCCAATGGTAAGCGAATCTCGAAGGTGGTACCAACTTCAAGTGTGCTGTGGACGCGGATCGATCCGCAATGGCTCTCGATGATTTCTTGCACAATCGCCAAGCCGAGCCCGCTCCCTTTGCCTCGTGCATTGCTGGCACGGTAGAAGCGGTGGAATAAATAATCGATCTCTTCGGGGGGTATCCCCGTTCCTTCATCTTGCACCGTAATGACACATTCATCGACCGAGCGATTGAGCCCAATCCGCACGGGATAATTCCCGTTGCTATGCCGCACGGCGTTGTCGACCAGGTTATCTATTGCTTGCCGGAATCGTTCCTCGTCGATGTACGCACCAACGTCAACCGCATCAGGACTAATCACATACTCTAGCTCGCGGGGAGCTGAGCGCGATCGTGCAGCATCGACGATATACTCCAGCACCGCAGGCAACGGCATCGGGTGAGGAGTGATGGCGAGCTTTTGGACTTCGATCAGTGAAAGGAGATGCAAATCATTGACGAGACGATTGATGTGCTTTATCTCATTCATCAAGATGGCAATCGTTTTGTCCGACGCACCTTCTTTGCTGTACTGCAATAACTCAACCGCCACCGAAATGGTGTTGAGTTGGTTGCGCAGTTCGTGTGCGATCGTCGCATTGAATTGTTTGAGTTTATCGATGTGTTCGGTCGTGGTTAAGTTGTCTTGACGGATTGCACTCATATAGCGGATCACTTCGCGAGACAATGCATCTTCGCGCCGTATATCCCCTTGGTCGCTCTCGTCACTTTCGCGTTGCATGAGATTCTCGAATTGGAATGCAACACGAACGCCAAAGTATGCCGATATCAATAGCACCAAGAGGATGAGTGCGATAATCCACGTGAACTTACCGGTGATTACTAAATTGCCAAATTGGTAAATCGACGAATGTGGGTATATCAGCCAGAGATGCTTCTTGAGCGAAATGACAATCGGGTATTTGGCACTGTACGCCGTCAGATCGACACGATTCCCAAATGCTTGTTTGCCATAGAGGACATTCCCCACATCGTCGGAAATCAGCAGTGCATTCGCTTCAATGACGGGCGGCAAAATGTACGATTCAAAGACCGATTCGATTTGTTGGTCACCACTGCCGTCGCGATAAAAATTCTGCAGGAGCACTTTGTAGTGTGCAACCTGCAGAGGGCGGTAATAGGACTGTGCCAAATCCTCGGTGGAATATATGAAACCGAGAGTGGTTGCCACAATACTCAACACTGAGATAAGTGACGCTATGATGATGGATCGGTACCGCAGTTGTTTCAAACGCGTGGTTTCACTCCGTTGTATACATAGCCGACACCGTAGACCGACGTGATGATATCACCCGTTGGATTGGTGCTCGACGTCAGTTTGCTCCGTATGTTCGAGATGTGTACGTCCAGCACGCGGAAGCCGCCGGTGTATTCGACATTGGGATACAGACTTTCGACCAGTTCACGCCGACTCACCAGTTGCGATGGCCGCGTCATCAACACCGTCAAAATATGAAATTCCGATGGCGTTAACTTCACACTCCGACCGTTGATTACTACCGTCCGGGTGCGCGGTTCGACATACAACGTGTCGTCGTCGAGATTGATGCTCTCGTTCGGAACAGACCGTCGAATCGTCGCACTGATACGCGCCTCGAGCTCGTTCATCCGAATCGGCTTGACGACATAATCGTCTGCACCGAGTTGGAAGAAACGCACCATCTCGCCTTCGTCCGATGTCGCTGAACACATAATAACTGGCGTAAACGAGAATGCCCGCAAGAGCTGTAAGAATGTCGCCCCGTTTACGGTGGGCATGTTTACATCTAACAAAATACACGAATAGGTCTGCCGTACACATAATTCTTGCGCACTCGACCCGTCGTGCGCCTGCTGCACCTGGTACCCCTTCGCCTGCAGAAACACTGCCAACATCTCGCAATACTGCACATCGTCATCTACAATGAGTACCGAAAATGCCTGCTTGTTCGTCATGATTGTTTCTCTTCAGGTGAATAATTTGAGTATTGTATACCGATATTACGGAAAAATAAAGAGCAAAATCGAATATTTACTGTTTTTGGTTGTTTTATATGCATAATTCACTTTTTTGACATTTCCGTAAAGAATGATATGCTACGTTTGTTATTTAGTTGTGTGAGACAACCAATATGGAAAAGCCAGATCGAGAAGTATTTCAAGAAGCATTGATGAGCGTGGTTCGCGGTCTGGGGTTGCATCGACCCGACGCGACGCCCTGTGGATTCCCCGTGTCATTGGCCGAGGCATGTGCCATGGTTGCGTTACAGCGGGCCGAGCCGATGCCCCAACGGGCATTGGGCCAACTCCTCAATCTCGACAAAAGTACCGTCAGTCGGCTGGTGTCGGAGTTGGAAGGACGTGGTTGGGTAGAGCGGGACAAGGCTGCCGAGGATGCCCGTGTGATGTTGTTGCGGCGCACTGCACTGGGAGTCACCAAGAGTCAGTCCATCATTGCGGCGCGGAACGAACGTCTCGGTGGGTTGTTGGATCATATCGCGCTCGAAAAACGGGCACAAGTCGTCGCAGCAATGCAAGTATTAGCAGAAGTGGTGCAGCATGAGTCTTTTGCAACGATTGCGTAACTGGATGAACGCCGCTACTGGTGGAGACCATCGGCTAAGTCCCCAAGCGCTCTCGGTGTTGTTGGCCGCCAAAGAGAAGCCATACGTCCTTGATGTTCGTTCACCACAGGAGTTCCGTGGGGATGGACACATCGCCGGCGCGAATCTGATTCCCCTCAGTGAGCTCGCCAGCCACATAAAGAAAATCCCCACCGATTGCTTGATTGTAACCGTCTGTCGCTCTGGCGCCCGCAGCGCCGCAGCGCAATCTCAACTCGAACGTGCGGGGTATACACAGGTCAAGAACCTCTCCGGAGGCATGATGGCCTGGCAATCTGCTGGCTTGCCAGTCAACCGAAAGTAATCCAATGCAATCCAACAATCGCTACAACACCATCATGCTCGTCGGCTCCCTCGTGCTTGCAATCGGCCTCGTCTCACTCATTCCATACTACGGGTTGGTCGGCGGTCATGCCGAACACGGCGTCGCCGAAGCAGGCGTCCTCAGTACGACCACACATCGTTTTGTCCTGCACCCCGATGGCGTCGATATGGTCATGACTGCCGCGACAGCGAGTGACACTGCCACCATCACCGCGATCCAAACCCACATGCAAACAGAAGCAACGTGCTACCGTGCGGGTGACTACGCAGACACGATGGGGATGGTCAGTGCTGAGCTTTCGGCACAGCTCAAACAACACCAGGCAGATATCGCTGTGACGGTAGTCTCAGCAGATGCCAGCAGCACCATCCAATTACGCAGTCACGATGCATCGGTCGTTACCGTACTCACAGCCTGGGCCGAACAGATGCGTGCGATTCACATGCATCATTCACTGAATCCGTAATCTCAAAGCGATATGTGACCCTCACGAGATGCCTTTTTACACACTTCCCGTTGGTGCAATCCACCATTCCACCTTCGTCGCCCAATGACTCAATTATCTGCAGGAGTACACCGATGAACATGACCGTCAACGAACTCAACAATCTCATCAACGCCAAAACCGACATCTACATCCTCGATGTCCGTTCCCCCGAAGAATATACCCAAGATGGCCACATCAGCGGTTCAATCCTCATCCCGTTGCCCGAGCTCGCCACCCGTTTGGCCGAAATCCCCAAGGACCGCCCGATTGCCTCGTTCTGTCGCTCCGGCAATCGGAGCAAGGTCGCCCAGGATCTGCTGCTCAAAAATGGCTT
>CANJHS010000065.1 GCA_947474225.1 Roseiflexaceae bacterium | reverse complement strand
TGGCGGGCGGGAGTGCGCCGCGCCACAGCAGGGTGCCGTCGATATCGCTGGCGATGAGGCGGATGTCGTGGGTCATTGGGCCACCCATTCACCCGGCTCTTCGACGCCATAGCCGTTGCTGCGCAAGCCGGTGATGACGGTACCACCGTGGGTTTTGTCGCGCACCTCGAGGATCAGCTCGACGCCTACCCGGTCGATGGGCACCAGCGAGGTGGCACGGCGGTGGAACACATCGACCACATTTGCTCCCATGGCTGCCACCGTGTGCAACAACGGTGCCAGATTGCCCGGCCGGTCAGGGATGAGCACGCGCAACATCAAATAGCGGCCTTGTTTGACCAACACCTGCTCGATGACGCGGGTGAGGAAGTTGGCGTCGATATTGCCGCCGCACAGCAGATTGCATACCACATCGTCGGCGCTGAGCGGTATCAATCCCGCCAGCAGCGCTGCCAGACCCGCAGCGCCGGCGCCTTCGACCACTAGATGCATCGCTTGGGCGGCGTGCGTGATGCCCGCGGCGATTTGTTCGTCGTCGACGGTGACCACCTCGTCGACGAATTCTTTGATGATGGCCAAGGTCAATTCACCGGGTTGTTTGACCGCGATGCCGTCGGCGATGGTACGCACCGCGTCGATGCGCACGGGGTGGCCCGCCGCCAGAGACGGTCTGACCGCGTCACAGCCGGCTGCTTGCACGCCGATGATGCGGGCTTTGGAGCCGAGTGCACGCAAGGCGGTTGCAATACCACCGATGAGCCCACCGCCGCCGATGGGGACGACGACGACGGTCGCCTCGGCCAGGGCGGCGTGGATTTCGAGCCCGATCGTCCCTTGGCCGGCGATGACGTCGAGGTCGTTGAAGGCATGGATAAAGGTCAGATTCTGCTCTGTCTGGATCTGCCGCGCCTTGACACCGGCGTCGTCGAAGTTGGCCCCGTACAGCACCACTTCGGCGCCCATACCGCGGGTGGCAGACACCTTGGTCAGCGGGGCGTGTTCGGGCATCACAATCGTCGCCGGCACGCCATACAATTGCGCCGCCAAGGCGACGCCCTGGGCGTGATTGCCTGCCGAGTTGGTGACGACACCGCGCTGGCGGGCGTCTTCATTCAGCATGCGGATGGCGTTGTAAGCGCCGCGGATTTTGAACGACCCCGAGCGTTGCAGGGATTCGGCCTTGTGGAAGATGCGCGCGCCTAAGCGCCGACTCAGCTGATCGTCGGGAATCATCGGGGTGGCAAAGATAATCGATTGCAACGCCGTTTGTGCGTCACGGATGCGGGCCAATGTGACGGTCATCAGCGGCCGCCTTTTTCGCCCAGTTTTTCTTGCAGATTGGCGGCCCGAGCCGCCAGAATCTGGAAGCGCTTGGCCAGCGCCGCTGCACCCGCGTCGTTGGCAGCGGCCATGACGACGCCGCAGGCGGTTTGCAATTTGGCGAGCTGGGCTTTGTCACCTGCCAGATGGCGTTCGGTGATGCTGCGTTCGAGGTATGTATAGAGTTGTTCGTTGTCCATGTTGTTCCTACTTCGCGTGTTCACTCTGTGTAACCATCCTACACCATGCGGGAGTACGGCATTTCGGCTGTGTCTGCTTCATCTTTCATGCTTGTGACGAATCGCGGTGCAGTCTGCAAAATTGGGCAGGTGACCGCTTGCAAATGTGTGCGAATGGGTGCGCAATGCGCTGTGTATGGTGAGCTTTTTTGCACTGAATTGGGGAATTTACGACCTGTGCCTCGTACAAGTGGGAGCAGTTTGATGCACGCAACACACGGTCAACGCAGCTGCGCAGGGCAGTAGCTCCGTACCACAGCGGTCACAGACATTCCCAACAGAAGACTTCGATGAATTGTTTAAACAACTCATAGGACAGAATCAAACAACGAATATAACTATGGATTTACTCTGCAAGGCTACGTACTGATGTGATTGTTTGTGTCAGAACCTGTATAATGACAAAAATTACTTTTTCATGATTGGAAGAAACATATGCCTTACAGACTAATGACGCTGCTTCTTGTGAGTGCGTTGTTACTTGCGTCGAATGGCATGCAGGTTCGGGCAGCCACAACGACCGTAGCATGCTCGGGCGGTGGTACGTTCACTATCACAGACAATGTCGTCATTGGTCACAATGAGTGTACTGGAAGTGCGACCGTTCCGGCAGGAGTCAAATCCATCGGGAATGAGGCGTTCAAATATGCTTTCTCACTCACCGCAATTACCATCCCCGCAGAAGTCACATCCATTGGGTATAACGCTTTCAAGGGTGCAATCGCCCTCACAACCGTCACCTTTGCAGACGGCAGCCAACTCAGATCCATCGGGGCGAGCGCGTTCCAAGAAGCAAGGGCTCTCGCCGCCATCACCATTCCAGCAGGAGTCATAGATATCGGTGGTGACACGTTCTATTATACAACCGCTCTCGCAACCGTCACCTTCGCAGACGGCAGCCAACTCAGATCCATTGGGAGACAGGCCTTTCGCTTCAGCGCTCTCACCGCCATCACCATCCCTGCAGGAGTCGGATACATCGGGAATAGCGCGTTCTCTAATGCAAGCAGCCTCGCATCCGTGACCTTTGCAGCCGGCAGCCAACTCACAACAATCGATGTATACGCTTTTTATGGTGTAAGCGCTCTCACAGCCATCACCATCCCTGCTGGAGTCACAACAATTGGAAGGCAAGCGTTTTTTGGTGCAAGCGCACTCACCGCTGTCACTTTCGCAGCCGGAAGCCAACTCAGATCAATCGGGGAGAGCGCGTTTCGCGGAGCAAGTGCTCTCACCGCCATCACGATCCCAGCTGGGGTCACATCCATCGGGGATTACGCGTTCTTCGATGCAAGCAGCCTCGCTACCGTCACCTTTGCAGCCGGCAGCCAACTCTCATCTATCGGGTGGGGTGCGTACTCGGGTGCAAACGCTCTCACCGCCATCACCATCCCGGCAGGAGTCAGATCCATCGAGGGTTGGGCGTTCGCAAATGCACGCAGCCTCGCAACCGTCACCTTTGAAGCAGGAAGCCAACTCACATCCATTTGGGACAGTGCGTTCTCATCTACGGCCCTCACAGTATTCACTATTCCGATGGGAGTCACATACATCGGGTATACTGCATTCGAGGATATTAGCGGCCTCAGAAGCGTGTACTTCTTGGCGAAAAAGCCGACAATCGCAAGTAACGCGTTTGTCGGCATCACGGGCGCCACCGCATATATCCGGTCTACGGCCACGGGATACCCCGCTGAAGGAAGTTTTATGGACGGTTTGATTGTTGCAGTTGGAGTATACACACTCACCTATAACACCAACGGTGGGTCTGCGATTCACGCAGGGGTCGTCTTGCAGGGGCAGCCGATTGTGACACCACCGACACCGACTCGGTCCGGGTACACCTTTGTGGGTTGGTCTGCAAGCAATGGTGGCAGTACAGTGAGATTCCCATATCTGCCAAGCACAGCGAGCAATATGACACTCTATGCCAAGTGGACAATGCTCACGCCGTCACGCACCGCCACGCGCACTGCAACGCGAACGACTGCCCGCCCGCGCACCCTTATAGCCACCCGCACATTGACTCGTACCCCGATACGAACTCCAATACGCACACCAACACGCATACCATAAACGGTCGGTGGCGCTCCACAATCTTGTGTGAGCAGACGCCTTCCATGCAGATTCGCAGTAATCGCAAAGCGCCCGTGCACATCCTTTTGGGGAGGATGTGCACGGGTCTCTGTGGCTTGTCAGTTAGTCGCTGTGCGCGCACGGTCGTATGAACCCGATAATTGCGTGTTGTACCACACCCCATCTATCGCGGCAGCCGTACAAACCCAGCGAGGTGCGCATCCCAGGCTGCCCGATCGGTCGATGGCTCGATGACGGTCGGTGGGAACGATTCGGCGATAATGCGCCGCCCGGTGGCCAAATCCGGAATCGCCCCGATGGTCAACGCCTGGATGAGCACATTGCCCAAGGCCGTCGCCTCGACCGGGCCGGCCACCACGGGCAAATTGCAGGCATCGGCGCTGAAGCGGTTGAGTAATTGATTTTGCGAGCCGCCGCCGACGATGCGGATGGTGTCGATGTCTTGGCCGGTCAGGTCGCGCAATGTGTCGAGCACGGTGCGGTAGCGCAGGGCCAGACTTTCGAGGCAGCAACGCACAATCGCACCCGGCGTCTGCGGCACGGTGATGCCATGTAGGGCGCAGTAGAATTGGATGGCGCTGGGCATGTCGTCGGGGTTGAGGAACGCCGCTGCGTCGGGATTGACGATGCTCACAAACGGCGTGGCGTTGCTGGCCAGCGCCATCAGTTCTTCCCACGTATACGACTGGCCCTGGCGCTGCCAGCTACGGCGGCACTCTTGCAGCAGCCACAAGCCGGCGATGTTTTTGAGCAGGCGGATGGTGCCGTTGATGCCGCCTTCGTTGGTGAAGTTGACTGCCCGGGCAGCAGCGCTCAGGACCGGCGCCGGCAACTCCATACCCATCAGGCTCCAAGTGCCGCTGCTGATGTAGACGCTGTGTGTGTCGAGGCCCGGGATGGCCGCAATGGCCGCGCCGGTGTCGTGCGTCGCGCCGGCGATAATCGGCGGGGCGGTTTTGAAGCCGACTGCGTCGCAGACCGAGCCGAGCATCGGCTCGAGGATGGTCCCCGGCGCGACGATGGGCGGCAAAATCGTACGCGGGATGTCCAATCGCGCCAGCATTTCGTCGGCCCAAGTGCGCGTGCGCGCATCGAGCATCTGCGTCGTGCTGGCGTTGGTGTACTCCACCGCGGCCACGCCAGATAGCCAGTAGTGCAGCAGGTCGGGGATGAGCAGCAGTTTGTCGGCCGCCGCCAGCTGTGGATCGTCGTGCAGACGCATGCTCAGCAGTTGGTAGAGCGTGTTGATTTGCATGAATTGGATGCCGGTGGTGCCAAAAATCTCGTCGCTCGATACCAGCGCAAAGGCCTGCTCGAGCATGCCGTCGGTGCGGTGGTCGCGGTAGCAGGTCGGGTTGCCCAGCAGGCGCCCCTGCCGATCGAGCAGGCCGTAATCGACGCCCCAGCTGTCGACCGACACGCCGGCCAAGGCTGCACCGCCACGGCTGCTGTGGAGCTGCATGCCGTCAGTGATGTGCCGCCAGATGTTCAGGATGTCCCAATGCATGCGGCCGTTGACGGTCGTCGGGCCGTTGTCGAAGCGGGTCAGCGCCTCGAGCGAGATCCGCGCGCCGTCCCAGCGCCCCAACATCACCCGCCCGCCCGACGCACCCAAATCTACTGCCAAAAAATGATCAATCGCCATTGCATCTGTCCACTCTGCTAGGTGCCGACGGGCAACGAACTATACGAACAATTCTGCCTTCATGATGGTGACGGCTTGGCCGATGAGTTTGACGCGGTCGCCCACCAACTCGGTGCGCACAATGCCACCACGAGGCGAACGCTGTGCGCCGACCAATGCGGTTTTGCCGAGGAGTGCACCCCAGTACGGCGCCAGACAGCAATGCGCCGAGCCCGTCACGGGGTCTTCGCCCAGACCAGCACCAGCGCCAAAGAAGCGCGACACAAAATCTATGCCGTGCGTACTACTCGGCGCGGTCAGGATAATCCCGCGTGCGTCGAGCATCCCGAGTGTGGCGAAGTCCGGAGCATATGCGGTCACAAACGCTTCGCTTTCGGCGACGACGATGATGTCCATCCGGTTCCGTCCAACCCAACTCGGTACAAAGCCGAGGGCGTCGATGAGCTGCGCAAACGGCTCGACCTGGTGCGGTGCCTCGTTGGGGAAGTCGAGGGTAATCCAGCCATCGTTGTAGCTCGCGCTCAAGATGCCGGAGCGGCTGGTGAACTGAATGGGCTGACTCGGGTCGACAGAGCCGTTGGACCACAGGGTGTGGGCACTGGCCAGCGTGGCATGGCCGCACAAATCCATCTCTACCACCGGGGTGAACCAGCGCAGACTCCACAGGTCGCCTTGCTTCCACAGGAATGCGGTCTCGGACAGGTTCATCTCGAGTGCGACTTGTTGCATCCAGACGGCGTCGCGTGGGCCATCGAGCGGGCACACAGCGGCAGGATTGCCGGCGAACGGGACGGCGGTGAAGGCATCTACGGTATAGAGCGGTGTCGACATGCGCGTTCCTTTGGTTGTAGGCATTTGCGTCATTCTACTGTCAAAGCGGCGTTGGTGTGTCATGCGCGCATGCGCAGTGTATGATGGAAGGGAATCGGAACAGACACAAAAGGAACCAGCATGCAACTCAACGCAGTGCACCACGTCGCCGTCGTGACGGCCAATTTCGCTACGATGAAGCAATTCTACACCGATGTGTTGGGCCTCGAGGTGGTGGGCAAATTCGTCGGCAAAGACATCATTTTTCTCAAAACCGGCCCACTCACCATCGAGCTGGTCAGCCGCCCCGGACACGTTGCCGGCGCCAGTGGCGGCTGGGATCATTTTGCCTTCGAGGTCGACGACATTGACGCCACGGCGGCTGAGTTGACGGCCAAGGGCGTGGTTTTTCACATCCCGCCGTTCAACTTCCCCGACAATCACGCGGTCCGCATCGGCTTCTTCAAAGACCCCGACGGCAACCCCATCGAGCTGGTGCAGCCGCTCAAAGGGCGCTACCCCCAAGACAAATAAGGCACTGCAATGCTGAATTTCGCTACTGTCGACGAATACATCGCCCAGCAACCGAGCGCGGTCCAGCCGGCACTGCACACCATCCGCGCGCAGATGCAGGGGTTGCTGCCCGGGTCCGCAGAGACCATCAGCTATGCGATGCCCACCTACACGCTCAAGAAACGCAACATCGTGCACTTTGCGGCGTTTAAAAAGCACATCGGCATCTTCCCCGGCGGTCGTGTCTGTGAGGAATTGGCGGCCCAGTACCCGCAGTATGTCAAAGCCAAGGGGACGATTCATCTGCCGCTGGACGGGCCGTTCCCCCATCCGTTTATCGACATCGTGGTGCACCTCCGGCTGAAGCATTTCGCCGAGACAGGGAAGTAACGGATATGACTGCTCTTGTATTAGATGGGAAAAGCGCAGCAGCGCGCGCAAAAGAACAATTGCGCAGCCGCGTCGCGGCTCTGCCGCAGGCGCCCAATCTGGTGGTCGTCCAGGTCGCCGGCGATCCCGCCGCCGACCGCTATGTGAAGGCTATTGGGCGCTGCTGCGGCGAAGTGGGCGTGGGCTACAGTCTGTCGGTTTTACCCGTCGACGTGCGCACGGCCCGGGTCGAGGAGATCATTCGTGACCTGAGTGCCGACCCGAATGTGCACGGCATCATCATCCAGATGCCGTTGCCCAAACACATCGACAGCACCGCAGTGATTGCCTGTCTCGACCCGCGCAAAGACGTCGACGGGATACATCCCATCAATGCTGGCCGTTTGGCCAACGGCACACCCACCCTGGTGCCGGCGACCCCCGCGGGCGGCATGGCGTTGCTCCGCGAGTACGGCATCGCTGTCGCCGGCAAAAGTGCAATCGTGGTTGGCCGCAGCGCGGTCGTCGGTCGGCCGATGGCCTGGCTGTTGCTTCAGGCCGATGCCACGGTGACCATTGCCCACTCGCGCACGCAGGATCTGGCCGCCCTCATCCGCCAGGCCGATATCGTGGTGGCGGCCATCGGCAAACCACGATTCATCACCCGCGACATGCTCAAACCCGGCGCGGTGGTGGTCGATTTCGGCATCAATCTGGACGCCGAAGGCACACTCTGCGGCGACGTCGATACCGCCAATGTGCTGGACCATGTCAGCGCCATCACGCCCGTGCCGGGTGGAACGGGCCCGATGACCAACGTCCAATTGCTCGAAAACCTCCTCACTGCCATTCGGCTGTGAGGAGGTTACGCGGGGCATTCATGAGCGTCACACTGCTGTGTGACGCTCATGAATACATTTACCTCTTGACGTTGAAGGCGCGCATGCCTGGGTAAACTGCTGCGCTGCCCAATTCTTCTTCGATGCGCAAGAGCTGGTTGTATTTGGCGATGCGGTCGGTCCGGGCCGGCGCGCCGGTCTTGATCTGGCCAGCGTTGGTGGCCACGGCCAGGTCGGCGATGGTCGTGTCTTCGGATTCGCCCGAGCGGTGCGAGATGACCGCCGTCCAGCCGGCCCGTTGGGCCTTTTGGACTGCTGCCAATGATTCACTGAGCGAGCCGATTTGATTCAGCTTGACCAGGATCGAGTTGGCGGCTTTTTCGTTGATAGCGCGGTCGAGGCGCTTGACGTTGGTGACCAGCAAGTCGTCGCCGACCAACTGCACGCGGTCGCCGATGCGCTTGTGGAGCAACGACCAACCGGCCCAGTCGTCTTCGTGCAGGCCGTCTTCGAGCGAGATGAGCGGGTACTTGTCGGCGATGTTGGCCCAGTAATCGACCATTTCTGCGCTGGTCAGGGTGCGGCCTTCACGCTCGAGCACGTATTTGCCGTCGTGGTAGAGTTCGGTGCAGGCGGGGTCCATGGCGATCATGATTTCGCTGCCGGCTTTGTAGCCTGCGCGCTCGATGGCTTCCATGATGACCTGCAAGGCAGCTTCGTTGTTGGGCAGGCTTGGTGCAAAGCCACCCTCGTCGCCGACGGTGGTCGACAAATGACGGTCGTGGAGCACTTTGCTCAGGTTGTGATAGATTTCGGCACCCCAGCGCAGACCTTCGCGGAAGCTGCTGGCGCCGACGGGCATGATCATGAATTCTTGGAAGTCGGTGCTGTTGATGGCGTGCTTGCCGCCGTTCATGATGTTCATCATGGGGACGGGCAAGACGTGCGCATGCGTGCCGCCGATGTAGCGGTACAACGGCTGACCGTAGGCTGCGGCTGCGGCCTTGGCGACGGCCAACGAGACACCGAGGATGGCATTAGCACCCAGATTTTTCTTCGATTCGCTGCCGTCGAGCGCAATCATTGCGCTGTCGATGGCGACCTGATCGGCTGCGTCGAAGCCGACGAGGGCCTTGGCGATTTTGGTGTTGACGTTCTGGACGGCGGTCAGCGTACCCTTGCCCAGGTAGCGCTTTTTGTCGCCGTCACGCAATTCGAGGGCCTCGTGGGCGCCGGTCGATGCGCCGGATGGGACGATGGCACGGCCCATGGCGCCGCCTTCGAGTCGGACATCGGCTTCGAGGGTCGGGTTACCGCGCGAGTCCAAGACTTCACGGGCGACGATTGATTTGATAATCGTTGACAAGATTGTTCTCCTCATATAGCCAATACTGCGTGGGAATGCAGACTACCGCACAAAAAAAGCATGCATCTGGCATGACGCCGCTGTCTGCTTGCGCCCGCGATTATAGCCGAGGTTTGGATTTTGGGCAAATTCATGACGTCGTGCGGGGTTCAGATTGAGCGGGTTTTTCAATTGGGCGGGGTTTTTCTGGGATAAATACTATTGGGCGGGGATTTAATTGAGCGGGTATTTATTGGGTGGGGTTTTTTTGAGCGGGGTTTATTGCAATAAACCCCGCTCAATAGAATTAAGTGCCAGAATTTTCAATCCCGCTCAATACATCATTCTTTACCAGCACGTACGCCTTCGAGCATTTCGTCGAGCGATGGACTAGGCGTGATGTGAATGGCTATTGTTTGGATTTTTTCTGCCACGAAAGGAAATCGAATGGATGCTGTACCTCATTCGTATCCTGTAACGATTGCATGACGCGTTGCTGCGCAGACGCGTCGAGTTTTTTGAATTGATCGACTATGCGTTGTTCAATTGTTGTCATTTGACCCTCCGATTTTAAAAATAGTATACACCTCGGAGCAGATCAGCGTGTGAAATTCTGCGTATATATGCACACGCTCCGTGCAAAAAATCCTTGGTATCCAGAAAACGAATCCGTGCTCGTATACCGTCCCATCAGACTAATTCCTAATCCATAATTCCTAATCCATAATTCCGAATCTCCGAATGTTCACCAATCCCCTCAACTCCCTTGAAATGCCCCGCACCGGAGCAACATCCCAACACATCACGAAGAATCACTTCAGACGTGTGGCTTTTCTCCTGAGGCGAAGCCATTGACAAGGTCTGGCACTGATACCTATACTAACTGATAACTCATCACTGACATCTACACAGAGGAACTGCAATGACGCACACCACCGACCGTCTCTTCCGTCACATGGCCTGGGCCAACGCACAGACATTCGCCGTACTCGCCACACTGCCCGAGGCAATCTATGCACACAGCGAACCGGGCAATGATTGGAACGTGGGCATGATTACGGCCCATCTGGCCGAAGCTGCGACGAGCTTTGCCTCGCGCCTCGACGGTGCGCCGTACGCAGATTTGCCGTTTGACCGCATCACAACCCACGCCGAGCTCGCCGTTGCTGCGGCTGCCTGTGCCGGCGCCGATGCACGGCTGCGTCAGGCAGCCTTGCTGCCCGAGGGGACCATCCCATTTCGTGAGGATCCAACACACAGCTACACGCGTTCGACGGTATTGGGCCAATCCATCCACCACGCCACCGAACACCGCGCCCAGATTGCTGGTGCATTGGTGGCCCATGGCATCAAGGCGCTTGATTTGGATGCACTGGATGTCTGGGCGTTTGGGGATGCCGAGCGGTTGGGGGAGTGAGGTGCTTTGGGCTGGGGGAGGTTTTTTGCGCAGGGTTTATTGCGATAAACCCTGCTCTATCGGTGCAATGCGCTCTTCAGTGATTGAAACGCCCGTGCACGACACGGTGAGCGCGTTGACTGCGAGGTCCGGTCGGAAGCTCAGCATCGTCCGTTGCCCCGCAATTTCGACGTCGATGAGCGCGCCACCGAGTTTGTTGTCGGTTTTAACGAGGATGCGTATCGTCATCGGCTCGGCGTTACTCCAGTCGTGTTCGATGGCGTAATCAGCGGCGTGCGCCGGGTTCCCTCCTTCGCGCAGGGAGCGTTGCCGCGTGGCATGTGTGTGCGCACTTCCGGGTGCAAATTGGGCACGGCCCGCGCCGAGGTCGATCTGCCACTCACACGCATTTTCTGCCTCTGCTGCTGGCACAAAGAGCACGCGCACGATGCCAGTTGTGTTTTGCTTTGGGTGGATGGTGCATTCCCACAGAAAAGCCGCCGCGGGTGCAGGAATCGTACGCTGGTCGCCATCCATGGTGCCCAAGAACTGCCGATGTCCACAATCGGGAATCAGTTCAGGCATCCAACGCGAGCCTAAGCCGCCGTCGGGGAATTGGATGAGGTCGCGGATGACCAACGCACCGCCCCAGCCACGGATGGCACACCAGCCAGCCATCAGAAAGCGCCCGGGCGATACTTCGCTAATGGCAGGGACG
>CANJHS010000064.1 GCA_947474225.1 Roseiflexaceae bacterium | reverse complement strand
CCCGAGCAGATACCCATACCCATACCCCCAGCAGACGGTCTCGTTGTCGGCACGGATGGCACAGGTAGTATTGTGTTCACCGGCGGCAATGTACGTGACGGTCTGACCGATGTCTAGCGTGGGCAATCCAGAGCCGATTGTGCTTGAATTGGACCCGTACGTATCGGTATTGCCCAAACCTAACTGTCCCAGATTATTTTCTCCCCAACATTTGACTGCTCCGCTGGTCAGCACCGCACAACTATAATTATGGCCGGCCGCCACCATCAGTGACCCACTCACTGGCGTACTTGTCGCCGTACTCGTCGGCGTGTTCGTTGCTGTATGCGTGTTCGTTGCTGTATGCGTGTTCGTTGCTGTATACGTATCCGTCGGTGTATACGTATCCGTCGGTGTATGCGTATCCGTCGGTGTATGCGACGGCGTATGCGACGGCGTATGAGTATGCGTCGGCGTATCGGTTTCCGTCGGTGTCTGGGTATCCGTGGGTGTGTGAGTGTCCGTGGGTGTGTGAGTGTCCGTGGGTGTGTGGGTATGCGTCGGTGTGTGAGTATGCGTCGGTGTGTGAGAATGCGTCGGCGTATCGGTTTCCGTCGGCGTATCGGTTTCCGTCGGTGTGTGGGTCATTGTCGGCGTATCCGTGGGTGTATTCGTCATCGACGGTGTATGCGTCGGCGTACTCGTTGACACAGCCACGACAACGCCGAGGTCCACTATCGGCAGATGATCGCCGGTCGTGGCGCTGCTTGACCCGTGGGATGCTCCCGTACCATTGCCCAGTTGTCCAGCATTCCCTCTACCAAAACACTTGATATCGGTAGATGCAAGCAACACACAGGTGTGCATCTCGCCCATGGCAACCTGTGCAGCCGTTTGTCCGGTGCCGAGATTCACCGTGCCCAGCGTTTGCATTTCGCCACTCGCATCACCACGATTATCGGAATCTCCCAGTCCGAGTTGTCCTTCCCCGTTTTCACCCCAACATTTGAGCGAATCGTCATCGAGGATTGCACAGACGTAGTCGAGGTCGGCGCGGCGCGAGGTATACACGCTCTTGGCAGTCCGTTTCGCACCGAGGTAGATTGGCAGCAGATACTGGCCCATCTCGTTGACATCATCGCCGAGGGTCGTGGTCGAGTTTTGGCCCAATTGCCCCGATGCGTTATAGCCCCAGCATTTGAGTGTGCCATTGTCCAAAATCGCACAGGTGAAGTACCCGCCCGCGGCAATCGCCGTGGCCGTGCGTCCGGTGCCGAGATTGACGGTGGTCATCGCACTGCCGAGATCCGCAGAGCTGCGATTCGTGGTGTCACCATAACCCAATTGACCCTGTTCGTTCAGTCCCCAGCAGGTGACGGCATACGTGTCGAGGAGGGCACAAGTATGGAATGCTCCTGCAGATACCGCCCGTGCAGTATGCCCATCCAAATCGACGGCTGGCCAATTGGTGCCCAACTCCGTGCTATCTCCAAAGTTGGCGTTCCCGTTGACCCCGAGCTGGCCATTTCCATTTTGACCCCAACATTTGACCGCACCACTCGCCAGCAATGCACAGATGTGATCATCCCCCTCGCTCAGCGTCACTGCATAACTACTGCCGAAGTCGACAGGCGTCAGTGCGCTGCCCATTTCTCCACTCTGATTCCCGATAGTGTTGTTCCATTCGCCATTCCCGAGCAGATATCCATACCCATTCCCCCAGCAGACGGTCTCGTTGTCGGCACCGATGGCACAGGTAGTATTGTGTTCACCGGCGGCAATGTACGTGACGGTCTGACCGATGTCTAGCGTGGGCAATCCAGAGCCGATTGTGCTTGAATTGGACCCGTACGTATCGGTATTGCCCAAACCCAACTGGCCCAGATAATTTGCCCCCCAACATTTGACTGCTCCACTCGTCAGCACTGCACAGCTGTAGGTATGGCCGGCCGACACCATCAGCGATCCACTGACAGGGGTACTTGTTGCCGTACTCGTCGGCGTATTTGAAGCTGTGCTGGTGGCCTTTCTCGTTGCTGTCTTGACGCGTGTGGATGTCTTGACGCGTGTGGATGTCTTGACGCGTGTAGACGTCTTGACGCGTGTAGACGTCTTAGCGCGTGTGGATGTCTTGGCTTTGGCGCGCGATTCTGCCGCAGAAGTGGCAGGCTGTATAAATCCCACGGCTACGATAATTAGTAACAAACTAGATAAAAGGAACAAAAGAAATGGTTTCATGATTCTTTCTGAATCTGTCCTTATTATCCAAATTACGGTTCATTATACGAAATCATTCTCTACAAATTCTATACATGCAAAAAATCGTACATGCTTATTTTCAGCATCTGTGAGATGTAAGTAATATTAATATTTATTTAATTGTTATTATTATGCATGCATTGAAATAAATCAATTCAATTTCTTAACAAAAAAGCAATCAATAAGATTCGCCTAGCCTGCAACAAGCAGCCCGTCTTCTGCAAAGGTCAGCGGGGGAAACATCACCGACGACACGGGTGGAACATGAGACAGAGGAGGTCTTTTTCGCAGAGAAAACCGCACGCGCTGCGCGTGCGGTGAATCCGAGCATCGTCTGACCGTGTGGAAATCTCTATGGAATGGTTGGGGTCATTGTTTTGTTGGATGTCTTTCTGCGTGTCGGCGTTTTGGTCTTTGTCGCGGTTCGTGTTGGTTTAACTCCATCGAGATCTACGATGTGGAGTTTATCCCCTCTTGTCGTCGACGGATAACCGCGCCAAATCTCATCACCATAGCCCAACTTACCGTTTTGCCCGTGACCGAAACATTTGATGTTGGTCGAGCTCAATATCTCACAGCTGTGTGCTGCACCCATCGCCACTGCTGAGACCTGTATCCCTGTACCGAGTTTGACGGCAGCGAGTGCTGCCATGTCACCTGCCGTATCGCCAATATTAATGGTAGTGTCGCCCTGGCCCAATTGTCCTAAGTCATTGGAACCCCAGCATTTGAGGGTTGCATTATCGAGGACGGCACAGGTATAGTCGAGGTCTCCACGTTTACACGCTGCAACCGCAACTGCGGTTCGATTCGTGCCGAGGTTGATCGCGGCCAACGAATCACCAATTTCACCACTACCATCACTGAGGTTCTTTACATTATTTTGCCCTAACTGTCCAGAAGCGTTGAATCCCCAACACTTGAGGCTCCCGTTGTCAAGTATGGCACAGGTGTGGTATGAACCAGCTGCAATTGCCTTGGCAGTACGACCAGTGCCGAGATTGACAACCGCAGCATTTCCAATGTTCGGATACACCAGACTGGCCGAATTCCCCAATCCAAGTTGACCGTAGGTATTCGCGCCCCAACATTTAACTTTTTTGTTGTCGAGTATCGCGCATGCGTGCTCCCGCCCGGTTGAAATAGCCTTGGCAGTGCGACCAACACCCAGGTCGATAGCGGGCAAATTCGTCCCCATGGTGCCACTCACGTTGCCGTGATTGCCACTGACCCCAAGTTGACCGTAGGTGTTGTCGCCCCAGCACTTGACGGCTCCGGTTGCGAGGAGGGCGCAGGTGAACTCCAAACCAGAGCTCAGCGCAGTCGCGTAACTGCTCCCGAGATCTACTGCCACGAGATGAGTGCCCATCTCGTCACTCGCGTTGCCTATGGTGTCGGTACTGCTGATTCTGAGTTCACCCAAGTCGTTCTGGCCCCAACAGACAGTCGAGTTGTTTGCGCGGATTGCACAGGTATGCGTGTATCCCGCACTGATGTATTTGGCTGTCTGATTGAGGTCGACGGCAGGCAGCCCTGAGCCGGTTTCGCTCACGGCATCACCATAACTATCGGTGTTACCCAACCCCAGTTGTCCGTTGTTATTAGCCCCCCAGCATTTGACGACGCCGGTCGTCAGCAATGCGCAGGAGTGATCACTGCCGAGCGAAATCTGCGTCGAGCGACTGAGTCGCGACTGGCCAGCGACAGCACGAACGTCCGTTCGGGCCGCTAATGCCAACAGACACACACAGAAGAGTACTGCGCTTACACAAACAAATACCAGGAATCGTTTCTTGGCAATACAACCCATTAATTTAATTATAATTTTACTGTACCATAAAATTTTCTCTAATTTCTCAACAGAACAAACACTGGTATATTTGTATAAAAAATTGCATTTCAGGTATTTATATAAATAATATCTTCGCAATTTGCTCATATGACTCATCAAACGGGCATGCATGACGTAAAGGGCAATGTTCGCAATACACATTTTCGGTATAACGCTGCACGTTTTCTTTATTAAAAATATACGGTTTGTGACTGAATGTACTGGCAATCCACTGCCACGATAAGTTATTACTGGCAGGATCACCATCGAGTAAATGTTGGAGGAACCAACGGGCACCAGCCTGCCAGCGCACCCGCCGCCAGTGCACCACATAGGCAGCCAGCCACATGCGCGCGTGATTATGCAAGTACCCAGTGGTATGTAACTCTGCGACGAATCCATCGATACAGGCGAGCCCTGTCTGCCCCACGCGGATATCCTCGGGAAGTTTATTGGCATATGAATCAGCCTTATGGCCGGTTTTGTAGGGCTCGCGGTCATACCAGATGCCGTCACCGATGGCTGCATAGACGCGCTGCCAGTAATCCCGCCAGGCCAATTCGCTGAGCAATTTTTCGCCATCGTTTGCCTTCGTGACGCGGGCCAATACTGCATCACGCACCTGTGCCAACGACAGCACCCCATGGCGGATGTACGGGCTCAATCCGGTCACGGCACCGGTCAGATGATTGCGCGTCTGCGCATAGCGCACAGGGTCGATCTGTGCCAAATGCACCTGAGCAGCAGCGAGACCACCCAGCGTGTCAGCCACTGCATCGTCATCGCCGACCACATCGGCAAAGGTGGTGCGGATGTAGGCGATCAGTGTGGCGCGGTCGGCAAAGGTGCGTCGTAATTGCGTATCGGTCATGCGCTGGTTCCTTCGCTGAGATGTTCGAGCCAAATTATCGCCTGGGTTTGGATGTCACTGCGCTGGTCATCATCCACATGGCGCAGCCCGAGCACTGCCGGTCCCATGCGGGGATTAGCCTGCAGGCGCGGTTGGTGGCTGAGCAGAAAGTTCCAGTACAACAGCGTATACGGGCAGGCATTTGGTCCCGTCCGCACCGCGGGGTCGTAGCGACAGCCAGCGCAATAATTGCTCATGCGCTTGATGTAGGCACCCGACGAGATATACGGCTTGGTGGCAATCAACCCCCCGTCGGCGTTGAGGCCCATGCCGCTGACGTTGGGCCACATCACCCAGTCGTATGCATCAATATACCCCGCCAAGAACCATTGATTGACTGCGACGGGGTCGATGCCTGCCAGCGTACAGAAGTTGGTCAGGATCATCAAGCGCTCGATGTGATGCGTATAGCCCGTGCGCCAGACGCGCGCGATGACCGTGTCGAGGCAGTGCATCCCGCTCTGGCCCTGCCAAAACCATTCTGGCAGCTGGCGCGTTGCGTTCCAGGCGTTCATGGTGCGCAGCTCGGGCATCAACTCCCAATAACGGCGGTACATGTATTCGCGCCAGCCGACGATTTGGCGTATGAAGCCTTCTACTGCTGCCAAAGGAGCCAATCCGGCGTGGTAGGCGGCCTCGGCGGCGCGGGCACAGGTCAGTGGATCGAGCAACCCGAGGTTGAGGTACGGCGACAACACCGAGTGGAACAGCACATCCTCGTCTGCCGCCATGGCGTCTTCGTAGCGCCCAAAGTCCGGTAGCCGCTCACGGATGAAGCGCGCGAGTGCATCTGCTGCCTGCGCGTGCGTGACTGCCAGACCGAACGTGGTGGTGTCGCCGCGTGCCTGTGGATATGCTGCGACTTCGGTGATGACTAGCTGGGTGATGGTGTCGCTCTGGTAGCGATAGACTGGTGGGATGGGGGTGTGTTTGGGGAGGGGCTTGCGGTTTTCGACGTCGTAGTTCCAGCTCCCGCCAACCGGTGAGCCATCTGCCTCGAGCAGTAATTGGTAGCGCACGCGCATGGCGCGGTAGAACGATTCCATCGTCTGCCGCTTGGTACCGGTCGCCGCGGGTACATCCGCCGCCAGGAACTGCCGGTTGGGCAGCACTGTGACCGCGCGCCCGAGCCACGTCGACCAGCGTTCCTGGGCCCGGCGGGCAGCGTATTCGGCGCCGGCCATCGTGACGATGGTGTCTGGCTCGAACTGCACACACGCTGCGTGCAAGCCAGCGCGCCAACTTTCGGCAGCAATCAGCGTCACCTGCCAGCCGTCTGCACGCAACGCAGCCGCATAATGTCGGAGTGCACTCAGCACCAACACCAGTTTATGGCGCTGGTATGGGCGTAATTGCAGGCGCGATTGACTCTCGACCAGCACAACGTGGATGTCGGTTTTGGGCGCCAGCGTCTGGGCGTGGATCAAGGCAGGATGCTTAATGAGAAGCTGGTCCGCCAGAATGGCGACAAGATGCGTTGGCACAGTTGGGCTTTTCTAGGCGAAGGGACGATAGAGCAGGGCTTATTGCAATAAGCCCTGCTCTATTTCTCACCAATAAATATGCAATAAGCCCCGCTCAATGTCACGCCATCAATATGCATTCTCGCAGCACTGCTGCGGACCACCTGTAACCTGTAACCTCAAACCTATTCGTACCGCAGCGCTTCGATAGGCAACAGCAGCGCAGCGCGTTTGGCAGGGTAATAGCCAAAGCCCACGCCAATGGCCAAGGCAAACACGAGTGAGATGCCAATCGCCGGGAACGACAGAATCATCCCCAGCCCAGCCGCCGCCGCAATGGCCAAGACCAGTGCTGCTGCGCTGCCAATGCCAATCAGGCTGCCGATCAGACTAATGGTAATCGCCTCGATGACAAACTGGCCCAAAACGTCGCGATCGGTGGCGCCCAGTGCTTTGCGAACGCCAATCTCACGCGTGCGCTCGGTCACCGCCACCAACATGATGTTCATGATGCCGATGCCGCCGACGACCAGACTAATCCCTGCCACCAGCGCGATAAATCCCGTAATGGCACCGTTAATACCTTTAAGGATATTGAGCGATTGGGTCGGTGAATTGAGCTTAAAGTCGTCGACAGCGCTCTTTTCGAGGCGCCGTGAATCACGCAATGTCTGCGTAATCAATGCCTCGGCTTGTGTCACTTTGCCTTCGCTCTTGAGGCCGACCAGAATCGACGACATCTGCAATCCACGACCGGGCAGGTCTTGGTTACCTGCGATGCGCAAGCGGGCCGTGCCCGCCGGCACCAAGATGCGTTGGTCAGAGCTGAACGGTCCGCCGGCGGCTTTCACCACACCGACCACCAACAGACTCTGCCCGTTTATCACGACGGTCTGTCCGACCGCGGCTGCCTTGTTCTCTGGTCCCTTACCAAACAAATCCTCCACCACCAAGCCACCCAACACGGTCACTCGAGCCGATTCGGCGGCTTCACTGGCGGTGAAGAAGCGACCATACTCCACTGGTACCGATTGCACTTGTTGATAGCCTTCGCCGGTACCAACCACCAATGCGTCGATTTCGGTTGTTTTGGCACGGGCCCGCACTTTGATGGATACCTCGGGGACGATAACGCGGAAGATATCCGGGTACGTCGCCGTCAATTGCTTGAGTGCGTCGTAGTCTTTGATGGACAACAATCCATACCCCGAGGTAATCCGCGCGCCAGCGGCATCTGGGTCTCCCGGCAGAATTCCGATGCGCCGTGTCCCCAGGTCAATAAAGCTCTCGAACACCTGACCCTGCAACGCGTTGCCCAACGACAACACCGCCACCAAGGTCGACGAACCGATAATAATCCCCAACATCGTCAGCAACGAGCGAAACTTGTTCGCGCGCAGGCTTTCGAAGGCCATCCGTAATTGTTCACCCCACATTGACAACCTCCTGCACCGCAGTGCGTACCCGCCCATGGTCATCGGTTGCAATGCCGTAGTAGTCGTGGAGCGCATCCATGTTGATGACGCCGTCACGCAAACTGACAATACGATCCATCTGCTTGCCTATCTCGGCATCGTGCGTCACCACGACCACAGTAATGCCTTGGGTACGATTGAGAGTACGGAATAAATCCATAATCTCGTGTCCAGTACGGCTATCCAACGCGCCCGTCGGTTCGTCCGCCAACAGGAATTCTGGGTTGTTGACCAGTGCTCGAGCAATGGCTACCCGTTGCTTTTGGCCACCAGACAACTCGTTAGGACGGTTTTTGAGACGATTGCCCAAACCGACCGCTTCGAGGGCAGCCGTGGCACGCGCCTCACGTTCTGCCGGCGAGACGCGCCCATAGACCATCGGCAACGCGACGTTCTGCAATGCGGTCAAGCGCGGCAACAAATTGAAATTCTGAAAGACAAAGCCGATTTTTTGGTTGCGCACCGCCGCTTGCGCGTCGCGATTCAATGTGCTGGTATCGATACCGTCGAGCAGAAAGCGGCCACTACTGGGTACATCGAGCAGACCAATCACGGTCATCAACGTACTCTTGCCACTCCCCGACGGTCCCATGATGGCGAGCATTTCGCCACGGTCCACATGCATGGTCACGTTGTCGAGTGCTACGACGCGATTATCGCCGCCATCAAAGACCTTCGTCACGTTGCTTATTGCAATGACCGGGGTGCTCATTTGGTCACCGCAGTGACTTCGACGATATCGCCGGCTTTGATGCCGCTGCGAATTTCGGTCAATTCATTGCCACGCAAGCCAACGGTGACGGCGCGTTCGACCCGCTTGCCAGCCTCGATGACCGTCACCATGGTGGCGCCGTCGACCTCGTGGATTGCAGTGCGCGGTACACCAATGACGCCCTTGGCCTCTGCCGTGACAATCTGTGCCGAAGCAGTCATACCGGCTTTGAAGGAACGCTCGTCTGGGGTAACCTTGACAATGACTTCATACGACACCACGCCACGGTCGGACTGCGCTTCGGGCGATACCCGCACCACCGAGCCGCGCAACGTTGGCAGACCCAATGCATCGACCAGGACGACCACTTGCTGGCCGACAGCAATACTGGCAACATCGACTTCATCGACGGTTACTTTGACTTCGAATGCACTCACGTCGAGCACACTGACAACGGGCGTGCTCCCCACAAGCTCACCGACTTTGGCATCGACTTGGGCGACTACCCCGGCAAACGGAGCGACCAACACCGTATCGTCCAGCCGCACTCCGGCCATCTGCGCCTGCGCTGTTACCTGTGCCAGCTTGCTGTTGGCGCGGTCGAGACCAGCCTTGGCTGCGGCGACATTTGCTGCTTGGGCGGCCACGGTAGCATCACGCTGGCCACCGATGACTCTGTTGAGATTCGATTCGGCACTTGCCACTGCAGCTTGCGCCGTGGCCAGGTCAGCACCTGCGCCGCTGGTAAGCGCCGTCAGGTCAGCCTGGGCAGTGGCAACCCGTGCCTCAGCACTAGCCACGCCAGAAATTTCATTCTGGCGCGCGACATCGGCATCTCGCTGCGCTTGCAACAACGATGCTTGGGCGTTCGTCAGTGCACGATCAGCTGTTGCGAAGGCATCGGCAAAATCGCGCTTCTGCGCATCGGTCAAGTCGCGACCCGTGCGTGGGTCGGTCCCGTCGGCCTCGACATGGGCCAGATCGGCACGCGCCGCGTTAAATGCTGTTTGGGCGTCGCGGACTGCATTCGCCCGCTCTTGGACCAGGTTATCGGCCTGTGTTTTGGCAGCCGAAAGGTTTTTGCGCTGGGTGTCCAACGTCCCCTGGGCATCGGTCAACGTGCTCTGGGCGCGGGCTACCTGCTCTGGCCGTGTGCCATCGGACAGGAGCGACAGGCGTTGCTGGGCGGCGGTCAGATTGGCCCGGGCCGCGCTGATTTCTGCAGCACCAAGGCTACCCACGGTCTGCACCAACACTGCTTCGGCGCCGGCCAGTTGGGCAGTGGCAACCGCAACATCTGCTTTGGCCTGATCGACGACAGCTGCAGCGCTCGTCTGTTCGAGCGTCAGCATTTTCTGATCCAGTTGGACCAGCGGCGCATTCATGGCGACGGTGTCGCCGCTGACGACAAATACCTTGGCAACGCGACCGCCGACGGCATAGCTGAGATTGGCACTCTCGATGGCGGTCATCTTGCCGGTGGCAGTAATGTCGGCCCGGATGTCGACCGGTGCTGCAACCATCGTCGTCCCGACGGCGTTGGCAGTCGACTGGCTCCGCAGCGCCGGGATGGCAATACCAGCGGCGATGAGTACTGCGACCACGGCACTGATGATGATGGTCTTTTTGCTTAATTGCGGAAGGCGATTACGCATCCCTTGTGAAATCGTTGCCATGTTCTACTCCTCTTCTCATTTCTGATCTCTCTACCAAAGACGTGGAGCAGCGACTCCGTACAAAAACATCCCGCTGATATGCTCTGCCGTCAGCTGCAGTTGTACTGCCGTCGCCTCTGGCCCCGTAAACGCTTCTACCAAACAAAAGAACAACATCGCCAGCTCACTCGCACTACGCCCGACATAAAACCCCAAGCGCATCCCACGTGCCATCAACGTCTCGATCGGTGCCATCATTGACGCATAGAAGCGCATCCCTACGCGTTGGCGATGACCTTCATCGAGGTGGACCCGGATTTCGTGCCGCATCATGCGGAAGTCCTCCGCATTGTGTGCCTGAATCGTCTCAATCACCGCCGTCAATTGCTGCTCGTACCCCATTGTCTCGTCTGCAATCGCCGCCAATAATTCCGCACCCATCGCAACTAATGCACGTTCTGCCACCGCTGCATACAGCGCTTCTTTGTCTGCATAGTGGTAGTACAGGGATGGCTTGGTAATCCCAACTGTCTGCACGACTTCGTTGATCGATACCCCTACGTAGCCACGCGCCATAAACAAATGGTGCGCCGTTTCGAGGATCTTCTCTGCCGTGTGTTGCCCGCCTCGTACCATCACGCCCCCTAAACTACCGAACGGTAAGTATTACTATACAGGTTTTGCACAGGAATTGCAATGTTTTGCGCAGAATTTGTCAATGAGTATTTGCTAAAAAAAGCGGAGTGCGCGCGCACTCCGCTTTCTATCTTGCATATTTTGCGCCTCGCGTGGCATCCTATTGCGCTCTTTTGCGATACCGCCAGCGCCTCGGGGCGGAGGAAACGCATGCGGCCACACAGGTGCAATCACATTCGCGTACACAGATTTTGCACAGGTTTACCCCCACCGTCGTCGGCATGCCATCTTCATCCCGTCGCGATGGTTGTCCCGCCGCTTGTGTAGACCCATCTCACCGGTGGCGGCAGTGTCTCACTGACCTGATGAAGATTCCATGGCCCGCAGCCTCCGCACTGAACATGGAATGACGGGGTGGTATGGAATCTTGCACACACCACATACCCGTCATGGCATGCCGACTGGCATTCGTCACCCCATGCAGGTGCACGTCGTCGGCATGCCATCTTTATCCGGTCGCGATGGTTGTCCCGCCGCTTGTATAGACCCATCTCACCGGTGGCGGCAGTGTCTCACTGACCTGATGAAGATTCCATGGTCCGCAGAACTCCTGTGGTTGTCATCTTCCGCACGGACCATGGAATGACGGGGTGGTATGGAATCTTGCATACACCACCTACCCGTCATGGCATGCCGACTGTCATTCTTCACCCCCTGCAGGTGCTCGTCGTCGGCATGCCATCTTTATCCGGTCGCGATGGTTGTCCCGCCGCTTGTATAGACCCATCTCACCGGTGGCGGCAGTG
>CANJHS010000063.1 GCA_947474225.1 Roseiflexaceae bacterium | reverse complement strand
TTGGCCCATCAGTAATGGCTGCGATTACAGTTTTGATCATCGCTACATATACATGGAACACCATGCGTAGCGCGAGTATCGTAGTGATGGTATGGGGTGTTTTGGCTATTACGATCGGGCAAATCTCGTTTTTTACCGGTTTGACAGAGTGGCAAGCATCAGACTGGATTGGCTTTCTGCTTTTTGGGGTACTCACGTTTACGCCGGCCGGATTATTGCTGGTGACTGCGGGGCGCATGCAATCCTTAAAACACCTCATGGCGCAGACACCAACGTCCGTGTTAGTAATGACGCAAGTCTATCGGTTCGGCGGAGTTTATTTGATTATGGCGTATGCGCGGGGTCAACTACCGCTAGCGGTCGGGTTGGTGACAGGTGTGGTAGATTTGGTGGTGGCTACGACTCCGCTCGCGTTGTCAGTGTATTTGCGCTGTAATGAGACGCGCGCTCCGATGTTGGTCATTGCGTGGGCGATGTTGGCCATCGCAGATTTTGTGTGGGCAGTGAGCCTTGTCACGGTGTCGTTTTTGGGGGTTATTCAATTGACTCCGGCGCCAGTGATGATGGGAAATGCGCCGTTGCTCGTGATTTCGTTGTTTGCTGTACCGTTTGGCATCTTTGTGAGTGTGTATGTGGTTGCGCGGATGTGGACCATAGCTGGGCGCACTGATTCATCGAGAAGTTGTTGATTGGAAAAGAAAGGAAACTAACATGCTTTATGTACCTGCGATTCTCGCTAGTCTGCATCATGTTGCAGCGTTTACGCTGGTGGCTTGTCTCGTCTACGAATGGCGAACCTTCCGACAGCGCCTCACGGATCACGAAGCCCGTGGTCTACAACAAATTGACTTGTGGTATGGGGTGTCAGCACTAGTGTTGCTGGTTGCTGGCATTTTGCGGGTGTTCTATGGTGGCAAAGGGTATCAGTTTTATCTGGGGAACACACTGTTTTGGATCAAAATGGCACTCATACTGGCTATCAGCATCTTGTCCATTTACCCCACGATTCGCTATATTCGCTGGGGAAGTATTGCCCTTGACGGGATAGCGCTCTCTGATAGTGAATTCCAACGCATTCGCCAATTACTACGTCTCCAAATGATTGGCATATTACTCGTAATCATTTTGGCTCCAGCCATGGCACGCGGATTGTGGATGTAATATAACTACACACATCTACATATCTTAATATGCAATAGCCTACGGCCGCCGGCAATCCCCCCCTCATTTCTGCCTTCCAACTTCACGCTTCCTCTTTCGCACGGTGGTTGCCGTGCAATCTCCTCCCGCATGCCAGCGCCATCCATTACCCCTGCCCACCCGTCATGGCATCGCACGTTCAGTGCGGTGCCATCTTCTATCTGGTCGCAATTGCTTCCTGATGTTCTGACCAGATAGAAGATGCCACGCCGCCTACTGGCGGCATGGCATGACGGATCAGTGGGGGAGTATCTCACCCGCTGAGAGGTTCGTTGCGTCCCTCTTGACCAACATTCAACCGCCGGTTTGGTTGACGGGCGAGGCCGCATGCCCCGTGAAGAGGGCTACCTCGCCCCCACCTACCCGTCATGGCATCGAGCCGTTAGGTTCGGTGCCACGCATGCGCGGCATGACAGACTGCGGGGATGGAGCGTACCTTTCAACACCGCAAATGCGGTTATACCTGCAGGAGGTGCAGATGAAAAACCCATCAATCTACATTTTGGCCAGCAAATTCAATGGTGTATTGTATGTCGGCGTTACTAGCAATCTCATCCGCCGCGTATGGCAACACAAATCTCGGGCGAAAGAAAGCTTCTCCAAGCGGTATTTCGTTCATCGCCTGGTCTACTACGAACGCCACGCCACGATGATTGAAGCAATCCGCCGCGAGAAGCAACTCAAGCACGGCACACGTGCGTACAAGATCCAGCTCATCGAAAGTTTCAATCCGCATTGGAAGGATTTGTATCCTTCATTGATTGGGACGGATGATGACGACTATTGAGGAGGAATGACGCAAAGCGTGTTGTTTGTGACGAGTAAAGATGCAACTCCCCGCCTACCCGTCATGGCATTCCCCTGCCTACCCGTCATGGCATTCCCCCGCCCACCCGCATGCCACTCCCCCGCCTACCCGTCATGGCATCGAGCCGTTAGGTTCGGTGCCATCTTCTATCTGGTCGCAATTGCTTCCTGAGGTTCTGACCAGATAAAAGATGCCACGCCGCCTACTGGCGGCATGGCATGACGGATCAGTGGGGAAGTATCTCACCCGCTGAAATGTTCGTTGCGTCCCTCCTGACCTACATTCAACCGCCGATTTGGTTGACGGGCTAGGCCATCATGGCATTCCCCCGCCTACCCGTCATGGCATCGCACGTTCAGTGCGGATAGATCTTCTATCTGGTCGCAATGCTCCCAGAATTTCCTTACCCGATGAAGCTGCACTCTAAAGCGGGACTTTTTGCAAAAAGTCCCGCTCTCTTCCCTTTCGCCTGCATATTTACCATGAACCCAACACACTAACAATTTTCGTATAAAATCAAAATACATTAGTTTATTGTCAAAAGAGCATGAAATGTCCAAACATCGCGTGACCCGCGCACTCGTCATCGAAGCCGCAGCCCGACACGTCAACACGTACGGATTTCCTGCACTGACATTGGCACCCATTGCCGCAGAACTCGGCATCAAAATCCCATCGCTCTACAATCACGTCAACGGACTCGAGGCACTCCAAGCAGAGTTGGCCGCCTACGGTGCACATGCGTTGTTTCTGCGCTGTCAAGACGCGTCTATTGGCCGTGGTGGTGCTGATGCGCTCATTGCTATCGCAGAATCATATCGGCGCTTTATCATCCTCAACCCGGGCACCTACGCTGCCACACTGCATCCGCAGCATCAGCCGAATCCCGAACTCGCCCACGCCAATGCAGCGTTGATGGAGTTATTCGAACGTATCCTTATTCCCTTCGAATTAGCGGCGACTGATCGCATACATGTCTTGCGTGGCTTACGCAGTATCGTGCATGGCTTTGCCACATTGGAACAAGCGGGTGCCTTTGGTTTGCCGATCGACATGAACGCCAGCTTCCACACCATTGTGACAACCTTTATCACAAGCATCCAGAAGCCGCGGCGTGCGGTTTCGCTGCTCTGACGAACCACTCTCCGTCCGACGACACACTCCCCTGACCGCAGGAGCATCGCTTGCGACGATTACATTTTCCGTGTGAATACGAGGGTGATTGATTTCAAACCTCAGCAGTCTACAGGCACCCTAACGGTGTCTATGTGCGCTCGTGGTCAGAATCCTTGACCGTCGTCTTTTCTTTGGGCTGTTGTGAATGAAAAAAAAGATGGAGCAACATCAAAAGTTTGGTTCATTTTCGAACGTATAGCCAAGATGTTTTTGGAAATGTGAAATGATAAACCGTTGCACAGTTTGATTTGGTACGGGAGGAGAGAATCGAACTCTCGACATGAGCTTGGAAGGCTCCTACGTTACCACTACGCCACTCCCGCATAACCCTATTGTACGAGATGCACATGCCCACTGTCAAACGTGCGCAGTAATTGCAAAAGGCTGACAAACGCGCTATACTGTAGTTAGGAATGGCGTCGTTTTCACTGGTGAACTGAGAGCATACCTCTCAGTTTTGTTATTGTTTGCCATTCTCGACCGGCATGAGAGGTAACCCTACCATGAGCGACCGCATTACGTATTTGACGCGTGACGGCAAGACCAAACTCGAAGAAGAGCTGAAATTGCTCGAGACCGAGGGGCGTGCAGAAGTCGCCGAACGCATTAATCAAGCAAAAGAACTCGGCGATATCTCCGAGAGTGGCGAATACGAAGACGCCAAAAAGTCTTCGGGCTTTCTTGAAGGCAAAATCAAAGAAATCCGCGACATCCTTGCCCGCCACCAGATCATCGAAGAAGACACCGGCGAAGTCAAAGAAGTCCGTATCGGCTCGACCGTCACTATTGTCTACGAAGGCGAGACCGACCCCGAGACGTACCGCATCGTCGGGAGCGCCGAATCCAATCCCAAAGAGCAGCGCATTTCCAACGAATCACCGTTGGGTATCGCCCTGATTGGTCGTCGTGTCAAAGACAAAGTCACCGTGCAGACCCCCAACGGTCCCACCAAGTGCACCATCAAATCCATTCGCTAAGTGTCGTTCAACGGTACTCGTGGACGGCCTTCGCCGTTACGCGGGTACCGTTTTTTCATAGCATGCGTCCACACTTGAACGGAATCGAGTAGGCAATGGAACTCAACGAACTGCAACTCCAACGCGCCGAAAAGCTCGCCCGCCTGCGTGCCGCCGGCATTGAAGGCTACCCAGCCCGTGCGCAACGCTCCCACACTATCTCGGCCGTTTTGGCTGACTTCGATGGCATAATGGAGCGCGGTGAACGTGTCACGGTGGTGGGCCGTATCGTAGGCGCGCGGCGTGTCATGGGCAAATTGGCGTTTGCACACATCGAAGACGAACACGGCAAAATCCAAATATGGCTCAGCCGTGCTGAACTCGGCGATACCTGGTTCGACCGTTTTGCCGATGAGCTCGATACATTCGACATCATCGAAGCATCCGGCATCCTGCGCCGCACGAAAGCGGGTGAAGCCTCGGTCTATGTCGACGGCATGAACATCCTCTCCAAAGCCATCAACCCGCCACCTGACAAATGGCACGGCTTCACCGACGTCGAAGCCCGACTGCGCGAACGCTACCTCGATATGATTGTCAATCATGACGTGCGCCAGAACTTCCGCACCCGGGCGCAGGTTGTGCGCATCATGCGGCGCGTCCTCGACGACCAACAATACCTCGAGGTCGAGACCCCTGCACTGCAGCCCATCTACGGCGGTGCAACGGCCCGGCCCTTTACGACGTTCCATAATCAACTCAACCAAAACCTCTACCTACGTATCGCAGTCGAGCTCTATCTCAAACGGATGATTGTAGGTGGGTTTGAGCGTGTCTACGAGATCAGCAAAGTATTCCGCAACGAAGGTGTCGACCGTACCCACAATCCCGAATTCACCATGATGGAATGCTACCAGGCATACGGCGACTACCGCACCATGATGCAGTTGGTCGAGGATGTTTGTCGCATCACCGCCACCGAGATTCACGGGTCGCCCGTCATCGAGTTCCAGGGCCATACCATCGACTTCGGCAAGGCGTGGAGTCGCGTCTCGATCCCCGGTGCCATTCTCGCGCAGACGGGCATCGACATCCTGCAGCACAAGACACTCGAGGGCCTCATCGCCGAGATACGTGCCCGCAAATTACCGGTTGAAAACAAGGCGTCGTGGGCCAAGCAGGTCGACGAACTCTTTAGCGAAATCATCCAACCGACCCTCATCCAGCCGACGTTCATCGTCGACCATCCGGTAGAATTGTCACCGTTGGCCAAGCGCCACGCCGATAATCCCGCCATTACCGAACGCTTCGAGGCAATTGTGGCTGGGATGGAAATAGGGAATGGCTATAGCGAGCTGAACGACCCCTTCGACCAGGCGCAGCGCTTCGAAGAGCAACTCAAAACCCATACTGCAGGTGATGCAGAAGCGCATCAACTCGACGACGACTACATCAACGCGTTGATGTACGGGATGCCGCCGACCGGTGGTTTGGGCATGGGCATCGACCGCATGTCGATGATTTTTGCCAATCAATCGACGATCCGCGACGTTGTGGTCTTTCCACATTTACGGCCACGCGACTAATCAGCGAGAGGGAATCATGCCAAAGAGCTTCCTCGTCGAACCCGAAAATCTGCCGCATGTGGTGAAAGGTTGGCTCAAAGCTGCCAACCTCGGCGATATGACCGAGGTCGAGATTGTCTTTACCGACAGTGAGGTCTTGATCCGCAAACCGCACTCCGAATCACTCCGCAAATGGGCTGAACCCGTCGTGGATGAATACGACCGCGCATTCCGCCGGTTGGCAGGACTCGAGTAGGCGATGGCGACCGTTACCCGCGACCATTTGCTCGACATGCATGCGATGCTGGTCACCCGATACGGCGGTCGCATGGGTGTGACGTCGAACGACATCCTCGAAGCAGTAGTGGCGACGCCACACCACATCCACTTCGGGGCACATCGTTACCCAGGCGATATCGCCAAAATGAGCGCACTCGTCTACGCATTGGTGAAGCGCCAGCCGTTCCAAAGCAACAACGAAACCACGGCATTACTGGCATTATTGTGGCTTTGTCACCACAACGGTTTCCAAATATCGTTCCCACAGCGTGAACTCTGTGCGCACATAGCCGCAGTGCACAGCGAATCCGACGATAGTGCGTTGTACACTTGGCTGTGCGAACACCTCAACTCATCCAATGACATCCCTTTCTGATCTCGACATCACCCTCCTTCAGCAGTCGTTACCGCGCCGAGGCTTCGTGCGGAGGGTGATCCATGTCACCGACACCTCCTCCACTCAAGACATCGTGCGTGCTGCGGTAGCCGCCGGAGAACCCGCGGGATTGGTCGTGATAGCCGATCACCAAACTGCGGGACGCGGTCAATTCGGCCGCAGCTGGCGCGACATCCCGGGGCAGACGCTGCTGTGCTCATTCCTCCTCTACCCGCCAGCCGCAGAGACACCAGTCGTACTGATGCACTTTGCCCAGTGTCTGTGTGCCGTCATTGCACAGATGATTCCGCACGCGCCGGTCCACATCAAACATCCCAACGATATCGTCATCGATACCCCACTCGGTACCCAAAAACTGGCTGGACTCATCGCCGAAGGCGCGGTCCAGCCGGGTGGGCAACAGTGGATGAGTGTGGGATTTGGCGTAAACATCGGGGCAGCACCACAGGGAATTGTCGACGGCGTCGACCTTGCAACAACAAGCACCGCAATCAACACATGGTCGCACACAGCGCAGACACGTACATCGCTGTTGCGTGCCGTGTTCGAGGCCTATCAGCCAATTCACTACCGCAGCGAGGATCCCACCCAGTGAATGCGACCTAGTCAGACACACGTTTCAATTTTTTGCATAAACATCCCGACTCAGTCCACTTTCCGTGGCTGAATTTTCATCGCATACCCAATCGTCACAATCCCGACGATAAATAACAACACCAACGCCCACATTTTGCCCGTTGATCCAATATCGGCAATGCCCAGTACCCCAAATGTCATGCTTAATGAATAGAAAAAGATTGCAATTTGGTTGGGTGCAAAGCCCGCATCCGTCAATCGCTGATGCAGATGATCACGCCCGCTATGCGTCGGCGAACGACCTGCCAGCACCCGTGACACAATCAGCCAGGCCACGTCCAAAATCCATACTCCCAACACGAGCAGCACCGTGGCGAATTTGGCACCGCCCATGATTGCGCTGACGCCCAAGACATACCCGAGGAACTCTGCCCCAGCGTCGCCCATAAAGACCTTTGCCGGCGGGAAGTTGTACCACAAGAACCCCGCTGCTGCGCCAGCCAACGCCAACGGTACCACTGCCACCGTGTATTGCGCCGGCTGCAACAGCAGTGCGTGTAACCCGAGCATCAACCCCGCAATTGCCGACACACCTGCCGCCAACCCATCGACGCCGTCCATCCAATTGACCGTGTTGGTCATCCAACCCAACCAAAATATCGTCACCACGATGGCCAGCCACGGCGACAAGGCGTAAAAGTCGACGTATTCGCCAAATGGCATATTAAAGCCCAAAAAAACAATTCCATTGGCTTGGGTCAGTTGCCCCGCGGCGTCTGCCCGGAGCACCTGCTCCCACAAAAATGGCCCGACAGCAATAACGCCGGCCAGGATATTCACGCCGAATTTGGGCAACCAATGCAATTCGACGACGTCGTCAACCCACATCACCATAAACGTCAGCGTGGCCCCGATTGCCAGCAACACCAGTTGCAGGCTGTCACGTTCGTTGCGTCGCAGCTCGGGCACAAACCACCCTGCCAGCCACGACACCAGCAGCGCAATGACAAATGCTGCATACATCGCAATGCCGCCGATGGTCGGCATTGCCCCGAGATGAGTACGCCGACCACCCGGTTGCACCACCCAGCCACGCCGGATACACAGACGAATAACCATCGGCGTCGCCAGCAACGCGCTCAGACACGCAATTACGGCGACGGCCGCAGCAACAAATCCTGCCATGCGTCCTCCTGTCAGCGTGTACCGAATTGGCGGTCACCGGCATCGCCTAATCCCGGGATAATATACCCAATCTCGTTGAGCCGCTCGTCTACCGCTGCCAAATAGAGCGGCACATCGGGGTGCTCACGCTGCATCAACGCCACTCCCTCGGGCGCGGCTATCAACCCCACGAACTTGATAGTCTTTACTCCCCAACGCTTGAGCACCGACACTGCCGCCGACGCAGATCCGCCGGTTGCCAACATCGGATCGAGGACCAAACAAACGTCCACCGACGGTTCGGCCGGCAACTTGTTGTAATAACTCACTGGCTGGAGCGTCTCGTGGTCACGGTATAACCCCAAGTGCCATATTTGCGCGGTGGGAATCATATCGAGAATGGGGTCTACCATGCCCAATCCTGCCCGCAGAATCGGGATCAAACCGATGCGCGCAGCCAATGTCTGGCCATGGTATGCTGCCATCGGCGTTTGGACGGTAATCGGACTGGTCGGCAGGTCAGCAGTCGCCTCGTACATCAGGAACTGCGCTATCTCGCCTACCAACTCACGGAATATTTTGGGTTTTGTCTTCTGATCGCGTAGTATTGCTACCTTGGTCTGCACCAATGGATGCATCGATACATGAACGTTTGGCATGGCACTTTCCTTCTCTGCTTCGTTCTATTATACCGATTGCACACGGTACGGGAGTGCGCACCCACTGCATGTTACAATCCAATCACGTTCCCAATACGTAGAACAGAGGGTAGGGATGAAACTCAGCCTACAAGAAATCCTGATTATCCTGATGGTCATCGGATTTACCGTCGGCTTCGCCTATCGAGCCGGTATCGTCCGTGGCCGAGGTCGTCGCTCCAAGGAGAAATAAATGTCCTTCGCTGCCCTTTCCAAAGAACAATTCATCAATCTGGCTACCACCAAAAAGTCTGGCACCAGCGTGGCGACACCGGTCTGGTTCGTCCATGACGGCGACGTCCTGTATGTCATGACCGGTAAGGATGCCGGCAAGGTCAAACGCATCCGCAATTACCCCGTCGTTACCCTTGGTCCGTGCGACCGCACCGGCAACCCACTTGGACCGACCCAAACGGGTACCGCACGTCTGCTCGACGAATCCGAATTTCCCCGTGTCAACGGCTTACTCAACAGCAAATACGGCTTCATGAAGCGCGTGTTTGACTTGATGGCTAGATTCAATGGCGGCGTACAAAATCGCGCTTTCATCGAGATTCGCCCCGGCGCATGATTGTCACCTTGACGCCCAATCCTGCCCTCGACCGGACCCTCATCGTGCCGGGATTCCGGCTTGGCGAGGTGACCCGTGTGCGTGAACGTTCCGACGCAGCCGGCGGCAAAGGCCTCAATGTCACCCGTGCACTCCACACCCTGCACGCCCCGTGTCTGGCGCTCGCCCCCCTGGGCGGCCCGACCGGGGCATTGGTAGCGCAACTCGCCGCCGCCGAGGGCTTGACGCTCCAGGGCATCCCCATTCGCGGCGAGACACGCACCTGTCTGTCGGTCACTGACCCATCTGCGCCCGATCAACTGGTCATCAACGAAGTCGGTCCGACCATCAGTCCCGGCGAATGGCAGGCCGTCCATACTGCTGTCCGTAGCGCCTGCGAACCGGCGGACTGGCTAACCATCTCGGGCAGCCTGCCACCGGGCGTCTCACCCGCGGACCTGCGTGCGCTCATCGATGCCGTCCCCCGACGCTGTGCAGTGGCCGTCGATACCAGTGGCGCTCCGTTGAACGCCTGTCTCGACGCGCCACTTGCCCTCCTCAAAATCAACCGCGAAGAACTCGCCCAGGCCTTGGCAATCAGTCTCGACACCGAAGCCGAAATCATCGCTGCCGCTCGGACAATCCTCGGCCGTGGTCCACGGGCTATCGTCGTCACCCTCGGCGCACGAGGCGCTCTTGCCCTCAACGCTAGTGGCGCATGGCATATCAGTGCCCCAGCGATTGTGGCCGTCAGCCCTGTCGGCAGTGGTGATTGCACGCTCGCCGGCCTCGTCCACGCGCTCGCCGGTGGCGCATCCCTGCCGGATGCAGCGGCAGCCGGTGTCGCCTGCGGCAGTGCCAATGCACTCGAACCGCGCGCAGGTGTGTTTGTGCTGGCTGACGCCCGCCGCTTCCAAACAGACGCACACATCCGCGTCATCGGCAGCTGACCCGTACCCTTTTGGCCTCCTCGGACGGTAGTACCTGTGTAAACCGCACACCGTCGGCTGAAAGGGGCACATCATGGGTCTCTCGCTTTCGTTCCCACTCCAAATCCGCGAAACACCGTTTGTCCAACACCCACGCACCCGCCTCGCCATGCACGGCCCTACCGCGCTCAGCGATGCAGAATTAGTCGCCTTGCTGTATGGTGACGGCGGCGATTACGACGCGACCTTGCGCAACGCGCAGAACGCCCTCGGGGTAGCCGGTGGGCTGTTGGGTCTGCAACGACTAAGCGTCGAAGAATTGCAACAGCTCCCCGGCATCGGCAGCGTCCGTTCGATACGCATCAAAGCGGCCCTCGAGTTATGCCGGCGGCTGATTTTGGCCGGCTTCGAAGACCGCTTCCAGATTCGTGCCCCCGCCGACGCCGCCCAGTTGATGCTCATCGAAATGAGTCACCTCGACCAAGAGCACCTGCGTGTCATCTGCCTCGACACCAAGAACCGCGTCCAAAAAATCCAAACCCTGTATGTGGGATCGCTCAATTCGTCATTGCTCCGCGTCGGCGAGGTCTACAAAGAGGCCATTCGCCTCAACAGTGCGGCTATTATTTTGGTACACAATCACCCGTCCGGCGATCCCACGCCCTCGGCCGACGACATCCAAGTCACCCGCGACGTCTATGCCGCCGGCAAATTGCTGGACGTCGACCTGCTCGACCATCTCATCATCGGCCAAGGTCAATGGATAAGCATGCGCGAACGTGGCCTTGGCTTCGGCAGCTGATTACCCGCGCAACACCTGTTGGATATCGCGCCAGCCAATCAGGTGAATCCCCTGCGCGACCACCGCGGCACGCAGCGCGGGATCGGTCATCACGGCGTAGTCGCGCACGCGTGAGCGCCAATCCGGCGCGATAGCGCGCAACTCCGGGCTGTCTGCCGCGGGATGACAAATCATGTACGTCAATCCCGCAGGCAACACAGCGAACAACTCCTGGACATCCGCTAGATTCTGTTCGGGATTGCCCAACTCGAGCCAGCGCATCTGATCGAATACCGGCAAGCCCGCTGCTTCCACACTGGCCAGTTGATTCACTTGGAATGCAGCTGTCGCCGCATCGAAGCCGTTTGCCTGCAGTCGCGCCGCATCCAACCGCACCATGTATGCCGGTGTCTGCGTCCGTTGACTCAGCGCAAGATACGATCCCAGCGCTGCCGCGCCAAACATCGTGCCCATGTGCGAGTCGAAGTGAGTCGGCTGCATTCCATGGCGCAATGCCCGTGCATATTGAGCCTCGATCTCGGCCGTGGCGTCTGCTGCCGACACCGCTGCAAAAACCGCATGCATCGACCGATATTGGTACCCTTCGTCGTCGTGGAGCGTCGCTCCACCCGTCAGTGATGCCCAGCGATAGACATTCCATTCACACGTCAACGTTAAATGCACACCTAAATCTGCCTGCGGATGTGCTGCTGCCCACTGCGCCGCCGCGGGGAACCAGGCGCACGGCGCCATCACAGATCCAGATGTGAGAACCCCGTCCTCAAACAACGTAGGCAAAATACCCGTCGTCGATTGGCACATGCCAATGTCGTCGGCATGCACAATTACTACCCGGTCTCGCGGGCCGTAACCCAACTTCTGGAGTATGTGATTCATGACGCGCATCCTCTCGTCACGGCGCCAAGCGCTCGCGAATCCAGCCGGTTACCGACATTCGGTAGCGCAAGCGGTCATGCAGGCGGCTGGGCCGACCCTGCCAAAACTCGATTGCATCGGGGATGACCCGGTAGCCGCCCCAAAAGGGCGGGCGGCTCGGTGCATCACCTGCATATGCAGTTTGTATCTCTGCCAATGCCGCTTCGAGCGCTCCCCGGTCCGCAATGACGGTACTCTGCGGCGACGCCCACGCGCCGTGTCTACTCCCCACCGGGCGACTCAGGTAATAGGCATCTGCCTCGGCAGCAGCGACTTTTTCGACCCGCCCTTCGATGCGAATCTGACGCTCGAGCTCCGGCCAAAAGAAAATCAATGCCGCATACGGATGCGCCGCCAACGCCTTCCCTTTGCGGCTTTCGTAGTTGCTATAAAAGACAAAGCCACGGTCGTCATACCCCTTGAGCAACACAATCCGCGCCGACGGCCGCCCGTCGGGGTCGACCGTGGCCACCGTCATCGCATTGGGCTCGTGGACATTGCCTGCCACCGCTTGATCGAACCAGGCCGTGAAATGTGCAAACGGCTCGGCGGCGGCTTCGCCCTCCAACAGCCCATGCTGCGTGTAGTCCTTGCGCATATCTGCTACATTCATTCACGCACCTCCTGCATGTCGGCCAGCAACCCCAGCCGGATGGTCGCCTCGAGCACCAGCGGCTGTTGATTTGCCGCCCGACGCAGCTGCGTGATGGCTGCTGTCGTCCAAAAGACATCACTATTGCGTGTCGCCAAAATATCCTCGATCAACGCAATCAGTTCAGTACCCACCACGCGCACCCGCACATCAGCAAGGCGGCCAGTCCCGTACATCAGTTGATACAACGGCTTGCTCAACGCCACCACCTGTGGCTCGGACGGCAACGCATGCTGGCCATCGATGGCGCCGTACAGCACACTATAGGCCAAGGCCTGGCCGTCACTCAACCCCAATAACTGCCGTGTCGCCGCATCCCACTGCAGCGGGACCATCCGTTGCTCCGGCCGGATCTGGCTCAACGTCGCCCCATATGCCAGCACCTGCGCTTGCTCGGTAGCACTGGGCAATCCCCAGGCCACACTCGGCAAGCCCGTGCGCAACGGCAACAGCGCAGTCAGACAATCGAGCACGTTGGTCGCCGCCAACGCCTGCGCCTCTGCCAGCACAAACGACCCGTACAACGCCGCCCGCGTCAGCTGTTTGCGCACCATGCGCAACCGGTTGCGGTGATAGTAATAATAGAACGCACCGCCATACTTGCCGGTCGACGACGATTCACGATGTATCAGCTGTGCTTCGGCCACAGCGACACAGCGCTGACCGCGTGCACGGACACGCAGGCACAGATCGAGATCCTCGAAGTACGCCGGAAAAAATCCTTCGTCGAACCCGCCCAGCGCATCCCA
>CANJHS010000062.1 GCA_947474225.1 Roseiflexaceae bacterium | reverse complement strand
CGACGCGTGCATATTGCGCATCACTCAATGATTCAAACAAACGGACCAAACGGTTCTGGAGTGCAGCAAAGTACGTCAGTGAGCTCTCGATGGTGTGACAAGAAGAATCCGCCAATGCCGCGATACCATCGACGTCGTAGTCGCGCCAGTTGGGTCGGTCTTCAGACAATGCAATCAGTACATTGTTGAGCGCAAATGCGTGTGAATCCGGCATGTGATGTACATTTTGCGCGACTGTCCATTCAGTTGCAATGTAGCGTGTGGTCAGCTGTGTACTGTTCAAACTAGCTACCGCAATGCTCAGTTCGGCTGCAGCAGTGCGCATCAACAAGAGCGATTCGTGCCGTTCTGCAGGTGTCTGCATTGGTCCTCTGTTACTTCTGTACCGCAGCGAGCGTGTCGGCAATTTGCTTGACGTGGGCACGGGCGTGGCCGGAGTAGATGCGTAAGAGGTCGTCGACCGATCGTTCACCCCATGATGCAATACCGGTACGCGCAAATTGCTCTTCGGTCAGTGACTCAAACATGGCAACAATTCGGCGTTGCATCAGACGAAAGAGTTCCATCGAATCGTCGAGATGTGCAGATTTGGCATCGGCGAGATCCGCAAATCCGTCGGTGCTGTAGCCCTTCCATGCCGGGCGATCTTCGGTCAATGACAAACGCACATTAGTCATCATCACCGCATGAGAATCGGGCATGTGGTGGACATTTTGTGCAATTGTCCACTCCGTAGGTATGTATCGTGTGGTCAGCTGCACTGGGGTCAACCCTTTGACAGCAGCGGCGATGTCATCTGCGGAACTCCGCATCAGGGAGAGCGCTTCTTGGCGTTCGGTGTGAGTAAGCATGGTATTCCTTTAGTCAAAACGTTCCGCTGTATCATACCACTCATCAATTGGGCCGATATCCCAGTTCACGGAGCGTGCCAAAAAACACCCGCCTGCACACACTCGTGCATTCAGTTATGATACGTAGACATCAGAAAGAGGAGGATTGGATGACCACCGTACACAACTTCAATGCAGGGCCTGCAGTGTTGCCGGCAGAGGTAATTGCGCAAATCAAACACGATTTGCCAAACTATGCCAATACGGGCATTTCAATTCTCGAATCTAGTCATCGTGCCAAAGAATATGAATCGATCAATCAACGAGCAATTGAACGATTCAAGCGTGTCATTGGTCTCTCTGATGCCTTCGAAATAGCATTTCTCCAGGGTGGCGCCAGTATGCAATTCGCCATGCTCCCCATGAACATCCTGACAGCCAACAATTGTGGCGCATATGTGGTGAGCGGTGTCTGGGCCGAGAAAGCCTACGAAGAAGCCGGTCGCATCGGGACAGCACATCTGGCAGGCAGCACGAAAGCCCAACAGTTCCGCTCGTTACCGAATGCCGAGACACTCGACATTCCGTCAAACGCTGCCTACACCCACATCTGTACAAACAACACCATCTACGGCACGCAATGGCATACATTACCGAAGGTAGCCACCCCATTGGTACTCGATATGAGCAGTGACATCGCGTCACGTCCGCTCGATACGAACGGTGTCGGAATGATATACGCAGGTGCCCAAAAGAACATCGGTGCAGCAGGCGTCACTGCCGTTGCAATCCACCGCGATTTCGCTGCACAGATGCATACGAAAGCACCGATTATTTTGCAATACGCGACACACTACAAAAGTCAATCCCTCTACAACACCCCTCCTACGTTTAGCGTTTATGTGCTCGAGCTCGTCTTGGCCTGGATCGAACGTGTCGGAGTAGACACCATTGCCAAACAAAACGCGGCCAAAGCAGGCGTCATTTATGACACAATCGATGCGTCCGGTGGATTTTATCGTGGCCATAGTGATATTTCGTGTCGGTCACAGATGAATATTACCTTCCGTCTGCCCGACGAAGCACTCGAGAAGACCTTTCTCGCAGAAGCGTCTGCGGCTGGCATGATTGGGCTTGCAGGGCATCGGAGTGTCGGTGGCCTGCGTGCTTCGCTCTATAATGCATCACCACTCACATCTGCCCAAACACTGGCAGAGGTAATGCGCGAGTTCCAACGCACCCACGGCTAAACAATGAACCGAGGCACCCCATGGAAACACGACGCGAACGGATGGTTTTTTTGGCGATGGAATGGTCATTGATTCTCGGCTGGCTGGTTACCATTCTCTTGATTTGGCGACAAACGACACTTTATTTACTGATTTTTTTGTTTGACTTGGGTGATGCTTACGACATCGTTTTCACCGTGTTAATATTTGTTCTGATGATGATGGCGGGTTTGGCAATTACCGCTACGGGCTTTTGGCTTAAACGCCGCCAAAAAACCATCTCAATCCTGCAACGCGGACCTTTGTGGGTCGTATCAAAGATTGGAAACCCACAGCTGTCACCGTTGGTACGCCGGTGGGGGTTAGGGTGGGCCTGGATCGGCATCACCGCGCTGCTTGGGTACTTAATTATTGTGCTTCCGGGTGGAGTGTTTGCGCCGTAGTGCGGAGGGGGACAGATGACTGTACGCCAACGAATAATGCTCATCGATGGTCATGCCCTCGCGTTTCGGGCATTCTATGCACTCGCCGATAAAGGACTGCGCACATCGAGTGGCGAGCCTACATACGCGATATTTGGGTTCGCATCCATCATGCTGAACGCCATACGAGAACATAAACCAAGTCATGTTGCGGTGTCGTTTGACATCGGTCGGACGTTTCGCGATGACATGTATGCCGACTACAAAGCTGGTCGTGCCGAGACACCGGTCGAATTCCCGCCACAACTCGAACGCATCAAAGAAATGATGCTGGCATTCAATATCCCCATCTATGTCGCCCAAGGATTTGAGGCAGACGACGTATTAGGCACCCTCGCCCGTCAAGCCACCGAAGCAAACGTCGAAACGCTGATACTCACTGGCGACAGTGACACCCTACAACTCGTCGACTCACACACACACGTGTTACTCGCCAATCCTTTTGGGCAAAAAATGACCTCCATTGAGTACGACTACGACAAAGTCGTCGAACGGTATGACGGACTCAAGCCCAATCAGTTGGCAGATCTGCGCGGACTGAAAGGCGATGCCTCTGACAATATCCCAGGCGTTAAAGGAATAGGTGAAAAAGGTGCCATTGCCCTGCTTAATCAGTTTGGGAGTGTCGATGCAATTTTTGCAGACATCAGCAGTGCGCCAAAGCGCTACCTCAAGGTGCTCGACGGACAACGTGAAGCTGCCGAATTCAGTCGCAATTTGGCGACCATTGTTACCCATGCACCGGTATCTCTCGTTTTGGACGATTGTGTCATCAGTGGGTACGACAAAGCAGAGGTCGTACGCTTTTTCCAACAACTCGAAATAGGCAAAACCCTGATTGACCGACTCCCCCCGACCGGACAAACCATAGCAGCACCAATCCCTGAACCAACACCTACGCAGTCACGTGCCGTGGTGCGTCCACCGACCCCGACGAACGGTCAAATGGACTTGTTTGCAGACGATACCACCTCATATAGCGAAACAGTCTCACTCCGGCCTGGCTATAGTACCGTTTTGAGCACTACTGACTTGATCGAAGTCGTCGAACAGTGCCGGCAAGCGGGCATCTATGCGTTCGACACCGAAACAACTGGGACGAGTGTCTTTATTGATGTGTGTATCGGTATCTCAATTTCATGCCAAGCGGGTACCGCGTGGTATATCCCCATACAACACACGGGGGTTTCGTGCCTGCCCAAAGCCGAGATTGTCGCGACTTTGGCACCACTGTTTGCAGATGCGAACGTCCACAAAATTGGCCACAACGCAAAATTCGACATCGAAGTCTTGTTGGGTATCGGCATGAGCGTAGCTGGATTGACCTTTGACACGATGTTGGCAGCGAGTCTCCTCGACAAGCGGCGTGGACTGAAAGATTTATCATTCTACGAACTTCAACTCGCCGAGTCACCAGTGAACATCGACGAACTCATCGGCAAAGGCAAAAACCAAATAACTCTTGATCATGCCGATATTACCGCAGTGACAAATTACGCCGGCAGCGACGCAGATTATACTTTCCAGCTGTATCACAAATTACATCCCCAAATCAATGCGGTACCCACGACGCGGGATATCCTGTACAATCTCGAACTTCCGCTCATTCCCGTTTTGGTACGGATGGAAGCCGCCGGGATTATGGTGGATGTGCCCTATTTGACGGCACTCTCAATCCGCATTGCGGCTCGTATTACTGAACTCGAAGGCCAGATTTTTGCGATTGCCGGCGGTCCATTCAACATCGCGTCGAGCGACCAATTGAGTGATGTCTTGTTCGGCAAACTCGGATTACCCACATCTGGCCTCGAAAAGACCAAAACGGGCCGGTGGTCGTTGACGGCTGATGTCCTCGAAAAACTGCGCGCAAACGATACCTCGCTCGTCATCGCACTGATTTTGCAACACCGTCAACTGAGCAAACTCAAATCCACCTATATCGATGCACTCCCCGCGCTCATTGATAGTGGTAGTCGGGTCCACACAACCTACAACCAACTCGGTGCGGCGACTGGAAGATTGAGTTCGAACGATCCCAACCTCCAAAATATTCCCACGCGCACCGAAGAAGGACGAGAAGTACGCCGCGCGTTCGTGGCTGCCCCAGGCAATGTCTTGGTGGCTGCAGACTACTCTCAAATTGAATTACGTGTCCTTGCGCACATCACCCGCGATGCCAATTTACTGCAAGCCTTCCACGAAGACCAAGACATCCATGCCGCCACTGCAGCCCAATTATTTGGTATTCCTATTGAGCAGGTCGATAAAGAAAAACGACGTCTCGCCAAAACAACGGTATTCGGCGTCGTTTATGGCATCAGCGCATTTGGACTCGCCCAGCGGACCAATCTGAGCCGCAGCGAAGCGCAACAGCTGATTGACAGCCTGTTTGCCCGATTCCCTGAGGTGCGAAACTACATAGACCGGACAATCCAAGAAGCCCATCAGTCTGGTGCGGTTAGTTCGTTGTTCGGCCGCCGTCGTTCCATGCCAGAGATCAATGTCAAAGGCCCACGTCAACAAGCAGCCGAACGCGAATCGATAAATCACCCCATTCAAGCAACCGCTGCCGACATCATGAAAATGGCAATGCTGCGTGTCGATGCAGCCATTACTGCATTTGGCAACGGCGCACGGCTTTTACTGCAGGTGCATGACGAACTCATCGTCGAAGTCCCTGTCGCATACCAGGCAGAGATTGCTGCATTGCTCCGGCACGAAATGAGCACTGCGTACGCAGAATTAGCAGTCCCACTCAAAGTCGATGTCGAGGCTGGCACCAGCTGGGAACAACTCACCGAAGTGTGACACCGTAAAGTACCCCCCATGCAGTGCATGGGGGGTGTTTTTGTCTGGGACAGACTTCCGCTCAGGGAATCTCGTATCACAGCGTCTGTTGCGCTACTGTCAACCCCACCCGCGTGCCCCCGGCACAGGGTGGGGTATTGGACTGAAACAACCGAATCGATCTGGATTTCAGGGGGCAACTACTCCTGTGGCTGGAAGTTCGGTGTTTTTCTCATCCTGCTGGATCAAACGGTTTCCCCAAACTCGCGGGTGCCGGGCTGGTGATATATGCGAACAGACGTTGCATCGGGGCGGGAATGGTAACAATCCATGTCTGGACTGCAGGGGTACTCAGGCTATTTACCACCGCCAACACCACAATCATCACGACGAACGGGGCAACCTGCAAGACCTGTGTGGGCACATTCCAATCATTCACTTGCATACGCGAAGCGATTGTCTGCAACGCTGCGTAGAGGTAACAGCCAAAGGTGATGCGATAGGCCTTCCACGCCCCAAAAATAACAATTGCCAAGGCGATCCACCCCGTTCCAGCGGTGTGACGGTAGGTCCACCCTTGCTTGAGATCGAGTGTATAGGCTGCGCCCGCGAGACCAATCAATGCACCACCAATGATGACTGCTGTGTACCGCACACGGACAACATCAATACCACGCGCATAGAGCGCCTCGGGACGCTCCCCAACGCCACGCAGAATCAACCCTGGACGGGAACGCTCGATATACCATGCCACTGCAGGGACGAGGAGCAATCCCGCGTATATGAGCGGATCGTGGTGAAACAGTATCGTACCCAGAATCGGGATATCAGCCAACACGGGTATCGGCCAAGCAACGACCGCAGGACCACTTTGTTGCACGTATGGATTGCCCAAAAAGGACGAGAGATCGGTACACAACAGTGCCAACACAAAACCGACTGCGGTCTGCGACAATCCCAACGAAATCCCCAAATATCCGACGACAGCGGCTACCAATGCACCGACTACGGCAGCTGCCACAAAACCAAAAACGACGTTCTGCGTCGTAAACGCCACGGCAAACCCCACCATCCCAGCCAGCAACATGCTGCCATCCACCGACAAATTAATCACACCTGCCCGTTCACCAATGAGGACACCCAAAGTCGCCAACAACAACGGCGTACTCATCGCAATCAAGGCAGCGAGATCAAGAACGAGCTGATCCATGTTAGGCACGCTCCTTGATGGAAATAAACGCTCGGGCAACGATCATCGCAAGCACGAGAAAGCCCTGAAAAACGCCGCTGATACTACTATCGATCGACAGTGATAACGGTAATTGGATACTTCCTGCGGTTAATACGGCAAAAAGGAGCACGAGCGGTGCGACAAAGCGTATGTCAGCATTGATCAACAGTGCGACCAACAAGCCCATGAATCCAATACCACTCGCGAGATTGGGGACAAGTGCGTGATAGACGCCGAGGACTTGCAAGGCACCAGCGAGACCCGCTGCGGCACCACAGACCAGCATAGCCTGGATCATACGACGCACCGCAGGGACACCCAAACGACGGCTGGCAGGTTGACTCAGACCGCTCGCACGAACCTCGAGTCCCCACTGCGTTGCTCGTAACAGAAACCAAAACAACGCAAGAACAATGACCGCTACCAGTGGTGTAATCAGCGTTACCCGGGTAGTACCGATTACTGGTAACCAGAGGCTGTCGGGCAGCGGTTCGGTCCCAGACATGGACGCAACGCCCGGGCGCTTCCATGGACCAAAAACCATATACAGCGAAAACCCGAGTGCAACAAAATTGAGTCCTAGCCCCACAAAGATCTCGCTGACACGCGTGTATTGCTTGAGCAAGGCTACGACCCCAGCCCAGGCTGCACCGGCGAGTGCACCGGCAAGCAACGCGATAATCCAATAGACAGCTACATTCCCACCGTCAGCGTACTGACGAAGTACCGCCATCGAAATCACGCCACCTACCGTCATTTGACCTTCGATGCCGAGGTTATACTGTCCTGCCGCAAAGCTTATCGACAAGCCTGCTGCACAGAGCAATAACGGCGCCGCGAGCATGACCATGTCGGCAACACGCGATGGCGACGTCAATGCACCAGAGAACATCACCGTAAAAGCCGATATCGCTTCTGCATCTGTCGTCGCAAGGACAATCGTTGTCATGAGCAGTGCAACGAGAATCGCGATGAGCGGGGCGCGTGCCAAACGGAGGTTGTTCATTGCATTACCTCAGCAAATCCAACGCCACCGATGAGGCGTGCGAGTGACTGTTCTGTTAACGTATCGCGATCAAGGATACGGCTCAGAGACCCGCCATAGAACACGATAATTGCATCACTGTAGGTCATTACTTCTTCGAGGTCAGCAGAAAAAAAGACCACGGTAGTACCCCGCGTACATCGTTCTTGGAGACGATGCCAAATCGATTCAGCAGAATACGCATCCAATCCACGGGTTGGATGCTCCACCAAAATCACCCGCGCCGACTCAGGAATGAGCGCAAGCATCGCACGTTGCTGGTTGCCTCCCGAAAGGAGCTCTAGGGCAATATCAGGTGTCGCTTTGATGTTGTAGTCACGAATTAGTTGGAGTACTTTTTGGCGTGCGGTTTGGCCTGGGTCAAGCAGATGCTTGTGGAGCAGCTGTACATGCTCAACAAGGCTCATCGACGGGATAATACCCTCGTGCAAACGGTCTGCGGGCAAATAGACGGCATCGTGCCGAGCGCCTACCAATTGACGATTGAGAAAACGGATACTCCCACTACGCGGAAGACGCATGCCTGCCAAATGCTGGAGATACAATGTCTGACCAGAACCTTCGAGTCCAGCCAAACCGATGATTTGGCCAGCGGCAATCTCCTGTGAGAAGGGGCCAAGGCGCAGATTGGCACTTTGCATCACTACGTCATTGAGGTGCCACAGCGTACCATTCGGGTGGTGATGACCGACAGTAAATGACGCTTGTGCACTACGGTCGCCGAACATCGCCTGCAAAATGACGTCTTTGGCAACAGGCATTTGGGCTTGCGTGCCGACCAACGACCCTGCACGCAATACAGTCACCGTGTCGCACAATGCAGCAACTTCATCGAGTTTGTGTGTGACAAATAAAACGGTCTTGCCTTCACGAGCAATCGTGCGCAACGCACCGAAAAGAGCGTCTTTTTGTGCGGCACTAATGCCAGTGGTAGGTTCGTCGAGAATCAGTACTTGCGAGCCCGTAATCAGCAGGCGTATTATCTCGACCTGTTGCCGTTGCCCGACGGTGAGTTGCTGTATGCGCAGATGCGGCTGGAGTTCGAACCCGAGCAACGCATTCCAAGCGGCAAAAGAATCAGCAATCTGGGTATGTCCAGCAATCTGCGCTCCTGCAGCAATATTTTGGAGGATGGTAAAAACCGGTATATCGAGCGGATCCTGACCCACCATACCAATCCCCACTTGGAGGGAACGAATGGGAGCACCAAGGAGAACCTCATTGCCATTGATGGCAACAGCTCCACTATCGAGTGTGTAGATACCCGAGAGCATCTTCATCAAAGTGCTTTTGCCAGCACCATTCTCACCCAAAATACCGTGGATCTGGCCAGCCGCAAAATCTACAGAAATGTCGTTGTTCGCAACGACGTTGCCGAACGCTTTGCAGAGATTGCGAATGCTGATATGCATTCGGACTCCTTTGTTGGGGAAGCCGCTTCTGACTCTATTGTAACAAAAAGACCAGGCTCCGGTACCGGAGCCTGGTCGAGCGAAGCAATTATTTGCTTGCGCTTTGGCCTTCCATGCCTTCGAGCAACTGTGGCATGTACCACACCTGCTTGTCATCGGCGACCAAACCATCTGCGAGGTAACTCGTGCCATCTTGCAGGTTGATAGGGCCGGTCCAGAGGTTCAAGCCACCTGCCAATTCGGCGATAAAGCTGTCGAGCTTGGTTGCATTTTCTGCAGTGAGTGCTGCACCCTTGATGAAACCAACAGGACTGGTGGTAACGTTGTTGATGTCTTTCCAGTCTGGTGCGTTCCAGATCCATGCTTGCTTCCAGGTGCCGCCCTTGACGTCAGCGATGAGCTTGCTATAGGTTGGGACCCAGTTGAAGTACGGGACGCCCAAACAGGCGGCTTCACCCTTGGCACAAGCGTCTTTGTAGTCATATGGCAATGCATAGACCTTCTTGCCTGCAGCCTGGGCTTTGCCAGCCTCGACGATTGCTTCTGGGGTATCGATACCCGAGATAATCACGTCGTACCCTTCGGTGAAGGCATCGTTGACGACCTTGGTTGGGTCTAGTGTGACACCAGGGATATTGAACCAGAAACCTATCCAGGTAACATTGAACTTGAGTGCTGCTGCATCAGCTCCACGCACCTTAGTCCAGCAGTACTTGGCACCGAGGTAGGCCGAATCGGCCAACCTACGGGTTTCGTCGTTGATCAACGGTCCAACAAATGCAATTTTGCCATCGGCACTTTGCAGTGCGGCGGCACAACCGGCAATCATCTTGCCGTACTCCATGCGTCCCATCTCGTTACCGAGATTTGCAGGAGCCTTACCGGTCACGACATCATCGCCGGAAATATGGACAAAGGTAACATCTGGATGTGCTTTGGCAGCCTCGCGGGTGCCATCCTTGAAGTCATCAGAGTTTGTGATAACCAACTTGGCACCCTTGGCGACGAGTTCGTCCACTACCTGCTCAACCTTGATATTTGGGCGGTCAGCTGGGTTGACTTTGTCTACATAGACGAATTCGCTGTTTGGGGTGTTGGCTTCGACGTACTTGGCGGCATCATAGTGCGCCTGGCTCCAACCGCCGTCGTTGATTGGCCCGACCAAGACCATACCAAAGACGAACTTCTCAGCATCTGCAGGAGCGCTGGTTGGTTCTGCTGCGGCTGGCTCTTCCGGAGCAGCTGTTGCTTCTACGGGTGCGGTCGTTGCTTCTGCTGGCGCACTAGGCTGGGCACCACAGGCGCTGATGATGAGTGACAGCATAGCCACTACCAGGATCAGTACGCGCGTCTTGAGGCCGTTGTCCATCTGCTGCTTCATGCTTCTCCTCTTACCTTCGAATGGCAGAACTTCCCAGAAAATATAAAAAGGCCGACGTGCGTCGACCTTACCTGGGCGATCATGAGTGATGCGTCTATGCATCGTTCAGAGTTAACACAATTATAATACGATTCTCATCTGTGTCAAATTGTACAATCGTTTCCTTACTCAAATTTTTACCACACACAACTAGCTAAATGGACGTAAAGATTCAATAATTGCAAATAGCGCAGGCTCGAGAATAGCGCGTTGGGTAGCAAATGTCAGCCGAATATAGCCGTCACCGGCAGGCCCAAAGCCACTGCCGTCTGCCAATGCTATCCCCGCATGGTTGAGAAAGTATTCTTTCGGATTCGTAGGTAATTGCGCTTGACGGCAGTCAATCCAGTTCAAATATGTCGCTTCTGGTCGATTGATCAATAATTGCGGTGCATGCATGCGCAACACAGAACAGACAAAATCACGATTGCTTGTATAAAACGATTGTGCAGCGGCAATCCACTCATCACCGTGCTGATAGGCAGCCATCGCCCCGACATATCCGAAAATCTGTGGGCTCGGCACGAGGCCTTGCATTGCTTCCATGTAACGCGCACGCAACACGGGATTTTGGATGACGGCTACCGCAAAACCCAAACCGGGAATGTTGAATGCTTTACTCGGGCTGACCAGTGTAATACATCGGTCAGCAACTTCATCAGAAAGGGATGCAATGGGGATATGCGTCGCAGTACCGAGCAGCAACTCTGCATGGATTTCATCTGAACAAATCAGCATATCGTGTTGTACACAGCTTGCAGCTATCTGTTCTAGTTCACCTCGGCTGAATGCTCGTCCAGTCGGATTATGTGGATTGCACAAAAGAAACAACCGGGTGTTCTTCTCGATCGCGTTATCGAACGCTTCTTGATCATGAGCAAAATGTGTGTATCCATCACCGGTTATTTCGCGACGCAAGGGCGCATATGTAGGGCGACGCGACTGATTGATTGGTCCCTTGGTTATTGGCCCATAACATGGTGCGTGCATGAGCACAGCGTCACCGGGTTGACCTGCGATCTTGCAGGCGACATTGAACCCCGGCACCACACCTGGCAAATACACCAGCGCGTCTTGCGCAACATCCCAATCATAGAGCTGCTTGAGCCGAGCACAGATAACCTCAGCGATGCCGGGGTATTCCCATGACCCACCCGGGGCAGAGAGGTGACCGATTGCAGCTGTATATCCGAACACACCATGGGTGACCCGGGCAGCCAATGCATCAATTACTGCTTGCGGCGGGCGAACGTCGGCTTCGGCAATCCACATGGGGGTGATGTCGGCATCATATAAATTCCATTTGAGGCTATCGGAATCACGCCGTGGCAGGATATTTTCGAATCGTTCTGGCATACAGCATCCCCTATTACCGTAGATAGTAGGTAGTATACGGTATTTTGTCGTGCCAAACGCAGCTACATCATCTGCGCGTGCACAGGTACACGTCACTGCGACGCGATAGCAGCACGCATCGCATCCAACGCCTGCGCCAATACAGACCGCGGACACGCGAGTGTCATACGCACAAATCCCTCTGATTCACCACCAAACGGCGTACCATCACCGAGTGCGACGCCATTGCGCGCAAAAAAATCACGCACAGAACCAGGAAGTTGTAATTCCCGTGCATCAATCCAGAGCAGGTAGGTCGCCGCAGGAATGGTACAACGGAGCTGTGGGATGTGCTGTCGTATGTATACCAACGCATAATCCAGATTTACTGCATAGTACGCATTGGCCTGCGCGAGCCATGCATCCCCTGACTGATAGGCAGCAATCGTCGCAGCATAGGCAAAGGCACTCGGATGAGGAATCATCCCCGACTGCGCACGTACATAGCGTTCCCGCAACTGCGGATTCTGAATAATCGCGTAGCCAACAACAAGCCCGGGAATGTTGAATGCTTTGCTTGGCGACATTAGTGTCACACACTGCTGTGCGATCGTCTCAGACAATGATGCAATCGGGATATGCTCACCACCATCGAGGCGGATATCACAATGAATCTCATCCGAACAAATGACTACCTGTCGGTTCACACACGTCTGCGCCATGTGGAGTAATTCGTCACGGCCAAATACGAGGCCTGTCGGATTGTGTGGATGACACAATGTAGCAATCTTTGTCCGTTCATCGAATGCCGCTTCAAATGCGATTGGGTCATATGCAAAATGGACGTTCAGCGCGTCTACAGAACGGCGCAACGGCGCGTGTTGGGGAATCATGTCGTGCAAGGCAACATCACGAGAAATGGGATAAAACGTCGGTGCCTGCACGACGACGCCAGCGCCAGGCGCTCCAAAAGCACGACTGGCAAGATTAAATCCCGGGATGATTCCTGGGACGGGCACAATATCCTCAGGCAGAATATGCCACCCATACAACCGACGCATCCGTTCAACAATTATCGTCCTCAGGGCTGCTGGCTCCTGGGCATAGCCATAGACACCATGCTGGGCTCGTGCAATCAGTGCATCAATGACCGCTGGCGGCGATGCAACGTCAGCGTCTGCATACCACATAGGAATCTGGGCTGCATCGATATTCCACTTGAGGCTATCCCCACCACGGCGGTCGATGACACGGTCAAAATCATAGTTCATGCAGAAGTTACTCTCTTGTGGCTCAACAAATTGTACAGAAAAACGGAGGTATTCTTGCGAATACCTCCGTCCAGACAAAACAGGCAACTACGAGAGCGGTTCAAGTGCCTTGCGCATCATATCGAGGCCTTCTTCGAGCATTTTGCGTGGACACGCCATGGTGATACGCACGAAATTGGCTGCATTTGCGCCGAAATTCTTGCCATCGCCCAGCGCAACGCCGAATTTTTGGAAGTATTCCTTGGGGCTGCCTTCGATGCCAGCTTTGCTACAATCAACCCAAGCCAGGTACGTCGACTCCGGATTGGTGATGGTCAACTGCGGCATGAACTTCTTCACATAGTCGATGGCAAAATCACGATTGCCTTCATAATACTTGTTCGAAGCCTTCAGCCATTCATCGCCATATTTGTACGCCGCCAAAGCTCCCACATACCCAAAGATCCCTGCGTGTGGCACAATTCCGGCTTGCGCCTTGATGTACTTTTTGCGCAATTCTGGGTTTTGAATAATTGCATAGCTGAATCCCAAACCCGGGATGTTGAAGGTCTTGCTCGGAGCCATCAGTGTGATGGTGTTCATTGCAATTTCGTGCGACAGGGACGCCGTTG
>CANJHS010000061.1 GCA_947474225.1 Roseiflexaceae bacterium | reverse complement strand
TTGCCGGTCGACGACGATTCACGATGTATCAGCTGTGCTTCGGCCACAGCGACACAGCGCTGACCGCGTGCACGGACACGCAGGCACAGATCGAGATCCTCGAAGTACGCCGGAAAAAATCCTTCGTCGAACCCGCCCAGCGCATCCCAATCCACCCGCCGCAATGCAATCCCGGCACCCGTCACATACGCCACATCGTCCAGCGACCCGACCACTCCTTCGTGGTGCCCGGTCCGGTAGGTCAATGCATCGACCGTCCCCGCCGTGTGCGTCACCTGTCCGTCTTCATCGCGGATCACACTGCCCACTACGCCGATCGTCGCATCCGCATCCAGACGATCCACCAAAGCCTGCAACCAACCTGCGGCTACCTCGGTGTCAGGATTCAGCGTCGCGACAATCCGTCCCACCCCCGCGGCGACACCCTGATTGACCGCTGCGGCAAACCCACGATTTTGCGTATTTTGCAGCACAATAGCCGTGGGAAACAATGCACATGCCTGCGTCAGACTATCGTCATGAGACGCGTTGTCGACGATAATCAGCTCATACCCACCAACCACCACCACTGCCGCCAGACTCGCCGCACAGCGCGCCAGCGCGCCGCTACTGTTATACGTGACAATCACCAGTGTGACCGTTGTCATGTTGTCCTCCTGCGTTTTTTTCATCATATCAGTTTTGAAGTCATCAATCACAGCAGCATGTTCTTGTTTCTACGAAATTTGTTTTTTCGTCATCCCAACAATCTGAATACATAATTAATCGTCAGATATCTTGCAGTAATTGAGTCGTCTACTGCCTGTCTACATCCGTCACCACTGCACCTCACCACTGTCATTCCAAGCGCCACGCATGCAGGTCCATCCACGGGTCGACCGGCATTCCGTGCGGCTCCAAGGCGTCCGGCGAGGCGGTAGACGCCCATCGATGAATCATGTTTTGATATATGATTTTTGTTTCTCATAGAGCACTGCATCATAGCGATGCAGTCAGAAATACACGAAGTATTATTCTCTTATAATCAACGTCTCGGGGCCACGCTTTTTACCTAGGGAGTTTCACTGCTACGACATTCGCTGTATCACCATCAGCCGTACTCAAAAACAGCTTGACAATATGTAGTAGGTTGGTATAATGAAACATAAGTTCTACCGAACATATATTCGCATGGCATATCAGGCACCAAAGGACGACTGCGTGCAACCACAACCATCCTTATCGAATCGCCAACGCGAAATCCTGGGCTACATCGAACAATTCGTCGACCAACACAACTATCCGCCGGCGATTCGCCAAATCCAGGAAGACCTCGGCATATCCTCGACGTCGGTCGTAGTCTACAACCTCAACATCCTCGAACAACGCGGTATGCTCCGGCGTGAGGGCAAGGTGTCGCGCGGTATTTCGATTTCCAAAATCGAAGCTGCCTTCGAAGCCAATCCCAATCAAGTGCCGTTTTTGGGGACCATCACCGCCGGCTCGCCGCTCCCCGATCCTGAAGATCTGAGTAGTGGCAACACCGAATACATCGATGTCCCCCCAGAAGTCGTGCCCAGCAACAAATTGACCAACGTCTACGCCCTCAAGGTGCGTGGCTACTCGATGGTCGATGCCCTGATTGCAGACGGCGACATCGTCCTGTTGCGCTACCAAGAGACGGCCCAACAAGGCGACATGGTGGCAGTACGCATCATTTCGGACAATTCTGTTACCCTCAAGCGCTTCTTCAAAGAGGGCGACAAGGTCCGCCTGCAACCGGCCAATGTCACGATGGAGCCAATCTACGTGTCAGCCAACAACATCCGCATCCAAGGTCGCGTCGTTGGCGTCATGCGCAGTATGTAGCGATACACCGAAACACCCCCGTGACACGCGTGTCGCGGGGGTGTTTTTTTGCTTTTTAGAGCACTGGTCTAAATTTGTAGGCGTACAGCAACAACCCATCTGGGCCGGTATCGGCCATCAGCCGTGTGACCATCTCGACCTGCATCCCAATGGTGACCTCACCACTCGACACATCGGTGAGTTGCGCGGTAATGCGTGGTCCTTCGGCAAGCACGATAATCGCCACAATATACGGCGAATCGTTCTCGTAGCCGGCACTTGCGGCATGGACCACAGCATATGTCAAGACACTGCCATGGCCAGACAGGCAGTACGGCTGCCAATCCACGCCGTGTTCGGCGGGGAATGCAACGACGCCCGTGCTCGCGTTGCGGCTTCCCTCTAGGCGATAGCGGGCGTTGCGTTGGCGCCAATGACGAGCCAGTTCCATATCGTTCTCACTCCCGTGTCTGCTGTTGTTATGCGTCCCGTACCAAAATATGTGTCGCTACCGTGCTGCCGATCCCCGTCATGCATTGTGCAAGGGCAATCCGTGCATCTGCAACCTGGGTTGGGGCAGTACCTTGGAGCTGCTGACTCAATTCGACAATCTGGAGCACACCCAGTGCGCCCAACAGATTGCCGCGTGCTTTGCAGCCTCCGCCAAGCGCCAACGGGACACCGCCGTCCGGTCGAATGGCCCCCGTACTCCCCAACAAATAGCCGGTGCCCGTTGCAGCATAGCCCATTGCTTCGAGCGCAAGGATGGCGGCAATCGCGTGCGGGTCCGTCACATCAAATACATCGACATCGGAACGCTCAATCCCAGCCTGTGCCATGGCACGCTCGAATGACAGGGTAACCGCGTTCAGCGTCAGCAGGTCTGGCCGGCTATGCAACGCGACACTATCGCTTGCAACCGCCGAACCAGCGATGCGAATGACGGCTCCAGCTGCGGGTGGCGTCGCACTGATGAGCACTGCTGCGGCACCATCTGCCTCGGTCGCACAATCCAATAATCCGATGGGCGCAGCTACTGCTGCGGCACTCTGGTATTTGTCGGCACTGATGGGGAATCGGTAGAGCGCCTGCTTGTTGTTGACCCCGTTCGCATGCGCGTTGACGGGGAATGGGGCGAACGCCGCTGCACCAAGTGCGTATGTATGCATGTATGAGCGCATCACCATGGCCCATTGGGCGGTGACGGTGACGCCGTGAAAGGCCTCCCAATCGGCATCCATACTCAGTGCCAGTGCCGCTTCGCGGCGTTCATCCAGCACGTCGGTGACTTTTTCGACACCGACCACCAACACCGCATCGACGACACCAGCCGCCACAGCCAATTGGGCTTGACGAATCGCCATCCCGCCGGCTTCGATGGTCAGCGTCTCGACGCCCCGCAAGCCCAACGACGCGGCCACCGCAGGTGCAAGATTGCTCTGATTGCCCAGTGCAGCACTGAGTGCGTTGGCAACATAGATCGCCCCTATAGGGCCGGTGTATCCATGTAACGCCTGTTGTGCGGCGTCATATGCCAAATCTTGTGCGGTTTTGTCCCAATGCTCGGCAATCGACGTCTGCCCGATACCGGCGATATATACAGGTCGCATACCTTACCCCATTACCAATTTATTGCGCCATTTTGCATAGACGGCGTAGTCGATCATCGTCTCTCGTGCGAGGTAGCGTTCGGTCAGTGGCGCCTGTGCCCGGCGCGTCGCAATGGCGTCGGTGACGCGCAAGACATATGCGTCGGCACCCGACCCCGAGCCGTAGCTCGTCATCAAGATGACATCACCCGGCTGGGCGACATCCAAGGTCGCACATAGGCCGAGGATGGCCGCAGCCGAATACGTGTTGCCGATGCTCCCCGCCAGCAACCCGGGTGCCAACTGCTCGGGCGCAAACCCCAGCTGCTTGGCCACCACTTGGGGGAAGCGCGCGTTGGGCTGATGAAAGACTGCATACGTGAAGTCTTTGGGCGTCATGCCTAATTTGGCGAGCAATGCCGCGCTAGCGCTGCGTACCTGTTGGAAGTACGCCGGCTCCCCCGTGAATCGATTGCCGTGTACTGGGTATGGTCGATCCGCGCGGCGGAAGAAGTCGGGCACATCGCTCACATACGAAATGGTCTCTTCGATGACCGCAACACTCTGCTCGGCCGGTCCGATGATGACGGCTGCGGCACCTGCTGCAGCGGTGTACTCCAAGGCATCGCCTGGCCGGCCTTGTGCGGCATCAGCACCGATGGCAAGCACATAATTCGCCATGCCACTGCCAACCATGCCCATCCCGGCAGTCATCGCTTCAGTCCCTGCTTTGCAGGCAAATTCGAAATCTGCCGTGCTCACAAATGGAGTCACCCCGAGCGCTTCGGCGACGACCGTTCCCGACGGCTTGACGCTGTAGGGGTGTGATTCGCTGCCGATCCAGACGGCGCTTAGGTCGTTGGCGTCAATGCCAGCACGGGCAACGGCATTGCGGGCTGCCTCGAGCGACATCGTGATGACGTCTTCATCGGGACCCGGTACACTCTTGGCAACAACCGGAACTCCGCCATGGCCATCGGTCCATACCCGCGAAATTTCTTTGGCGGCAATACGGTAGCGCGGGATATAAGCCCCGTATCCTACCAGGCCGACCGGACGATTGGGCTTCATAAACAATCCTCGAATATTCACCGCGCTATGCGCAATTTAGGCTTCTGTGAGACTGCCACGCAACGTCGCCAGAAATTGCTCGGCTGCGGCAGGCTTTATCTGACTGCTGTCGATCATCTGCTGGGCGATAATGGCAACTTCGTTGCCTTCGGCACCAGCAGCCAACGCGATCTGGCGCGCATGCAGCGTCATGTGCCCGCGCTGGATCCCTTCGGTCGCCAAGGCTCGCATCGCAGCCAGGTTCGACGCCAAGCCGGCACAGACGCATATCTCAGCGAGCTTGCCTGCACTGGTAACACCCAAGATGTCGAGTGCTGCTCGGGCAGCTGGGTGGACGCGGGTCGCGCCGCCGACGATGCCCACCGCCAATGGCAGTGTCAATTCGCCGCACAGATAGCCCGCATCGTCACGCGACCAGTTGCTCATTGAGGTGTAGCGGCCACTGCGTGCCGCCCATGCATGTGCACCAGCCTCGACCGCGCGCCAATCGTTACCGGTGGCCACGATGACTGGATCGACACCGTTCATGATGCCTTTATTGTGGGTGGTGGCACGATAGGGATCTACCACAGCAAATGCGTGTGCCCACAGGATGCGCTCTATCACCTCGTTGCCGTCGATCCCATCGCGCGTCAATGCGTCTGGATGAATGCGCGCACGGGCTGTCGCGGTCCGTTTGTCCGTCAGATTAGAGAGAATCCGCAACATCGCCCGACCACCACTCGATGCCTCGAGCAACGGTGCAATAGCCTCACACATACTGTTGATTGCATTGGCTCCCATGGCGTCGCGGCAGTCGACGATGAGGTGAACGACAAGCATCGGTCCCATCGGCGACTCAGCAAAGTGATGCACTTCGACCGCACGGGCACCCCCGCCTCGGGCAACCATACTCATGCTCTGCGCATTCGCACGCTCGATCAGCGCCATCTGTTGTGCCATGATGGCGCTTGTGGCAGCTTCGACATCGCTAACCCCGATGAGTTGCACCTGACCAATCATTAATGGCTCATCATGGCTTGCGTGGAATCCGCCACTCGCTCGCACCATCCGAGCGGCATAACTTGCTCCCGCGACGATGGATGGTTCTTCGACGACCATCGGCACGAGGTAATCGCGATTATTTATCGTGAAATTCGTGGCAATTCCGAATGGCAATTCGTAAATTCCAACAACATTTTCTATCATTTTGTCCGCTCGAGCCTCACCCAACACACCACCGGCCAACACCGCGGTTGTTGTTGCATTCTGATGCGTTGCCTCAGCAATACGATGGCGGCGTTCTGCGGGGTTCAGTCTGTAGAGACCCTCGATACGTGAATTGACTCCGTCTGCCATGGGGTGCACCTCGTACAGCTTGTCACTTGCATCATCCTATGGCACCAAAGCTGTCAACAGTGTTCATAAACCTGTCAATACCTCTCACATTTGGCAGCTATGCACAAAAAAGTGATTTTGGACGATTTCTCGATTGAAAAAAAACGGGCGAACTTCATTCAAAAAAATAATATGTTATGATACGAAAACTCTTATGCGGGCGTAGCTCAGTGGATTAGAGCAGCGGTCTTCTAAACCGTTGGTCGTGGGTTCGATCCCCGCCGTCCGCGCCATAATTATCAAGAATCGAGTATGTATGCACGTCGACACACTCAATGCCTATCAAACCGCTTCGCGCAAGACCTGGAGCCTCATCAAGACCGACCATGCCATCGTCTATCCGACCCTCGGTTTGACGAACGAAGCAGGCGAAGTAGCCGGCAAAATCAAAAAAATTTTCCGTGATCGGGCAGGTGTAATTAGTGATGCTGATCGCGAAGCACTCAAATACGAACTGGGTGATGTCCTCTGGTATTTGGCGCAAATCTGCACCGAACTCGATTTAACCCTCGAGGACGTCGCCAGTGCAAATTTAACCAAACTCTATGACCGACTCGACCGTGATAGTATCGGTGGCGACGGCGATAATCGTTAAGATTTATCTCTATATTTTCTTACAGAAATCAACTATACTAAAGGGACACTTCATAGATGCTTCACACAAACAATGGTGTTGTTGAGGAGTCAGTCGTGACAACTCCCTTGGTGACAATCGTCATCCCATGCCTCAACGAGGCAGAGACCCTGGCAACGGTGATCCGCAAAACCGTCGCAGGTCTGACGCGTCAAGGGATAGTCGGTGAAATTATCGTCGCCGACAACGGGAGTACCGATGGGTCGCAGGCAATCGCTCTGGCCGAAGGAGCGACGGTCATCCCCGTCCCGCAACGCGGCTACGGTGCGGCACTGCATGGAGGTATTGCTGCAGCCCGTGCGCAGTACGTCGTGATGGGTGACGCAGACGACAGCTATGATTTGGCAGCCATAGACCCATTTCTCGAACGGCTACGAAACGGCGCCGATGTGGTGATGGGCAACCGCTTTGCTGGGCGTATCATGCCCAATGCGATGCCGTGGTTACACCAATGGCTTGGGAATCCCGTATTGAGTTGGTTGGGTCGAACACTCTACAGTAGTAGCGTCGGTGACTTCCACTGTGGGTTACGTGCATTCACCAAGGATGCCTGGACCGCAATGAAGTTGCAGACCAGTGGGATGGAGTATGCAAGCGAGATGGTCATCAAGGCTTCGCTGTTTGGCATGCGCATCGAAGAAGTACCAATCACACTCTATAAGGATGGGCGGTCGCGCCCCCCACACCTCCGTACCTGGCGTGATGGCTGGCGTCATCTGCGCTTCATGTTGGCATATGCACCCAACTGGGTGTTACTGACCCCGGGGATTGTCCTTTCATTCATCGGCGCAATCGTGTTGCTCTGGTTGTTGCCGGGAGCCCAGCACATTGGTACAGTGGAACTGGACATCAACACCCTGACCGTTGCAGCAGCAGTATTGTTGTTTGGTGTGCAGCTTGCGTTGTTTGGCGTGCTTGCCAAAAAATACATGATTGCGAGCGGTTTGCTCCCAGAATCAGTACGGTTTGCAAAAATCAACGCCAATCTGACCCTCGAAGCAGGGTTGCTGACCGGGCTGCTCCTGTTTTTGGTGGGAATTGTGCTGATTGCACGTGTGTTCAGTAGTTGGCAAAGTGTTGACTTCCAGAATCTCGACCCGTCGCAGAGTGCGCGACAGACCATTGTCGGTGCGGTAGCGCTGATTTTGGCAGGGCAGGTCGGCTTCACGAGTCTATTTATGAGTATCCTCGGTCTAAATTTCCGAGCCCGCTGACGAACGTTGCGCGGTTGTACCCTAGAGGAGTTCGCTGAGATGGCACACAATACTGCATTAGCCCCCCTTGATATGCTCTATGTCGGTAATGCACCGGCGTGGCAGAATCCAAGTCTGACTGGGTTGAATCGCTTGGCGCCACATGCAACCCTCTACCCGTACAACGATGCTGGCAGTGCGTTAGCCGGTCTACGCGAACGTTCCCGTTGGGTAGAGACATTGAACGGCGAATGGCACTTCACGCTGTTTGCCAACCCTGATGCCACCACACAGGCTGCAATAGCCGCGGCGACATGGCAGACTGCCACCGTCCCCGGATTTTGGACGATGCAAGGGTTTGATCAACCCCAGTACCTCAACATCAAAATGCCGTTTGACCAGGCCCCACCCGCGGTCCCAGCCGAGAACCCTGTGGGCGTCTACAAGCGTTCCATCACGATTCCCTCCGACTGGCTAGGACGTCGCGTCGTCGTACATTTCGGCGGAGTCGAGGGGATGTTGTGTGTGTATGTCGATGGTGTCGCTGTTGGTATGTCGAAGGATGCGCGCACACCCGCCGAATTCGACATTACGGCGTTGGTAAGCGCCGGCAAAACACACGAACTGATGGCAGTAGTGGTGCGTTGGAGTGATGCGACATTCATCGAAGACCAAGACCAATGGTGGCAGGCGGGCATCCCCCGTGAAGTGTTGCTCTACAGCACCACAATGCCGTACCTACGCGACATCTCAGTAACAGCCGAGCCCGACAGCATCTACAAGGGTGGCACACTGACGATCAAGACCTATGCCAATCTGCCAGGCGACATACGGACAGACTGGAGCGTCAGCGTACAGGTCTATGGACCAGATCACAAACCCTGCTTCGACGAACCGTTCCACGCCAAACCATCCGTCGGTCGCGATAAATGGGGTGCACGCAACAACGCGGTGGATGTATCTACATTCACCCATGTCTTCAAGCGGGTCGACCTGTGGTCGAACGAAGACCCAAATCTCTACACCGTGCTGCTGACCTTCCATACGCAATCGGGCGACGAGTACTACAGTGTGCGCACGGGCTTCCGTGAGGTCAAAATCGCCAAACGTCAGCTGCTCATCAACAACCGCGCCGTGCGCATCAACGGGGTCAATCGGCACGAATTCGACGACACCACAGGTCGAGTTATCAGCCGCGATGCGATGCTCCAAGACATCGTCCTGATGAAGCAAAACAATATCAACGCGGTGCGTTGTTCGCATTACCCCAATGATCCGGTTTTTTATGATTTGTGTGACGAATATGGCCTTTTTGTGATCGACGAAGCCAATATCGAATCGCATGCCTTTGCCATGGATATCTGCCGCGACCCGCGCTATACCGAGGCCTTTGTCGACCGGATGCGCAACATGGTAGAACGCGACAAAAACCACCCCTGTATCATCGCCTGGTCACTGGGCAACGAGAGCGGTTACGGGCCAAACCACGACGCAGCCGCAGGTTGGACACGTGGTGCAGACCGTACCCGCGTGCTGCATTACGAAGGTGCTATTGCACGAGAGTTCGGTAACGACTGGGATCAAGGGCATGCTGCAACCGACCTTATCTGCCCGATGTATGCCTCGATCGAAAGCATCGTGGATTGGTCAAGAGACGGTGCACACGATCCGCGCCCGCTGATCCTGTGCGAGTATTCGCATGCCATGGGCAATAGCAATGGCACGTTGGCCGAATACTACGCCGCATTCGAATTGACCGGCTTGCAGGGCGGCTTTATCTGGGAGTGGGTAGACCACGGTCTGCGCAAAACAACGCCCGATGGCCGCGCCTTCTGGGCATACGGTGGCGACTTCGGTGATGTGAAAAACGACGCGAATTTCTGCGCCGATGGATTGGTCTGGCCCGACCGTACACCACATCCAGCCCTACAAGAGCTCAAATACCTGGCACGGCCAGTCACCCTGCACCCGATACTCGGCACTGCCGGCACCTACCGCATAAGCAATAAGCGCTACTTCACCAACCTCGACGACTTGAGCGGCGATTATACCATCGCGGTAGACGGCGTCGACATTCTCGAGGGGGTGGTCAATGTGCGTGGCCTCGAACCGCAGACCAGCCGCGAGCTCACCATCGCAGCGGTACCTGCAGCAGTCGTGTCACACCCCCATCAGTTGGTCACGGTGACATTCACCTTCCGCAAACGACGGTCGACAGAATACAGTGCGATCCGACACGTCGTTGCCTGGGATCAGCACATCGCCCAACAGGCGATTCATGGCCACGAACGCAATCGTGGTGGACGTGTCAAGCGCGACCCAGAGGAGATTGTGATTCAGGCGGGACGCGTCAAGGCGCGCTTCAATGCGTTGACGGGCGAGTTGACGTCGTATGGGACCCCGCGCCGCAACTTCATTGCCACGGGACCGACACTGAGTATCTGGCGTGCGGCTGTGGATAACGATGGGCTCAAGCTGTGGCCCGATCACCCGTCCAAAATGCTCCCAGATTGGTTGGATAAAGGTCTCGACAAGATTCAGATGACGTTGACCGACATTGATCAGATTGGTGCACGGCTGAGCTTCACCTACCGTGGCAGTGGCCGTGGCAATGCGTCCGATTTGCGCCACACACAGACCTTCTCGCTCAATGGCGACGGCAGCCTGCACATCGAGCAGTACATCAAATTGGGCGAAGACATCGCCGACGTTCCCCGTGTAGGCGTTAGCTTTACCATCCCACTGCAGTACCGCAACGTGCGCTGGCTCGGCCGTGGCCCTTGGGAGAATTACCCGGACCGGAAAGCCAGTGCCATGGTTGGTTTGTACGAACAAGATGTCGATGAGTTCTATACCCCCTATATCATGCCCCAAGAGCATGGCCTGCGGAGCGACGTCTATACGACACAGTTCGACAATGGTCGCGGCAGTCGCCTCAAAATCATCGGCGACGACTTGTACCACTTCTCGGCGAGTCGCTACACAGCAGCGCAGCTGTTTGCCGCAAAACACACAACGGATTTGGTGCCAAACGACTACATCACGGTATCGATCGACAACGCCCACCGTGGTCTTGGGACCGGCAGCTGTGGTCCCGATACGTTGGAGCAGTACCGCATTTTGGGACGACGGCACCGCTTTGGATTCACCCTTATCATCGGCAACGACGAAGACTAGATCCACACCCCGCGCACAAACACCCACCCCCTCTCTGCGCGACAGGGAGGGGGTTTTGGCTATTTGAACCTGGGACGCACCTGCTGGAGTGCGCAACCTGGGCGTCGGAGTCCTTGGATGCGGTCACCCGCAGCGAGCGATTTTCTCCGGGAACCGGATCGCCGCTGCGGGCCCTTTTCCCATACTATACCAATACCGCAGGATATTTGGCATTGTAGTCGCTCATTCCACCGGGATAGACAACTGCTTCGATGGTCTTGCCGGCGTGGAGCAGGTACGACGCTGCAATGGTGGCGCGCTGGCCGCTCTCGCAGACGAGCACGAGCGGGGCGTCGGGCAGCGTGGTGGTAGCGAGCTGGAGCAACGGCACAAGCATGGCACCGGGAATAGTGCCTTTGGCATGCTCGTAGCCCTCGCGTACATCAATGATTACTGCACCAGATTCGGCTTTGTCTCGTAGGATGTCGATGGTGACCGCAGGGAGGAATTGCAGCCCTTCGGTCAAAGGCGCATTAGTGATTGCGACCACGGTATAGCCTGCCTCTTCGGCCAATAGCTTGGCTGCAGCGCCGGTGACTAGCGTATCGGCATAGATCAGCAGGGTCTGCCCTGGCGAAACCATATGCGCGAGTCTGGGCTTCATCGTGTCGGCGGAGTATGGGATGTTGATAGCAGCAGCGAGAAAACCCGTCTGGAATGCTACTGGGGTGCGTACGTCGATAAGCACCGCGCCAAATTGCTGCGCAGCGCGGATTTGTGCGAGTGTGGCGGCAGCGGCGTGTGAACCATAGTAGTCGGCAGGCAGCGATACCTCGCCACGGTTTGTGTTGCGATGCATCAGGATACTGTCGACCGCTTCGCGGACGTCCTGTGTCAGCCACGCACTGAACGTCGCTGCGTCTGGTGCCTGCAGCGCCCAATTAAAACGCCGTTCAAAGCCGATGGTGCTTGATCCTTTGCCGCTCATGGCACGGCCACCGCAGGCAGAACCACCAATGTGTGCGGGGTAGACTTCGACATAGTCCGGCAATGCCAGCAACTTCTGCATGCTGGCGTACTGGACATCGGTACCAGTACCGGGCAGGTTGACGAGGTCCACCCGGCCCACATCGCCGACGAACAGTGAGTCACCGGTACAGACAAACCAAGGCGTTGCTTCACGAGCAGTATCGCTTATGAGGTACGACATATGTTCGGGCGTATGGCCTGGGGTGTGGAGCGCACGGATGACGATGTTGCCGACGTTGACGACACTCCCGTCGTCTATTGGCTGGTGGGGGAATTGGATGTCGGCCAGACGGGGGGCGTATATTTTTGCGCCAGTGAGTGCCTGGATAGCCCGCCCGGTGGAATAATAATCGGCGTGCATGTGCGTCTCGAAGATCGCAGTGATGCGCAGGCCTTTTTCGGCGGCGAGCGTAATGTAGTGTTCGGCGGGCAACCCGGGATCGACGATGGCGGCCTCACCTTTGGCGATACAACCAATGAGATACGAAGCAGCGGCGATGGGTTCGTTGAAGAGTTGACGAAAAATCACGATGGTGCCTTTCACCGATACACAGCCTATAGGAGAGAATGAATCAGGCAGGAATCACATCGTAGACGAGGGGTAACCCAGCGTCGTTCCAGGCTTCGTATCCACCTTCGAGCGTATAGACCTCGGTGACTCCGGCCAAACGCAACAGGCGGGTGGCAGTGAGACTGCGTATGCCCGAGGCACAAATACACGCTATCAAACCATGAGAAACCATGTCGGACAGATGCGCGCCGAGGCTATGCAGCGGGATGTTGATGGCGCCGGGCAGATGCCCTTCGTTGGCGAACTCATCGGGACTGCGTACATCGAGGACGGCACACCCTTCGTGTGCAAGCAGTGTTGATAGCTGTTGGACGGCGAGCTTCATCGGGCACCACCCACGTGTTGGTGTGCTGCGGCCAATACATCTGCCGCGAGCACCTTGGCCTCGGTGCGGATGTCTGGGATGGCGATGCATTCCCACAACAACCCTTTGCGCAGTGGTCCGATCGCCCACAACCAGGGAATCGTCTGACCGCTGCGATCGAGCAACCGCGCGTCGATGCCGTTGGCAATCCCCAAGCGGAGCGCATCGGGATTGAGCAGACCACGGTTGCGCAACGCGACAATCAACGGCGCCTCCAACGAACCAAAGTCGGTGCTCGGTCCGGTGCAGTTGATGATGTATGCGGCGGTCAGCACGACGGCGCCTGCTGCGGTCCGTACCGTGAGTGTGATGTTGTCGGGAATGAGTTGTGCAGCAGTGGCCCGTCCCGTGATGATACGGAGTTGCCCTGTGGCACGGGCACGGCTCACGTGTGCGGCGACTTCTGGGGCGATGCGATGCCGATGAACGTCCCAATAGGCACGCAGATGGCGCAGAAAACGCCGCTGCGTGGTGGTCCCAAACTGCTGCCACAAGCCCTGTGTATGCGGCCGCAGACTGTCGATGACTGCCTGCCACGGAACGCCATCTGCAGCGGCGCGGGCAACTTCAGAGCGAAACTCACGGAGCAAATCACTCAACGGCCGTTGGCCATCAGCTCTGCTGAAAGGTGACGCGGTATGGACTCGGGGGACGTGCGTCCGCGGCTCGTAGCCACGGCGCGAATAGGCGGTGATACTGCCGCGGTGCCCGTTGCTGAGCAATGTCACGACGCTGTCGACCATGGTCAATCCGGTGCCGATGATGACGACCGCTGCATCGGCGGGGATATCCCTGCCGATACGCTCCCAGTCGTAGCCAGCGATGATGCGCGACGAAGCGGGCATCCAACGCGCTAGCGGATTGGTTGGTTGATTGTGCCCAATGGCGAGAATGACTTCATCGGCGTCGATGGTCGAGCCGTTTGCAAGGACAAGTGTGGCTCCATGGATTGCGGGTATTGCGTCGATCACGGCGCTGGCGATGTGCGTATATTGACCTGCACTCTGGGCGCGCGCCTGCGTCAACGTGTCACGCAGGTAGACCGCATACCAAGAACGTGGCACAAATGCATCGCCGTCGGCGGTTGGATGTGTCTGGGCGAGCCATGCTACGAAGTGGCCCGGCTCATCTGCATAGGCACTCATGTTGCTGGCACGGACATTCAGTAGCAACTGATCGCTCGTGGTGGCGTAGGCAACACCCTCGGCCAACACCGCTGGCTCGATTTGGATGATGTCGTCCGCGGTCGTTGCTGTTCGCAACAACGCGAGTGCCGTCAAGACCCCGCCTGCCCCA
>CANJHS010000060.1 GCA_947474225.1 Roseiflexaceae bacterium | reverse complement strand
CTCAAGCGCTTGATGGAGCTCAACGCTCCTGACATCATCGTACGCAACGAAAAGCGGATGCTCCAAGAAGCCGTCGACGCCCTCATCGACAACGGTCGGCGTGGACGGGCTGTCAGCGGCAAGGGCAAGCATCGCCTCAAGTCATTGAGCGACATGCTCAAGGGCAAGCAAGGTCGATTCCGTCAGAATTTGCTCGGTAAGCGCGTCGATTACTCTGGCCGTTCGGTCATCGTGGTCGGTCCGAACCTCAAATTGCACCAGTGTGGGTTGCCCAAAAAGATGGCACTCGAGCTCTTCAAGCCGTTTGTCATGCAACGCCTGGTCGCCAACGGCATCGTCAGCAACATCAAAGCCGCCAAGAAGCTGGTCGAGCGGGTCAAACCCGAGGTCTGGGATGTGCTCGAGGAAGTCATCAAGGAATACTTGGTGCTCTTGAATCGTGCACCATCGTTGCACCGTCTATCGATTCAGGCGTTCGAAGCCAACCTTATCGAAGGCTCGGCCATCCAGTTGCACCCACTCGTTTGTACGGCATTCAACGCCGACTTCGACGGTGACCAAATGGCTGTCCACGTGCCGTTGTCACGCAAAGCCCAAGAAGAAGCACGGTTGCGGATGTTGTCGAAGTACAACATTCTGTCACCTGCCACCGGCGACCCGATTATCACTCCTTCCCAAGACATCGTGTTGGGCTGCTTCTACCTCACCATCGTCAACGACGAGGGCAAGGGCGCGGGCAAGATGTTCACCAGTGCCGACGAGGCCTTGTTGGCATTCGACAAAGGTGTACTCGACATCCAAGCACCAGTCTGGGTACGGATGGAAGGGGTCACCCTCCAGGGCGACAACATCAAATCCATTCGCGCAGACGGCTCAAAAGTGCCAGCCAGCGTCCGTGAGCTGCCCGATAGCATCGACGGCAAGAAGCGCATCATGCTCGAGACGACCGTTGGTCGCTTGATCTTCAACCGCGAATTGTTGCCACCGTTGCAGTATCGCAATCACGAAGTCGTCAAAGACGGTCTCAAGCATATCATTGCCGACTGCTATAAGTACTACACGAACCCCGACCACTTGACCGAGGCCAACCTCGACACCATCCGCGCCATGTACCCAGAGCGCTACTTCTCACCAGAAGAACTGCATCGGTATTACGGGTCAGAGCGGACCGCCGAGCAAGCCGACAAAATCAAAGCCCTGGGCTTCCACTACGCTATGCGTGGCGGTATGACCGTGGGTGTGGTCGACATTGGTGTTCCCAAAGAAAAAGCCGAAGCCCTCGAAAAGGCTGAGAACGAGCGTATCGCCGCAGATCGCCGCTATCGCCGAGGCCTGACCACCGACGAAGAGCGCTACAAAGAAGTCATCGATATTTGGACCGAAGCCGGCAAGAAGATGACCAAGCTGGTGCGCGAACTTAACGAAGTCAAGGTCGATCCCGAGACCAAGCGCTTCAATCCCGTGTCTATGATGGTGACATCAAAGGCCCGCGGTAACATCAATCAGTTGACCCAGATGGCTGGTATGCGTGGTTTGATGGCCGACCCAACCGGCAAGATCATCGAATTGCCGATCAAGTCGAACTTCCGCGAAGGTCTGACCGTGTTGGAATACTTCGTGTCGACCCACGGTGGTCGTAAGGGTCTGGCCGACACCGCACTGCGTACCGCAGACGCTGGTTACTTGACCCGTCGTCTCATCGACGTCGCCCAAGACAACATCGTCACCATCGAAGACTGTGGCAGCAAAGAATCCCTGTTGCTCCACAGCGCCGATGACTCCGAAGTCATGAAGGTCCTGCCCGCCCGTGTCGTCGGCCGTATCGCTGCCGAAGACATCTTGCGCACAGACGGTTCGGTCCTCGTGCCCGCCGGCGAGGAAATCCACGAAGACCTGGCCCGTGAGTTCGTCAAAAACGACATTGCTTTTGTCAACGTGCGTACACCACTCTACTGCCAAGCCGAATACGGCATCTGCCGCAAGTGCTATGGTCGTAATTTGGCAACCGGCAAACTGGTCGAAATCGGTGAAGCGGTCGGCATCATCGCCGCCCAATCCATCGGCGAACCGGGTACCCAGTTGACCTTGCGTACCTTCCACACCGGTGGTGTGGCGTCGGCCGACGACATCACCCAAGGTCTGCCCCGTATTATCGAAATCTTCGAGGCCCGTGTGCAGGCCAAAACCCGCGCCGTCCTCGCCGAACAAGATGGTCTGCTTACCGAACACAAAGAAGAGGGTCGCCACACCCTGCATATCGTCGATGACGGCAGCGTCTATGACGAACAGATTATGCCCAAACATTACGTCGCAGTCGTCGAAAACGGCGAGCGCGTGACCAAGAACCAGGTCATCGCTCGTAGCAATCGCACCGACCTCGGCGGTCAAACCATCCGCGCCCGCCAGGACGGCGTGGTGATGGTGTCGGGGAGCGTCCTCACCGTGGTAGACAGCTATCACGAAGAAGTCGATACCATCGTCGCCACCACCGCCCGCCTACGCAAAGGTCTCAACGATGGCACCCGCGTCTACACCGGTCAGCTCTTGACCGAAGGCGCTGCCCATCCACAGGAATTGCTACAGATCCAAGGCCGCGACGCATTGCAGTCTTACCTCGTGAAGGAAGCCCAAAAGGTATACCGTTCACAGGGTGTGGATATCAATGACAAGCACCTCGAAGTCATCATCCGTCAGATGCTACGCCGTGTACGCATCGACGAGACCGGCGATACGAACTACCTCCCCGGCGAAACCGTCGATCAGGCCGAGTTCACCCGTGTCAACGCCGACATCTGGGCTCAGGGCGGCATGCCAGCTGTAGCCTCATCGTTGCTGCTCGGTATCACCAAAGCATCACTCACCACCGATAGCTTCTTGTCCGCTGCATCGTTCCAAGAGACCACCCGCGTCCTCACCGAAGCTGCCATTACCGGCAAAATCGACTACTTACGCGGCCTCAAAGAAAACGTTGTTATCGGCAAGCTCATCCCTGCCGGTACGGGTGCCGAAGCTCGCCGACTCGTTGCCGCTGCAGCAGACCGCGAAACGGAACGCCTCCGCGCCATCGAAATCGAAAATGCTCGCCTTGATGCCGAAGAAGAAGAGTACTATCGCGACTCCGAGGAAGAGGCACCACAGCAGCCAGCAGCAACAGCGGTCGCTGTCGAAGCCAAACCTCGCGTCAGCCGTGCTCCGTCACTCAGCCCCGAAGATGCAGCCGCAATGGCGCTCCTCGAACAGCTGCGCAAAGACATGAATGCGCCGGACCTCGACTTCACATCACTCCACGATACCAACCAATCAGCAGGTGACAGCGATGTTGAGGCACCCGCTGCCGAAGCTCCCGCCAAACCCAAACGCGCTCCTGCCAAGAAGAAAATCAATCCCGAGGAATAATTTTCTCTCTTGCACGAACCACCCCATCTCACGATGGGGTGGTTTTTTGTGGGCAAAAGAGAACCACAACAAAAACCCGCATCGTTCTCACGAACGATGCGGGTGAATGCAATGGCAGTATTAGGTGTACTTTTTGACCACAGCAGCAAACTGATCGACTCGGTCCTGCTCGTACGCCACCCGTGGCAAGTAGCCGATGATGTAATCTGCGCCTGCAGCAACGAGCGTCTCGATTTTGGCTTCGACGACGTCAGCAGTCCCGACAACGGCATTCTTTTTGTACTCTTCGAGGGCTACGACACTGCCATTGTAGGCGGTACGTGCTTTGAGAGTAGCCTTCTCGGCATCCTCTCCCTTTTCGAGCAAAAAGACGTTGATGTTGGTGCTCTTGGTAATGGCGTTGTAGTCACGCCCCAGAGCATCACAATGTTCTTTGAGGATGGCCAGTTTCTGTGCGACGGTTTCGGCATTGCCGCCACCGACGTTACAGGCTTGCGCATATTTCGCGACCAACTTGAGGGTCACCTTCTCGCCACCGCCACCTAACCAGAGTGGAATGTGTGGCGTCTGGATCCCCTTTGGTTCGTTGATTGGGCTATTGATCATGTAATGCTTACCCGCATAGACCGGCTTTTCTTCGGTCCACATCTTGATGACGATCTCGACTGCTTCGCGGAAGGCGCGCATGCGCTCTGGGATTTCGGGGAATCCGTAGCCGTATGCCAGCCACTCGTGCTCGTACCAACCGGCACCGAGCCCACACAATAACCGGCCTGCGCTCATCACGTCGATGGTCGACGCGATTTTGGCAAGCAACGCGGGATTCCGGTACCCATTGCAGGTTACCATCTGCCCGATTTTGATGGTCTTGGTATCGCGGGCCAAGCCAGCGGTAATGGACCAACATTCAAAGGTCGTCTCGATCTCGGGGGTAGGAACGGTGTGGAAGTGGTCGTAGACCCAAATCGAATCGAAGGCTGCTGCCTCGGCGCGACGGGCTACTGCGGTCATCGCTTCGTACTGCGCCAGTGGATTGTCGATCTCGACAAGATCCAACCGCCAGCCCTGTGGAACAAACACGCCAAACTTGACACTCATGGACTTGCTCCTTTCTTGTGCATCGACATCATGCCACGATTACCGTGTCGACGCAACGTACAGACGTTTGGTATGCAGACAAAACCACGGAGGCGCGACTGCGCTTTCGATTCGTTTGTCCGTGGTGCACATCGCGTTGCGCATGCAACAACGAGCGCTCCATTCCTGTCGTGCGGCACTGACCGCTCACTGTGTGCAACAAAAACCCGGTACGCAGCAGCGTACCGGGTCTTGGGTGAGCGTGAGATTAGGTCAGTGAGACTTCGCAGGAGCCGCCGACGCAAGCCAGTTCTTGGGCAGCGTTCGTGAGGTCGTTCTCTTCGTAGCGCCAGACCTTGGAGAAGTCGATTTCGGGGAATTCGGCGGAGAGGCGATCGAATTCTTCCTTCTCGATTTCGACATACGGCATCTGGGCGTAGTTTGCGTCGAAGCTCGGCAAGAACGACATACCGCCGACCTGCTCGCGATGCTCCCAGACCCACTTCATCAATTCCAAGACCTCGTCGGGCTTGTAGGTGATGGTAACAGACGGATTGTGCTCGGTCCAGAAGAGTTTGTTCTGCAACCAGAACTCACACTGCTGGAGGGCACTGACGTCTGCGCGGGTGGTCGCACCGTCTGGGGACTTCATGGGGAAGTGGACGACCCAGGTGGTAGCGTTCTCGACGTTTTGGCCATTTTCGGGGTCCATCGGGACGCCCGCATCGCGCAAAACTTTGTAGATAGGTGAGTGGATCGACACACGCACATTGCGGATGTAGTATGGCGCCCAGCGTGGGTGGAGGCCGCTGGCACAATTCAGGAGCTGCGAGGAATTGCCGCTGGGCTTGACGCAGGTGATGGATGCGGATTGATTGATACCCAGCTTGGCGGCCGTGGCACGATTGACTTCTATCGAAATCTCGCGCAACTGGCGCTTGAACTGTGGATCTTGGGCAGCGGCGCTGTCCATCTGACCGGTGATATCGACGCCGAGGAGGCGCTCTTCTTCGCAGTTTGCGCGCCATTGTGGTCGCAGACCGGGGAAGTTGGTGGCCATCGACTGGATGCTCCCGATGATGGTGGCGACTTCGACCTTCTCACGCAGTGTTTCGAAGGTGTCGTCGGCGCGAGCCACAGCGGCGGTCAAGTTACAGAACTGCCACGGGCGCAAGTTGATTTCGCCACAGGGGTTCGTACCGAAGTCGGCTTCTTTGCGGCGGGCGGGCTTCATCGAGTTGGCGCCTTCGCGATTGAAGATACCGGGCTCGCCACGACCGGAGTCGACCATTTCCATGAATTGATGGATGAAGCTCTGCTGGGTCAATCCACCAACCGGCCACACGGCCGAGTTGTTGGCATTCCAGCGGTGGCTGTTTTCGCGCTCGAAGTCGCCGCTCTTGGACGAAAGCATCTCGGCATCATCGGGATCGAACAACGAAATCATTGCCGTGCGGCGTACGCCGCCCGATACTGCTGCATTGCCGACGACACACATCATGTCGTGGGCGTCGATGGGCCGCAAGAACGAGCCCTGGCGCGACAAAATCCGGCGGCGCATGAAGTCAAGGGTGACGCGCAGTGGTTCGGGGCCGGAGGCACGACCGCCCTTGATTTTGAGGGCGATACCTGCAGCACGTAGGCCAGACAGGTCGAAGCGGACGTCGCCGCCGTCGAACCAGGTCTGCATACCGTAGCGCAGTGCATCTGCCCAACCTTCGGCCGAGTCTTCGACGGTAAAGTGGGCTGGGGCGTGACCGGTTTGTCGCTTGATGCGTGGGAAGTTTTCGACGTACTTGCTTTCGACCGAGAAGCCAACGCCACAACCGGCCATCGAGATAATCAAGGCCTCGACGAATGAATCAATGCTCTCGACCGGCTGATAGGAACAGTTGTAGATGGCAATATTGTTGCGGCGCGCAGCAGGACCAGCCATGGCCAGCAGACGCATCGACGGCATGGCGCGCATTTCGAGGACGGCCTTGCGGATGCGCTGGTAGGTCTCGCTGGGCAAACGATCGCCTGCTAATTCGTGCAGGTAATCGACGGAGCGATCAACGGTCTCGATCCATGTCTCGCGGCGGGCGAGGTCATAGTTGAAGCGTGAGTACTTGTCGAAGAACTGGAACTTCTGCAATGGCGTCGGGAAGTAGACGTCGGATGCAGCAAAAGCCGTACGCACATCGTCTGGCACCGGTCGGCGCTCGCGCTCTTTGGCGCGATCGGCACGGTACAGAATATAGCGCTTGGCAGCTTCGAATTCCCCGGCGGCCTGGAGGACCATCTCGACGATGTCTTGGACCTCTTCGACACTCGGTACCCCACGTGACGCCTTGGCGGCAACGATGTTGACCACACGACGGGTCAATTCGCTGACCGAGGTGCTGGGCTCGCGTCCAAAACTCTGGAAGCATCGCTGGATGGCGTTTTCGATACGCTCGGCATCGAATTCCATCCGACGCCCGTCCCGCTTGAGAATGGTTGTCGGGGCGTGTACCGCATCGTCGTGATTAGACGTCGATGCCGGTTGTTCCATCTTTTCTTCCAGTGTCATCTCGAACCCCTTCGCCATAACTAGATACGGAAATAAGAAAAAACGAAGGCAGTCAGTCAGTTGTAAAAACAACTGTACTACATACCGTCGGATGTTTTTGTGACGTCTTCAGAAAGCCAAATGCTTCTGTATTCAGCCGCAAGACACAACATATAGTGGTGTGGACGGTGGGTGAGTCACTAAATATCGTATGCGCATAGTATCATGGTGTGTCGGAGGTGTCAAGACATTGGCACGTTTTGGGGAGGGATTTTGGACGACGCATCAGGATGCGGAAGAGTGTCTGCTCGTCACAAAAGAGTTTTGTACGAGTCGATAGCATTGCTGTTCTTTGAGGCGTTGCAGTGTGATACTGGCAGTATGATACATGTTGACTATACGCAAATTATCAGGTACCATGAAACTTACGAATCCACAAACTTGTGTATGTATACACGCGACGAATCCGTTGCGTGGTTTTGTGCATAAGGAGTGTGGACGTAACGAGGGATTTGTAAAAAGGAGAACCCCATGTTGAAGCAACAATTGCTGCGTCGCGCAGGATTGCTCTTCATCACGGCACTGGTCATCCCGATGATTGCAGCCTGTGGCAAAGCCCCAGAAGTGCAAGTCATCAAAGAGACCGTCGTGGTGAAAGAGACTGCCGAGCCAGTCGCCACCGCAGAGGCAGCCGCACCTGTGAACACGGACACGTCATTCACAACCCCACATCCATTGTTGGGCGATGTTCGTATCCGTCAGGCTATTGCATACTGCACAAATCGTCCAGAATTGATCAAGTCGGTGTATCCGTTCTTGACCGAAGAACAGCAGAAGGGTCTGCTGATGGACACGTTCTTGCCCAAAAGCCATTGGGCAGCAACGACCGAAGGTATCACCACCTACCCATTTGACCCCGAAAAGGGCAAAGCGTTGTTGAAGGAAGCCGGCTACGAAGAGGGTGCCAACGTCGAGACGGGCGCACCGTTGTTCCTCCGCTTCACGACGACCAACGCACCATTCCGCCAGACTTGGGCCACCGTGCTCGAGCAGCAGTTGGCAGACAACTGTGGCATCACGATTGCCCGCACACACGCACCAGGCTCCTGGTGGTTCGGCGACACGACGGGTCTTTCCCATCGTGACTACGAGTTGGGTGCATTCGCATGGGTCGGTTCAGCAGATCCGGGCGGCATTTCGCTCTACGCCTGTAACCAGATTCCGTTGCCAAGCAACAACTGGGAGGGCCAGAACGGCATGGGTTGGTGTAACGAAGCTGCCTCGAAGGCAATCGTCGCCGCCAACAACACGCTGGACCGCGCCGAGCGCATCAAGCAGTACGCCATTGTCCAACAGGAATTCACCAAGGACATGGTCAGCTTGCCGTTGTTCAACCGCACCGAGGCAGCTGCTGCCAACCCCAAGTTGTTGAACTTCAAGCCAAACCCAACCGAGTACTACACCTACAACGCAGCAGAATGGGAATTGCCGGGTAAGGACTCCATCGTCCTCGGCTTCACCCAGGAGCCAGCTTCGCTCTACACCCTGGTCGAGAGCGCCGCAGTTGCAACCACTGCTTCACAGCTGATTAGCCAATTGGCAGTCACCTCACTCGACTACGACTATCAGGCTGTCGGATTCACCAAGTTGCCATCACTCGGCGACGGTGCAACCAACGCAGACGTCGAAGTCAAGGCCGGCGACATGGTCTGGAGCACCAACGGCGAGCCGGTTGCACTGGCCAAAGACGTCGAAGTCACCAATGCAGCAGGCGAAACCGTCAAGTGGGACGGCGCAGCACCATTGACCCTCAAGCAGTTGACGGTCAGCTTCGAATACAAGCCAGGGATGAAGTGGCAAGACGGTTCACCGGTGACCAAGGCCGACTTCGAACTCGGCCACAAGACCACCTGTGACAAAGAATCCGGCGCCACGTCATTCACATTCTGTGATTCCGTCCAGACGTTCACGGTCGACAGCGACACCAAGCAGACCCTGGTCTTCTTGCCTGGCGTGCAGTGGCCAACGTTCTACACCGGCGGATTTGGCCCAGCACCATCCAAGCAGCCCATCGAGAGCGAAGGCGCCTACAAGGGCAAGACCCTCGCCGACGTGCCTGCCAAGGACTGGCCAACATTGCCAGAAGTAGCCGAATTGCCATGGAGCAATGGACCATACAAGATTGTTTCGTGGGAAAAGGGCCAGAAGATGGTCTTTGTTGCCAACGAAAACTACGGCGGCACCGCTCCGAAGATCAAGAACATCACGATTCAGTTCTTCGAAGATGGTAACCAGGCTGTGGCCCAGTTGTTGACCGGCGATGTCGACGTCCTCGGAACCGAAACCCTCGGTGCCGGCGCCGAAGTCCAGACCGTAGTCGATGCTGCAGCCAAGGGCAAGGTACAGGTCGTGACGATTGCTTCCCCAACATGGGAACATATCGACATGAACATGTTCGTCAAGTAAGCAGTACCCAACCATACACCCCCCAACGTGCAGTGCATGTTGGGGGGTGTATCATAGAATCAATAGATTCCTCTGTTGTCTGCACCGTAGTGCGCCGCTCGTATACGCGCTCCATGTCATTCACACTGTTGTAGAAGTAGGGAGCCGCTCCATGGCGACATTCCTCATTCGTCGTCTCATCCAAATGTTCATAGTGCTCATCGCATCGGCGGTGGTCTCGTTCGTGCTGTTGTACTTCGCACCAGGTGGCCCGATGACGGGTCTGCGGCAGATACAACAAAGCGGGCGCAACAAAATTTCTGCCGACGACATCGCCCGCATCAAACAACGCTTCGAACTCGACTTGTTTGTGCCGTACCGCTTCACCCGATGGCTTATTGGATTCCCCGCTGGCCCCATTTCAATTGCTGGCCAGACATTTTTGGCTGACGTCCAAGTCGGTTGCAAAATCCCCGGGATGGTTCGTCTCCGTTACCCAGATGGTCACACCGAGATTATCGAGGAAGGCTGCGAAGTCCCAATTACGTTCGCAAATCTCGTCGATCGACGCACCTCTCGTGGGATTCTTTTCGGTGACTTTGGACTCTCACAGGTCATGCTCCGTGACCGCCCAATCTCGACACTTATCGCGAGTCGATTGCCGTATACGCTGCAGTTGATGGGCGCTTCTATATTGATTTCGATTGCCATTGGTGTGCCCTTGGGGATCTATTCGGCAGTGCGCCAATATTCACGCTTCGACTATACGATGACGACGATTTCGTTCGTCGGCTCGTCTTTGCCGACGTTCGTCATCGGTATCATCTGCATTTTGGTATTTGCCGTAGGTGCGAAAGAGGCAGGATTCATCTACCTCCCGCCGGGGAATGCCGTCAGCAACAAAGACTACGTTATCCCCTATATCGGCGAGGTCATTGCGTCATCGACACTCGACCGCGCATTGCACTTCATCATGCCATTGGGAGTGTTGGTCTTTGTCAATATTGCCGGCTATAGTCGCTTCATTCGTTCTGGCATGCTCGAGGTATTGCGCCTGGACTACGTCCGTACCGCCCGCGCAAAGGGCCTACGCGAGCGCACGGTCGTCCTCAAACACGCGTTGCGCAATGCGATTTTGCCGTTCATCACGTTGTTGGCAGGCGTCATGGCCGAGTTATTCGGCGGGGCCGCCATTACCGAGGCGATTTTTAATTGGCCTGGATTGGGGCGCTTGCTGGTCGATTCGATCGAGCGTAATGACTATAGCGTGACCATGGGGTTGACCATGGTCAGCATTTTCTTGCTGCTGTTGGGCTACCTCATCACAGACATTTTGTATAGCGTCCTCGATCCGCGCATTCGGCTTTCGTAGAAAAGAAATATCGATGACGACACCGAATCAACGACCCGCCAGTCAATGGATGCTCATCTTCCGCCGCTTCATAAAACACCGCGTTGCGATGTGGTGCCTCTACTTGATTGCCGCTATCTATGTGCTCTCAATGTTCGCCAGTCTGATTGCTCCGTACAAGCGGGATGCCATCTCGCTCGACAACGCATACACGACACCATTCAGCGCTGCCAAAGACGGCTCGTACCATGTCTTTGGGACGGACCATTTGGGTCGCGACTTGTTGACACGGCTTATTTACGCAGCCCGCGTCTCGTTGACAACCGCTTTGACCGTGACAACTGTGTCTACCCTGATCGGCATTGCCGTCGGATTAGTAGCCGGATATTTCGGCGGCTTCATCGACACATTTACCTCGCGCATGATTGAGTTCATTTCGACCTTCCCGACGTTTACGTTATTGCTCATCGCCGGTTCCATTGCGATCCAAAACAGTGACGCAATCCCCATCCCATCGCTCCTCTCCAAGACTATCGGCGTCATCATGGCGATCAACGAGCGCGAGGGGAAGCAGGTGGTGATGATTATGGTGATCTTCATCGCGTTGGGATGGACCGGTGTTGCCCGCTTCGTACGCGGTATGGTGTTATCGATTCGCGAACAACTGTATGTCGAATCATCCCTTGCCTTGGGTGCATCGCACCTCCACAACATCATCACGCACGTCTTGCCCAATGCGATGCCACCCATCATCGTCGCCTATACGCTGGGGTTGAGTGGGTCGTTGGTGGCTGAATCGGCGCTCAGCTTCCTCGGCTTCGGCATCCAAGATCCAACCCCGAGCTGGGGCAACATGCTCTCGTTCGCCAACAGCTACATGTTTAATTATCCGTGGATGCCGTTGATTCCCACGTTGCCTATTCTGGTCTGTTCGCTGGCCATCAATTACATCGGCGACGGCCTGCGCGATGCCCTCGATCCACGCGTGCAAACCGAGATTACCCGAGCCAAACGCGACGCGTTACTCAAAGCAATCCATGATCGGAGTGCAGCATCATGACCAATCAACCACTCCTGTCGGTCAAAAACCTCAAGACGTATTTCTTTACGCCGGGTGGGGTGGTCCAAGCCGTCGACGATATCAGCTTTGAGGTGCCACGCGGGACAACGCTGGGCATCGTGGGTGAATCGGGCAGTGGCAAGAGTGTCACTTCGCTATCGATTATGTGCCTGATTGGTGACCCGGGCGAGATTGTCGAGGGGAGTGTCACCTTCGACGGCACAGATTTGTTGGCACTGTCCGAGGAACAGATGCGTACCTTTCGCGGTAACCGCATTTCGATGATATTCCAACAACCGACGTCGTGTCTCAATCCCGTCTATACCGTCGGCAGCCAGATAACCGAAGCGCTCCAAATCCACCAGCACATGACGATGGAACAGGCCAACGTACGCGCTGTCGAGTTGCTCAAACTGGTGCGCCTCCCCGACCCCGAGCAACGGCTCAATTCGTACCCACACGAAATCTCGGGCGGGCAGGCACAGCGCATCATGATAGCCATGGCACTGGCCTGCAATCCCGAATTGCTTATTGCCGACGAACCCACCACCGCGCTCGATGTGACCATCCAGGCACAGATTCTCGAGCTGATGCGTGAACTCCGCAAAACCGTCAACACCTCGATTATGTTGATTACCCACGACCTGGGAGTCATCGCCGAGATGGCAGATCGGGTCATCGTGATGTATGCCGGCCAAATTGTCGAAAACGCCTCGGTCCACGAACTCTTCGAAACACCACTCCACCCGTATTCGGTGGCACTCCTCAACTCGATGCCGGTCCTCGGTGATGCGAGTAACCGCACCTTACACGCCATCGAAGGGACCGTGCCGATGATGATTGACCCACCCATCGGCTGCCGCTTCGCGGACCGCTGTACCAAACGCTACGACGCCTGCGACAAGGCACCACCGCTGGTGCAACACCAGGGTCGAGAGGTCCGATGTTGGCTGTATGCCTCAGATGGAGCACCCGCACAATGACCACACCACTACTCGAAGTCAAACATCTAGTCAAACACTTCCCCATCCGTACCGGTGTATTGCGCCGGGTCACCGGCCAGGTACGTGCGGTAGACGATGTATCGTTCACCATTGACAAAGGCGAGACACTCGGACTCGTCGGTGAATCGGGCTGTGGCAAGACCACCGTCAGTCGTACGTTGTTGCGCCTCATCCAAGCGACATCCGGTGAGGTGCTGTTCGACGGCGCACCGGTATTGTCGGCCAATCGCAGCCAGCAAAAAGCCTTCCGGCGCAAAATGCAGATTATCTTCCAAGATCCCTATGCATCGCTGGATCCGCGACGAACCGTGGCCGAAAGTATCTCGGAAGGTCTCGTCATCCATGGGATGGGGTCTCGTGACGAACAGCAGGTCAAACTCGCAGCCATTATGGAAAAGGTCGGTTTGTCTGCGTCGTTGCTCGAGCGCTTCCCGCATGAATTTTCGGGCGGGCAACGCCAGCGCATCGGCATCGCACGGGCACTCATCATGGAGCCTGAGTTGTTGGTGCTCGACGAGCCGGTGTCGGCGCTCGACGTCAGCATCCAAGCACAGGTACTCAATTTGCTCATCCAACTCCAAAAAGAACTCGGCCTGACCTATTTGTTTGTAGCGCATAATCTGGCGGTCGTCGAGTATGTGTCGACACGCATCGGGGTAATGTATCTGGGCAAAATGGTCGAACTCGCCCCGCGCGCCGACATCTTTGCGCGGCCGTTCCACCCCTACACCAAAGCACTCAAAGCAGCCGTACCGGTGCCACATCCAACGGCCAACCGTGATCGCATTGTGCTTCAGGGTGATGTGCCCAGCCCATCTAATCCACCGAGCGGCTGTCGATTCCACACACGCTGTTGGATGGCAACGGATGTGTGCAAAACCAACGAACCAGCCCTCGAAGAAAAAGCACCCGGTCGCTGGGCCGCCTGCCACTTCTGGGACAAGGTGTAGCACATGTCACACGCGACCGCACACCAATCCATGCGCCAGTTCCCGCTGCTGATGCTGGTATTGGTATGGACTTGGTGTGTGGTCGTTATTCCGCTGTGGTGCATTATCGATTGCAGCAGCATGAGGCATGCACACCAACACTCCTACGTGTGCACCATGCACCAGCAGACTTCCACACAATCAGCACCACCGCACTTCAGTGTAGACACACTGCAGGCGTTAGCACTGTTGATCATCATGGTGGTCTCCTTCGGGGAAGTGCTCCGAGCGAGCATCCGCGTCGCCATGCTGCCGCTGGCACTGCTGAGCTGGCACATTCGACCGGTCATTCCACCACCCAAAGGACTCCTCTTCGCATAGCTGCACACAGAGCAACGAACACCGGGACCCATACGGGGTACTCGGGCGAAGAGGAGTGTTTTTGTGAATATGAAGCAACTGGTGGTGTACAACCGCTATTTGTCGTGGTTTTTTGCAATCGGTTATCTGTTGATTCACTACATCTATCCACATCGGCACGGCGAATCATCGCTGGTGGCCGAGGGTCCGGATGTGCCCAAAATCTTTTTCATGACGAGCTTTCTCTGGCTGGTCTACCATGCGTACATCGCTGCCAAAATGCACGGATGGCCGCGGATTCCACCCAAAACCTTGCGGGACGTGTACATTGTCGATGCGTGGTTGGTGATGCTGGTTACGACGCCTATTTTTTCGATACCGGCACTGGGGGCAAGCCAGGTATTGATGAGCATTGCCTGGGTACCGTTGGCGATTCATTTGGCACTCAACGTGTGGTACACATTTGCGCGCTCGCCGTGGCTCGTACTGCGCAGTGCCAATGCCCGCTTTGTGTTGATTATTCTATGGTTGGCGGTGACCGCAGGCGCGGCGGTGCAATCATTCCCGTTGGGGAACACCCACAATCACTGATTAGAACGCTCAAACCCCCACCGCACGCCG
>CANJHS010000059.1 GCA_947474225.1 Roseiflexaceae bacterium | reverse complement strand
TGGGGAGGTCGCATAGTCGGCCTAGTGCGGCGGTTTGCTAAACCGCTATAGAAGCAATTCTATCGAGAGTTCGAATCTCTCCCTCCCCGCCACAAAAATCGCCACCATGCATGCATGGAAGGCGATTTTTCTTTATCAGAAATCAGAAATCAGTTATCAGTTATCAGTTATCAGTTATCAGGTGTAGGATATTGGTGAGACGTTCGCGCATCATGTGCACCAATCTGTAACTGAGAATTCCAACTAATCACTGATCACTACTACGAGATGCTATGCAAACACTCACTGCTGCCTCCCTTGCCAAAGTTCGCGCCATCATTGCCGCACACGCCCGCCCACTGGACCAGGCACTCCTCGCGTGGAGTGATGATGCGTCACAGATTGATGCCGTGACCGCAGCCTTGGCGACCTACCAAAATCCTGACGGCGGCTACGCCCATGGTATCGAGCCCGACATGTGGACGCCGGATTCAGGTCCGCTGTCGACCACGATTGGCTTGCAGTATGCGTTGCGCATTGGGCTACCGGTGGAGCACCCCGCGGTACAGCACGCCATGGCTTATCTGGCTGGACAGGTCGATATCAGCCGCCTGGGCTGGGTGGCAACGGCTGCCGCAGTCGACGATGCCCCGCATGCACCGTGGTGGCACCGCGGACCGTCGGGGGTGAGTGCCATTGATGCGTTGACCGAGAATCCGACGGTCGAGATACTGGGCTACTTCCAACACTACCAAACCAGCATGAACCCGTTCCTCCTCGACGCTATTGCTGAACAGGCGGCTATCCGCCTCGTAGCCCAACCCGATCAGATGGAAGAACACGTGCTGGCCTGCTACATACGCTGGTACCGAGTTGCCCCTGCCGAGTGGCAAGAACGGCTGCTCCCTGATCTGCGTCGCACAATCGCCGGTACCATCAACACCGACCCTACCGTCTGGCGCACAACGTACGTGCCCACGCCATTGCTGGTGGTCGAGTCTCCGGCCGATGCGTGGTACGACCTGCTGGCCGATGCGGTAGATGCGCAGTGCACGCAACTCATCGAGACGCTCAGTAACGACGGGTGCATCCAACCGACCTGGCAGTGGGGCCAATACCCCGCACAATGGCAGATCGCCCAGCGCCACTGGACGGGTAAATTAACTGTCGAAGCACTGCTGACTCTGCGCCGCTTCGGCCGGAACTAATGTCGGAGCACGAGAAACCCCCTGTCCGGTACGCCGGACAGGGGGTATTGTGTTTTCGGCGCGCACATATTACCCGACGGGGGTCAAATGTTGACGCACGATGGCAGAGAGTTCTCGCTTGAGTGAGGGTGCGTCGGGGTGTAGATTCATACGCGTTTTGGTCATTGCAAAGGCAAGGTTGTACTGTGGATCAGCAAAGCCGGTACTACCGCCGTAGCCACAATGGCCAAAGGCGGTCGGCAACGCACCGTAATGTGGATTGGCCTTGCCGAGGGCAAAGCCGAGGCTATGCCCGGTTTCGCTTAACGATTCGGCATCAATCGCCCAATACTGGACGCGGGTTGCATTGGCAACCTGGCGCTTTGACAAAAGGCGCACACCATTCACACCGTCACCGATGAGCGAAGCGTAGACCGTGGCGATGGCCCGGGCACTGGCGAGCATGTTGGCGCCGGCCACGCAGGTAGCCCAGATGGCCGGATCGTTGGCCATGATGGTTGGGTCGGAGAGCCGATTTTCAGGGGTTGCCGGCAAAAGTGCGAGGTCGACATCAATACTGGTGCGGGCGACGTCGGCTTGGCGGGCAGCGGGCAAGCCGATGAACAAATCGGTCAGCCCGAGCGGAGCACAGATCTCGGTCTGGATGAACGCGCCGAACGGCATACCGGTGATTGCCTCGACGACTTTGGCCAATGGCCAGCCATAGGTGAGGGGGTGGTAGATGTGCGACTGCCCGGGTCGATGCATTGGGGTCATTGCGGCGATTGCTGTACAGACGGTCTCGTAGTCGCGCAGTTCTTCGTAGCTATTGAGCACCGGGTTGGGGTAGATGCCGGCGGTGTGGCTCATCAAGTGGCGAATCGAGATGGCTTCTTTGCCGTGCTGACCGAATGCCGGCCAATAATCGGCAATGGCATCGTCGTATTGGAGGAAGCCGCGCTCTGCCAGGATGTGGATGGCCGTCGCCGTAATTCCTTTGCTGGTAGACCACACAAACGACAGATTGTCTGGTTGCAACGGAGTACCGACGTCGTCACGCGTCCCCATACACAGGTCTACGATACGTTGACCGTGTTGGTAGACACAGAGTTGGATGCCTTCTTCGTAGCCACTGGCGATGGCACGTTGAACGGCTATGGTTAATGCGTTGTGCAGTGCAGAATTGTGTACGCTCATGGAGGCTCCTTGGCGTCGGGCGGATGAGTGAGAAAACAGCCCCCTGCACCAGCAGGGGGCTGCCTGTTCCCGCTAGCGGGTATAGGTGATATTGAGTGCCGAAGATGCCAGGGTGCGATCGGCGATGGCGGCTAACAAGACATCGCGGGTCACGCTCGTGCCTGCCGCGATGACCGGTGCTGCCGAAAGGGCATACACCGTGATGATGTAGTTTTTAAGTCCGGGGCCTTTAGAACAGGGTGCCGCGTAGGCCAAATCAGGGTTGACGCTGTTGGCGCCGTAGGTCCCTATGCTCTTGTCGTTGGCTGGGATGGCACTGATGGATGCCGGAATGTTGTAGACCGTCCAGTAGTAGTGTGTCGCATCGGGGGCGATGTGGTGCATGACGACGGCGTAGCTTTTGGTTCCCGCAGGTGCATTGCTCCATGCAATCGGCGGCGACTGGGAGGCGCCGTCGCATGTATAGGTCACGGGCAACGCGCCGCCTTGGGCAACGACGGGGCTCGTCAGCGTAAAGACGCCCGTTGCTGCTGCAGGTGTCGCGGTTTTGGCAGCAGATGTTGCGCTGGGAGCCGCTGGGGTTGCGGTTTTGGGCGCCTTGGCGCTGCCGGTGGGTAATGGGGTTGCCGGGACTTGGTCGGGTTGGAGGGTGAAAGATTCGTCACGGACGCCGTCTTGATCGTTGTAGTGGAATGCCACCGCGTCGCTGTTTTGGGTGTAGGCGACGGTGTAGGTCTTGCCTGCAAGGGTATAGGTCAACTGGTACTGACTAGCACTGGCGCGTTCAAAACCCGTGATGACCGCTCCTGCGAGCGGGTCTTGTGGCGGGCGTACCGGTTTGAGCATCGGCTGCGGTTCGATTTGATCGTCGGTCACGGTCACTTTGCCATACATGCCACCATTGATGTAGGGGTACTTCATCGACGCGTGGTAGTGATAGACACCGTTGGGCCCGATGTGGCCGTTGTAGGTGTCGAGCCCGCGTGGCTCGCTACCGTCGACCTCGAGCACGCCATATATCGCATAGCCATCAAGGGCATACGCGATTGGTTTGTCTGCGCCGATAAGGGCCTGCAGATGCAACGGCGCGATGTGGTAGTGGTAGTCGTCGGCTTTGCCGGAGTGGCCACCCCACTGGTCGAGTTCGCCGGCGAGGAAGGCATCGTCACCGCGGTTGTTGAGTGCGTTGAAAATCGGGACGCCGTTGACTGCGAGTGCAATTGCACCGCGGTAGAGGGCATTGGCTGCAGAGACCGGGGTGATTGCAGGCTCTGGGTTGAGGGGAATTTGCCATGCTTTGCTGCCGTAGTAGGGTTGCGCCAACGGGACCTGCCGCTGCCAGCTGGTGATGCCGACCATCATGTTGTGACTGGGGAGCCCACGTGATTCGACATACAAAAAGTTACTGTCGCGGCGGGTGCTGACCAGGTCAGGGAATAGATCGAAGCCGAGGTTTTGGAGTGCTTGGGCGGTGACTGTTGCACTCAACGTGTTGGTCGGTGCCATCACGTCCCGCGTGCGGGTTTCGGTGGCGCGTGCGGTAGTGGCAGTTTTCTTTTTGGTAGCAGTTGGCTTGGCTTTGCCACGCAGTTCATCTTCGGCGACGAAGCCTTGACGTGCGCAGGCAGCCAGGAGTGCACTGCCAAATCCATAGACCAGCAGGCGATTCAATTCTCGACGAGACATAGGCATCGGAAAATCCTCCAGTTGTGTCGCATATGATACGATACGACAAATCTATGCGCCAGATATATGCAGGAGTCGACGATGACCTACCGCACCCCATTGGCTTTTCATGCCCCTACTGAAGAGGGGACACTCGATGCCGAGACAATCGCATTATACGATCGTGAGGGGTATGCGGTCTTGCCGCGTCTGCTCAGTGCAGTGGAGTTACAGCCGGCACGTGCCGCTATGGCACAAAAAGTAGACGAGATTGCGGCCCAATTGTTCCGCGATGGCCTCGTTGATTCATTATATACGGATGTCCCATTCGAAAAGCGCTTGGCAGCCCTGTTTGCACACCTCACCGATGTCGACTTTTTGCAATACGGGCGGAGTTGGCGCGATCGCATCCCCGGGTATTTCGTACTGATGTCGAACCCCAAAATTCTCAATGCGGTCGAATCGCTCATCGGCCCCGAGATTTTCTCCAATCCGGTCTATAACGTGCGTCCCAAAGTGCCCAAGGTGGCGGCTGGTGCGGTGCCATGGCATCAGGACAAAAGTTACTGGCCCGATGCCAATGCCAATCCGGTGATTACCGTGTGGATTCCTTTGGTTGATGCGACGCTCGATAACGGCTGCCTGCAGGTCTGGCCGCGCACCCACAAAACAAAAGTCATGGCGTTCCACCAAGAAACCTACTCGGGCACGGGGTACCTCGAGGTCGATGAGGCGGTGATTAGTCAAGCAAAACGATCTGCGGTGGCGTTGCCGGTACCGGCGGGTTCGGCGATTTTGTTCAATGACCGCTGTGTCCATATGAGTACGGGGAATAATTCGGATCATGTGCGTTGGAGTGTCGATTTGCGCTACCAGCCCACGTCGCAGGATCCGATGCCGCAATATGGGGCTGGGTTTTTGGCACGGTCGAAAGCACACCCCGAGCGCGTCGCCACCCTCGACGACTGGATGGCAGAAGTGCCGGAGCACGTCTAGACCGTCGTCATCTGCACCGCATCGACATCCACGGTGCCGTGGTTGGCACCGAACGTCAGCCGCGTGTGGAACACCGGCGTCGTGGTCTGGACCGGCGCTTGCACCGTCATGGTGAACGTCTGCCATTCTGCGTTCAATGCACGGGTCTGTGATTCCGTGGACAACGGCTCGCTGTACATCGCTTGGTTGCGGAAGTCAATAGTCGTCACCAGACTCCCACCATCCGCACTACGCGCCGCCACCGTCACTGTGATGGTTGAATCATTCGTAGCAGGGTTGGGCTGATGGATGCGCGCACCAGCGGCGAGCCGCACGTAGTGATAACCGTCGGCACCGACATTATCGGTCATGCGTGTCACCCCTGGTTTGAGGCCATAGCGCCACCCAAAACCACCGAACGGGGCAGACTCGGCAAAGCTCCCGTTGGCGACATTCCCGTTTTGACCGTAGCCACTCATGACATCGGCGGGTTGAATGTCCCAGCCGAGCGTTTTCGCCAGATGTTGGGCAAGTATCGTCGCCATCCCAGCGTGATCGTACTCGCAGCCGTGCCATTGTTCGAAGAACCAGGGGAACCGCGCCGCGCTCATCTGTGCATCGTTGCGCTCCGCGACGACTGCTGCGCTGTAATTCGCGGGCTCGGCGAACGACCATCCGTACGAGTTGTAGAGCACGATGTGGGCATGTGGGTAGGTCTTGCGGATGTCGTCCAAGAATGAATGATATGCCGTGCGGACGGCTTTTTCGCCTTTGACGACGTCGTTGGATCCCAGGTCGATGACGATGACATCCGCTGCTGTACGCTGGGCATCCCAGGGTGCGGGGTTCTGCTGGCTCAACTGGCTATATATGCTGTGGATCGAACCGATGGTGGCCCCACCGTACGAGACGTTTTCGTAGCTGGCATTGCATATGCGTGCCGTGATGCCGGCATAGGTATGATGGCAACCCATGGAGGTGATGTCGCCGTTGTTTTCTTCGTGGAGCAGGGATTCGCCTGCCAAGTTCGAATCGCCGAAAAAGACGATGTGCCGGTGCGGTGCAGGTGTCTCGTCGGCCATGATGGTGCCGGACACGGTCAATCCGGCGAACTGCATATCGCCACCCTGGGCGGTTTCTTTGATAATCTGGATGCGATGGCTGGCGTTTGCCAATCCATAAGCAATCACGATGGGTGCATCATCGGGACTGATGCGCAGGCGCTCGGGTTGGACCACCCCATCGACGATGACGAGCAGATAATCAATGCTCGACAACGTCCGCAGGCGTGCGGTGACCGCAGTCCCTTCGAACACAAACGCAATCTGCGCCCCCTGCCAACCGACGCTGGGCAGGGTGGGCTTCGTCCTGTCCCAGCGCCCCGTGTAGCGCAGGTCGGGGTGATCTGGTGCGACGGTGGACTGCGCTGGTGCACTGGGAAAAAGGCGGCGATACAGCGCAACGGCGATTGCACCAAGCGACAGGAGTCCCGCGGCGATGACCACACGACGACGTTGGACCATGGCATCCCTCTATTCGGTTAGCGTACCTGATACGCATGCGCACTGCGGCCCATGGTCTGGATGACGCCATAGGCGCAGATTTCGTCATCACCAATCACCAGCCGTGACAGCTGCAGTTCACCGGCATAAATGGTCAACACGTACTCATTGCGCCGAAAATCGAGCGTGCCCCAGGCGTGCCCCGTCGCCCAAAAGACGCTGCTGTTGGGGGCCAGCGGGTCGAACATGAGCTCGCCCTTGGTGGCGTTGTACATCTGCCCCGACCAGGCCATCAGTAGACCAAAGCTGGCCATCGCCCGCGAATAGTGGTGTCCGCACTCGGCCTCGTCAAACGGATTGCGGCGAGCACCGTCGTAACGGGCGCGGATATCACTGACCACCTGGACTGCTTCATCACGCAAGCCGGCATAGATCATGCTGCCGGCGGCGGCGTATTCGAAGCCGGTCATGACCTCGTTGAAGTACGGGAATGGCCGTTTGGGCCGATTGCCTCGCGGGTACGATGCCATCAGCAGGGCGGTCTCGTCACCCAGCACAAAACTGCGCATGTGGTTGAAGTGGTTTTCGAAGCCCACTTTGCGGTTGTGCGTGTAGATGCTCTGGAGCGTCGTTTTGAGTTGTTTGGCGGCGGTCAAATTCCCCAGTCCACTGATGGATGCCAGGTATTGACCGACGAGTTGATCGACTAGGCAGCCGTCGCCCAATTGGAGCTCGGGGTTGCTGAGGTCAGACGCACCCATCACCATGTGGCGGATGCCGGGGGCGATGTTTGCGGCGTCGCCTGGCGGCCGGATTTCGTGGCGGTAGTAATCGCCGTTGAACAGATTGTCTTGGCTCCAGTCGCGGCCGGCTTTGTAGAGGCGCCAACATTCGCGGGCGAAGTCTTTGTCGTCGACAGCCCGGGCCATTTCTTCGGCGGCGCGCAGGGCGGCCAAGTACCAGAACTGCATCTGCGGATTGGGACCAAAGTACTCCACGTCCATGGTGTTGTGCTGGCAGCCTTCCATCACACCGTCGCGGTCGCCGTCCCAGCCGTTGGGGATCCAGGCAAACGACAACGCTGCTTTGGCCTTGGGGTAGAGTCGCGCCAACCAGCCGGTGTCGCCGCTCAGGCGCCACTCGCGGAAGAGTTTGACAATCGTCCCCATCTGTCCATCGGCAGCAGCAGTGGGCCAGGCTTGGGCATTGGATAAGGGTAGGCCGATACGAAAGCTCATGAAGCCGTCGTCGCGGGTGGCGTGCAAAAACTCGTTCTCGCGCATGATTTTGGCCAGACCGCCGAACAAAAACGGCGTCGCTTGCTCGTAGTTCCATACATGCGTACACGATCCAAAGCACGAACCGCGGGTGTTGTCGTTGCCCTCCCAGCCATAGAAGCGTCCATCTGCAGTGCGGAAGGTCGTCTGACTGCGCAGCGTGCTCAGGTTGAACAATGCCGCCTCGATAAAGGGTTTGGGGAGCGTGGCCGTGGTCAATGTATCGACGAATTCGTGCGTCCGTTCGGTCAAATCAGCGAGGCGCGGGGTCGTTTTGGTCAGAACGTCCCAGGCATCGGCGTATTGGGTGGTGTAGTAGTTGCCGACGATGGTGTCGGTGTATTCGCCGAAGTGCATCGCGCCGTATTCTTCGGAGCGCCAGGCCATCCGCTGCGGGAAGTGCCAGCTGAGGAGCAGGGTGGCCGTTGCGGTGCCGTGCGGCGCGAGCGTCTGGTGCTGGGCAATCGAGCCGATAGGTTTGAGGGCAGCGGATTGGCGTGGCTCGAGGCGACCGTCTTCGCGGAAGTCATCCCAAAAATCCAGCAACGAATCGCCCCAGGTATAGTCCGCCCAGCCCGTACGCGTGGTCACGTCCGTTGCATCGAGCAATGCCAGCGCCAGCGTCCCCTCGAATTCACTGCCGGCCAGGACTGGTGCCGGGGCGTAGGCGAGTCCGTGTAGGCGCGGGGCGTTGCACTGGGCGATGGTGTTGCGATGGGCGGTTTTCTCCGCCTCAGTCTGCGAAAAAAAGTCGTTGACGATGGCCGACCCATAGGCGCCGTTGACCGGCGAACTGCCGATGAAGTTTTGCAGGGCGGCCACAACATCCAGCTGGAGCGAGTCTGCACTGGTATTGGTGAAGGTATAGGTCAAAATGGCGATGGGGATGCCACTGTCGTCGGCACTCGGCGGTGTGAGCGGGTTGAACGCCTCGAGGATCACCGTCACCGGTACGTCGGGGTCGCTCAGGTGGACTGTTGCAAAGGGGTAGCTCGCATCGAATGAGGCATGGCGGAAGCGGGGTAGGCCGTGATGCGCCACGGTCGCGCCGAATGCACCTTGATAGTCGGAGAGTTCGAGCGGTCCCTCGAGTGCTTTGACGATGGGTTCGGCGCCCGGCGCTTGGATGCGCACGGCCATGAAGGCCGTATCGGGGCGGAATCCTTTGGCGGGCCGATTGCCCACCTCCCAATCGCGCAGGTCACCACGTCCGCCGAGTGAAATAGTGCCCGTGCCGATGCCGCCGATGGGCATGGCGATGTTGCGCAGGTGTGCGCTGTCGTAGGAGTGTACCGGCGTGCGCGTGGTGCGGCTCATGGACGTATCTTTCGTTTTGGTGGCGTGTTAGGGGTGGATTTGTTCGTGGTGGGTTGCATCGATACTGGCCATCAGGGAGCAGAGCAGCGTGTTGACGGGGACGGGGATTCCATGACGTGCTGCCGCTCGGACAATCGCCCCGTTGATGCTGGGAATCTCGCTCGGGCTGCCGCGCAGGACATCTGAGAGGGTCGACGAGCGGTTTGCTGCTGTTGCAGTAGCGACCTGCAACACATGTGCGAGCGGGTCGTGATATGGCAGGGTGATGCCTTCGGCATGTGCAACTGTCACAGCTTCGGTGACTGCCTCGGTGAGGATGTGCAGTGCGTCGACATTGCGCGTGAGTACCCCATTGGGGACGCGCAAAATGCCCGTCAGCGCATTGATGCCTACATTCACGATGAGTTTGCCCCAGACAATCGATGCGACGTCGCGTTGCGTACTGGCAGGGAGCCCGCTGGTCTCAAATGCAGCTGCTACGGCGTTCATCGTAGCAGTGTTTTGGGCATTGGCAAAAACCGTTGCGCCCATGCCCGCATGGCGTACCACTCCGGGATCGACCAGGGTCGCCCCTAACGAGGTTACTCCGACACACACGCGCTCGGGAGGAATCACCGTCGCCAAAATGTCACCATTGCCGACGCCGTTCTGGAGAGTCACGCAGACACCGCTTTGGCCAATGACGTGGCGTGCCTGTTGACCCGCCCAAGCAGTCTGATGGTATTTGACCAGGACGATGGCAACGTCACAGGTGGGAATGCTCGTGACGTCACTTGTGGCGTGTGGTGTGGTGACGACGGTGGTGTCATCGATGGTCCGCATGAGACCATTGCTGGTAATCGCGTCGATGTGGTCACGCCAGCTGTCGAGCATCCAGACCTCGTTGGTCGGCGCCAAGTATGACGCGACCAACGAGCCCATGGCACCGGCGCCGATGATGGCGATGCGCATGCGAGACCTAGGCTTTCTGTTCTTTTTTGAGGCGGGCAATCATAGCAGCATCGATGGGGAAGCTGTTTTCGGCGCCAGGGAATGAACCATTCTGTACATCCTGATGGTACTGTTGCATGCCTTTTTTGATGAACGCACCGGCGTCGGCATAGATTTTGCCGAACGGCAATCCAAAACCGGCGAACATGCCAAACATCTCGTGCGTGACGAGGACCTGACCGTCACAGCCACGTCCGCCGCCGATGCCAATGGTGGGCACGGTCAAGATGCTGGTGATGTAGGCGGCCAGATCGGCAGGCACTGCCTCCATCAAGACACACCAGCAACCGGCAGCCTGCATTGCCAACGCGTCGTCGACGATGCGTTTGGCGTGCTCGTAACTCTGCCCGCCGATGACATTGATGCCGCCCAGGGATGCAGCGGTCTGCGGTGTTAATCCAATGTGGCCAATGACGGCGATGCCGGCGTCGACGATGGCTTTGGCGACCGGTGCTTGTTTGGCGGTGCCTTCGAGTTTGACACAATCCACGCCGGCTTCTTTGACGAGGCGACCGGCGTTACGGATGGCTTCGGCGTGGTCTGCTTGGTAGGACAGGAAGGGCATGTCGCCCACAATCAGGCAGCGTTTGGCGGTGCGTCCGACGGATCGTGCGTGCATCACCATTTCGTCCATGGTGACCGGCGACGTGCCGCTATAGCCGAGCATGACCATGCCCAGTGAATCGCCGACGAGGATCATTTCGACCCCGGATTCATCGACGAGGCGCGCAAAAGGCGCGTCATAGGCGGTCAACATGGCGAAGGTTCGTTTGCCTTTGAGGCCTTGGATGAAGGGGATAGTGACTTTGGTCATGAGGGAACCTCTCTATACATTGGATGAAAGAAACTGCAGTATTGCATGAATATACACCCGCGCCGCATTATCTACCTCGGACAGGTCGACGAATTCGTCGGGTTGGTGCGGAATGCGTTTGTGACCTGGGCCATACACCACCACCGGCACGCCGCTGTCGCGGGTAATGATTGTCCCATCGGTTGATCCGGGCACTCCGCCGTAGGGTGGTACGACACCGTAGACCGTCTGGTGCGCCGCGCGCAAGGCCTGGACGAGCGGGTGCGACGTGGGTATCTCGGTAGAGGGACGGTCGTCGATGATGGTCAGCTGTACCTGGTAGCTGGGGTGCTTTTGGCACAGGACATCGATATACCCTTGGATAGTTGTGACGATGTGCTGGTGATTCACCCCCGGGATGGTACGTATATCGAGGTAGACATCGGCGCTGTCGGGCAATACATTGACCTGACTAGCATCACCGCCGATGGGTGCGCGCAGGACCGTAGGGCTGATGTATATCTTACCCAAGAGGGGATGTTCGCCGTGTGTCGCCCGCAATTCCGCTTGTAGATCAAGGATGGGGTTGAGCAGACGAATCAACGGGGTCAGTGCATTGACTCCTTCGTCGGGCATTGCACCATGGGCGACACGGCCGATAGAGTGCAATTTGAGCCGCAGGGCACCTTTTTGGGCGGTGCAGACCTCGTGCTCCTCGGGCTCGCAGATGATGGCTGCGGCCGCACCCGTTGCATAGCCGCGGGCGACGATGTCTTTGATACCAATCATCAGGCCTTCTTCGTCGACCGGGATGAGCAGGCGAATCGTGCCGGCAAAGGGACTGCCGGCCAGTTGGAGGGCGCGCACCGCGTACAACATGGCTGCCACGCCGCTCTTCATGTCGGCAGTGCCGCGGCCGTACATGCGATCGCCGACGACAGTCGCGCCGAAGGGTGGGTAGGTCCAGTTGGCCAGATTGCCCGGCGTGACGACGTCGGTATGCCCTTCCATCAATAGGATGGGACCATCGCCGTGGCTGCCACGTAACTCGGCGACGATGTTGGGGCGACCGGGTTGGACCTCCCAGACCGTCGGATTCAGCCCCCATTCGGACAATACATCGGCTACCAAGGTTGCCGCGGCAGACTCGTTTGCGCCGGCGGTGTCGGGCAGATAGACGCTGGGAATTTGGACGAAGCGCGTCAAAAATTCACGCATACCGGCAGGGTCGAGGTGGAGGAGTGCGGACGCAACAAGTGTCATGTCATTAGACTCCGTATGTTCGACCAATATAGGCGGCACTACTGGCGAGGAGCAAAATAATTGAAAGCGCGAATATGTCTCGACCGATGATTTGCATGGTACGGAGTTTGGTACGACCATCCCCGCCATGATAACAGCGTGCGTTCATCGCAACAATGAGCACTTCTGCACGATTCAGCGCATTCACAAACAGGGGGATCAACACAGGGACGATTTTTTTGGTGCGCTCTATGACACCGCCCTGATCAAAGCGCACACCGCGGGCCGTCTGCGCGCGGATGAGTCGTTCCAATTCGGTTATGAGCAAGGGGACAAACTTGAGGGCCACGGTCATCGTCATCACGAGTTCGTTCACCGGGATGCGCAGCTTTTTCAATGGCTCGAACATAATCTCGGCACCATCAGACAGATCAATCATCGTGGTGGTAAACATCAACATGTTTATGGTGTGATACAAGACAATGACACGTGTGAGTGTATACAACCCCGCGATAATGCCCTGCCACGAGAGAGACAAAATCCACCATTGCCAATAGGGTTCGACGACCATGCCGGCAGGAGCGCGATAAAAAAGTATCTGGAATGGAATAAAAAAAAGCATTGTGCGCAACAGTAAGCGGTACCCACGCACGGTGTAGCCTATAGGAATCTTGGTGGTTATTTGAATCATGACGGCGATGACGAGGATCGGCAGAATGCTGACAAACCCCCGTGTCATGAATGTACAAAACATCACACAGGCGACGGCGAGCATTTTGATACGCGCATCGAGCCGATGCACGACCGAGTCGACATTGATATATTGCCCGAATGTAACGGTCCGCGAAAACTCGAGTGACATCGCCTACTCCTTTGCCTGTGCACAATAGCGGCCGATTGTTTCGCACAAATCTTCAAGATCGAGTACCGTTGTCGGAAAAGAAGGGATGTGCTGTTTGAGTACACGGGCGATTTCGGCAGCTTCGCTGAGCTCGAGCCCAATTGCGTGAAGTGTATCTGCCTGTGCCAGGAGGTCGCTGATAGTGCCTTCGAGCAACACTGCTCCGTTGTGCATGACAATGGCACGATCTGCCAATTCTGCGAGCTCGTCGATGGTGTTACCGACAATCATGACAGTCAAGTGCAACTCTCGGGCGAGTCGTTTGACCAAGGTCGCGAGTTCGGCGCGGCCGCGTGGGTCGAGGCCGGCGACCGGCTCATCGAGAATCAGTACCTCTGGTTCACCCGCCAATATCCCGGCGATAGCGACACGTCTTTTTTGTCCACCACTGAGTGCATAGACATAGCGTAAGCGAAAGGTTTGATAGTCGAGTCCGACAGCCCGCAATGAGTTTTCGACCAGTGCTTTCGATTGATCCGGCGAAAGTTTTTTTCGTCGTGGAGAAAACGACACATCTTTACCCACCGTTTCTTCAAACAGCTGTGTTTCGGGCTGTTGAAAAACGATCCCAATACGGTCTCTGAGGGCACCGATGTCATAGCCTTTGGAATGAATATCCGTGCCATCGACGAGGATTTGCCCACTGTGGATTTTGCGCAAACCATTGAGACATTCGATGAGGGTGCTTTTGCCTGCTTGCGTTCCACCCAACAGCGCAATAATCTGCCCGCGATGTATATGACATGTCACGTCCTGAATTCCCGTCGATTCGAGCGGGGTGTCCTTCATGTACGAAAACGATGCGTTTCGGACATCAATAAACGGTGTCCCTGAAGGGACGCGTGGACCGGACGGGAGAGGATGTGCAGATGCTGTTGAGGGCACATTTGTACACAACGGCAGGATTGCAGTACATAGTTCTTGGGCGGTGAGTATTGGTTCTGCAATGGATAAATCACGACTGCGTAAGATGCGTCCTACTTTGGTGACCAAAGGGACGTCGAGTCCGACGGCCGATAATTCATCGCTTCGACCAAAAATTTCTTTGGGTGTTCCATCCATCAAGACTCGACCGCCATCCATCACAACGATGCGGTCAAAATCCGTCACTTCGTGCATGAAGTGGGTGATGTGGATGATACTGACTCCCAATCGATCACGGAGTGTGTGGGCGGTGCGCAGCAGTGAACGCGCCAACACGGGTGCAATCATCGTTGTGGGTTCATCGAGAATGAAGCACGCTGGCTCCATTGCAAGGACTCCAGCGATTGCCACGCGTTGCCGTTCCCCGCCAGACAAACTGCTAATCTGGGAGGTACGAATTGATTCGAGTTCCATGGTGGCAATGGCATGATCGACGCGCTGCTGTATCACATCCCGTGGCAAGCCGAGATTCTCAGGGCCGAATGCAATATCATCGATGACACGATTGGCAATCAGCTGGTCATCGGGCCGTTGGAACACGAGCCCCACTTTGCGGCGAATTTCGAGTGCGGTCTGTTCGGTGACGGGAGTCCCACCAATCGATATGTGCCCGTGTGTAGGGAACATGACCGCTGCTAGCAGTTTGGCGAGGGTACTTTTGCCACTGCCATTGTGGCCCAGCAATGCCACCAGCTCACCAGATTGCAGAGATAAAGAAACATCCGTGAGTGCACGGATGGGGTTGGAGCCGTCAGCGTTGTAATCGTAAGAAACATTTGTTACGTGAATCATAAAAAACCTTTGCCGGCATGGACGTATCCATGCCGGCGTCGCGCAGATAGCGTTAGTAGGTGCCGTCTTTGCTGTCGCTCGCAGTGGTCGAACCGGATCGAACCAACTTGACGCCGCGGACAACCAGCACCGTCACAATGGCAGCGATAACTACTTCGACGAGTGCCTGCGGGATGATTGTCGGTACTGCTTCCATGGGTAAAAGCCCAAATGCAACGAGTGCGCCGACAACCAGAACGGTATTGGTCAGTGTGCCAACGACGCCTGCGACGGCGGCAGCGACGTCACTATTACCCTTTTCGAGAGCTTTGTAGACATACCAAGAGGTCAGACCGATGAGCAATCGGGGGAGTACCGACACAATGGGGTTCGTAAAGAGCCCCGACGTGTCTTGGAGCATACTAAAGATACCGAAAATACCGCCGGCCAGAATGCCCACCACAGGACCTTCCAATACCGCACCGATGATTGCCGGGATGTGCATAATCGTAGCACTACCACTCAGATTAGGCA
>CANJHS010000058.1 GCA_947474225.1 Roseiflexaceae bacterium | reverse complement strand
TGATTTTTCGTGCGCGGAGTAGCGGTGGCGGATTCGACATGATTGCGCGCTTGCTCGAGCTGCGCTGGGGGATTCCCCCCGGCCGTAGTTCGCTCTATCTCAACGCCGTAGTCTTTGTCGGGGCGTTGGCGCTGTTTGGCCCCGAAAAAATCATGTACGCACTGTTGGTCAGCTTTGTCGCATCACAAGCCGTCGATGCGCTGCTCAACATCGGGGCAGGCATGAATCAAGTCTGGATTATCACTGCCAACTCCATCGATGTGGGAGCGTTAATCATGCGTGAATTGAATCGTGGCGTCACCGTGGTGAGTGCTCGCGGGGCCTATACCGGTGCCGAACGCGCCATGCTGCTCTGTGTCATGACGCGCGCTGAGGTGCCGGTGTTGACACAACTCGTGGCCAGCACTGACGCGACTGCGTTTGTAGTGGTCGGTGAAGCAGTAGCGGTATTCGGCAACGGATTTCGCGCGTTACCGCACTAAAGCAACGCAAAAACATCTTGCAGGCGCTTGACGCCAATGCCGGCGCCGCAGGCGACCACGCCAACGACGTCGCCACGCAACGCACTGCCGAGCTTTTCACATGCTGCCAACGCCACTCCTGCTGCACCCTCGATGAGGTGGTGCTCCGCATCAATGTAGGTAGCCATGGCACGGGCAATCTCACGTTCGCTGACCAAAACGGTCATATCGACGAGGCGACGATACGGTGCAAATGTCTGCGTATCAGCCTCGATGCCGCCTGCAGTGCCATCGGACAACGTGTCGTCACTGTCGAGTTCGACAATCTGCCCTGCGCGTACCGATTCAATCATCACCGCTGATTGGATGGGTTGTGCTCCGATAACCCGTATGTGTGGGTTGTATGCCTTGACGACCGCGGCCACGCCTGCCATCAAGCCACCACCACCGACTGAGACGATGACGGTCGACAGCATGGGGATTTGCTTGATCATCTCAATTGCCATCGTCCCTTGCCCCGCCATGATGATCGGATCGTTGTAGGGCGAGAGGTAGGGTAATCCGTGCTCCGTTGCGTAGGCGCGTGCGGCGGCTTCGCTGATGACACTGTCTTGGCCGACGTGACGCACCTCCGCACCGAGTCGGCGCATAGCGGCAACCTTGGTGGGCGATGCTTGCTCCGGCACAAAAATCGTCGCTCTGCAGCCGGCAATCTGACTGGCATACGCTACCCCTGCGCCGTGATTCCCGGATGAGGCAGATACCACCCCGTTACGCCGTTCGGCAGCTGTTAATGACAATACTGCGTTGAGTGCGCCACGTAATTTGAATGACCCGGTCTGCTGCTGATATTCTTGCTTGACCCAGACGTCTGCGTCACAACGCTGACTCAACCAGCCAATACGTCGCGACGGTGTCAACACCACATGTGGTGCAATGCGTTCGGCGGCGCGCTGGCTGGCAGCTGCGTGCATATCGGTGGTGTGGCTCATGTCTTCCTCTTTCGCTGTGTTGCAGTCATTATACGGGGCACGTGGGTACGACAGCAGATATTTTGCCTCCATGCACCTCCATTTTTTTGCATAAAACGCAGAGTGTTGATGCGGATGTCCCGGTGCAGTGGTTTTTCATCGTGTGAAAACCATACCCGCCACGCCCTGTGGTTCGGCACTTCCGTCGACCGTGACAACGCGCGGTAGTCCGGCAGTATGAGCCGATCCACCGTACCAACCGGCGGGGCAGCGACACCCAACGTTGTGTTTGGGAGCCGCTTTTTGCCAATACTGCTGCCCTCTGCTACCATCTGCGCATGCACAACAAACAACTCACCATCGCTCCTGCAGATATACAGCGCGCAGTCGAGCAGTACCGTACGCCATTCCATCTCTACGACGAAGGCACCATCCGCGCAGCCGTGCGTCGCCTCTCTGCCGCCTTTGCCTGGGCGCCGCATTTCCGCAATTACTTCGCGGTCAAGGCCACTCCCACGCCCGAGATTCTCAAAATCGTGGTGAGCGAAGGATGTGGGCTCGATTGCAGCTCGTTCACCGAGCTTGTGCAGGCAGCGCGCCTGCAACTCCGCGGTGATGCCATCATGTTCACTTCAAACAACACCCCACTGGATGAATATCGTTTTGCATTGAAGCTCGATGCTCAGATCAACTTCGATGATATCGGTCACTTGGATTGGCTCCTCGACCAAGATGTCACCTTGCCGGCTCTCGTGTCGTTCCGCTATAATCCCGGCGCCGATCGCGAAGGCAATACCATTATTGGGCGCCCTGCGGAGGCCAAGTTCGGGGCTACCCGGGCTCAATTGCATCGCGGCTACGCAGCCGCTCGTGACCGAGGTACGAAGCGCTTTGGGCTCCATACCATGATTGCCTCAAATGAGCGCAACGCCGACTACTTTGTGACCACCGCCGACATGCTCTTTGGGTTGGCAGCCGAGTTGCATGCAGCGTTAGGGATTGAATTTGAGTATATTAATCTCGGTGGTGGTATCGGGATTCCCTATCGTCCCGAGGACGAAGCGGTCGATATCGAACGCATCGGAGCCGGCGTTCAACGTGCCTACGCAGAGCACATTCTCGCCCGTGGGATGCGGCCACCACGTGTCGTGCTGGAGTGTGGTCGCGTCATCACCGGTCCCGCAGGGATGTTGGTTACCACCGTGCGTCACGCCAAAAGCACCTACCGCAACTATGTTGGCGTCGATGCGTCGATGGCAGATTTGATGCGCCCTGGCATGTACGGTGCTTACCATCACATCACGGTGTTGGGTGCAACGCCACTGCCAAGCGACGAACGGTATGACGTGATCGGATCTCTTTGCGAAAATAACGACAAATTCGCCATCGATCGCTCCCTCCCCGCCGTTGTCGCTGGCGATATTATGGTCATCCACGATACCGGTGCACACGGCCGTGCCATGGGATTCAACTACAACGGCAAACTACGCTGCGGTGAACTCTTGCTTCGTACTGACGGATCACTGCAACTCATCCGCCGTGCCGAAACCATCGATGACCTTTTTGCGACATACATCGAATCTGACACATAAGGCTTCAACACACGGCCGCCCACTGCACGCAACGGGCGGTTTTCTGTATTACCAGATACTACTATTGTTGCATCCAGCTGATAATTGCGTCGTTGAACGCTTTTGGTTGTTCGATATTGCTCAGGTGCCCACACTCTTGCAAAATCACGGTCTGGCAATTCGGTAATTCTTTGGCGAGTGCAATACTTTCGTGGACTGGCATAATCGGGTCGTTTGTCGCTCCCAAGACCAGCGTCGGCACGGTCATGTGTGGGAGCAAGCTCCGTGCATCGGGTCGATCGCGGATCATCTCGAAGGCGTTGGCGAGCGTTTCGGCAGGCGCCTCTGTCGCCATTGCATGCACATACCGGCGAATCCCCGGGCCGACGTCCGACGACAATAGGCGTGGTAGCATCAGGTCGGCGATTGCTTCAACGCCTTCGCTACGGGCGATGGCAGCATTGCGGGTACGTACCGCACGGGTGGTATCGTCGTCAGCGCTCGCCCGCGCATTGCATAATGCAATACGAGAAAAGCGCTGTGGGGCGAGCCGGTACATGGCGAGCGCTACGTAGGTGCCCATCGAACAGCCCGCCAGGGCGACATCGTCGATGTCTAATTGGTCTAGGATGTCGATAATCCCGTGGGAAATCTGTTCGATAGCAGGAACAACGGATTCGAGCGGTTCCCAGTGTGAACGCCCAAATCCGGCATAGTCGACTGCGATGATGCGATAGCGGTGCCCGAGAACTGCGATTTGCGGCTCCCACATGCGATGGTGGAGCGGGAATGCGTGGAGCAACATGAGTGGTGCTCCCTCGCCATAGAGGTGATATGCAGCGGCCATTGATCCTCCTGAAATTGGTCCATAGCGTACTATAGCATTCATACAATTCCCATCTAGGCTCGCTATACTGCAAACGTTCATGCTTTGTTGCGAGTTTTGCATTGTTTGGAACAAAACTACTCGCGCTGTCGTCTCTCCATGAAATGGAGGTTTGTATGTCTCAACAACGCATTTTGGTCGTCGAAGACGAAGCAGAAATCGCTGGGTATTTGCGCCGTGGGTTGAGTTTCGAAGGGTATGCGGTCGAGACTGCTGCAGATGGTCAAGCAGCACTCATCGCAGCTCGTGAGCGACCACCCGATGTCATCGTCCTTGACGTCATGCTGCCCAAAATAGATGGATTCGAAGTCGCGAAGCGCATTCGGACTGCATCAGATGTGCCAATTATCATGTTGACTGCCCGCGATGCCGTGCCGGATCGGGTGCAAGGACTTGAGGTTGGAGCAGACGATTACCTCGTCAAGCCGTTTGCTTTCGAGGAACTCCTTGCCAGGGTCAAAGCGCAGTTACGACGTGTCCATGGGCGCAACACCGGCAATGTGTTGCGCTACGGTCCGCTCCAGATGGATGTATCGGCGCACGAAACAACCATTGGGAGCCGCCGGGTTGAACTCACTGCCAAGGAATACGAATTGCTCGAATTATTCATCCGCCATCCGCAGCAGGTACTCACCCGCGATATTATTTATGATCGTGTGTGGGGCTATGACTTTGGTGGCGAAAGCAATATTATTGAAGTGTATGTGCGGTATCTGAGGCAAAAACTCGAATCCAATAGTGAATCACGATTGATTCACACGGTACGTGGGGTTGGCTATATTTTGCGCGAAGACCAAGAACACGAGTCTTCGTAGGACTATTGTTCATCCTTACTCCGGCGCTGCAGCAATGCAGCGCTTTTTCGTTGCACCCAAAGCGGTGGGACACCGTAGAAGGCACGCTCTGCGTCAGACACATCTGTTTCAATAGGTTCGACAGTCCATATGTGGTTGAGCCGCACGAACTGTGTGCCAAAGCGTTGTGGTCTGCCTTTGGCGATGAGCCAACGGTCCCAACAGGCGGCCACTATCGACCATGCCCGATCCTCACCACGATGCGCAGCGGTACGGGCGAAGTAGAGTGCCGTAGCGAATTCGTCTACTGACACACCGTGCATCAGAACCAACGCAGCATAGTAGTAGTCAGTCGCAGATTGGAGTCCACCGGCCACCGCAATATCACATACCCGCCCGCAGCGAATATGCCGGCGGGCGACTTCATCGTCATTGATTTGTTCGTCACCGAGTCGTTCGAGTTCTGCTGAGTACGAGTCGTCCATCTGCGCTTCCCCATGCATCGCTTGTAACGGGAGTATACCCAAAAACGTCCCATTCGTGACTACGTGTGTGTTTCAGTCTGAAGCCCGGTACGCAAATCAGTGGAAGAAATATCGCGACGAAAACTCGCTTCGTCAAGAATCATAAACATCGATCTACAGGATAGAGGTACTGCAGTTTCATCGAGTTGCTGGAATTGACCGCGTAGGTCGCTCCGACCTACTACGAAAAATCGACAACCGTGTTCGCGTATCGCCTGCAACACTGCTTCGACGCTCGAATCACCGTAGTACTTTTTGTCGAGCAGTCGCACCGCGGTATCGTAGCCCAGCACAAAAGTTGAATCGGGAAACAGTGCTGCTTTTTCGATGAATCGCGGCGCCCGGCTTAACAACAACGGGTGTTCACTGCTGAATTGCTGGCTGCGCTGCAGGATAGTGGTATATGGGAGTGTCGGTTTGTCGGCATTCACAACACTCAGCTCATAAAAGCCCGGTTGGTACGTATACGCCAACGCTGTTGTAAGCAGCGCCCGGTGGCCGCTGTGCAAGGGGTTAAATGAGCCAGATAAAATGGTCGCCCCGCGTAAGCGTACTGGCACAAACAAGTGTTGTCCTGTGTATTTCACACAGGCGTGTGATCCAGCCAAAAATGTTGATAATACATCATCTTGCGGGAGTGAAAGCACTTCGAGGTGTTCTTCAGCGGAAAGAGGCAAAGGTTCTTCGATGACAATACCACGTGCGTCTGCCAGTGCGTACAGCATAATCGCGCTTACTACTGCTTCTTCGCCGGCACGATCACGACTGCCTTTGGTCAACGTCACACCGTAGCTTTTCACACCGTGTTGGTTGGCAAGTGCGATCCAACACGCATGATTACCGCGTTTTGTGCGGTCAGTAGCAATAGTTGCGGTGCAGCCGAGGCCGTTGTTTGCCGTTCCCGGGCGTAAATCACATGCGCGACGATAGGCTGCTACAGCCATAGCCACGGCGGTTTCACGGCTGACGAAATGTTCTGGGTCGTACCCGAGCAGGCTATGCAGAGATGATGGTGCGTAGCGGTCGGTCGCTTCGAGGATTGTACGTGACGAACCTGCAACTGCATGTAGTTGCCACAGAGCAGCACTTCCTGCACCTGCGAATTCAATGACGGTAGGCATTGGGATTGCGTGTATACGGGTAACAAGATTTGTATTCATATCGTCCATTGCGACCCTTCCGTGTTTTGGCAGTATACCAGTTGGAGTAAACGATGACGTCGACTTAACAAAGAATTAACTAAATACGTCTATCCGGATAACAGTGTCTCGGTACCATTGAAATGTCCGAATCTCCTGTACGTGTGCAATTCATGTCAGAGCGAAAGGGTATCAAATGTCAATCGTGACGCGCAAAATCCAAGCAACGATGCTTAGCCTGGCTATCGCCAGTGCACTCCTGTTGTCCGCTTGTTCGAGTGCTCCTGCAGCAGTAGAGCCAACCAAGGCTCCTGAAGTAGCTGCCGAAGCCACCGCAGTCCCAGAACCAACTGCTGCTCCCGAAGCTCCCACTGCCGAGCCAACCAAGGCTCCTGAAGCAACGGCAACCACCGAGCCAACCAAAGCTCCAGAAGCAACCGCAACCACCGAGCCAACCAAAGCTCCAGAAGCAACCGCAACCATGGCTGCAACAGTAGCAGTCGCAACGAAGGCAGCAACGAAAGTAAGTGCAGCCGCTCCGACCGCTACTGAAGCAGCAGCTGTAGTAGCAGACTGGGCACCACGCCAATTGACCGCTACACTGTCTGGATCTGGTGCAAGTTTCCCGAACCCGTTGTATCAGGTTTGGATCTCGGTTTATAAGAATGTTGTCCCTGGTGTACAATTGAGCTATTCCAGTGTCGGGTCTGGTCAAGGGAAAAAGGACTTCATTGCATACCTGACCGACTTTGGCGGCACGGACTCAGCTATCAGCTCGGGTGATGTCGCAACACAGGCACCTGATGCCATGCACTTGCCGATGGTTATGGGTGGCGTCATGCCGATGGTCAATATCAGTGGTATCAAAACTTCATTGAAGTTCACTCCAGAAACCATCGCAGGGATCTATCTCGGTGCCATCACTAAGTGGAACGACCCAAGAATCATCAAAGACAACGAGGGTGTGGCTTTGCCTGACCTGACCATCACTCCGGTATACCGCTCAGACAGCTCGGGAACGACCTCGATCTTTACCGATTACCTCACCAAGGTTAGTGAGGACTGGAAGTCCAAAGTCGGTTCAGGCAGTGCAGTCAGCTTCCCCGCAGGTATCGGCGCATCGGGTAACGCAGGTGTCGCTGCAACGGTTCTCAACACGAACGGAGCAGTCGGGTATGTCGAAGTTGGCTATGCTCTGGCAGCCGGTTTTCCTCTGCCTTACGTCAAAAACGCCGCTGGCAACTTTGTGAAGCCAGAAACTGCTAATGTGTCTGCCGCTGCGAATGGTTTGAACATCTCCAGTGACCCAAAGAAGCTGGCCATGTCAATTACCAACAGCGCTACTGCAGACGCATATCCAATCGCTGCCTTCACGTACGTCTTGGTTCGTCAGACAACGTACAAGGACGCGATCAAAGCACAGGCTCTTTCAGACTACCTCTACTGGGGATTGACGACCGGTCAAGGAGCAACGGTACGCTTGGGTTACGCACCACTTCCAGAACCAATGCGTAAAGCATCCATGACCGCCCTCAAGACCATGGTTGTCGACGGCAAGTCAGTGATTGACGCACCGGTTAAATAACGCACAGGATTCTTCGGCCGTGCGGATTTCGATTCGCACGGCCGATTCAGATGTTGAGGGGCACATGGCACAGCGAACGACGCCTCCCGAGTGGAGTACAGGCAAATCACCGTTGCGACACGGTGATGTTCCGTTTCGAGCAGGGACTATTATGCTAGCGAGTGCGGTTGTTCTCCTTGTGTTTGCCATTGCATGGATGTTATATACATCATCCCAAGAAGCTCGCACGGCTTTCGGGTGGGATTTGTTATTTGGAAGTGCCTGGAATCCTGTCCAAACTGAATTGAATCCAATCAGCTTCGGTGGCTGGCCGGCTGTCCGAGGTACGTTGTTATCCGCCTGTATTGCACTCATCATTGCCGCACCATTGGCGATAGGGATTGGTATTTATCTCGCAGAACTCTGCCCAATTTCGTTGCGTACACCGTTGTCATTTTTGGTTGAATTGTTGGCTGCCGTCCCATCCGTCATCTATGGCGTGTGGGGGGTTTTTGTTTTTATCCCGTTTTTTAATACTGCTTTTGCTACACCAGTCAGCGAATCTATTGGGACATTCCTTCCCTGGTTCGCTGGCCCAATTGCCACCGGTCGCGGCTTACTTGTGACTGGGGTGATTCTCGCATTGATGATTCTGCCTACGATTGCATCACTCACCCGAGATGTGCTTCGTCTGGTTCCCAATACCCAACGTGAAGCCATGCTCGCAATTGGTGCTACACGTTGGGAAACAATCTGGCTTGCTGTTATCCCCTACTCACGGGCAGGTATCATCGGCGCAATTATGCTCGGTCTTGGCCGTGCGTTGGGTGAGACAATGGCAGCGACAATGCTCGTCGGTAATACCCAACGTATCTCGGGATCTTTGTTCGCTCCAGCCACGACTGCTGCGTCGTTAGTAGCCAATGAACTGACGAATTCGGTCAGTTCGCTCCATGAGAGTGCATTGATAGCAGTTGCATTTGCGCTGTTCGGCATTACACTGTTCCTTAACTTCGGCGCTCGTTTACTCATTTGGTACGTTGAACGCAATACACGGGGAGGACGATCATAATGCGTACCTTCAATTACCGGCGCCGCAAATTGACCGATCAAGTGATGCGTGGATTGTCTGCGCTCGCAACGGGATGTGCCATTATTCCACTCATCGCAATTATTGGCTATGTGTTGACGATTGGCGCTGGTGCGATGAGTTGGTCGTTCTTTAGTGACGTCTATCAGCCACCGAGCAGTGCACCGGAGCCAACTGCGGACAAACCAGCACCTGCGTATGATCCAAACGACCCATTTGCGGATATTTCCGTTGCGCCAATTGATGCTGCTGGCAACGTTGATCCTACAGTGAGTGTCTACAACGCGGCTCCACGTGGTGGGGTACTGCACGGCATCCTGGGGACGCTGACCATTGCAGGGATTGGTTTGCTGTTCGCGCTGCCGATAGGCATTTTTGCAGGGATCTATCTGAGTGAATTCCGTAATGAACGATATGCCACGATTGTACGATTCTGCTGCGACGTGTTGAGTGGCTCACCATCGATTGTCGCCGGTGTCACCATCTATGTACTGGTGGTACTCCAAGCCAAACAGTTTTCGGCTGTTGCCGGGAGTATGGCACTCGCCATCTTGATGATACCCATTGTTACGCGAACCACCGAAGAGATGCTCAAGCTCGTCCCAGAGACAATGCGTGAAGCAGCGCGTGGTTTGGGTGCACCCGTATGGTATTCCACACTGACGGTCGTACTGCCGGCGGCGTTACCCGGCATTGTTACCGGAGTGATGCTTGCATTCGCGCGTGGCGCTGGAGAGACCGCACCGCTCATCCTCACCGTATTGGGCAGCAATGTCATCAGCATGGATATCTTTAAGCCTATGGCTGCGTTGCCGTTGCTGACATATCGCTACACTGAGTCTCCGTATCCTGGTGAAAACACCCAGGCATGGGGGGCTGCGTTTGTCCTGATGATGCTTGTGCTCTTGATGAACATCCTCGTTCGGGTTGCCACGCGTAAAGCAGGAGGGAACTCACGATGAGTGCAATGATATTGCAAGAACTCAAACCGTTTTATGGCAAACGTCAAGCAGTAAAAGCGGTCAATATGGAGTTGGCGAGTAATCAGATTACTGCCATTATTGGACCGTCAGGATGCGGTAAGTCGACGGTGTTGCGTTGTCTCAATCGCATGCACGAGACTATCCCTGGTGCAACAGCAACGGGTACGGTTTTGCTCGGTGGGCAAGATATCTATGCGGCGGATGTCGATCCGACGATGATTCGTATCAAAGTCGGCATGGTATTCCAACAACCAGTCGCTCTGCGGACCCGGAACGTCTACGAAAACGTTGCCATAGGGCTGCGCTTACAAGGAATCTCTCAGCGCGCAGAGTTAGATGCGGCAGTCGAGAGAGCACTCCGCTCAGCAGTGCTCTGGGATGAAGTCAAAGATGTGCTGAGCAAACCGGGGACCGCACTCTCGGGAGGACAGCAGCAACGACTAGCCATTGCGCGTGCATTGGCAATACAACCAGATGTGTTATTACTTGATGAGCCAGCGTCTGCGCTTGACCCGATTGCGACGGCCAGTATTGAAGAGCTCTTGGTAACGCTCAAACAGCGGCTGACGATTGTCATCGTTACCCATAGCATGCAACAAGCAGCGCGCATTTCGGACGAAACAGCCGTCTTTATGGTAGACGTCGGTCAGAATCAGACTATCGGTGAGTTGGTTGAAAAAGGCCAAACCACACAGGTCTTTACCCAACCTTCAGATCCACGAACAGAGTCATACATCAGCGGCCGTGTTGGCTAAGGAATACGTATGGAACATGCAATGACATTGACACGCGGAATCGGGTTTGGAGATTTGGTCGCCCAACGCACCAAAATCAGTCAACTCTCGGTTGCCACAGAAAACAAAATTGAAATGCTTCACTTTGGGTTTCATTACGGGGCATTTAAGGCGGTTCACGATGTCACGATGGCAATGCCGACCAATCGTGTTACTGCTATCATTGGACCTTCAGGTTGCGGAAAATCGACTTTACTTCGATCAATTAATCGTATGCATGATGCAACAGAAGGGGCACATGCAGAAGGTATCTTGCGTCTCGACGCAATGAATGTATACGACGCTGCAGTCGATTCGGTGTTGTTGCGCCGTCGCGTGGGAATGGTCTTTCAACGACCTAACCCGTTTCAGTTGAGTATCTTTGAGAATGTTGCCTATGGCTTGCGTGTGTTGGGTATCCGACATCGTGGGACGCTCGCCGAACGCGTCGAACAGTCACTGCGCCGGGCAGCGTTGTGGGACGAAGTCAAAGACCGACTGCACAGTTCATTCGGGACCGCATTATCGGGCGGTCAACAACAACGACTCTGTATCGCCCGGACCATTGCGACGAATCCTGAAGTAATTCTGATGGATGAGCCATGTTCGGCACTCGACCCGATTGCGTCGCTGAAAATAGAAGACCTCATCTATGATTTGCGTGAACAATTCACTATTGTGATTGTTACGCACAACATGCAACAAGCAGCCCGCGTCTCGGACTTCACCGCTTTCATGTTGATGAACCGCGAGAAGCGGTATGGTGAGCTCATCGAATCTGGTCCAACAGATCAACTCTTTACCAAACCACATGATAAGCGCACAGAAGACTACATCAGCGGACAATTCGGGTAGTCGATATACCAGGACCCCACGCAGCATTTGCTGCGTGGGGTCGGTTAAGTCTGGAATCTATTCCATTGGAGCTGATACCGCTGCCACCATGAGCGTCTCGAGCCGTTTGACCATCGATGCAGGGTCAAGGGCACTCCCGTCGAGGAGTTGCGCGCTTGCATAGAGTTGCTCTATGACCGCCGCCGCGATTGCGTCATCTGGATTATGTGCCAAACGTGTTGCAACCCCGGCAATGATGGGGTGTGTCTGATTGAATTCGACCTTGCGGGTTGGTGCGCTTGTGTCACGTTCGATCATGCGTCGCATCCGTTCCATGTCGCTGTTCGAGGTTGCAACGAGGCGTAGTGGGTGGTTGCGAAGGACGTGCGATGCCTGTACACCGTCGATTCGGCTCCCAAGAATCTGTTTAAAGCCCTCTACTACTGCCAGTAATTGCGCGTCGCTTAATGTGCTTTCTTGGGCAGCTTCTTCACCCGGCAAGACCACATTAGGGTCGTCCAGATTGCGGAGTTTTTTGCCCTGGACATCACGAATATGCTGCATCATGAAGGGATCGACCATGTCGGTCAACAGCAGTGCTTCGATGCCACGCGCCTGGACGGCATCGAGATGCGGACTCTGCTGTGCGCTAGCGAGATCATTTGCATGGACATAATAAATTTCGGTCTGCTCGGGTTGCATACGGTGTATGTAGCCGTCAAAGGTACTGAGCTCGCTGCTTGTGCTCGAATGGAAGCGCAACAGCGGGAGAATCTCGTCTTTGGCAGAAGGATCAACCGCAATGCCTTCTTTGAAAAAGATGCCGAATTCGTTCCAAAACGAAGCAAATTTGGCTGCATCAGTATTCGCCATGTCATTGATTTCTTTGATGACTCGGCTCGTCAAGGTTTTTTTGATGCGCGCCATGGTGGCTGATCCTTGCACCATCTCACGTGAGACGTTGAGTGGCAAATCTTCGCTGTCGACGACACCTTCCATAAAGCGCAACCAACTCGGTAGTGCTTCCTTTGTTTCGGCTTGTATCAGTACGCGTCTGCTGTAGAGTGCAATATTGCCTTCGATACGCCGTTCGATCATGCCGCGTTCACGTTTGTTGGGAATGAACAACAGCGCATGGAGGTCAATGGGTGCATCAGTTGAAATATGGACGGTTGCGAGTGGTTCATCCATCTCGTATGTTAACTGCTGATAAAAGTCAGTGTATTGACTGTCTTCGACATTGCGCGGGGCGATGCGCCAGAGCGCCTGTGTGTCGTTCACGATGTCATCCCCGACCATGATGGGGACGGGTACGTAGCGCGAGTGCTTTTGGATAATTTGCTTGAGCTTCCATTCGCTGGCAAATTCCTTGGCATCGTCTTTGAGATGAAGGGTAATGGTAGTCCCGCGTTCGGCACGAGTCGCAGGCCGAATCACGAAGGTGTCATTGCCGTCACATTCCCATTCTGCCGCTTCAGCATCGGGGAGGTACGATTGTGAAACGACCGTCACGCGATCGGCAACCACGAATGCTGAATAAAATCCCACTCCAAATTGTCCAACGAGATCGCCCCGTTGGCCTGCTTCGAGTGTCTCGAGCATTGCTTTGGTGCCGGATTTGGCAATCGTACCCAGATTTTCGGCGAGTTCGTCACGAGTCATACCAGAGCCCGTATCGCTGATAGTGATGGTGTTGGCTTCGCTGTTGATGGAAATAGTGATGTTCGGTTCGAGGTGTGCGTCGCGTACATTTGCATCGGTGAGTTGCACAAAACGGACGCGGTTGATTGCGTCAGCGGCATTGGAGAGGAGTTCGCGCAAGAATATTTCACGGTCAGAATAGAGTGAGTGCGTCAGTATATGCAACAACTGACGCATCTCGGCGCGGAATGGAACAGCATTATCGTGAGACACACAATCCTCCTTGGTAATTGACTTTTCTTTATCATAATCTGCCAGCTCATGGAATGGTACAAGAATTGTGTTAAAAATCGCTACACTCCAATGAGATCACTACTACTCCCTGGTTCTTGTGGGGTGCGATAGACTCCGTCGGATACATCTGCCGGGTGCACAAAATGGTGCCGCAGATGTGGAATGTATTCGAGGAAGAGGCGCTCATGGTTCATACCGATATGATTAAAGAGCACGAGATGCTGATGAATTTGCCCCATATCGCCGACATGAGGTGCGATGGGTAATCCATATCGTCTCGCCAGCAAACTAATGGTGAGAAATTCGCTTACGCCTCCGACCCGCACACAATCTGCCTGCACAAAGTGGACTGCATTGAGTTGCATGTAGTTCTTGAATACAATTGCATTGGGGAGATGCTCTCCGGCAGCAACGCGCAACGGGGAGACTTCGTGGGCAATGGTTTGGTGCGCGACGATGTCATCCGGGTGTGTCGGTTCTTCGATCCAGTACGGGTTGATGTCGCGAAATTGCGCGCACATTGTTAGTGCTTGTGTCAACGACCATTGTTGATTTGCGTCGAGCATCAAGGTTGCTTCCGCACCGATTTCGGTGCGGACCGCAGCAGCTCTGCGTAAGTCATACAGCGGGTCTTGGGCACCTACTTTGAGTTTCACTGCACCAAAGCCTGCTGCACGGGCGCGTTTGGCGTTTTCGCGTACTTGCGCTTCATCATAATGGAACCATCCTACCGATGTGTCGTACCCGGGATACCCGGTCTGCAAAACGTTGAGGCGAGCATTCTTGGATGCTTGGCTAGTTGAAAGGATGTGTACCGCATCAGTTGGGCTGAGGACATCATGGAGGTTGCTTAGGTCGAGGGTCGCAACGAGGGCGTCGGGGCTGAGGTCTAGCAATAATTTCCATAATGGAACATGACGATGTTTAGCCCACAAGTCAAAGCATGCATTGGTTATGGCTGCGAGGGCCAGATGGACGATGCCTTTGTGCGGACCAAGCCAACGGTATTGGTGGTGATTAGCAATAGTGTTGTAGATGGTGCCAAATGATGCCATCAGCTCTTCGATATCACACCCCACGAGAATCGTGGCTAAGGCATCGATTGCTGCACAAACCAAGCTATTCCCGCCGCCGAGTGTGAATGCGAAACCGACTCCACGATGGCGTGTGTCGGTTTCGATCAGGCAAACTGCGTACGCATAACTGGGGTTGGTATGGATTGCATCAGCGCCCTCGCCCGGCGCTAATGGATATACACAATTAACAGTCCGGATTGCGCGGATGGTGGTCATGTATGGTGCTCAATAAGATTCACTGCTGCCATTGTACAGCATTAGGAATCCTCGTGAGGCGGTCTTGATGTTGTGGGCATTTGAGCATTTATCAATTCTTGAATACTCAATCGCTTTGCGATACTTGTCCGAGTGGCAGGTTTGGGTCGTTCTACAGGTGGAGGCTGCGGAGCAGGATCAGACGAGAAGACAAAATCTTCTGGTAATTGTTGTTGCAACAAATCTGTACTCTCCCCGTTTGATTTGGGGATGTACTGCTTTACTGCGGGGGCAGGTAAGCGTGTCTGCGGTTGTTCTGTGTGCCTCGATGAGTCGGGTGATGCTGCCGCAGCTTTTTCAGTGGCTGTTGCATCATGACTGGCTTCGGTAATCTGAGCATCATTTTTGATTTTGGTTTGCATTGCGGCAACGTGCTCATCATGGAGTTCGGGAGTGAGTGAACTGGTAGGAACCTCGTCTTGCTCAGAAGGGAATAAAGTGGGAGTACGCTGACTTTGTTGAGCATTTCCTTCTTGCGCTTCGTCGGAACGCTGAACTTCAGATTGTGTGTTGGCTTGTACAGACTTGGGTGTTGCAGAACTCGGTGGGGGTTCATTCTTACGTAGTTTGCGGTTGTTTTGTTTTTGCTTTTGTTCGGATCGGTTCGTTGGAGTTGTGGAAATCATTGCAACGGGTTCAACGACGGCAACGGGTTCAACGACGGCAACGGGTTCAACGACGGCAACGGGTTCAACGACGGCAAC
>CANJHS010000057.1 GCA_947474225.1 Roseiflexaceae bacterium | reverse complement strand
GCCCACATTTGGGCAAGCGTTTCTGCGACACATGGCTCAAACATCAATGTTTAGTGCAGACGACGCCTGTAGTTATTCATGGCGATATAGCTCCCAAATATGCACATGTATCAGTAAGCAGTCATGTGCAACTCGACGGGATTGATTGCTCGGGGCTAATTGTCGGTGGGGATGCGATGTTTGATGTTGCGTGTAGTATGCGAAATGGATTTCACCCAGAGTTCCGCGTTGGTTTTAATGAAGGGTATACCGCTACGAGCCCGTTGACAGATCAAGAGAAAGTCCGAATCAAGCATTATCTTTTGTTACTCCGTGTCATTGATGCGCTTGCGAATCCTGCATTGGATCGTGAATCGCTCGCTGCAAGTGTGAAACATGCGACTGTCGCACTTGGTACCTAGTGCTGCGCTGACAAGTTATGCGGCTGCGTAATCGGTCGGTGCAAGTCAATATCATGGAAAGAACTCGGGTCATCACTTGGTTCGAGATGGGTGGTGACGTGGATGTTTGGTATGGCCTGTGTGAGTTCTATTTCGAGTGCTTCGAGGAGATCGTGGCCTCGTTGGACGCTCCATTCGCCCGGTACAAGAACGTGGAACGTCACAAACTTTCGTGAACCAGATCGCCGGGTTCGAATGGCATGGAAGTCAATGACATCACTCCGGAAGCGCCCAATAATTGCCAGAACGCGATTATGATCGTGTGGCAATAAACTCGCATCTAATAAGCCATCTGCTGACCGTTTCAACAAATCCCACCCTGTTCGCAGGATATTGAACCCAACCAATAATGCAAATAACGGATCAAACCATTGAATCGTTGTAATTGCCCCTAAGAGAACACCGAAAGAAACCGCAATCGATGTGATCACATCACTCATGAGGTGCCGTGCATCTGCTTCGAGTGCCATAGAATCGTGTTGTTTGGCAGCACGCAACAACCAGCGTGCCAAAATAAAATTAATCACCGATGTGCCCAACGCCAACCCAATGCCGATTGGTGTTGCTTCGATATCGTGTGGGTATACGAAGCGATAAATTGATGTTGCAATAATTGCTACTGCAGCCACGAGTACCAATGCGCCTTCAAACCCTGAACTAAAGTATTCGGCTTTGTCATGCCCGTGTGCATGATCGTCGTCTGGCGGCTGTTGTGACACCGCCAAAGCCCACATCGTCGCTGTCGCTCCGAGGATGTTCACGACCGATTCGAGTGCATCAGACAACAAACTGACCGAATTTGTCAGTAGATAAGCGGCTATTTTGAGGCAGATTACGAGTGCCGCAACGACTAGCGAGATTCCTGCATACCGTCGCAAAATCATACAAAACCCTACAAGGTCGAGGCTGGATCCACATCGATTATAGCATGGTGAAGCGGTGCGATACCTGCGAGAACGGTCCGAATTTGTGTGCCGACAATGAGCAATTGCCAGTGGTAGCGATTCCGGACTTTGTGGAAGAACGCAGGTGTTGGTCCTATGGTCCGCGCATCGGGGAATGATGCGTCGATTGCCTCGACAATTGCTTTTGATTCTCGTATCGCCTGGGCAGCACAGACTGCGTCGTTCGTCTGTACCCATGTCAATTTTGCCATGCGTTGGTATGGAGGGTACTGCATGTATGCCCGATAGGTTAATTCGTTTGTATAAAATCCGTCGTCGTCGTAGCGGGCAGCACATTGGATTGCATAGTTATCGGGTGTGTAGCTTTGGAATATAACGGATGCTTCACCCGCGCGCCTGCCCGCGCGCCCAGCGACTTGGGTAAGCAGTTGAAATGTCCGTTCGGTCGATCGAAAATCGGGCAGATGGAGTGCCAAATCCGCGTTGACAACACCGACGAGTTTAACTCGTTCGAGATCAAGACCTTTGGCAATCATTTGGGTCCCCACAATGATTGCCGCCTGGTGACGTTTTATTTCGGTCAACATGGCAGCATGTGCTTTTGCCGTGTCTGACGTGTCGCGATCCCATTGCAAGATTGGTGTGGTAGTGAATAATGACTGCAATACCTGCACCACTCGTTGTGTGCCACTGCCGATGTCCAGAAATTCGCTGTGAAAGCATGATGGGCAATGTGTATCTTGTATGCGGTGGTAGCCACAGGTATGACACATCGCTTGTGTCCCACGAGAGCTGCCGTGGCCAATTAACGGGCTACTGCAGCGTGGACACATAGCCACGGTGCCGCAGTTGCGACAAATCCGGCTCCCTGACGAGCCACGCCGATTCAGTAACAGCATTACTTGTCCATTATCGGCAATCGTCGATTGAATTCGCTCGTAGAGAATGTGACTAATCAGTCCATGAGTATCAATACAGGTCGAACCACGCATATCAACGATTCGAATGGGTGGACGCTCATGAGATTGACCGTTTGCCCCGACACGATCCGGCAGGCGCAGGTACGTTACTGACCCGTTTTGGCAGGCATACATCATTTCGACTGATGGTGTTGCACTCCCTAGTACCACAGGTACGTGCGCAAAATGTGCATACACCATCGCTGTATCACGAGCGTGTATCTGTGGTGATTTATCGGATTTATACGATGCATCGTGCTCTTCATCCACGATGACTAATCCCAAATGTGGAATTGGCACGGACAATGCAGAGCGTGGCCCAAGGATGATGGCAGCCTCGCCGCGTTCGGCCATCTGCCAGCCGCTGTGACGGTCTGCGAGGTGAATGTCACCATGTATGACTACGACACGCCCGGGGAACCGCTGTTCGAACCGGCTGGCTATTTGGGTTGTGAGTGCTACTTCCGGGATGAGCATCAACGTTTGCAGACCCAAAGTGATGCACCGTTCAATCAGTGTGAAGTAAATCTCTGTTTTGCCACTTCCTGTAACACCATGGAGGAGATATGGTGCATAGACCTGTCCCCCGATTTGGGGCTCGATTGTTTGCACAACGGTCAATTGATCTTCGGTCAGGATGACTGTGGGAGCGGCTTTCTGTGCTGGAGTGCTGTTTGGGACTGCGACCAAAATCCCACGCTGGACGAACTCCTTGAGTGCACTGTACCCTCCTACTGTGTGTACTGCAATAGGGGAATTACCGTGTTGGGAACAGATTTCAATGACAGCCTTCCGCTTCTTGGAGCGGTTTACCCATTCGGCATGCGTGTGTAGTTGTGCTTGATTGAGAACCACTGAAAACGGTACTATCGGTTTGCGCGTAGGGATTGTCGCAAACCGAAGAGACAGTGCGACATAGCCTCTTTGCAAGAGTCTATTGAGAAGCTTTTGTAATTTCGGAGGGGTAACCGTCAAGGAGGAAAGGAGCTCGGCGGTACTGTGCGCACCCTGGCGTCGCAGTTGATAGAGTATTCCACGTTCATCTTCGGCGACGAGACCAAGTTCGGCGGCAATCCCGTTTTCTGTCGCGCTCCAAATTTGTGTCGGGAGTGGGAACATTGCGCGTGATATACAAATGCTTAACGCGTGTTCCATGGTGGTGACATAATGATTTGCAATCCAACGGAGCAAGGAAAGTTGGACGTGTGTGAGTGAATATGGGCTAAGAATGGCTGTTGGTGCATCCGCACTCATTGCGTGTGCTGTCTCGTTTATGCTTACGATGACTGCATTTGTATAACTCGAACCCGACGGCACTGACACAATGCGGCCGATGTGTACCCGTAGATCCGTATGCATCACATACGAGCGTTCGACCCCCGAAGCACCGTGGCCGTGCGTCAGTACGGTAATTGCTCTGATTGAATAGGTCGCTGCATTATCGATAGACACTTTGAAATCCTGCATTGGGATGCGCTGAATGTATTAAGTGTAACATACTCGTCTCTAGGGTTCAGCGGACGGGGAAAGGTATGCTATTTGCATAGATTGGGTTGCTTTGCTATACTGAGTACTTGGGTATCTTTCTTCTGCTCCACCATCTGCTCCTTGCGCAAGAAGCAGCTCTGAGCGGGGCATCTCCAGAGGAGTAACAATGCGCGATCGAAAACGTGACTACGAGCTGTTGTTCATCGTCTCACCCCTGCGTTCTTCGGAAGAAGAAATTGCAGCAACGGTTGAGCGTGTTTCACAGTCCATCGCTGCAGTGGGTGGTTCTTCGAACACCGTGCAGCAGACTGCTCCTTGGGGCCGTCGCAAGTTCGCCTACCCAATGCGTGAGTATGCTGAGGGTGAAGCCAGCCGCCGTGTCTTCAACGAAGGTTACTATGTGCTTGTGAATTGCACGTTACCAACGCTGCAAATTCGTGAGCTCGAACGTGTCTTGAAGTTGAATGACTCGATTCTGCGCTACATGCTGACAAACGTTGAAGTACGTCCAGCCGCAGCTGCAGTCGTCGAAGCCGAAGCACCACAAGCATAATCAACGTACTGTAGAGGTGAACCATGACTGAAGATAATCGCCGTGCACCAGCCCAACGCCGTAAGTTTGGCGGGCGCCGTAAAGTTTGCATTTTCTGTGTAGACCAAATCGGTACTGTAGACTACAAAGATCTGAAGCGCTTGCAGCGTTTCGTTTCTGAGCGCGGCAAAATTCTGCCACGCCGCCGTTCCGGGACCTGTGCCAAACACCAGCGTTCATTGACCACTGCCATCAAACGCGCACGCCAGATGGCTTTGATGTCCTTTGTCGGTTCAACAACCCGGAGCTGAATGTAGCTCTTACACAGTGCGGTGCGTCACTACGCACCGCACTTGTCATTGTAATTGGACTCAGCAGAAAGGACGGGCATGACGCAGTCAAAAAACGAAGCCCGCGAACAAGCACGTCGTGTGGCCTACAATCGTGATCATTCCCGACGCGGCCGCGAAGAGCGCAGACGTCGTTTGGTGATTATTACAACCTTTTCGGCAATCATTATATCGGTCGTCGCCGCTATTTCTGGTGTGTTGTATGACCGGGTCTATGTGCCATCCAAGAGTGTTGCTACAGTTGCAGGGCAGAGTTTAACGCGCTCGGGCTATGTCACAGAAAAGCGATTAAATCTCGCTTCACAGATAGCGCAGAACATCCTGCTTGCATCGTTCGGTGGCCAGTTTGCAGAACGATTCAAACAGCAAAACCCGTACCTGGAGACTGAAGTTGCTGCGCTTTCTGTTGCTAATGAGCCAGATGGTGTCGTGGTCCAGCAGTGGGTTGACCGTGTAACCCTTGAAAAAGCAGCTGCCGAACAATACAACATCAGCGCTGATGAAGGAATGGCTGATCAAGCATTCATTCATGATTACGGTCAGGTTTTCGGTGCAGCTGCTGTAGCTGCTGATGCAACACCGACTGGCGCGACGCCTACTCCTGGTGGCAAGCAACCCACCATGACTATCCGTCCTACCCAGGGTGCCCCCACTGCATCTCCTGATGCAGCCAAAGCTGGCACACTTGTCGCCCCCATCTTGGATCAAATTTTCAAAAACTATGTTGATAGCCTCAAAGAAGTTGGATCCACGGGTATATTAACGCGTGACGACTTCCAGCAGGCATTGCGACTTCAATATGGTCGTCAGGTTTTGATTGAAGCCATTAAGGCGAAACTTGTCCCAACTGAAGGATTCACCGCTTCGTTAGAGCCCACAGGGTATCAAACAAGCCAAATATTGGTACGTGTAGACGTCCCGGAGAATGCCACAGAAGCCGAAATTCAGGCGCTGTATGACGCCAAGAAACCCAAGGCACTTGAGCTTCTTGCCAAGATCCAGGGTGGTGCTGACTTCGGTAAGACCGCAGCCAGCGAATCTGAAGATTTCACCAGTCGCAAAAAAGACGGCAAAATGGATTCCTTCGACAAAACTGGGCGTTCGGTAGCTGGGACCACTTTTGCACCTGAATATGTCGCAGCGACGCTGAGTCTCAAAGAGGGCGGAGTTACTGTTGATCTTATCAAGACGTCATTTGGTTGGCACATCATTAAATTGAATGCAATGACGGTGCCAACGAAGGACGATCAGTTAGCTACCGCACGGACCGCAGCATTCGAAGCATGGATGCCAACGACGACAACCAAGTACCCTGTCACGTATGCAGTCCAGCCAACAGAGACTGCTGTTGCTGCCCCGACCACCGTAGCCCCGGTCGCACCTACTGCAGCGCTCGGCGGGTATCCTACCGATACTCCTGAACCAGCAGTGACAGCAACAATTGCACCGTTCCCAACTATGACCCCGACCCCAACAAAGCAGCCATAGTACCCGTTTCAGAGAGGTAGCGTTCGGTAGCTACCTCTCTGTACATACAGGCGAAGGAGCAGGCAATGCGTAGATGGAAGCCGTTCCCTTCAGCGGGACGCTGGTTGGCTCTCGCTCTTGCGTTGGTATTTAGCGCCGGTAGCCTTTTCTTTGGGTGGTTGTGCGCACAACGGTTCTCTGGACTTGCAGCTGATTGGTCTATCGATCTCGATTTTTTCCTCCGTTTTCTCTGTTTTCTGGCTATGGTCTTCCTTGCAGGTACCTCTTGGATGCGATTCATCCAAGTTGTCAGCTTGTGGTATGGATTAGATCGTAATGTGGTGTACATTGGTTCACTCGGCAACCAAGAGATGGTCCCGCTAGACGACATCGTCCGACTCGATTTTGGTGTTCGAGTAGATGGTCTGCCAGTACAGATAATTCAAGGTATCGGATGCTACTGGGGCACAGGGAATTCTGCTGATTCAGCTTCGGTTATGGTGCGTAGCACCATCCCACCGAGACGTTGTATCTTCATTGTGACGCACAAAGGTACGTATGCTATCTCACCAGATGAAATAGAAATTTTTGTCCAAGAACTCGAGCAACGTCGGCATCTCGGTGCCACCAAACAGCATTCGATTGAAGTAGTCTATGGTCCATGGTTTAATACCCCATTTTGGAATGATATTAGCAGTATCTATTTATTGATAATTGCATTAGTACTGAATATTTTTGCATTTGGTGTTTTGGCTAGGTACTTCCCACAGTTACCTGCACAAATTGAGATGCGCTTTGACGCTGTCGGTGGTGTTTCGGAACTACGCCCGCGTCACCAAGCACTGTTTCTTCCATTAGCAGCATTTGGTGTCACGTTGGTAAACATGTTTGGCGCTATGGTGTTTTTTCGCTACGAAAAACTTGTTGCTCGCATGCTCCAAGGAGCATCTGTCGTTGTGCAAATTCTCTTTTCGGTCGCGGTGATTATGATTGTCCGCGCGTAGCATTGTACGGTATGCAGTTTGAATATCGTTCTTAGGTGATAGCGTGTACAGTGAATATCTCATCCTTATTAATCGAGTGGTCGGTAACGTCATCCTTGTTGTCACGTTTTCACTATGTGCATACATGACAATCCGCGCGTGGGGCGCTACGACTGCGCGTGCGCTGACGACATTATTGTTTGCCGTAGTTTCGGTGTCGGTGGCAAGCGTATTGGTTCGTCTGGCTCATGATTCGATTGTCATCGAGTTGTTACTCAGATTTGTATGGGTCGGCATATTGTTGGTACCAGCGTGCTTGTTACATATGGTACTCGGACTCAATGCATCACTCAAATCACGGTCCCCACATATTGCCATTACAATAGTGAATTATGCAATTGCCGTTATTGGAATCGGTTTGGGATTGCTGACAGACGCATTTGTCTCGATGCCAATTCGCACGGGTCTGGTTCCTGCATTGACTCCGAAGCCATTATTTGTCTTTATTGCGGTGTATGCGTTTACTGTTGCCACTGTTTCTTGGATTATTCTCTGGCGGCTTCGAAGTGACGTGCTGACTCCTGGTTTGCGCCGCAGGATAGGGTACATGTTGTTGGGCTGGTACGGACCAGTTCTGTTGACGTTCCCGGTCCTTTCGTTATTGCCGACGAATTATCAGTTGCCGGGGTTTCTCGAAGTCACGCTTGCGACAATGGCAGCCCCTATTTCGGGAATTCTGACAGTGGTACTCGCGTATAGTGCGACCTTTGTCGGGACCACACAACCCGATCGCATTGTCAAACACGATTTCATGCGTTGGTGGTTGTACGGACCTTTCATTGGCATGAGCATCATTTTGTTCTTACAAGTGGTACCTATTCTTGCGCGGATCACCCGATTGCCAACCGACGTGTGGTCGGTTTTTGGCATCATGGTGATGACGGTGATTATGCCGGTTTTGGTTAGTCGTATCCGTCCATTACTGGATACGCTTATCTATGCAAGTGACCAAGAAGAAATCGATTATTTACGTACCCTCCCGCGCACTGCATTTACGCAAGCGGACCTACGTCGCTTACTCGAAAATACGTTGACCGTGATATGTGGGGCTAGTCGTTGTGATTCAGCGTTTGTGGCTGCACCGGATGAATTCGGTGTGTATAGCATAAAGATGCTTTATGGTACCAGACGCAGTGTGCGCCTTTTGTGCGAGTCGTTGCCGTTAGATAAACTCATCAGCGAGCTCTCTCAAGATTCTGACCCCGAACAATACCGACACATGGGGTATCGGTTCCAACTTTTACGCGACCCAGACCAACGGATTATTGGCGTCATGGGTATCCTTGCAAACGATTCTATGCGATCAGGTGATGTTGCCAATTTGATACAAACGCTCACACATCAAATTGAACATGCGTTAGTAATGGTACAGCTCCAGCAACGGTTGTTTGATACACTACGCACCATGGCCCCCGAGATGTCGACGTTGCAACGGGTGAGTTCGCGGATTGAGCAAGCAACGCCCGAAGCGCTGCAGGGACTCGAAGATGACGTGGCAATGTTGCCAGAATTCATTAGTCTCGTACGTGATGCATTGACCCATTTTTGGGGCGGGCCGAAATTATCTGATAGCCCGTTGCTTACACTAAAGTCGGTAAAAAGACAAACCGAAGAACAAAGCGTTCCGCCCCCAAAAGCCCTGCAGCTTGTGCTCAGACAGGCAATCGAGACACTCAAACCGGATATCGACAGCTCGCTGACCGCAAATGAATCGATGCTGTATAACATTCTCGACTTACGTTACATCCAAGGTCGCAAGATTCGTGATATTGCGCATCGGCTGGCATTAAGCGAATCTGACCTGTATCGGAAGCAACGCATTGCCATTGAAGAAGTTGCTCGCTATGTGACGTTGATGGAAGAAGCCTTTATAGAAAATCGATGATTGACCGAATCTCGCCAAGCACGGTACATCGTGGGAGTGATTCGGTGGTAGAATAAACACCGGTTAGGGCATTCTAGTCGGAAGGTACTACTGTGAGTGATAAAGTATATGATGTCGTCATTGTCGGTGCTGGACCCGGCGGGTATGTAGCTGCAATTCGGGCTGCACAACTCGGCCTCAAAACTGCAATTGTTGAACGTCAGTATATGGGCGGTGTCTGCTTAAATGTGGGATGTATACCTACCAAAGCACTATTACACACTGCAGATTTGTTTGAAGAAATCCATGGCAGTGCAAAATTCGGTATCAAGGTTGCAGAACCGACCATTGACTGGGATGCCACCATCAAAAATAAAGACGGCGTTGTCAAACAGATGACTGCCGGTGTGTCGTTTTTGATGAAAAAGAACAAAATTGAGGTCGTCAATGGCGCAGGCATGCTTGGTGATCGCGGCAATGTAGTGGTCACTGCTGCCGACGGAGCTAAGAGCATTCTTTCTGCCAAAAACACTATTCTGGCTACGGGTGCTCGCCCCCGTGAAATCCCCGCAATTGGGGCTGTTTTTGACGGCGAGTATATTCTGTCTTCATGGCAAGCGCTCAGTATGAAGCACATCCCTGCTTCGTTATTGGTCGTTGGTGCTGGTGCCATTGGAGTGGAATTCGCTTCGATGTTTCGTACGTTTGGGAGCAAGGTTACGCTTATTGAAGCATTGCCGCGCATCGTGCCAAACGAAGACGAAGAAATCAGTGCGGAATTGACCAAAGCACTCGAAAAACGAGGCATTGTCATTCACACGGGTGCAAAACTCAATAGCATCAGCAAAACAGGTTCAGGTGTTAAAGCTGTCATAACCGATGTGAACGGCAAAGAGCTCATCGTCGAAGCAGAACGTGCGGTGGTCGGTGTTGGCATTGTTGCCAATACAAGCAATCTCGGCATTGAGCAGCGTGGTGTCGCACTCGATCAGCGTGGGTTTATCACAGTTGATGCATCGATGCGCACTAATGTAGAGGGTGTATATGCTATTGGTGACTGTGCAATTACTACTCCGTGGTTGGCACATAAGTCATCCGCAGAGGGTATTTTGGCTGCAGATGTTATCGCCAACCATAACCCAAAGCCTATCGATTACAGCATTATCGCGGCGTGTACATACTGCACACCGGAGATTGCCAGTGTTGGGATGACCGAAGCAAAAGCACGCGAGAAAGGCTACGATGTCAAAGTCGGCAAATTCTCGTTTGCAGGCAATGGCAAAGCAACCATCCTCGGGGAGCGAAACGGATTCGTGAAAATCGTCTCTGAAAAGAAATATGATGCGGTTCTGGGCATGCATCTCATCGGGCCACGGGTCACCGAGTTGATCGCCGAAGGCGGTGTTGCCCTTTCTCATGAGGCGACGTCAGAGTCATTGATGCGCACCATTCATGCACACCCAACCCTGTACGAAGCACTCGGTGAGGCCGCACATGCAGCAGCCGAAGGTCATGCCATCCACATGTAACTGTGGTGAGGAGTTGCGATGCCTGTAGTAGTTCGTCTCACGAGTGCAGAACACGGTGGCAATGGTATGTCGTCGTGTGGCACTGGTGACCATAGTAGTTGTGGTCCAAATTGCGATTGTGGTTGTCCGTATACCGGTATGCTCGAACGAGGCAAAATTGAAGATGTGCGCGGCATAGAGTCACGCTATCCAGATCAATGGCTAGCACTCGTTATTCCCCCTGGTGAAGATGAGTATCACCCTGAATTGGCAATGCTCGTGGCATACGGCGATGAAGAATCAGAAGTTTTTGATGCAGCGCAGCAGGTGACCTTCAATCAAGTTCTGCATATCTACTACAACGCATCTTTGGCGACGTATATGACCTGGGCTGACCAATAGCAGCAAAGGAAACACCCCGCTCGCATGGCGAGCGGGGTGTTTTTTGTGGCCGATTAAATTTTGGGTTTGCCGCGTGGTACACGTGCCACTGGAGTACCTTTTTTGTTTAAATCGCGGTCAGTGGCGTAGAACAACTCTGGCGGAATAACGAAATGGAAGAACGATTGATTTGCCATTGCATACCAGTGATCCCATTCTTCGATTGTCTCGCCCTGATATGTCAGTACCATCAGCCAGTCTGCTACATACATCGCCCAGACTTTGCGCTTCCTGATGATGCCATCCTCACGAAAGGTGTAAAACCGTTCGAGTTTGACGAGATTGCCGATGACTAAATTTTCTGATTCGAGGATGCTTACTTCAGTTAGCTGCTTCAAACCTTTGTCGAATGCTTCGGACAAGTCATCGGCGTCTTCTGCGACCGCCTGGAAGTCGAGCTTGTCCACCCATACAGCCACATAGGTGGCAGTGTTAGTAGCAGATGGTGAAACGAGGACCCCGTCTTTGCCGTGGTCGAGGTCAAATTTATGCCAGTCACTGGCGAAGCGTACGGTGAATCGACCCAACCGGTCTGGATATGTTTCGATGCCCGTAAATTTGGGTGTTGCACGTGTTGTCATCGATGTTTTCTTTCGTGTAGATGCGTATTTTCGAACATCATACCACAGTGCATTCACTGATGTGACTACTTAGACTGCTTCACCGAGTTTGACCGCTTCGCCGATACGCATGCGCTGGACGATGAGTAATTCCAGTGCAATGATCAGCGCCATTAATGCGACTGCTGTTGCACAGATATACCCAATGTCGAGTGCAGCGAATTGCACGAGGAATGGTGGAGTCTCGGGGAATGTCCCTTGCCGTACCTTGAGGAATGGAAGAAAAAGGTAACTGGTGAGTACCCCAACGAATATCCCCGTTATCGTTGCAAACCCGATGGTGATGACTTGCTCAAGACTCAGTGAAGTCCGTAATTCGCCTGCCCGAATGCCTATTGCCCGGAGCACACCGAATTCGACACTGCGCTTGCGGAGTGTAAGCAAGACATACGCAAGCATTCCTATCATTGACATAACGCCAGTTGCGAAAAAGCCGACGGAGAGTAAACCAAAGAGTCCTTGACGTTGTGGTTGGAGGATTTCTGCAGTGATAAACGCATTGGGGGTATATGGCATCACGCGTAAATTATTGCGAAATGCTTCTGCCTGTACTGCATTCAGGTTGGTTGTTGTGTGACTCGACAACCAGATTTCGTAGGCATAATTTCCGCCGAGTTCTTCGACGATATACGTGTAGTTGGCAAGAATGAATGGTTTGCCTTCGTTGTAGAGTGTGGGCATGAAGCTCACAATTGCTTTCACGACGAGCGAAATAGGCTTTCGTGTGCCGAGACTATCAGATACGACCGTGATGCTATCGCCCACATGGAGATTCGCATCGATGGCGTATTGTGCACTGATGATTGCATCATCCATGTTTGCGCTCATGTCATTGATAATCTCGCCGAGCGGTCGTGCATCAAAATCGGGTCGCCACGCTTTGCCGACGACTTGGGTGAATGTACTGGGGTCAATTGCGTAAAGGATCCCTGCTGAAGGTTGTCCATTGACCACGATATCTGCAGTGCTAACCGCCACGTTGGTTGCCGTGTCTATGCCAGGAATTCGTGCAAAGTCAGAAACTGGCACATAGACATAATCGAGAGATATGTTGGTTGATTGTTCACCTGACGTAGAGGACAATTGAGTGCCGTTTTGGAGCAAATCAGGATCCGGCAAATTAGGCGGTTCGCCGGCGATATCAGCCGAGGAGGCAACAGCGGTCCGAGGCAATAGTCGATAGTCTGCACCGCTGCGATAGTAGGCCCTGTCGGTGCTGTATTGGTCGAGCGTGCGTGCCATCGATGCAGTGAATGTAGCGAGGCTCATGGTAAGTATTAGTAAAAGGGTGGGGCCACGTAGGCTCGTTGGATTACGGGCTAACTGCCTCAATGCAGAAATCATCGCGATGCCTGGTAATCGTTCGATGAGCCATGCAATGAAACGAATAATATATGGAAAGCAACGAATCATAATCAATGTCCCGGCGGCAATACATAATGCCGGGGCGAGGAGTAGCAATGGATTGCGGAATGGGTCGCTGAGCGAGCCGGTCGCATCAAGTCCCGGTACTGCGAGAGATTTCCCGACGGCCAATTGTTGATATCCGTACCAAGCCGGGATGAGTAAAAGAAAATCAATGTAGAAGCGCTCTGCCCACGGTTTTTTGCGTTGACGTGCCTGTCCTTGGCGGAGGGTCACTATGGTGTTTCGCGTCAGCGCAATCGCGGGGATGAGTATCGCAGGGATTGCGAATGCTGCAATGATGAGGCCGTGTAGGTAACTTTCGGGCAGCAGAACGGGCGGTGGAACGTTCAGCGTTCCAAAATGGAGGAATGATTGTGTCAAGCCGATAATTCGCGCAAAGCCGAGCGCGAGCGGGAGGCCGGCTGTGAGGCCGGCAAGCGCAATGAGAATTCCCTCAAGCAGTGATAATCCCAATAATTGAGCGCGACTGACGCCGCGGCTGCGTAGCACGGCGATTTCGAGTTCCTGACGTGCAACCAAGAGCCCTGCGAGTTGCCAGACAAATGCCAGGAGCAAGCCAATAAGGGGCACGCCAAACAGCAATAATGTAACGGTCAATGTGCGTACTTCTGTGCGTTGCTTTTCGAGTTGTTCGAGTGGCGATTTGAATAAATCCACACCAGGTAGAATCTGACCCAGTTCACTCGTCAACGTTGTGATACCAGCGGTGAGTGCTGCTGTTTTGCTACTCTGTATGCCGACCCCATCATAGGCGGAGTACCATCCGGCCTGGTCGATAAATGCAGCAGGTGGACGATTGACAACTTTTTTCCAGCTCGCTTCGGGGACAAACAGCACATCGCTGAATGAAGCTGCAGGTGCATACCAATATAATTCGTTATCGTTTTTGGGTTGCCAAATACCAACAATCACTACTTGTTGGTCGAGTGCATACGATCCACCATACTTTGTCGCCTGGAGCACGTCATCGAGCAGGATAATGCTCTTGTTTATAGTGTTTTCTGCAAGGATGACCTCGAGTGGCCCCTTCCCATCCCATTCAGCGGGGAAGCGCCCTGACACGAGTCGTGCATGCAACTCAAAGTCGCTGATGAACCCAATCCTGGCGCGTACCAGACCCGGGGTGGTTGGTTTGCTATCAGCGAAGTGTACGTCGAGTTTTTCCGTTGCTGCGTAGCGCACGCGCGGTGGGATCGGCAAATCAATCCCGTACCCCCGCACATTGTCGAGCGCGTTGTCTGCATTGCGCCACTGTTCGTAGGTGATGGGTTTTGTTTTTGCACTGCCGAATTTGTAGATGAGGGAAAAAGGCGGTAGTCGTGTGCCAGGAAGTTGCTTTTCGCTTATCGCATTTATTAGCAAGCGATATCCCGCTGCTTCAGCATATACAGGAATGCTCACGGTTAAGCCAATGGCAATCGCAAAGCCGATCCAGACAACAAACAATAAAAATGGCTGCGCCAGCATCCGCCGGATGATTGTTTGGATGAGTGCACGGAGAATCAGAAGAGAAGGTAAATTCATATTCTCCTCGTATAGAACAATGGTTCATTATATTGTGTTTCCAGCCGGCACAATTGAGTATTCACGATTGGTACGTACAGATTTTTCGTTTATGGCGGAATACATACGCATTTGTTATTGTTTACACACATAGTTCCCTTTTACATTATTGAACGTACGGTAACCAAACAGTGTGTGGTTTACGACAATGTTGCTCTATAAATGAACAAAACTCTCTGTTTCTTCTTATCCTTGCATTCTTAGTAACTGACAAGAAAGATAGATTTGATAGTGCGGTGACCATGATTTGACAAAATGTTACGTTCGCTCCTGCCCCGTTCAAAAAAACCAAGCAGGTAGTGTATACTGCAGGCACGCATTTTGTGTATATATGAGGAGGCCGGCATGCAATTCGATTTCGACAAAGTCGTCGATCGGCGTGGTGGGGACAGCATCAAATGGAATTTGTACGGGGATGGCATCCTACCAATGTGGGTAGCTGATGGTGACATACTTTCACCGCCCGAAGTTATCGAAGCATTGACCAAACGTGCCCAGCATGGAGTTTTCGGGTACGCAGGCGAGCCTGCAGAACTCAAAACACTGTTGGTCGAACGCATGCAAAAGCTCTATAACTGGACGATTACGCCAGAAGATATTGTATACGTGCCAGGCGTCGTCACCGGCTTCAACATTGCAGCCCGTGCTGCGGGCAAAGCCGGAGACGGGATTTTGGTACAGACACCAAACTACCCGCCGATTCTCAACGCAGCCACGAACCATGACATGGTCACGCAGACCGCCGAACTCAAGATGGTGCAAACAGGCAACATCATTAATTACGAATTCGACGAAGCCGCATTCCGTGCAGTTATTGACGAACGCACCAAAATCTTTATTTTGTGTCATCCTCATAATCCTACCGGTCGCTTGATGAACCGTGCTGAACTCGAGCGCATGGCCAAAATATGCGTTGATAAAGGCATAGTTATCTGCTCCGACGAGATTCACTGTGACCTCATTCTCGATGGTCGCCAGCACATCCCAACGGCGTCCCTGTCGCACGAAATTGCAATGAACACCATCACACTGATGGCTCCGAGCAAGACCTTCAACATCCCGGGTTTGGGATTCAGCTATGCAATTATTCAAAATCCAGAATTGCGCAAAAAGTACATCAAGGCACAGGCCGGAATTGTGCCGCATGCAGGGATCTTTGGGTATGTGGGAGCTTTGGCGGCATACAAATATGGCGATGAATGGCTGAAGGCTTCGAACAAGTATTACGAAGGCAATCGTGATTTTGCCATCGACTATGTGAAGAAGTTCATGCCGCAGTTGACCATCACCAATCCGGAGTCGACGTACCTGGCTTGGGTTGATTGTAGCAAAGCTGGCATCGAAGGCAGCCCCAAG
>CANJHS010000056.1 GCA_947474225.1 Roseiflexaceae bacterium | reverse complement strand
TCAACACGGCCGTGCGGTGAATTGGTATTTGGTCGATACGCGTGAAAATCGCCGCTGGGCCGAAGTCTACGCCGACCCGGTTACAACCATCAGCGAAGAATCCACCCCCGACGTGTTGCGTCTCTACGAACAACACATCGGCGTAGTCACCCCGATGCTTTTGGCCGAATTGCGCGCGGCGGCAGGGATCTATCCGGCGCATTGGTTCGCCGAGGCGGTGCGTGAAGCAGTCGTCGCCAATGTGCGGTCGTGGCGCTACATCAACAAAATCCTGCAGAAGTGGGCCAAAGACGGCCGCGACAGTCATCTGCGCGAGCCGGGTCTGTCGGCAGATCAATATACCGAGGGTGCATACGGCGACTTGTTCCGCCGAGGGAGTGATACCAGTGACCTCTAACACCTGCCCAGAATGCGGCGGCATCGGATATTACAAAGAATCGGTGCCGTACGGGCACCCACGCTTCGGGCTGCTCATTCCATGCTCCTGCAAACTCGCCGAACGAGAATCCCGCACCGCTGCTGAACTGCTCGAAATGAGTAATTTGGCTGCGTTTGCCGACAAAACCTTCGGTACCTTTGATGCCGAGATGCGCGGAGTCAAACGTGCGGTCATCAAAGCACAAGAATTTGCCCGCAAACCGCAGGGATGGCTTGTCTTGTTTGGGAATTACGGCACCGGCAAAACACATCTTGCCAGCGCTATTGCCAACGAGTTACTGGTCCATAATTACCGTGTGTTGTTTGCCGTGGTACCCGATTTGTTGGACCACCTGCGGTCGACCTTTGGGCCGAGTAGCGAGATCCAATACGATCAGCGCTTCGAGCTCATCCGCGACGCCGCGGTATTGATTTTGGATGATTTGGGCACCGAAAACACCACACCATGGGCGCGCGAAAAGTTGTTCCAGATTATTAATCATCGCTACAATGGACGTTTGCCGACGGTCATCACGAGCAATCGCCGTCCCGAAGAAATAGAACCACGAGTTTTTTCACGTATGTCGGACCGCGCCATCTGTGAAGAATTCATCATTATGGATGGGGACGACTATCGGCGCCTTCCATCGAGCAAACGGCGCAAGCTTCCGCTCTGACACACACCGAACACGACAGCGCGATGACCGACAAGCGCATCAGCTGTTTATAAGATGTCCGCCTATTGCCAGCAACCTTTTCGCATACTACAATACGTAATACAAAGAACAGAATAGGTCACGCAGGACGGGTATGAGCGATATTTTTTGGCGATTGTTCACAGAACTCAATCCATTCGGGAGCTCTGGGGTGGGTACCAGCTGGTACTTCATCTGGATTGACATTGCCATCGTTACCGTCGTGTTGTACCTGCTGTGGGGGGCAATCCGCGGCACGCGTGCAATCCAGATTATCCAGGGCATCATCGTCCTGCTGATTGTGTTGCTGTTGATTAGCACTGCGTCGCCGTTTGTCACGCTCCATTGGATCGTGACGACGTTGTTGCAGCCAGCGCTGGTCGTGGGTATCCCGGTGGTGTTCCAACCCGAATTACGGCGGTTGCTGGAGTCTGTGGGCCAAAACGAACGATTCAATGATTTGTGGACGCAACTGCGCGAATGGCGGAACGCCAAAACGAGTAGCGATGGTCGTTCCGATATGATACGTACGATAGCCCAGGCAGCAATCAAAATGTCAAAGAGCAGGACCGGGGCTTTGATTGTGTTTGAACGCAATGTCGGACTGCAGGAGTACCTGCGCGACAACGTCTGTATTTTGGATGCAAAAGTCAGTGGTGACCTAATCGAGCAAATATTCTTGCCCAAATCACCGCTCCACGACATGGCTGTGCTGATCCGCGGCGAGCGCATTTTGGCGGCCCGCGTGGAATTGCCGTTGAGCCAAGACATCGGTGGGGTCAAAAACTATGGGACGCGCCATCGGGCCGGACGTGGCATTACAGAGTACTCCGATGCTGTTGCGTTGGTGATTTCAGAAGAAACAGGCACGATTTCGTTGTTTTATAACCGCGAGATGACCAGCAAACTTTCCGAAGAGAGTATCGTGATGCTCTTGACGACGTTGTTGCATGTCGAAGACAAAAAGAGCGCGGTGCGCATATGAAGCAGTTACGAAATATTGTCTGGCAACGCTTCCTGATTGCATTTTTGGTGGCAGTCGGGTTGTGGATCTATGTCGAAATCACCAATAATCCCAGCACCAAAACCACCATCAAACTACAGGTGCAGAAAGTCGGCTTGCCTGAGGGATACGTCCTCGTCGACGAATTCGGACAAGAGAATACGACATTGCCGATGGTCGAGGTGGTGGTCTATGCGTCGCAGGCGACGATTAATGCATTACGCGCCGACGAAAACATTAAAGCCACCATCGACGTGTCAAAGGTCGGCATCGGCGAACAACTCGTGGCTATCAATGTGGCACCCGATGAGGGGCTCGGCTACATCAAAGCAGAATCCAAGCCAGCCCAGATCGCCGTACGTGTCGACACACTTAAACAAGAAGACATCGCAGTCGACCGGGTTTTGGGTAATGACAGTTACGATGTTGCCTTATACAAGCCGACGATTAGTATCTCGGAGCCTACCAATGGCAAGATACGCGTCACTGGGCCGGCCGGGTTATTGAGTAGTATCTCTGCCGCGCAGTATTCCATCGACATCATGTCGCGAAGCGCCGACTATACCATCGATGCCGAGGTCGTCCTCAAGGACAAACTGGGGAAAATCATCAAAGGACTGACCCTGACTCCGGCGCAGATTACTGCCCGAGTGGTGATGAACCCCTCGTCCGTGCGCAAGCAAGTCGTCATCGTGCCCACACTGCGCGGTTCGGTAGCGCCTGGGTATCGCATCAGCGACATCAAGGTCAATCCGATATTCGTGACGGTCAGTGGCGAAGCAGGCGCGCTGGACGGCATATCTTCAATCGGCACTGACGCCATTGACGTAATGGAGGCTACCGCGACACTGACGCAGACCGTGCTTTTGACGAATAATTTGGGTGCGAAAGTCAGCCTGGCCGAAGGCACTCCTCGTGCGGTGGATGTAGTCATTACGGTTGTCAAATCCGCGGAGCCGTTGCGCGTCAAATTGCCGTATGCGATTACCTTGCTGGATGTGCCGGATGGCATGCTGATGCAAGCAGTGCCGGCGGTGATTATGCTCGACATGAGCCTGGGCACTAATTCGCAACGCAACGGCCTGAACGGTATCTCGCCCGAGGTGCGCGTCGGCACCTGGGACCAAGCTAATCCGATGCGCCAGATTCAACTCAATCTGCCCAACGATATCCGACTCCTCAATGATTTGCCGCTCATCCGAATTCTGCGCCTCGGGGAGGCAAGCACCCCTGTGAGTGGGGAAGCAACTGCCACGGCGACTATCGATGCACCACCTGCTGCTTTGACGCCGACACTAACGACGTCAGCCGATGCAACAGCGCCCCCCAGCCCGACGGCAATTGTCGTTGCAACCCCATCAGCGAGCCCAACACCGACCATTGTCGTCACGCCAACCCCATGAGTCTCAGGTGGGTGCTATAGGTACTGACTCAATATCTGGTACTATAGCCTTAGTACGCAACACAAAGTGAGTGAAGCCATGTCGTTAACCCGTGCAGAAGTCGTCCGTGTCGCAGATTTAGCGCGCCTCCGTCTGAGCGATGGAGAAATAGATGCAATGCAGAGTCAACTTTCGCGGATTTTGGAGCATGTCAGTGCCCTCCAAGCCGTCGATGTGACTGGCGTTGAACCAACTGCACAGGTGACAGATTTGGTCAATGCACTACGTACCGATGCCAACTGGCCATCACTGGACCGGGTGGCGGCAATCCGCAATAGTGTTGATACTGACTTGGGAATGTTCCGCGTCAAAGCCGTTTTCGAAGAGCATTAAGCTCAGAGATATTTTCGTGGCTATGCGGTTGACCACCACTGTCCCTTGCAAGGATGCATCTGCAGATGTCGGTCGGCTGTTGTAGACGCGCTCACTCGTGTGTATATGTGCTGCAAAGCGCATTCTAGAGGAGCTATGTGTGCGATTCTCCAACCCACTTAATTCAATACTCGGTGCATTTGGGCGTGACCTCGGCATCGACCTCGGTACTGCCAATACATTAGTCCATGTGCGCGGGCGCGGTATCGTTATTTCAGAGCCTTCCGTCGTCGCTATCGACAGCAAGACCAAAGAAGTCATTGCCGTCGGTGCAGAAGCAAAAGCCATGGTCGGCAAAACGCCTGCCAACATCATCGCCGTCCGTCCGTTAAAAGATGGCGTCATCGCCGATTTTGACGTTGTCGAAAAGATGATCAAACACTTCATCGAAAAAGCTCACGACCGCTCGTTTGGCTTGATTGCGCCACGGCCACGCGTTGTTATTGGTGTTCCCTCTGGTGTGACCCAGGTCGAGATGCGGGCTGCCCGTGACGCTGCCCTCAATGCCAATGCACGCGATGCATATGTCGTCGAAGAACCAATGGCTGCTGCCATCGGTGCAGGCTTGCCGGTCGACGAACCCATCGGCTCGATGATTATTGACATCGGTGGCGGTACCACCGAGGTGGCTATCATTTCGTTGGGCGGCATCGTGGTGAATCACTCCATTCGTACTGCAGGGGACGAAATCGATGAAGCAATCATCGAATTCGCCCGCCGTGAATACAACCTCCATATTGGCGAACGCATGGCAGAGCGTGCCAAAGTCGCAGCAGGGAGCGCGTACCCACTCGAAGAAGAACTCAAGGTTGTGTTGCGCGGGCGTGACGCCTTGACTGGTTTGCCAAAATCCGTCGAGGTGTCGAGCGTTGAATTGCGTGAAGGCATCATCGGACCAATCAATACCATTCTTGCCGACATCCGGGCTGCCATCGAAGAGACGCCGCCTGAATTAGTTGCCGACATCATGGAACACGGTATCGTGCTCGCCGGTGGCGGCGCATTGTTGCGTGGCCTCGATCGTCGTATCGCTGCCGAGACGCGTATGCCTGTCTATGTTGCCGAGAATCCCCTTTCGTGCGTGGCTCGGGGTGCAGGCAAAATGGTCGAAAACATCCACAACCCCATTTACCGTGATATTTTGACGGCGACGCAACGCACGCGCCGCATCAAATACTAGGTCGTTAGTCACACAAGGGCGAGGCTGCAAGCTATGCGAGATCGGTCTTCTGTGCGTTCGAGAAGCGGCGGGAGGGGTAACTCCCTCGTCGTCGCTGTGCTTATTTTCTTGGCGGTTCTCTTCTTTCTCCTTGATTATCAAGGTGTCTTGACCCCGGTTCGCAATATGATAACGAGCTATATTGCTCCTTCACTCGGGGGCACCCAGAGCATGGTGTCGCGCCTGAGTGATGCATTCGCTGGCTCGATGGATGTCCAACGGATTGCCACCGATCGCGATGCCCTCGCCAAAGAAAACAGCGACCTCAAGGGTCAAATTATTCGCATCCCGCAACTCGAACTCGAAAATCTACGCTTGCGTGAGCAACTTCGTATCGAAAAAGAACATCCGTGGCGCCTGATCGGTACCGATATTAGTATCCAGACTGTGTCAGAAGGCCGTCGCACGGCTATTATTGGTGTTGGTACCAATCAAGGTGTCAACGTCGGAATGGCCGTTATTTCGCGATACCAGAGCAGCCCACCAGCGTTGATAGGTGTTGTCGATCAGGTCGGACCCAATAGTGCCAATGTGTTGCTGGTGTCAGATTTTAGTAGTTTGGTCAGTGTCCAGATTTATCATGGCGACACGGTCATCCGTGGTGTCGCAAGCGGTCTATTAGAGCGTGATGCCATGCTTCATATGACCGAAATAGAACGTGACGGCCAAATAGTCACAGGCGACAGTGTGGTCACCGCTGGCTTGACGAGATTGTTCGGACCATCACTTCCTAATGCTGCCATCCCGGCTGATATCCCTGTTGGTATCGTCAAATCGGTCGGCCTCGAAGGCCGTAACAAAGTCGCCGAAATCCAACCCTATATCGATCCGGAAGTAGTACGGTACGTATGGATAATTCAAAGCGACGCAAAATAGAAGAAGTTGTCTGGCTTGAGGTGCGGACGCTACTGATTGTGGCGTTTTTTGTCATAGGCCAACGCATGCTGCTGCCAATGGTCTTCCATGTCGCCATCAATGCCATGCTGCTCTTGGTCGTGATTCAAGTGCTCATCGAGCCAATTGCAATTGTGGCCCGCTGGGCATTCTATGCAGGATTGGTACTCGATATCGTGAGTGGAACGTGGCTCGGCTGGCACTCGATATTGCTGTTGCTCGCTATGCTCGCCGTATACGCAGTGCTGGCACGCATTACCAGCGAAAACTGGCTGCTTCCCATCGTGGCGGTCGTCCTCGGTGGATTGACGTATCACGGCTTCAACATATTGTTTACATATGCACTGGTAGGTGGATTTGATTTGACCAAGTATGTGGTGGTGGTATTTATCCCTGAACTCGCGGTCATTCTGATTCCTGCGTTGCCGGTGTTTCTTTTGCTGCGCTCGTGGCGTGGCATTCGTCGCGGTGAAGTCCCCATCGACGTCTATTAGGCGAGGCCGCCATGCGTATTTTTGTCCCAAAATTGATTGTATTTATTGTTTTTAGCGTCCTGATAGGACGGCTCTATCAGTTGCAGCTTGTCCAGACCGAAGCGGATCGACATACCTACTCGACATCGGTAAACACCACCCGCTACGTGCCCATCCGACCCATCCGTGGTGAAATTTTTGCATCGGACGGGACTACCCTGCTCGCCGAAAGTATGCCTATCTACACCGTTGCCATTCGTGTGAGCGATTTGCCACCAGAAGAATCACCCGAACGCGCCAAAGTCTTTGCGCAACTCAGTCAGGTGCTTGGGTTGACCAATACTTTGACGATTTCACCAGCGATTGTACTCGACAACGATAAAGTCTTGCGAGAAGCGCTCCAGAAGTCGTTGACGGCGGTCAATGTCCGCAGTTTTGTCCGTACCGACCAAACCCTGCCACTGCGCATAACGGTCGATGCCGACCATTTGTTTGGAGCAACCCAAATCGTCGAACGACATGCACCGATTGTGCGCTTTGTGCCACGGTGGAATGCTCCCATCCAGAGTGATGACGCAGCCCTGCTGCGCGACGTCGACAGCGCATTAGCTGATTTGAGCAGTGCGCTCGAAATAACCGGCACGCTGGTCATATCACCTGCCCTCCAGATATCGACGCGTCCCGAATTGCGTGCCGATATGTTGCGCGTTTTTGGTGAGGACATTGCGCCGCAAATCGACAAAATCAAGACGCAAAATTGGCTCACCGGCGAGATTCCTCCCAGCGCAAGCGTCGATGCGCTCCACCTCAGCGAGCAGTTTACGCGTACCTTGAAACTCGAGAATCCGGTCGAAATCCTCGTCCGTACCAGTGATACACCGCGCTACCAAACAATTGCAGTCAAGCGCGACATCCCGCGGACGATTGCCATGGTACTCAAAGAAAACGCCGCAAATTTGCCTGGCGTCGTCATCGAACAAGACTATCGACGGCGCTACCCCTTGAGTGAAGACATCCAATCGCTGTCGCATGTGTTGGGGTACATCGGGCGCGTCGGTTCGTGTGAATTGGTGCGCCAGAATCCCGCCCGTTCGTGGGTTGCTGGTCTGCTCGATTCCATCGGGCATGCGGTCGAGTGCGGTATTTTGCAAAAGAAAATCAATGCCTACGAGTTGGGGATACCGCGCTATCTCAACGATGACCGTATCGGCAAAAGCGGAATCGAATCGAGTTACGAAGAAGAGATGCGCGGTCAAATGGGCATCGAAGCGGTCGTCGTCGACACCATGGGACGTCCCGTGCGCGCATCACAGGTCGTCCAGCCAACTCGAGACGGCGAGAGTGTGGTGCTTACCATCGACATCGAACTCCAGCGCAAAGTCGAACTCATCTTGCGTAATTGGATTCGTGAAGCCGAACGGCGCCGCGTCAATATGCCCGAACGGTTCGCCTACAAGCGTAACTACATGCCCCTTCAGAGTGGTGCTGCTGCAGTCATCGAAGTCAAAACCGGCCGTGTTTTGGCGATGGCCAGCTGGCCATCGTACAACAACAACATCTGGGTCGATCCGACCCGAGCCGATGAATTGGCGAACCTGCTGAATCCACCGCCTGCCCAAAAGGCTGAAAACCAGCGTTTAGCACCGCTGACCAATCGTGTTATTTCGGGGCAGTACCCACCGGGTTCGACACTGAAACAATTCGATGCAGTGGTGGCCCTCCAAGAAGGGGTCATCGGTCCAAATACCCGCATCCGTGACCCAGGCGCGCTCATCCTCAAGGACCAATACGTCGAGGATCGGTTTTATCGGTTCGTCAACTCGACCCCGCGTGACAACGGCTGGCTCGATGTGACCGATGCACTGATGCGGTCGTCCAATATCTTCTTTATGACGGTGGCGGGCGGGAACAAAGAAGGTGTGGTCAATCTCAATCCCAATGAGCAGACCATCCCACAAGGACTCCAGATTAACAAACTGGCAGCGGGGCTAGGTAAGTTTGGCTTTGGAGCATTGACTGGTATCAAACTCTACGGTGAAGAGCCGGGCCGCGTGCCCACCCCCGGTTGGAAGCAGCAAGTCCTGCGGGCAGCATGGACGACTGGTGATACATACAATGCTGCCATTGGACAAGGGAATCTCGAGGCGACGCCGCTCCAGCTCGCCGTGGCCGGTGCTGCCATTGCAAACTCCGGGACCGTCTATCGGCCGCAGATTGTGCGCGCTATCGTTGGGCCTGATGGCAAGGTTATCCAAGAAGTCAAACCCGAAATCGTGCGTACGCTCGACTTTGATCCCTCCTACTATTCGATTTCGCGCCAAGGAATGCGCCGTTCGGTCGTTGAGGGCGTGAATATTGCCGCTCGTGAGGAGTGCTCGGGTATTCTGATAGCCGGCAAAACGGGTACTGCAGAGTTCGGTCCCGAGATTGTCGCGAAAAATCCCAATGGTACAGGTACTGTGGTGGTCCGCCAGAGTCATTCCTGGTTCCTCGGCTTTGCACCCTATGACAACCCAGAGATTGAAGTTGTCTTTTTGAGCGAAGGGAGCGGCGACATGAACGATGGCTCGTCTACCATTGCGGTGCCGGCTGCTACCCAAATTATGCAGGCGTACTTTGGCATCAAACCGCCGCGGCCACTGCCGGCTCAGTGTCAACAGGGCATGCCTGCGCTGCCGCCCAACGTCGGCGAAGACTTTATTGACCCCATCAAACGAGCAGATCGCCGCGCATCCTAGGAGCTCAGCGTCCTTTGGGAGCAAATAAATCCGCAATTTTGGTACGCAAAGACGACTCCGCCCATGGAGTCGTTTTTGTGTGGGCCCGGGCAGTCCCAAGTAATGCCGCTGGTTCGCTGACGCGTGTAACAACTGGTTTGGGTGTGAGGCGGATATTTTTTTCGTCAAATACAGGTACGACATCCCACAACGCTGGTCGTTGGATCGTCTGCTCTTCCCACCCGTAGTGCGCTGCCAACACGTCCATATAGCGTGCTGCAGAGTGATTGAGGGTGTGGGCGCGTTCGACCATTGCGCGTGCGTGTGCGCCGAGCTGTGCACCAAACGCAGGGTGTTGGTGGACGAGGAATGCGCACGCGGTCAACATATCTGTTTCGGTGGCATCAAGCGGTATGTGCATCGCACAGTCTGCCGGGATCTCGAGGAACGACCCACTCGCGCTAATGGCTGTCGGTTTGCCTGCCGCGAGCAATCGCAACAAACTCGCCGACGTCTCACCGGCGGTGGGGTGACGGAGGTTGATGCACACATCTGCAGCTGCGACGTATGCGTTGAAGTCTGGTGCCGATACATAGCCCGTTACGTGGACACAATCTGCAGTACCTGTGCGCCGCACCAACGCCGCCAGGGCAAAATTGGGCGAAACGCTGCCCACAATGATGTAGTGGGCATTGATCCCCGCACGGCGCAGGTTGCGGAGCATACGGAGCACTTGCTCGACCCGTTTGTAGGGATTGACGTGGCCAAAAGAGGCAATCACAAACGGGTTTTGGCCAAAATCGAACTGGGCGCGGAATGGTGCTGCATCCGGTTGCGCCAAGACGGGGACGCCCATCGGGACGACCGCTGCAGGTGTTGCAGATGCGATGCGTGCGCTGTGATCGACAACGTATTGACTATGACTGATGAGCAACTGTGCGTTGTGGAGCACTGGCTGACAGAGCGGCATGTCAAAGACCGCGTCGTCAAAGATACCCTGGAGCATGCGGTCGGCAATGTGGGTCCCTGCGGCGCCATAGTACTGGGTAGCTAACGCCCGGTATCCCACGATGTCGTGGCGATGGACCGCGTGATATTGCAGCATGAAGTGGTGCAACACCAAATCATGCAAAACGACCACCCCTGGCGTCCGTTGTGCTGCATCATAGATGTGGAAGTGCGCCGGGCTATTACCCATATGGTACAACACGGCGTCATAGGGGTGTTGTGCGTGGTCCTGTGCCAATGCTGATAACGACCGAATGGTGAGGTGCTGCCCGAGCAACGGATTGGCAGGCACAACCCCATCGTCGATATACAGGGTGATGTCCACGTATTGCCCCAGGTATGGCAAGAGTTCTTCGGAGTAGTCCGAGATGCCTGAGTGTACCGGATTAATGGGACTGCAGTAGGCAATACGGCGCATCACATGCCTCCGAAGGGTAGTCATAGTGCGCGCCTAATCTCGTGATTGGAACGCAGTCATATGCAATCAAATGAAGGTATTATCCCATACAAACAGAGACTACTCTAGTGGTATGCTACAATTTGGTATCAGTAAAATGAGGTTGTATGGATCACGTCGTGGGGTTGCTACGCTATTGTTTTGTCGGGACGGTGTTTATCGGCGGCGGCTACGTCGCATATGTCATTGGCCGCCTCGCTTGGGATAAAGCACGCACTGTGGCACCGAAGGATCAGGCATGACCATACGCCTGTTCCATTGTTCTGACGTCCATGCGGGGCCACCATTCGACGCTGACGTCGCCGAGCGCGTCCTCGTAGAGGCACACGCGTATGCGCCAGACGTATTTGTGGTGTCGGGTGATTTTGTGCAGCGTGCAGATATTCCAGCGCAATGGGCAACAATCACCGATTGGCTCCGTCGTGCGCCGACGCCGCGCTTCACCATCCCTGGCAATCACGATATCCCGCTTTTTCATATATGGCAACGGTTATTCAACCCCAATGTGTTCTATCGGCAGCACATCAATGACGACGTTGCGCCGGTCATGCACCTCGATGGGGTCAGCCTCATCGGTGCCAATAGCGCATACGGATGGACGGTTGATGGCGGTCGACTGACCAATGCTGCGACCGCCCAGCTGCTCGCGAGTGCCCAATCCTGTCCTCCGGCGAATCGGCGTGTGTTGGTGATGCATCATCATCTCTTGACACCACCAGGCCTCGGACGCCGCAATGGGGTGCGCCAGCCGCTGATGATTGCACGTCTGTTAGAAGATGCACGCATCGATGCAGTCTTGTCTGGGCATGTCCATTTGTCATATGTTGGTCACACCCGCGACCTGGTTCCTGCACTGCGCCACGGTACGATTATTTGTCAGTCGGGGACGACGACATCGCGGCGAGGCAAAGGCCGCGAAAAGCACCGGTTCGCGTACAATACTATCGAGATAACCAGTGACTTCATAACCATTCACCGCCATGTGTATGACACAAATGCACATGCATTTGTAGAGCAGGTCGCACATCATGAATACTTCAAGCCATGGTAAAGGGTTAGTTGCGTGACTGCACCCAGCGAAGATCAAATACTCGTATCAGCCGCACTGGCCGGCGATAGTGATAGCTTCAATCAACTCGTCGAGCGCTATCAAAATCGCGTCTACGGCTTGTGCTTTCGCATGCTTGGCGATGCAGATGCGGCAGCCGATGTCGCCCAAGACTCCTTTATCTCGGCGTATCGGCACCTACCATCACTCCGTGGCGAATTCAGACCGTGGCTGATGCGTATCGTAGCCAATGCCTGCCGCGATGTGTTGCGTTCCAACAAACGCCACCCGAGTGTGTCCCTCGACACGAGTGCACGCGAAGAAGAAGATTCACTCGCATTACAAATTGCTGACACAAATCCCAATCCCGAAGAGCATCTCATGCGGGCTGAGTTGCATCGTACGATTTCGGTCGCACTCCTACAGATCCCACCCGATCAGCGGACAGTGGTGATTTTGAGTGATATAGAAGGCATGTCGTATGACGAAATCGCAATCGTCACCGGCGCAAATATCGGTACGGTGAAGTCGCGATTGAACCGCGCGCGTGCGCGCCTGCGTGAGATTTTTGTCGCGGCGGAACTCTTTCCAACGGTCAGGCGTCTTATTGCTAACGACGAACCATAGAGACAGATGTGGCAGACATGAGCACTATTTCGCTTTCCGATATGAGTCTGATACAAGCCCTGGCAGACAATGAACTGTCAGCAGAACAAAGCGCTAGCTTGCGGGATCGCTTTGTACGTGAACCAGATCTCGCAGACGCATTTACTGAACTGGTCATGTTACGCGAGCTGATGAACGACATGCCCGTGGTACGCCCTGCCCGTTCGCTCCGCCTTGACCGGCAGACGATGCAGCAGGCACGTGGCTGGCGCTGGTTGCTCGTCAGCCCTCCCGGTGGGCAGTTTATGCCGGCACTGGGGTTGGTTGCCTGCCTGTGTATGGCCTTGCTGTTTGGCTTCGGGTACGATCAGGTCAGCGCACCCGACCAGATTCGCCTCAAAGGAGCGGTCAGCGCACCACTCAGCGCCGAGGCACCGGTGGATCCTGCAGCGGCGACCAATGCCACAGCAGATTCTGTCCCGCTTGCCGCGTCACAACCCGAACCGAGCATGTTGCCCCTCTTGGGAGTGACAATCGGCTTGGTGGGTACGGCTGGCTCAGCACGCTGGTGGCTACGCCTCCGCAAGATTCAACGCAGATCGGTCTAACCGTGCCCAAACGACCATGGGCCGTGGTGTTGATGGCAATGCTCATGATTGTTGTCAATCTTGGCTTCTATATGCTTCCATTCGACTACAGAGGTCTCGGCGATTATGCAATCGCCGGGGTCTTTGCGTTGACCGCCATTGCCACGGCTACCATTATTGTGCCGGTGCCGTACATCCCGGTGGTGATGCACCTCGCCCAACAAACAACGCGACCAGTCGATTTGATGCTCATTGCAGTGGCCGCTGGCCTCGGTTCGGTCGTCGGCGAGACCAGCGGCTACCTCGTCGGTCGTGCGGGGCGCGGTGCCGTTGCCGACACACGTATGGCACGTTGGGTCGCAGTCCAGATGGTCCATCCGGTGCGCTCGTTTGTTACGCTGTTTGCACTGTCGGCACCGCCTAATCCGTTGTTCGATGTTGCCGGGATGGCCGCCGGGGCATTCAACGTCCCCTATTGGCGATTCGCCACAGCCGTCTTTGCTGGGCGCTGTGTGCGCATGGCTGGGATTATCGTGGTGGGCTTGTACGTGGCAATCTAGCACATATGTGCGGTCGGTCGATGCGTGCCATATAATACCCTCACATCCCTATCAGGAGTTGGTATGTCAGAGCCACCGCGCATCGTCAACCCACAAGCAGGGGATGACGAGCAATACGACGAAAAAAGCCTGCGGCCGCGCAAGCTGAGTGAATTCATCGGCCAAGAAAAGGTCGTTGAACAACTGTCGATTAGCATTAATGCAGCCAAAGCACGCGGCGAGACACTCGATCACACCCTCTTGTATGGTCCTCCGGGGTTGGGCAAAACCAGCCTCGCCATGATTCTCGCCAACGAGATGGGCGTCCAAATCAAAATCACCTCCGGCCCCGCCATCGAACGTCAAGGCGATCTGGCGGCTATTTTGACCAATATGCAGACGGGCGATATTCTCTTTATCGACGAAATCCACAGGCTCAACCGTGCCATCGAAGAAGTCCTCTACCCCGCGATGGAGGACTTTGCCCTCGATATCGTCGTCGGCAAAGGCCCCGGTGCACGCAATTTGCGCCTGAATCTGCCGCGCTTTACGATGATCGGCGCCACTACCCGGTTGGCATTGCTGACCTCGCCACTGCGCGATCGCTTTGGTGTCGTCCAGCGCATGGAGTTCTATTCAGTGGACGCCCTGAACGATATCGTCATCCGCGCCGGCAAAATTCTCGGCGTCCAGATGTCGCCCGAGGGAGCACGCGAGATAGCCACTCGCGGCCGTGGCACCCCACGTATCGTCAATCGGCTGTTGCGCCGCGTCCGTGACTACGCCCAAGTGGTCGCCGATGGGGTGATTACCCAAGATGTCGCTAATATCGCGCTGACGACCCTCGAGGTCGATCACCTCGGCCTCGACGAAAACGATCGGCGCCTCTTGCGCGCCATCATCGATTTGTTCAGCGGTGGGCCGGTCGGATTGTCGACGTTAGCTGCGTCGCTGTCCGAAGAAATAGATGCCGTCGAAGACGTCTACGAACCGTTCCTGCTCCAGCTCGGCATGCTCCAACGTACCCCACGCGGGCGCATAGTCACCCCGCGTGCGTACGAACACCTCGGTTTGACGGTGCCCGCTCAGCTACGCGACCCCAGATCCGCAAGCGAACAGAAGCGCCTTTTCTAGTTTTTCACCGACATAAACCCAAAATTGCACCCTCTCGGGGGGAGCACCTCCAGTATTGCGAGTATTCATGACGGACGACGTCTTTACCAATGCAGAAGTCTCTGAACTCTTTGACACAATCGCCGACCTGATGGAAATACTGGGCGAAGATCGCTTTCGCATCATCGCGTATCGCAAAGCAGGCGTGGCCCTGCGTGCGGTGACCGTTCCCCTCATGGATCTATACGAACGCCAACAACTCCAACGTATCGACGGGCTCAGCAAGGGGATGGCCGAAAAGGTCAATGAACTCTACGCTACCGGTGCCATTGAATACTACTCACGCCTCAAAGAACGGATGCCCGTCGGGGTGCGTGAACTGCTCCGCGTCCCGCATATTGGCCCACGGACTGCGGGGCGCCTCTACAACGAACTCGGCATTGCCGGTTTGGCACAGCTCTCGGCAGCCATTGATTCTGGCACCATCAAACAAATCAAAGGTATCGGCGAGCGCACGCTCGACGGCATCCGCGATGGCATTGCTGCTGTCGCAGACCGCGAAGAACGCACGCTCCTGCTCCATGCCTATGACGTTGCTCAGCGGATTACCACGGCAATTCAATCACTCCCCGCAGTCACGCAGGTCATCCCGGTTGGTAGCCTGCGCCGTGGGATGACCACCGTCGGCGACCTCGACATCTTGGTGATGACTGAGCGTCCCGATGCAGTCATGGCCCAACTCGTGCACCTCGAACACTGGATGCGCCCACAGGCCGAAGGGCAACGCTTGCGTGCCGTTTTGCATAATGGTATGGACGTCGACATCCAATGTGTCGATCCGGTTCATTGGGGTAGCGCATTGGTTGTCACCACGGGGAGTAGCGCGCATATCGACTGGTTGAGCCAGCGTGCGACACAGCGCGGTTTGCGCCTTGCATATGATGGTCTGTGGGCAGATGCGCACCGGGTCGCGAGTCACGACGAAGTCGACCTGTATGCAACACTCGAGCTGCCCTGGGTTGCCCCCGAGTTGCGTGAGTGGTATAGCACTGATGCGCACTGGGACGATGCACACAGCAGTACTTTCGAACGGCACCAGATGCGTAGCGATCTGCATATGCATACCACCTGGAGTGACGGCAGCACCGATATTGCCATCATGGCAGAGTCGGCCCGCGCACGTGGCTACAGCCACGCGGCCATCACCGATCACGGCGCACTCATCGGGATAACGAACGGTCTCGATACCAAACGGCTGCGCGCCCAACAGCTCGAAATAGCCGCGTTGAATGCATCGTATGCGGCGGCGGGCATCGATTTTCGTCTGCTCCACGGCGTTGAAGTCGACATATTGGTCGATGGGACGTTGGCCTTGCCTGACGAAATCCTGCACGAGCTCGACATCGTTGTTGCGTCGCCACATGTCAACCTGCGCCAAACCCCCGCAGTCGCCACCCAACGCATCTTGCGCGCGATTCAACACCCAGCGGTTGATATCATCGGCCACCCGCGTGGTCGTATCCTCGGTGGGCGACTGGGCGCACCAATCGACATGCACGCCGTCATCGCCGAGGCAGCTGTACATCAGGTAGCACTCGAGGTCAACAGCGGCCCCGATCGACTCGATATCGACGGTGATCTTGTCCGCGATGTCGTCCGCGCCGGCGGAATCGTCACCGTCAACAGCGACGCACACGACCCTGCCAATCACGCCTGGATCGAACAAGGGATTACCACGGCACGCCGCGGCGGCGTGCCGGCTGCACGTGTTATCAATACCTGGGAGCGTGATCAATTGACGACGTATTTACGTCGCGAACGCGATACGAGGAGCACGATATGACGATTTTTCGTCGCATTATCCTAGGCGAAATTCCATCCTACAAAATCTACGAAGACGCTGAGACGTACGCCTTCCTCGACATATCGCCTGCCTCCCCAGGACACACCTTGGTCATCTGCAAGAGCGAAGTCGCCAACTTGTATGAGTTGAGTGATGCCGACCTGATTGCCACGGCACGTACGACACAACGCGTTGGCCGTGTGCTCCGTGATGTGCTTCAACCGGATGGCATTAATGTCGTGCAAAACAACGGTGCAGCAGCAGGCCAAACCGTTTTCCACTATCACGTCCACCTGATCCCCCGTTGGGAGAACGACGGCGTCTTTGCCTTCTGGCAACCGCAATCACTCGCCAAAGAACTGATGCAAGAGCTCCAGACGAAGCTCGCTAACTGAGAAATCCGGCGAGCGGACCAGCAGTTGCATCAGGACGGCGGCGGTTGGGGGGTAAGGGCGGCTGGGGCG
>CANJHS010000055.1 GCA_947474225.1 Roseiflexaceae bacterium | reverse complement strand
ATTAGTACTGTCGCCCTGCGAGACATCGTCGAAAGCGACGAATTCGTGCGTTCCAAAGCCAAACTGCGTTTACCATTGGGCAAAGACGTGTCCGGTATGCCGGTCGTCGCAGGTATGGAGCGGATGCCCCATTTGCTCGTCGCTGGGAGCACAGGGAGCGGCAAGTCAGTCGCCATTAACTGCTTTATCTGTGCGCTCCTGATGCGCCATACACCGGATGACCTAAAGTTCATCATGGTTGACCCCAAGCGCGTCGAACTGGTCGGCTACAACGGCATCCCGCACCTTTTGGCGCCCGTGGTGACCGAGGTCGAGCGGGTTGTGCCCACACTCAAGTGGGCTGTTCGCGAGATGGAGCGCCGTTACAAACTCTTTGCCAAAAACGGAGTACGCAACCTCGACAGCTATCGTGCACTTGCTCGCGAACGGACCGATCTCGAGACGATGCCGTACATTGTCATCATCATCGACGAGTTAGCCGACCTCATGATGATGGCACCAGACGACGTCGAGACGCTCATCTGCCGATTGGCCCAAATGGCCCGTGCAACAGGAATCCACTTAATCATCGCCACGCAGCGTCCATCGGTCGATGTGGTAACGGGATTGATCAAAGCCAACTTCCCATCGCGTATGGCCTTCGCCGTGACCTCACAAATCGATTCACGCGTTATTCTGGACCAGCCTGGCGCCGAGCAGCTCCTCGGCCGCGGTGACATGCTATTCACTCCCGCCGATTCACCACGCACCTTGCGCGTCCAGGGTACCTATTTGACCGATGACGAGGTCGAGCAGATAGTGCGCTTCTGGCGTGCAGCCAAGCCCCCCGAAGACGAAACCACACACGGTGACGACACGGACGTTGCTCCGGATACAACACTCCAGCCGTTCCATCAGACTCCCGTCGCCGACGATTTGCAGCCAGAATTAGCCCGGGTCGAACGTCTCCCTGTGAGCCCGCGTGAGCCCGTACCGCACGCAGAGGATGCTCCCCTCGATATATTCGATCCGGATGAGACGTTAGCTCCGATGCAACCCATTGCCGAGTTCCTTTCTGCGACAGAGCAAGACGGTCTGCTGCCCGAAGCAATCCGCTTGGTCCAACAGCACAAACGCGCTTCGGCATCATTGCTCCAGCGTCGATTACGCATCGGCTACAGCAAAGCGTCACAGTTGATTGATTTGCTCGAAGAACAGGGAATCGTTGGGCCAGCAGAAGAAGGCCGCTCGCGCGAGGTCCTCTCGACCCCGGCAAACGGCCAACCTACACGCAACAGCGATCGAGACTAAATGATTTCTATTTCACAGCCAAATGCTTTGCGGAACAACCCAGCCGCCCGATTGGCGTCCCACACCTCGACGGTATTGTCACCGGCGGCTTGGGTAACCATTCGGACGGTTTTGCCTATTTCTACCCGAATATGTTCGACGACCTGATTTTTGCGCCGCTCCAAGAATTCTGCCAAACGGAGAATAGCTGCCATTTTGGCAATCAACACCTCATCACCAAGGTTGAGCACCGCAGCATAATTGTCGACAGACACGTCGCCTTTGCGGTGGTAGCGGACCAACAATGCGAGAATGGCAACTTCTCGGTGGTCGAAGCCCTGCATGGGGCTGTTGACCAGCAAGTACGCCCCGTGTTTGTGATGGTCATAGTAATTGACTGCGTTGCCGATATCGTGCAAAATCGCCGCATGCCCCAGCAAGTCGCGCGCAGTACTATCAAACCCATGCAGTGATTGCAGTTGATCAAACATCGAAATGGCGAGCTCACGCACCTTTGCCGAGTGGGTAGCCTCGTAATTGTAAAGACGTGCCAAATTCTGCACGCTGAAGGGACGTATATCGGGAATTACCGGCGAATGCTGCTGCATGAAATGCTCGAAAAACACTCCCTCGCGTAGCCCTTGGCCGCTAATTATGATGCGCTTGAACTTGCCGCGGCGCATCACCTCGGTCAATATTGCACTACCAGCCAAAATCAAATCAGCACGGTCTTTGCTTAATCCGGGAATGCCTTCTCGCTGCTTGATTGTCAAGCCACGGAAGAGGTCGTACAGTTCATTGACGCGTTCTGCAGTCAATGCATGGCCATGGACCCGGTCGATTGGATGGGAGCGTAACTTCTGATCTATTTCAGCCAGTGTACGAATGGTGCCGCCAATTCCAGCCAGTTCGCCGCCTTGGCCTTCGAGCCAAGCCACATCATCAAACTGGGCGGCTATTGCTTTCTCGAGACCTTTGATGTCTTTGCTGGTGACGGGGTCACTCTTGACATAGCGGTCGGTCAAGCGGACAGCCCCGATAGGTCTACTGATGCTCGCTTCGACCAGTCGCTGACGCACGACCGTTACTTGCGTGCTCCCACCGCCGATGTCGATAACACTCCCATTCCGGATGTCGAGGGTGTTGATAGCGCCGAGGTAGCCGTAGTAGGCTTCTTCTTGTGCGGTTAATACGCGAAAGCGGAGGCCGGCTTCGGCTTCGACCCGGTCGAGGAATTCTACTCGATTGGTTGCTTCACGTACCGCACTCGTGGCGACTGGGACGATGGTGTCGACACCGCTGCCACGACACATCTGGTGAAAAAGCCGCATGGTCTTGATAGCGCGATTCATCGGAATCTCTTGGAGCTTGCCATCCGCACCAATCCCGTGTGCCAATCGGACTGCCTCGCGCACCTCATCGATAAGTTTATATGTCTGTTGTGGGATATACCCGACCACAATCATACGCGTCGTGTTCGAGCCCAAATCAATGATTGCGATGCGCTGTTGCATATCTTCCCCATAAGCGTGCTGCTTTCATTGTACGCTACCGCTTAGAGGTTGCGGCGATTCGATGTGCTTTGTTACGGAAGTGCAACCTCACGATACGGCAGGTTGCGTTGACGCAATCGCGGTGCCCGTGCTATGCTACGTTTTGTAGTACACAATCGAGGAAGGGGTTTCCATGATTGCCGATTTTGGCCCAACCGGTACACCACCGATGATTGGTCGTAAACTCACCATTCCTGAATGGTTGGGGTACATCGCGTCGTATCAATTCGGCCCCGTCATGCCTTCCAAGGTTATCATCCATCACACCTGGCGGCCGACTGTCTCACAATGGCAAGGACTGACCAGCATGCAAGGCATGCAGCATTACTTTGCAACAATGGGGTGGACCGCAGCGCCACACTTTTTTGCTGCACCTGACGGCATCTGGCTGTTCACCCCGATGCGTGAGCTCGGCGTCCACGCCGGGGCAGGGAACGGGAATTTTACCAAAGGATGGTATACCCTTGGGCTCGAGATGGTCGGTGACTATGACGTCAATCGACCTACCGGGCCTGTATGGGAAAATGCATCGGCGATTGTTGGCGGACTCGCGCTGCGACTCGGGATGAAGCCATCCCAACTCATCGGCTTCCACCGTGATTACAGCACCAAAACCTGCCCCGGCAAAGCCGTTACCCTCGACTGGGTCATCCCCGAAATAGAGAAATGGTTGCGAGTAACGCCAGCACTCCCTCCCATCAAGCAATTCGCCATCGGCGCCCCAGCACCCGAAATACAACAACTCCAGAAGCAAATCATGACCCAGGCATGGCAAATGCGGGGGAATGAGTTCAGCGCGTTTGAACCCTTCTATCAGGCTGCCCTCGAACAACGCATCGGGCTGCCTGTCGCCAAAGCGTCCTCTGCAACGTTCAATGGCAAAAAGTACTCCATTCTTCCGTTTGCCCAAGACACCCTGTACATGGAAGTACCCGGTTGGAGCAGACCTGCAAGCATGTGGGAGACAATTGGAGATACGGTCCCGGCCGAAAAGACGTTCGAGCGATTCCTCCTCGATGAGACCCTCCGTGCCGGCGGTACCAGCTTTCGTCCCGACAACCCGTTCCATCTGTTCATGTTTGCAAACCGCTTTGTTGGTCCGCCACTCGCCCCTGCTGCCATGCGCGACATCGGCGGCGTGATGTATGTCTACCAAATCTTCGCAGGCAACACCGTCTACGTGCGCGGCGACGACCCTACCAAGGTCGATTGGAAGAAAATGGCCATCGTCAGTGATTTGGGTGGAATGATAGACAGCTGGGCCGTTACCCTGCGCGACACCCTCCTCGCCGAAACCTACCGTGCCATGAAGGTTACCTACGCCCCTGATCAACAAATTCACATGCTGTCACGCGAATGGGCATTGGGCACGCCACTTGGGCCCTCGAGTCCACTCAAAATCGGCGATAGCCAATATATTTTCCAAGTCTATGCAGACGACGTGCTCTTTTCGAAGGCGCCTGATTGGAATATTGTGCATCGTCTCGGGACGCTCATGGCGAGCGCAAATCGCCGTAGTCCCATTGGAGCACTGTAGCTATGCACCCACACAGTATCTATGATCTTGCCGGCGGGGATGCGCCGTTCCGCCAGCTCGTCGATGTGTTCTATCGCAACGTCGAAGCAACGCCTATTTTGCGCCCGATGTTCCCCGCAAACCTTGCAGCCGGCAAAGAATGGCAGTTCCTCTTTTTGACGCAATACTTCGGTGGACCGACACGGTACATCGAACAACGCGGTCATCCGCGGCTCCGGATGCGTCACGGCCCCTTTGTCATCGGCCAAAAAGAAGCCGACGCGTGGCTGCACTGCATGCTCACAGCGATGGACGAGGTGGGTTTTGCAGCGGATGTCGACGTCGCGATGCGCACCTACTTTACGTCAACCGCACGCTTCATGATAAACAGCGACGATGACAGTCACCGCATTGCACTCGGATCAAATCCAGTCTAACGAAGGGCACAAAAAACCGGGGTGCGTGCACCCCGGTCGTTCCAACAGCCGGTGCGCTGCGCACCGGCTGTTGTGTTACTTCATGTTGGCAATGACAGCGTCAGCAAACTCTGATGTTTTGACTTCTTTTGCGCCAGTCATCAATCGTGCAAAGTCATAGGTGACGATTTTTGCATCGATGGTGGCTTCAATGGCGCTGATGATCATGTCAGCAGCCTCATGCCAGCCGAGGTGTCGGAGCATCATATCGCCGCTCAGCACGACGCTACATGGGTTCACCTTGTCGAGATTGGCGTATTTTGGGGCAGTACCATGCGTTGCCTCAAAAATCGCGTGGCCACTGACATAGTTGATGTTGCCGCCGGGAGCGATGCCAATACCGCCGACTTGCGCGGCCAATGCGTCGGACAGATAGTCACCGTTGAGATTCAACGTTGCAATCACATCGAAGTCTTCGGGGCGGGTCAACACTTGTTGGAGCGTGATGTCAGCGATTGCGTCTCGGACCAACAGTTTGCCGCTCGCCAAAGCTGCTTTTTGTTCGGCATTGGCCTCGGCTTCGCCTTTGCCTGCTTTGGTGCGTTCCCACTGAGCCCAGGTGTAGACTTTGTCACCGAACTCACGTTCAGCCAATGCGTACCCCCAATCCAAGAAGCCACCTTCGGTGAACTTCATGATGTTGCCCTTGTGGACCAGCGTCAGATTACGGCGCTTGTGGAGCAATGCGTATTCGATGGCCGAGCGAATCAACCGCTCTGAACCGGTGCGGCTGACCGGCTTGATACCGATGCCCACTTCGACGACGTCATTCGAAATGCCAATTTGACCGTTGAATTCAGCGGTTTTGGCAGACGTGCCAAAGCGAATCTTGGCGAAGTCTTTGGGGAAGTTGTCGCGGATGAAGTCGAGCATTTTGGCAGCTTCTGGTGATCCGCCGACATATTCGATGCCGGCATAGATATCTTCGGTGTTTTCACGGAAGATGACCATATCGACTTTCTCGGGGCTTTTGACTGGAGAAGGCACACCGGTGAACCAGCGCACGGGACGCAAGCAGACATACAAATCGAGCATCTGGCGCAATGCCACATTCAAGCTACGCATACCCTTGCCGATGGGAGTGGTCAACGGACCTTTGATACCCACCAGGTAATGATCGAAGGCTTCGACAGTGGCCTCTGGCAACCAATCACCAGTGGTGGTAAAGGCCTTTTCGCCAGCCAGGACTTCGAGCCATTCTACTTTGCGTTGCCCTTTGTATGCCTTGGCGATTGCCGCATCAAAGATGCGCACACTGGCATTCCAAATATCTGGTCCTGTGCCGTCGCCAATGACGAACGGAATGACAGGATTATTGGGTACATGGAGTTTGCCGTTTTGGATGGTGATTCGTTCGCCACGAGCTGCACGGTACTGGGTCGGTTTGGTCATTTGGGTGCCTCTTTTGGGAGTTACAGGGTGCGTGGCACATACCACACGGGCGCGGAATGTCCGCTATTATAGCACAGCCTTCCTGAGCGTCTGCAGGCGAATATATGACCATGCGCTGGTCCAGTTTGACACCGTCGGCAAACAGCATATAATGACGCGAGGCAAAACTCTCTTTTTTAGACTGTTTCGAGGATATGACCATGCTCGACGCATACGTTCCATTACTGGCAATGGTCGGCATTGCAGTATTCATTGCTGTATTTGTGCTGTCCGTGTCACGTATCCTTGGACCACAAAAACCGACGGTCCGCAAATTGGCACCCTACGAGTCAGGCATGGAGCCCATCGGTGATGCGATGGCACGATTCCCTATCAAGTTCAACTTGATAGCGATGATTTTCATCCTGTTTGATGTCGAAGTTATCTTCTTCTTTCCCTATGCATTGGTCTACCGCCAACTGGGTATCCCCGGCTTGTACGAAATGGGGAGTTTCGTGTTGGTGTTACTGGTCGGTCTCACGTATATTTGGAAAAAGGGAGCGCTCACATGGGACTAGAGACCAAAGCCGGTGATATGGGCGTCGTCACGACCTCGCTCGAAACAGTTGTCAACTGGGGTCGCACCAACGCCATGTGGCCACTTTTATTCGGGTTGGCCTGCTGCGCCATCGAAATGATGGGTGCACAGGGTGCCAACTACGACTTGTCACGCTTCGGGATGGAAATCAACCGCGCTTCACCGCGACAGGCTGACCTTATCATCGTTGCGGGCCGTGTCTCACGCAAGATGGCACCGGTTATCCGACGTCTCTATGACCAAATGTCCGAGCCCAAGTGGGTAATCGCCATGGGCGATTGCGCATCATGCGGCGGCGTTTTCAATAACTACGCCATCGTGCAGGGTGTCGATGAAGTCGTCCCTGTCGACGTGTATGTCGCTGGTTGCCCACCGCGCCCCGAAGCCCTGATTGATGGGATTGTTCAGCTCCACCATAAAGTCGAGCGCATGAAGCTGGACGGTACACTCCGCGATCGTGCACCGATTCACGTCTAAGACGAAGGACCTCCCATGGATAACACCATTATCAGCACCCGCTTGTCAGAACAATTCGGCAACCGTATACAACGATTCGACAGCCATCGTGGTGGCGACGTTGTGGCATACATTAGCGCGGCAGACCTGATCGAAGTAGTCACGTTTCTGCGCGATGACGACGCAATGGCATTCACATTCCTCGAAAACTTGTGTGGCGTCGATTACCTCGGCCGAACACCACGCTTCGAGGTTGTCTACCATCTTCTTTCGATGAAGAATCACAACCGTGTCTGCCTCAAAGTTGGTCTGGATGCAGTCACCCCCGTCGTCCCATCGTTGACCGGTATATGGCAAACCGCCAACTACCAAGAGCGCGAAGCGTATGACATGTTTGGTATCGTCTTCAGCGACCATCCGAGCCTCGACCGTATCTTGATGCCCGAGGATTGGGTCGGCTTCCCACAGCGCAAAGACACCCCGCTGGGGTACGAAGAGGTCGCCTTCACCTTCAACGAAGACCAGATCAACGCCCACAAGCCTTTTGCAAAAGAATAAGGCGAAAGAGGGAATATGACCACTATCGATCATTCACTCTCGGTACCCTCCCCACGGAGCATTACCGAGCCCGCGTTAGCCGGCAAGACCGAAACGATGGTTCTCAACATGGGGCCACATCACCCGAGTACCCACGGCGTGCTGCGCCTGGTCGTCGAGCTCGACGGCGAGACGGTGGTCAACGTTGCCCCAGATATGGGGTATCTGCACACCGGCATCGAAAAGAATATGGAATTCAAGACCTACCAACAGGCCTTGGTGATGACCGATCGTACCGACTACTTGGCACCGTTGTCAAATAATCTGAGCTATGTCCTTGCGGTCGAGAGTCTCCTTCAATGTGAGATTCCTGAACGTGCCCAAACGGCGCGTGTCTTGTTGGTCGAACTGCAGCGCATCTCGAGCCATCTTGTATGGCTGGGCACACATGCCCTCGACTTGGCTGCGATGAGCGTCTTTTTGTATGGTTTCCGCGAACGCGAACAGATTCTCGATATCTTCGAGATGGTCTCGGGCGCACGGATGATGACAAGTTACTTCCGTGTTGGTGGATTGGCATACGATTTGCCCGAAGGATTCTTCCCTGCGGTCAAAGCACTGGTCGACGTGATGCCGTCGCGCATCGATGAATACGAATCTCTGCTCACGAACAACCTGATCTGGAAAGAACGCACCATGGGTATCGGTGCCATCGACAGTGCCGCGGCACTGCAGTACGGGCTGACTGGTCCTGGTTTGCGTGCTACCGGTGTTGCCTGGGACCTCCGCAAAGCAATGCCATATAGTGGGTACGAAAACTACACGTTCTCGATCCCCACCGCCACCAACGGTGATATCTACGACCGCTACCTCGTCCGTATGGCCGAAATGCGTGAGTCAGTGAAAATTGTCGCACAAGCCTATACCCGCCTCAAAGACATGGGTGCCGGTCCGTGGCAAACGTCCGACCGCAAGATTGCACCACCACCCAAAATCGAAATCACCCAAAGCATGGAGTCCCTCATCCACCACTTCAAGTTGTGGACCGAAGGCTTCAAGCCACCACGTGGTGATGCAATGGTAGCGATCGAGTCCCCACGCGGTGAACTTGCCACGTACATTGTCAGCGATGGCAGTCCAAAGCCATATCGTGTGCATATGCGGGCACCGTCGTTCATCAATCTCCAGGCACTACCACACATGGCCAAAGGCCAACTGATGGCAGACTTGGTCGCCTTGATCGCCTCACTCGACCCGGTTCTCGGAGAAGTGGATCGTTAAGCGGTGCAGACCGCCCACCAGGTAGGATGCTCTATGTCACTCCGTCAGACACACGGCGCCGAGATTGATGCAATCTTGGCACGGTATCCCCACAAGCGCAGTGCGATTCTCGCAGTGCTCTATATCTCCCAAGACCACTACGGCCAACTCACCGATGCTGCTATCCGTGAAGTCGCCGAGATTCTCGACACCAATCCCACCGACGTATTCGAAGTGGTTGGCTTCTATACCCTGCTTTATGATGATAAAGTAGGCAAAGTCGTCCTCCAGGTCTGCGACGACGTGCCATGTGCCTTTTGCGGCGCAGAGGAACTAGTCGGCACGCTCGAATCCAAGTTGGGCATCAAGAGCGAAGAGACCACCGCCGATGGGTTGTTCACACTACAGCGCGTCAAGTGCCTGGCAGCGTGCAATCGAGCGCCGTTGCTACAAGCAAATCTCGACTACTACGGCGAACTCAACACTCCCGAGAAGGTCGACGAGTTGTTGACGCTGTTGCGCACGCGCATCGCCAACAACGACAACATCAGCATTTCGGGTCGAAAAGCGTTCCTCTAAATTACTCCAAATCCCCGGATTCGCAGTGCGAATCCGGGGATTTGCCTATCATGGCGGATAGCCGTTGCGGCAACTTGTGGGAGGGTGGCGTGGAGTGTTCGGCTGGGCGTTTCCGATACTCACTGACAGATGCAGTGGTGCGGTGGTTGACCGAAACCCGCCGGTGGAGCCACAGTCACTGTGGTAAGCACTTTCCCTCTCATTTACGGACGTATAATCCCTCATTTGCCACGTTTTACGGCATATGGTAGTATTTTAGTACTTGGGGATAATGATTTTAAGGGATAGCAATGACACAAAACGAGTTCCGGCTACCCGAGTTACACTTCGACACATCAAATCCCGACCCACGATGCGCATGCGTGTTGGTGCTCGATACCTCGACTTCTATGGCCGGTGAGAAAATTAATCAGCTAAACGAAGGTCTGCAAGCCTTTCAGACCGAATTACGTAGTGACGAAATCGCTCAGTCACGGGTCGAAGTCGCCGTGGTAACCTTCGGTCCGGTACAGATTGCAGTGCCGTTCACTTCAGCGAGTGTATTCCGCGCACCCGAATTAGTAACGACCGGCGACACCCCGCTCGGCGCGGCCCTGCATCAAGCGCTGGACATGGTGCACGAGCGCAAAGCGTTGTACCGGAGCGTGGGCATTCCATACTACCGACCGTGGATCATGTTGGTGACCGATGGCACGCCCAGCGATGGCACACAGCAATGGAAAAGCGCAGCCCAACGCATTCGTGCCGAAGAACTCAAAAAAGGGGTGGCGTTTTTTGGGGTAGGCGTTGCCGGCGCAGATATGCACGTCCTCAGCCTGTTGTCGCATCGCCAACCGATTGGCTTAAAGGGCTATTCGTTCCGCGAGATGTTCGTGTGGTTGTCCGGTAGCTTGCAACACGTCTCACAGTCGCAACCAAACGACACTGTCGCCCTCAAACCAACGTCTGACTGGGGTACGCTGTAGCAAAGGATGCCAGCATGAGTTGGACCTCCGGGGGAGCCTCGATTGTGGGCAGTTCCCATCTCAAAACCGAAACTCCCTGCCAAGACGCACACCTCATTGTGTCTGCCAACGGCACCTTGATTGTGGCGGTGTCTGACGGACTTGGTTCTGCATCGTTGTCGCACATTGGCGCAAAGCACGCATGTACCAGTGTGATTCATTCCATCGAAAGAACGTTCGACCTACAACGCACCCGCAAACTCTTTTTAGGCGGCGTGCGCGAACTCATTTGGCGATTTACCCGTCCCCCAAAAAACCCCGAACAGATGCTCAACGAAGCATTCATTGAGGCACATAACAGTCTAGTCAAACTAGCCGCAACGGAGGGGAATCTCCTCAGCGCGTATGCATGCACGCTCGTCGTCGCTGTCGTCATGGCAGATTCGTGGCACACACTGCATATCGGCGATGGTGCGGTGGTGGGCATACATGCAGATGGCAGCGTGAGCACACTGAGTGCTCCTGAACGTGGTGAATTTGTGAATTCCGTGACCCCACTGACGAGCACACGCTTCCAACGTTCCTGTCGCTATGCAGAGGGTCAGGAACGGCTTGACGGAGTGGCGGTGTTTAGTGACGGCATCCAACAACTGTGCATAAACTACCAGACCGATGCTGCCTTCAGTGGATTCTTCCAACCAATATTATCTTGGTTCCGGGGGTTACCGCGTGATTTTGATCGCACGACCGCTGTCGCAAAATTACTCGACTCAGATCAAATTCGCCAGAAAAGCGATGATGACTTGACTCTTGCACTGGCGCTGCGGAGCTAACGTGTACGCATCCCGACGCATCGCAGCGTTATTTCCTGTCATACGAAGGTCGCTGGTATGAGCGCAAAAAATCAACTCGTCTTCTATACTGGGCCGCGTGAAGCGGTGCATCTTGCAAACCTCATCGCTGCTGGCGGTGAGGGTGGGGTTTATAATGTGTTCGAATACCCCGATCAGGTAGCCAAAATTTTCCATCCAAAGCAACGCACCGCAGCAATTGCCGAAAAACTGCAGGTTATGATGGAGTTCCGTCCTGCGGAGGATGCCAACGCTCATCGCCATCACGTCATGATTGCATGGCCTACCCAAATTATCTACAAGACCCCAAACGCACAATCATCGTACACAAGCGCCAACGGCACCGAAAATTTGGTCGTCGGCTATTTGATGCCTAAACTGAATCACACATACTCTATCGCTCAGCTCCTCAATCCGAACTTCCGCATCAAACATCATCCCGAGCTAAACCACCGCCACATCTACAGGGTGGCCATTAATCTCGTGCGCATCGTGAGCCAGTTGCATCGGAATGGGATTGTGATTGGTGACATCAACGAAAAGAATTTCCACTTTACCAAGGAACTTGATCGCGTCGCATTGGTGTCGATTATTGACTGCGATTCGATGCAGATAACCTCACCGATGGGCGAAATATTCCTCTGTAATGTCGTTGTACCCGAGTACACCGCACCTGAGCTGCACGGCAAAGATATCCGCAAAGGCGTCGTACGGACGGAACAGCATGATCTATTTGGGTTAGCAGTCCTGTTATACAAGCTACTGTTGCAGGGCTTTCACCCATTCCAGGGGATCCCTTCAGCAGGGATGCCACAGGTAGAATCGGCGCAGGTATGGTGCATCAAAAACAACGTCTTTCCGCATATTGCCAATTCGTTCTATGCGCCGCCACGCTATGCGCCCCGTATCACCTCGTTGCCACCAATGCTGATTACCCTGTTCTTACGTGCATTTTTGAAAGGCTATAGCCGTCCCTCTGCAGCAGAATGGGAAGTCGCCTTAACGCAACTCGAGCAGACCCTTGTCCCCTGTACAAACGATGCGAGTCACATCCATCCAGCAGGGAGCCCGTGCGTCGTCTGTGAATGGGATTTTGCGAATGGAAAGCGGACTTCAGGCGGAGTAGTAGCGCCGGGTGAACTCTCTGACATGCCTTTGCCGCAACTCATTCGCACCTCTGATATCACCAGTCCGATCCGGCTACCCTCCACGGCTTGGCCGGCACCCGAATCAACGCTACGAGAAAACGATGTGTCGGGCGAACGGAGCATCCCCAGATCTGTGTGGAGCACACCGATTACACCGCAATCCAAAGCATCTGATTTAGTGCCTCTCCCTATCCAACCAGCAGCACCTGCTGCATCTTCAATCTCACCTCCCAGTGAAGCCATAGTCCCGCCACAGCCGATGGAACCCACCAACTCCCGTCCTGCTTCAACAGCATTACCGCAAGCAGTACAAGAACCAGCAAGCGACATTCCCAGCATCAAACCGTCGTTGTGGAGTACCCCGTTGCCGGGGACGACCGGATCCCCGGTTGGTCGCACAACATCGGTCAGCGCACCTATCCCCGTGACGCACGTACCTCCTGCAGAAGCACCAGGCGTCATTCCTCCTCTGCCGAGTAGCACCCCATTGGCAGTACCGCTCGCGCATGTGCCAGAGCAAAATAAGCTATTTGGTCAAGTGAATACATCACAACCAGTTGAGCCTGCGCAAAAGACAACTCCAACCTATACATCACAAGAGACACAAGCCTTTGACATGCAGGCTATCGCCGATGCCCTGGAGAACAGTGCTACCAATGTAACCGACACAATCGATGTCATCTACGATACGCTCCCTGCTGCTACCCACGTTCGCAAATCGCTATGGAGCACGCCACTTCAAACGAACGAAGCGACCCGTATCCCTACTGAAGCTGGTGGAGTACCACCGTCGAAAATCGACCCGAACGCTATTCCGTTGCCATATGACCCATACCGCCAACAATCCGTTATACCAGAACAATCACTATTAGCCCCGGCAGCACAGCTACCGGCATCACTCCCTGAGCCGATGATTGAGCAGCGTGCTGCGCCTTTGCCACCCACTGCAGCGTCACGCTCGTTGTGGAGCACACCTCTCCAATCAGGCGAGGCCACACGGGTACCCAAAGAAACCAGCAACGAACCGATACCGGCGAGCCCGCGCACACAGTACCTCCCTTCTCTGAGTGATGATTTGCCAGCAGCGCCATCGAGCAATCAACCACCGGTCCATATCCCAGACGAAGTAGCCGCTCGTGCTGGGCGATCGCTATGGATCACGCCATTGCAGGTGGGTGAAACTACCCGTGTACCCGTCGAAACTGGGAATACGACTACACGCCCCTTTGGGCGTGGCAGCGATGCAATTCCCATCATGACGAGTCAAGCAGATGGTGCAGCGCAGCAACGTGTGAAACCCGCAACAGAAATACCGATCATCCCAGCCACGTATGGACCGGTCACGATTCGCCATGCACCCACACTGGCCTGCGGCGCACAACACGTGGTCGCGGTCCGCGGCGATGGAACGGTCTGGTCGCAGAGCGAACCTGCCATTACTGCGTTGCACGTTCCTCCGGGATTGACCGGGGTCATTGCAGTGGCAGCTGGCCAACAGCACACGCTTGCACTCCGATACGACGGGACGGTAGTGGCCTGGGGAATGAACGGTCTTGGACAAACCAACGTGCCTGCCGGGTTGCGTGATGTCGTAGCAATAGCCGCCGGCGGAGCATTCTCGCTTGCACTCCTCGCGGATGGGCACATTGTTGCATGGGGTGATGACCAGTCGTTGCAATGCCAAGTCCCACCGAATATTGGCACCGTCGTGCAAATCGCTGCAGGCAACACCCACGCAATGGCACTCCGTGCCGACGGCACGGTCATCGAATGGGGGTTGCTCGACCGCGATGCCATGCTCGACGCGCGCGGAGTCGGTAGAGTAGCGGCAATCGCCGCCCATGATGGCTTGAGCGTCGCGGTGACGAACATAGGCGATGTGATCTGTTGGGGTAAAAACGCTGGATCAGCGCGTGCGGCAGTACGCCAACTTCCCCCCATTTGTCATATCGGTGTGGGCAAACAGACGATTGTCGCAGTCGACAGCAACGGCATAATTCATGTCGTCTCACCCCATGCGGCTACGCCTGCGGTGCGCGTCGATGCGCAGATGATGGTGAGTGCCACAGATACCGATGTGGTCATCTGTGAAGGGGATAGCATCACGCTGGTTGGGGTGAATGGGAGTCGTAGCTTCGCATTCCAGAGTGCACATGTCCAACGCATCGGTGCAGGCCTGCGCGGCAGAGATCGCGGACTCGCACTCCAGCAATTGGCACAACGCGCTACCCCGACCATTGCGGCTGGGTACGAACACACTGTAGGGATAAGTGCTGACGGGCATGCATTGAGCTGGGGTGACAACACCTACGGTCAACGCACAGCGCCAGCCCATCACCTTTTGGCAGTCGCAGCTGGTGGGTGGCACGCCCTCGGGTACGATGCTGAGGGGCGCGTCCATGCATGGGGGCGCAGCAATCATGGCCAGACCGTGTTTGCAACAGTCAGCAAGTTCCGCGCCGTGGGCGTTGCAGCAGGGATGGTACACTCGTTGGCTGTCGGCGATGATGGCCGGATTTTGGCATGGGGCAACAATGACGAAGGCCAGTGTACCGTCCCAGATTTGCGCCAGCCCGGACTCTCAGTCACAGCCGGCATGAGACACTCTGTCGTCTTGCTTGCGGATGGTACCGTGCGTGCCTGGGGCAACAACAGCGCCAATCAGACGGTCGTCCCAGCCGGACTCAACAATGTCATCGCCGTCGCTGCCGGCGGGCAGTCGTCTGCGGCACTCAAAAGCGATGGTACCGTCGTGGTGTGGGGCGAACTTGCGGCTCGTTCCCATAGTATTGAGCTACTCAACGACGTCGTCGCCATAAGCCTCGGTGGAGAACACGGCGTCGTCCTCCGTGCTGACGGACAACTCGAATTTTTCGGCAATGACGACTACGGCCAATGCACCCTCCCCCGCAACCTCCCACGGATCATTGCAATCACCTGTGGCACACTACACACCGTTGTCGTGGCAGAGTCTGGCCAGATGTATGCTTGGGGCCGTGATTCGTATCAGCAGACACATGTACCGGACGGTATTGTGTTCCGCCACTCATGAGCAGACCCCCGATATCACAAAAAGACGAATCCCGACGCAGCTGCGCCGGGATTCGTCTACCTGTAACCTGTAACCTACTTCTCGGTTGCGTTTACCGTGATGACTGCCTGTGTGGCATTTTCTTTATCTGCCATGCTCACGACGATGTATGCAGTCTGAGCAATGGTGAAGTTCAACGACGTCTGCAAAATACGCTGTGCCTTTGAGACATCGGTGTACAGAATTGTGCAGCCGTCACCTGCTCCGGTGGCGACATTCCCTGTTGCCGCGTCGTTCGGTCCCCACATAATCGAGGTTGCGCATGCGGCGGGTCCGACAATAACCGCTATCGAATAATCCATCGTATTTGCGTTGTTGCGCAAATTGATGTTTACCGGCGACCCGTCGGCATTATCTGCCAACGTCAAATTCACGATGTCGGTGGACAACTTCAATTCACCAGTGTCTGAGCCATATCCAATTGTGCAGTTTTCTTCTTTAATATTTGCATTCTTACACGTCGCACCAACAATCGATTGGACGCTCGAGCCATTGACCGATGCAGTGCATGCGCTCAATAAAAATACCAAACCGATGCACCCAAAGAGTCCGCGCAGAGTCATGATTTTCATGTCTCCTCCTTTTTCTACGTCTTAACTATGCCATGCTTTACAAAAATTATGTTTAAAAAATTTAGTATTTCACAAATTGAAAACGCATCGCTCCGCACCATGTGTAATCACGCCCACCAAAAAACAACACCCCCGGTGATACCCACCGGGGGTGTTGAGTTCCCTGTACCCATACTACTATGGTACGTTTTGCGAAAACAAAGGGAAGGCAGATTTATCGTGGTTGGAAGAGTTCGAGCGGATTGCCACTTGGATCATCACACACTATTTGCTGTCCGCCAGGCCCTTGAATGATATCAGAACGAAACGACGCCCCTGACGCGTGTAGTAGTGCTACGGTGGCGGCCAAATCTTTCACAGGGAGAACGACACGATTCCACCCACCTGGTGAGGGCTGCCGACCGTCTGTGAGTTGTTTGGCAGCCGATGTTTGCGGCCCGCTCAGCCACAACTGCAGGTCGTCACGTCCGACGATGGCGAACGCCCCACCCCAGTTCTCGGACTCAACAAATCCAAACATCTGGCAATAGAAAGCCGAACTCACTGCAACATCATGGACCAGTATGCGTACAATCGCCATAGTTCACCTCAGTTATCAGTTATCAGTTATCAGTTATCAGTTATCAGTTATCAGTTATCAGTTATCAGTTATCAGTTATCAGTTATCAGTTATCAGTTATCAGTTATCAGTTATCAGTTATCAGTTAT
>CANJHS010000054.1 GCA_947474225.1 Roseiflexaceae bacterium | reverse complement strand
GTGATCCCAGCATCGATATCGTCGACATCTGCACGCCCAACATGCACCATGCCCCGTTGGCGATTGCCGCCCTCGAAGCAGGAAAGCACGTCATCTGCGAAAAGCCGCTGGCACCGACCCCGGCCGAAGTGCGTCGCATGATTGCCGCGCGTGACAAGTCGGGCAAAAAGTTGATGACGGCCCAGCATTTCCGCTTTGCTGGCGTGTCGCAGGCCATGAAGAAAGAAATCAACGCCGGTGCCTTGGGCGATGTCTACCACGCCCGGAGCTGGATGTTGCGCCGTAATGCGTTTATCCCCACGGCTGGCTTTGTGAAGAAGGAACTGAGCGGTGGCGGCCCGTGTATCGACATCGGCGTCCACGTCCTCGACCTGACGTTGTGGTTGATGGGTCACCCCAAGCCCGTCTCGGTTACCGGCGTGGCCCGCCGTGAGCTCACCAAAAAGCCCGGCGCGTTCTCGGTCTGGCATCCCGGCAGCATCCCTGCCGATATGGATGTCGAGGATTTTGCATCCGGCTTTGTGCGCTTCGAAAACGGCGCGACCCTGGTCCTCGAAGTCAGTTGGGCCTTGCACCACGACACGATGGGCGAAGACATGCAGATCTGGTTGTACGGCCAAGACGGCGGCGCCAATTGGCCCAAGGCTGAGTTCTTGTCGACCAACTACGAGACCCGCCAGCTCTACAACCGCACCCTCAAGGTCACCAGCGACCAGCTCGAACCACACGCCCAAGAGTGCGTCGAGTTCGCCCGTGCGGTGGCCAACGATGCACCGTCGCCGGTGCCGGCTGAACAGTCGCTGTATGTGATGTCCATCCTCGATGGCATCTACCGCAGCCAGCGCGAAGGCCGCGAGGTCACGGTCGATTTGTAGGCATCATGTATTGATTTTCCGGTCCAAGGATTCGCCTTGGACCGGTTTTTTGTGTTTTGAGATAGCATCTATCGGTGGGGCTAAATCATTTGCTATTAATAAGGGAATGATTAGGGTTGAAGTTTTTCGCTCTATACAGCACTGAAGCACCCTGCCGATTGCATAGAATTGGAATTAGTTTACGGTATCGCAATGTAACGAGAATTTGATTCGTTTGAATCGAATAACTGGGTATATCTTATGAGGAGATCTGTACGGCCAGACGGAATATTCAAGATTTCCCAACCTTGGATTGTGCCGCCTGGGTAGACCTCCTCTTGTAGGTATAGTGGGTTAGGAGGAACGCGTGTATCTTTGATATCAGGTTCAGGTAGTATTTTGTTGCCGTCACGAATCTTAAGAATAGGTAACCCCAAATTATTCGAATTTCTATCTCCATATTTATACCCATGATATTCCATAAGGATCTCTACAAGAACATATTCTGTACCTTCCGGGGCAGGTTTGTTTGAGTCGTTTGCTTCAGCTATGCGCTGCGCAGCGTCTTCACCACGAATAGACCGAAGAAATGTGATTGATACATCTCCGACGTCGATACGTTCACCCTCTTTAGCGGGGTATTTGAAATCACGCCCAGCATCATTAGTTACCGGTGCATAAGTAGGTACTTGTAAAAATTGGTCAGTATCTATTGCATAAAAAAACGGTTCGAGTTCGAGTGAATTTAGCTCTGATGTTCGTTCGTCCAGCGCAAGCACTAGACTCCTTTCATCCTCGTCCACTTCATAGATAATCGATCCGGACTCTGTTCCACCCGGGAATAAACCTTCATCAAACTTAGTATCGATGGTGCAATTATAGACTGATGGAGAATGGACACTGAGTTTATCTCCAGTTATGTGACTGAAGAATGCGGAATCTGCACGTTTATCTGCTTCTACTGAACTTATGTTTGTTAATGTATATTCAACAACTACAAATGTACCATCTAAGCAATTACTACCTCGATCAGTTTTGTGTGCTTTGATGTATTTGGTCGCTTCGCTGCCGCGGTGTACGTTATCAATCGATATTCGCCATTCGCTACCTTCGTATGTGGTTTGACCGGGGATGAGAGGGAGTGGATTCTGTCGAGAAGCTCCCGGTTCATACAGACCTGCACCATTTGTTTGTTCTAGATCGGCAGGTATGGAAGTCTCTGTCTGCACGGGAACATCAGTGGGTTTTGGTTCAACGGGTGCAATGTCTGTGGGGGAAGGTAGAATTTCAGGTGTGTTCGCCGGGATGACTTGTTGCGGTTGGTCGGGTGTTGCAACGAGATTTCCTTCTGTGAACACGGCTGTGGGGATTCTTTTACTTGTGTATGTTTGCGTTGATTGTGGGGGTATTTGATTGTCTGAAGCAATCGAATCAGCTGATTTAGGGTCCCTCAGCGAAAGCAAGACAATGATTCCACACGAGCAGAAAATGATGGAAATCAAAAAAATCTATAAAGTGTGCGCATAGTAACTCCATAGAGAACGTCGTTGTCATGTTACGTGATGTCAGTACGCTTATCATATCATCTTGTTCCTGTTACGTTTTTTATTACGTTCATCGTCATTAGCATTTACGTTGATTTTCGATTGACATAAATGTTCTATCCTTGGATACCTAATCCTCCGGAATTCCCCGCAACATCGCCCTAACTTCCTTCCAATCCGGATAGAACTGGGTCATCAGCGCATAGAAGCGGGCGTTGTGTGATGCCTCGAGCAGATGCACGAGCTCATGGACGACGACATATTCGAGGCATTGGGGTGGGTAGCTGGCCAAATCGCTATTGAGGCGGATATGATGGGCGCGGTAATTGCAACTGCCCCAACGGGTTTTCATTTTCTGGACAAACGTTTTTTTGACCGTCACCTGCATCACGGCAGACCACTGCTCCACCAATGCCGGTAGTGCGGCCGACACCAGGCGTCGATAGAGCAGATCCACGAGTGCGAGCCGATCTGCTACGCCACTTTCGGCAGGATGTGTCATCACCACCGCGTCAGCGAGTAAACGAACACTACGGCGCGTTCCCGGGGTATAGGTCAAAGGCATACGTGTCCCCCAAACACGCACCGTGCCGTCGTCGCTGAGGTCAGGGGTGTGTGTCGCGGCGCGTGCCAAGATGCGCTGTTGGTGCGAACGGATCCACGGTATTTTTTGTTCGATGAAGGCAGTCAGTACGGCTGCGGGAGTACGCAGTGGCGCAGACACCGCAACGTCTGCGCTGGGGGTGCGAACCCGCAGGGTGATGGTCTTCATGCGCTTGTAGGTCACGACAATGCTGATCCCATCGACAATAATTGAATGTGATAGTGCGGGTGGTGGCATGACGGTATCGATTTCTGCAGTGATTGCGCGGGTTTACCACCCTATTGTCTCATCTTGGGTGGACATTAAATGCAATGCGCACGAACCGGGCAGTGAGTATCTCGGCTTAGCCAAGTTCTTCGAGATTATCGTACTCGTGGCTGTGTACGTTATCTTGCTGCCAAGCGCGGTGGTCCCCCGGTTGAATGAGATTGCCAAGCTTCACAATGATGATGGCTGCGCCGGCGATTCCGACAATGATTCCATAAATGATGTGGTGCATAGGTACTCTTTTCTCTGTCAAAAAGTACTACGCAGGACGCTGTGGATGAGATGTATGTGGCGGCATGTAATTACTGCTTCAATCCGCACTATGTTGAAGTTTCCTGAAGCGAATTGGCGGGGTCAAATTCCGTTGCGCCCAGTAAGGACGACCAATCTGACACTTGTGGATTTTTGTTGCGCAGTCCGAGTGCTTCCAATTTCCGATCTGATTTTGAGCAGTGCTGTGCTCTGCTGGTACTACGTATTAATGTATCGCGTATGACTACAGCTTTTCAGTTTCTTGTCGCTGCACACAAAACCACTACCACCTAACTACGCGCTGGCGACAGGTTCTTAATCACCCCTCCTGACTTTCCAACGATCACTCGCACGCCGTAAAGACTGCATCCGCGCCATGACGGTAGCACCGACCAAATTGACTATGCAGAACAAAACTTTCACAATAAAGAACACCTTAACCCCGACCAAATAAAGTACCGTAACGAAGTCAAAACGCTGATGCGTTTGCCAACCCTGACGCGCAGCCCAACACGGCCTGCGGGCGGCAAAGGCATGCCGTGATTGACCGGTAGCCGGTCTCATCATTCCAAGGATAATCGCGGGATATGTGCGCATCTATGAACATGCAACCACCGCATTGTCGTAGCGCTGGTGTTGATTGCGTTTCTGTTTGTGTATTGCATTTAATCTTGCTAGAATTGCTTTACAGATACTGTGCAAACAGAAAAGGTGATTCATGACGACTCCGACGTGGTCCGAGAAGCTCCGATATGAAATTGATAACATCCTCGCAAAAGGCACCGGGGCACTGATTGGCGTGCTGGCGGTTGCTTCGCTTGGCGTTATCGTGCTGACTGCAGCGGTCGTTGCACTCTTCCAACTTAATCCCGAATTGTCTTTTAGCGAAGTAACCTGGATGGCCCTGTTACGCACGCTCGACTCCGGTACCATGGGTGGCGACCAAGGATCGGTTGGATTTTTGTTTATGATGCTGATGGTCACCATTGGTGGTATTTTCATCGTCAGCGCGCTCATCGGTGTGATTAATTCTGGTCTCGAGGCGCGACTCGAATCCATGCGAAAAGGCAAATCGCGTGTGGTCGAATCTGGTCACACGGTTATCCTGGGATGGAGCGAGCAAGTCTACACAGTGGTGTCGGAACTCATCCTTGCCAACGCCAGCAAACCCCGCGCGGTGCTGGTTATTATGTCTGACCTTGATGCAACCGAGATGTATGAGCTCCTCGACGAGCACGTCCCCGACCGTGGGACGACACGGATTGTCTGTCGTAGCGGCAGCACCATGGAGCCGACGTCGTTAGCAATGGCCAATTTGCAGGCCTCCAAAGCAATTATCGTCTTGCGTAGTGACGGCGAAAACCCCGATATCCATGTTATCAAAACGATGCTGGCAATTATCAATGATCCCAATCGCCGCACCGAGCCGTATCACATCATTGCCGAAATCAACGACCCCAAGAATGTCGCCGTTGCCCGCATCGTCGGTCGTGATGAGGTCGAGCTGATTGTTACCGGCGAAATGATTGCCCGGATTACCGCGCAGACCTGTCGTCAATCGGGACTTTCGACTATTTATACCGAATTGTTGGACTTCGGTGGCGACGAGATGTACTTCCGCCACGAGCCCGAAGTCGTCGGCAAAGCGTTCGGCGATGTGCTCCTGCACTTCCCCCATTCGACCGTCATAGGGATTGTCCCGACCGGGCAACCTGCGGTCCTCAATCCAGAACCAGGTCGTATCCTCACCGAACAAGATGCGCTCATCTTCATTGCTGCTGATGACTCTGCGATTATGTACGCTGCAGAAGCAGCTGCCATCGAAAACGCTGAGGCGATTTCGACTGCACAACGCGCCACTGCAGTCGCTGAACATACGCTGATTTTTGGATGGAATTGGCGCACACCGTTGGTCGTGCGTGAGCTCGATTCATATGTGGGTACGGGCTCAACAATAACCATCGTGAGCCCATTCCAAACGGAGGATATTACTGCTTGGCACGCCGGCTACACCCCGGTGAATACCACGGTAACGGTGCAGAATGATGACACAACAGATCGCGAATTCCTTGATAGTCTGGATTTGCTGAGTTACCACCATATCATTGTGATGGCCGCATCTGAAGCCCTCGAAGCAGAAGAAGCAGATGCCCGTACGCTCATTACGCTCCTCCATTTGCGGGACATTTCGGATCGTATCGGCCATCCGTTCTCGATTGTGAGTGAAATGTTGGACGTTCGGAATCGCCGACTCGCAGAAGTCACCAAAGCCGACGACTTTATCGTCAGCAATCGGTTGATTAGTTTGATTCTCGCACAGGTGACCGAGAACAAGGGTCTCAATGCGGTCTTCACAGACCTGTTTGACCCAGACGGGTCAGAAGTCTATCTCAAGCCGATGGCCGAATATATCACTCCTGGCCAAGCAGTAAACACGGCGACCATCATTGCATCTGCACAGCGCAAAGGCGAAGTCGCCATCGGCTATCGCATTGCCGCCGATAGCACAAACGCAGACAAAGCCTATGGCTGTGTGATTAATCCACCCAAGGATGCACTCCGGAGCTTCAGCGACGCAGACCGCGTTATCGTGTTGGCAAATGACTAAATGCAGTGTGAGTGCGGAGGTGTCGCCTGATGGCCTATTCAATTGCACTCTACGAACGCCTCAGCGAGCTTTTGCCGGGCCATCGCTACCCTGTCAAACGCATGTTTGGCGGGGTGGTGTTTTTCTTGCGCGGCCACATGTTGGTTGGTACCTTCGGACGTGGAATGATGGTTCGGGTCTCTGCACAAGACGGTGCAGAATATCTGAAGTATGCGGGAGCAGTCCCGTTGGCGGGGAATCCCAAGCGCATGCAGGGATTCCTCATCCTCGACGAATCGCTCATTGATCGTGACGATGACCTCGAGTTGTGGATTGCTCGTGCGATGGCATACAACACAACATTGGTTGCGAAGGAACGGTGAACTACGGCACATCAAAAGAAACCCCCGCGTAAGCAATTCTGCCTACGCGGGGGTGATTTTGTGATTCGTTTAGCTCTGGACTGCTTCGAGCTCGATGCTGATGCTGATTTCTTCGCCGACCAGGATACCGCCGGTTTCAAGGGCGACATTCCAGGTCAAGTCATAGTCAGTGCGGTTGATTTTGGTGGTAGCCGAAAATCCGGCACTGGTGGTGCCCCATGGGCTCTTGGCTTTGCCCGAGAATGTGACGTCCAGGGCGACCTGGCGGGTCACGCCTTTGATGGTCAAATCACCAAAAATGGTCCCCATGTTGGCAGCACCGACGGCGATGCGGGTGCTCTTGAATGTGATGGTGGGATGTGTTGCGGCGTCGAACAATTCTGGGCTGACCAAGTGACCGTCGCGCTTTTCGTCACGCGTATCGATGCTTGCGACCTCAATGGTCACATCGACCGACGAATTGGTGGGAGTTGCTTCGTCGATGTTGATGTTCCCGCTGAATTTTTTGAATTGACCACGGACATTCGAGATCATCATGTGACGAATCGAAAACGTGATTTCGGAATGGGCGGTATCAATGTTCCAAGCCATGGTTGAGACTCCTTTTGTCCATACGTCGTATCATTCCATGTCACTTTACGCGTGTGGTGTATACACAAGCGTATACACGCCGTATACAAAGAAATCCGTGCGTCCGTTTGCCCAATGTGAAGTACGGGAACAGGTGAAATTCCATATGGAGACGCAATCTTGCGCGGGTCTCACAGATTATTGGAGGGGGCATGGAGGGAAGGTGTCTGTTTGATGAGATTATCAATCTCGGCAAGCAACCGCGTGCGACCCCCGCTTGTTGCGATGACGCGTGCGTCAGCGATGAGCCGATGTGCACGCGGCGCATCGACTACACTGGCAAACCAGATACGGATTTGGGCAGCGAGGTGATGGACACCGAGTTCGTCCGCAATGGCGAGTGCTCGTTCGAATAATAGTACGGCAGTGTCGCTGTCTTCACGGGAACGTGCAACCAAACCGAGATTCGCTTGTAACCCAGCGATTCGCTCAGGCATGCTATACCGTTCCGCATAGGCAAGCGCCTCATCAAAGCAGCGTTGGGCTGTGTACGTATCAGCCCGAGCCAAGGCAATCTCACCGAGCGTCGACAAGACATAACTTTGTAACCGTAATACCCCGCTTCGCTCACACAGTCGCAGCGCAATACGCGCATGCCGTGTCGCATCGGTCACTTTGCTCATCAGAAGGAGGTGATAGCCGAGGTTATTGTGCGCCAAGATACGCCACATCTGATTGTGTGTAGTGGGATGCTGTTCTGCAGTTTCAATTGCGGTGCGATAGCGTGCCACCGCAAGTATCAAATCCCCCTGCTGCGCAGCGATGCCACCTTGTTCAAAGATGATCCGTGGCAGGACGTCGTATGCACCTTGTGTGCGACATGCTGCTTCTGCTGCTGCCAAGAACGACGCGGCAGTGTCGAGTGCAACGCCTGCCAACGAGTTTGCGGTGCCGCAGACAAACATGGCGTGGAGCGCGATGAGTGGTGTGGGGTGCTGCGTGAGCGGTTCTACGATAGCGATTGCATCATCATAGCGCGCAGCCGGTATGTAGCTCCGTGCCAAACTCAAACGGGCTTCGTCTGACACGGACCCATCTGCACTCTCGTCGTTGTCGATGGCGTGCTGCAGAGCGTCTGCAGCGCTGAGTTCGTTCCCTGCCCAGTACAGCATCTCACCGAGTTCGAGCCAGCGACGCGCGTGCATGTCACGGGGAACCGCACGGAGGGCTAGGCGCATATAATGCTCTGCTTCGCTCCATGCTCCTAGTTCTTGTGCTGCCTGTGCAGCCGCGTCTGCGTAGGGAAGGGCAATGTCTATCAGGCCAGCAGCTGCATAAAAATTTGCAATACGTGCATGATCGATGGGATTTTGCGCCGCAAGCACAAGGGCAAACTCGCGGTAGAGGGAGAGAAGCCGGGCAGTACCTGCATTTGCTTGGATGCTTTCGACCGTGAGCGGATGATCAAATCGTGCGTGTGTTGCGCTCAGGACGCGGATAATCCCATGCTGCACCAGTTCTTCACATGCGCTGGTGGCTGCTCCAGGATCGAGGTGGATAACCTGTGCGCACAGCTGGTAATCGAACTCGCGACCCGCTACCGCTGCAGCTTCGATAAGTCCGCGGGCTGCGTCGCTGAGCATTGCAATACGGCTAGATGTTAGTGTACGGATAGCATCGGGGAGGGCAATATTCGCGGCTGGTTCGGCACGTGCAAACGCCACTACCATGAACGGATTCCCCTCGGCACGTTCGATGAGGCCCTGTGGAACGTGTGGGTTGTATACACGCGCAAGTTGTATACTCTCGTTCTGCGAAAGTGCGTTCATCGTAATCCGAGTCAGTACGCCGGTTCGTTCGGCATGGTCAATGAGTTTATAGACCGTGACCGGGAGCATGCTGGGTCGCAGGGTCAGCAGCGTCATCCAGCTGCCTACCAGAGAACGCCGCTGCAACGCTACGATGACCCGTGCCGACGCATCATCGAGCCACTGCGCATCATCAATAAAGAGTGCGATACGCTGTTCTTGGGCGATGTGTTGAAGGAGAAGCGCAATAGCCTCTGGCAGGAGTGCATCCGTGCCGCCGAGGGGTAATCGGTCAGGATCTGTGCCGGGAAGTTCGGGCCAGAGGCGGCGGAGTTCAGACTGCCACACCGCAGGTAACATTGGTTGCGTGCGGAGCTGTTGCCAACGTGGAGCGGAGAACAACGTCCGTATTGCGCGGCTGAGTACCTGATACGGGAGTAATTCGTCGCCTGCATAGGCCACCGCATGAATAATCACTGCATTGCTTCTGCGCAGAAATTCTTGAGCGAGGCGCGTCTTGCCGATGCCAGGAACTCCAAACAGTGCCGCCACTCGACCATCCCATGGCAATCCATGCAAAATCGTCAACTCGGCGTGTCTTCCAATAAAGGGGTCGATGGCGTGCCCACGCAGAGCTTCATGTGGTGTCACAAATCGATCGGTGACAATGTCGTGATACAGCGCAGTCGTTGCGGGTAGCGGCGGTACCCCGAGTTGATCGTCGAGGGCATGGAGGAGTGTCTCGTAACAGGCAATTGCAGCGGCGCGGTCATGACTGCGCATATGGAGCTGCATGGCGTATTGACTTATTTCTTCACGGAGGGGTTCGTACTGTAGCGCTGTCGTTACTGCTTGAACTGCCCGAGGCAGGCGACCATTCGCAGTCAACCATTGACTGTGATGCAGGAGCAAATCGGCAAGGCGCCGATGCCAGCGGGTCCGTTCGCTGTCGACCCACGTATCGATTGCTTCGATACCTCCACTGTCGAGGTCGGCACAAAAGAAATGTGGTGATTGGCTGACCATGGTGTCTACATACGCATCACCAGGCGCTGCGCTGTGCAGCATACGCGTATCCACAGACACTGACGTGTCGAGGCGAATCAACTGCATATCAGTACGCAGCACCGGACCACAAGCGAGTTTGATGTGATGGAGGGCGGTACGCAAGAGCTGGCGGGCAGTTTCGGGTTTTTCATCTGGCCAAAACACCGACATACATCGTTCGCGGCTCAACGGATCGGCGTGGGCTGCCACATAAAAAAGCAGCATACGTGCTCGCCGTCTGAGTACAACGAGCCCGCCGTCTGAACGGTGAATTTGAGCGTTGCCAATCAGCTGTATGCGCACTGTCACCGTGATTCCTCAGCTGTTGATGGTGTCAGACTGCCAGAACAACGTATGTGGGTCGATACACTCATGTCGCATAAACACAACCGTAGCAATATCATCCGTTTGCTCGGCTGATTTTCGCATTTTTGCAGCCTAGAGTTCGTAGTTGCGACGACGGGCGACTTCTTCTTTGTGTTTACGGCGTAACACATCACGTTCGGTGGGTTTAAGCACACGCGAATAGCTATCCAGAATTTTTTCGACTTCGATTTCGATGTCTTCTTCGATCTTGAGATCAGCCGTGATATAGTCGACAATCGCACGGATTCTGGCACCTCGGGCAGCAGCAGGCTTGATGCCAACGGGGTCACGATAGCGGATCAAATCACGTTCTGCTAATTCATCGTGGAGTCGTTCGGCAATGCGGAAGATTTTTTCTTCACTGAGACGCATCACGCACCTCCTTCCCTGTTGGTTTATTATACGTTAATCAATTCAGGCTACTATACAACCAACACCAATTGCCTTATCACTACGGAGTATGAGTCATGACATCAATCCTTTCTTCCGAAATAACGCCCGAGCAGCTCTTTTGGCAACGCCGTCGTCTCCTCGCTCTGCCGCTCCTTGCGGGTGCAGGTGTCCTTCTCAATGCATGCGGTGCAGCCGATGCACCGACAAGCGACGCAGGTGCAACCCCACTACCCATTAGCGCAGGTGTGGTGTCTACGACGAAAGACGAACTGGGCAATCCGCTCACCCCGTTCGAGACCGTGACTGGGTACAACAATTATTATGAATTTTCAACCGACAAAGAACGAGTCAAAGACGCCGCAACGGGTTTTGTGACTACGCCGTGGAGTGTCGTCGTTGACGGTATGGTTGCAAAACCGCGTACTTTCGGCCTTGAGGACATGCTCGCACTCGAATCCGCAGAACGTATTTATCGGCTCCGGTGTGTCGAAGGCTGGTCGATGGTGATTCCGTGGACGGGCTTCCCTCTTCACGCGCTGCTCTCATTGGTCGAACCAACCGCTGCGGCCAAGTATGTTCGTTTCGAAACACTCAACGACGCCACCCGAATGCCTGGTCAAAGTGAACCATGGTACCAATGGCCCTATGTCGAGGGGCTGCGCCTCGATGAAGCGATGCACGACTTGACACTGATGGCGACGGGTGTCTACGGAAAACCTCTGCCCGCTCAGAATGGTGCACCGCTGCGGCTTGTCGTGCCCTGGAAGTATGGCTTCAAGAGTATCAAAGCAGTCGTCCGCATCACGCTGACGGACACCCAACCGACATCCCTGTGGATGGCAGCTGCTCCCGATGAATATGGTTTTTTTGCGAATGTAAATCCACGCGTCGACCACCCACGCTGGTCACAAGCAGATGAACGCCGCATCGGCGAGTTGGGTCGTCGCCCCACCCTCCCGTTCAATGGCTATAAGGATCAGGTCGCTTCGCTCTATACGGGCATGGACCTGCGGAAGTTCTACTGATGCGTGCTGCATCAGCGACACTCCGATCACTCATTGTCTGGCTGCTGTGTATCAGTCCACTGCTCTGGTATGGCGGGGTAGTGGCTGTGCGTGGCTTACCCCTCGATCCAATCGCTGCGTTGACCGCCTGGAGTGGCGATGCCGCTCTTGTGCTCCTAATTGCCAGCCTCGCGGTCACCCCATTGGTTCGCTGGGGCGGGATCAAATTCATCGCCGCATGGCGCAGACCACTCGGGGTAAGTGCGGGTCTCTATGCACTGGCCCACACGCTTGTCTACGTTGGTATTGATTACGCCTGGGCATGGTCGTTTATTTGGGCAAATATCAGCGCCAAACGGCATCTCGTGGTGGGTATCCTTTCGATGATTTTGCTGGTGCCATTACTCATTACTTCGACGCGTGGCTGGCAACAACGCATGGGTATGCGTTGGAAGCAATTGCACACGCTCGTCTACCCAGCTGCCATCGCCGCCGGGCTGCACTTTCTCTGGTTGGTCAAATCCGATATCCGCTGGCCAGCGACAGGTCTCGCCGTTATCGGTGTCTTGCTGGCACTGCGACTGCGGCGCAGATAACCGGGAATTGAGTCATCGAGACTGGGTGCTGTGTTGGTTCTTCTCTTGGTGAACTGCCGCTGTTTCTTATCTGGATTTCTCCGACGTGGATGAGAGAGTACACGGTCAGGATTTGACGGTGTGGAATGGGAGGGTTTGAATGAGCACGCACCCCGTCGACGCATGTATTTTTGATCTAGACGGCACCGTCTACCTCGGTGATGCGGTCATCCTAGGTGCATGCGAAGCAATTGAAGCATTGCAACGCGCTGGCGTCCCGGTGCTGTTTCTTTCGAATAACCCTACCAAGAATCCTGTCGCATACGTGCAAAAGCTACGAACATTAGGCTTTGCCGTTGCATTGCATCAGGTGTTAACCTCGGCGGTTGTGATGTGTGAGTGGTTGGTCCGCCAACCCACCCCACCGGTCGTCTATCCCATAGCGGAACCGCCGTTGTGGTCCATGCTCGCTGAAGCGGGCATACGGACAAGCACACAGCCAGCCGAAATCGACTACGTTCTGGCATCTTTTGATCGCACCTTTGACTACGCGAAGCTCCAAATTGCCTTCGACGCTGTGCGTGCAGGGGCGAAACTCATCGCCACCAATCCCGACAAATACTGCCCAGTCCCCGGTGGTGGGGAGCCAGACTGCGCAGCGCTTATTGCCGCCATCGAGGCTTGTACCGACACAACGCTCGCCTTCACCGCCGGCAAACCATCCGCTCTCGCTGCCCAGACCGCTGCTGCTCGCCTCGGTGTACCCATCGAACGCTGCCTGATGATTGGTGATCGTCTCGAGACGGACATCGGGATGGGTATTGCAGGTATGCAAACAGCCCTTGTCATGACAGGCGCGACAACCACTGCAGTGCTGTCAGGTTGGCAAGGTCATATGCCCGATACCGTCTATCCATCGGTGGTCGAATGCGTGAAAGCGGTTTTGGCGTAGACCTCCAAAGAACACAAATTCGAAGATTGATTACATAAAATTTCAAAATACGTTTCAGAGTCCGCATATGTGGGTGATAAATCTGATATACCACATATACAGATGTGTATTGGAGCAGTCATGCGTAGATCAGTGCTTATCGGGCTGGCAGTGTTGGTCGTCCTCATCAGCGTGGTCCAGGGTACTGCGATGCAAAAAAAGACGACAATCCCAGGGTTACTCTTCCCGAGTGTGACTCCGACAATGACATACACGCCGACAATAACGTTTACGCCGACCATCACGTTTACTTCGACACGCACCAATACACCCACGGCAAGCAAAACACCGACCAAGACAGTCACAGTAACGCCTGATCCTGGTGCTCTTGTTTGTGCGATGCTTATGCAAGATTTCGCCACGCTGCATGCTTCAGTTAGTCCTGCTATCACACAAGCAATGGACACCAAAACACTGCTCACGACTACAGACTACCTACGCGCGGGGAACCTGCTGGTCAAATATATCGACAAATTTAGCGACAGGTATGATCGTTCATTAGAGGTATGTATCTCAAGCACAAGTTTGCTTCACGAGAAGAATATAGAACTGATGCAAGTTGTTGCAAGTATGGATTTCGCGACCTCAATGTTGGACATGCCGTTGATGCAGAGTCTTACAGAAGTTTTTGTGCGTACCTCCAGCGAACGCTCTGTTGCATATCGTCGAGTTATTGATGAATACAGTCTACTCAAAAAGCGATACCCTTCTGTCATTTGGCCAGAGTTATTACCTTAATTACTCTTGCTAGACCCGTTGCCTCTACGAAAGTTGAATTGGCAGGTGACCTACATAGTACTGTTCTCGTCAAACTTTCGATGTGGATTTCGACGGTTGAGGTCTACCTCGCCCCTGGGGCATCCCTACCGTCTTTGCTACGACTCGCGGACAGCACCTCTCAATGGGCTGTACCTGAGCACAGTGTGGGTGGAACGTAATTGTGGAACACGACCACTTCTCCGCAAGAACGCTTAGACTTTTTGAACGGTTGACCGACGTGCTGCAATTCCGTTCTTTCACTGGCACATAAAACTCACTGATAACTGATAACTGATAACTGATAACTGATAACTGATAACTGATAACTGATAACTGATAACTGATAACTGATAACTCTTCTATAATGACGCTCAGCAGTTCATCCACGTTCCAAGGAGCATCATGGATATCCGCGAGCAATACAAAAAAGACGTCGGCACTTACGCCGCAAATATGGTTGAGTCCGGTACCGTCATTGGCTTGGGCACGGGTTCCACCGCCACCTACTTCGTCGCCGCATTAGCGGAACGCCTGCGTGCGGGTACACTACGCAACGTGATAGGCGTCCCGACGAGTGAAAAAACTGCTGCCCAGGCTCGTGCCGAAGGTGTCCCGTTGACCGATCTACACACCCATCCGCAATTGGCCGCAGCATTCGACGGTGCGGACGAAATTAATCCGCAGCTGACCCTAATCAAAGGCCTCGGCGGTGCGCTCCTGCGCGAGAAAATCGTCGCTGCCAGTGCAGCGAAATTTTTTGTCTTTGGCGACTCTGCCAAAATGGTCAAAACGCTCGGCGTTGTGACCCCTGTGCCTGTCGAAATCGTCGACTTTGCCCGATCACTCTGTGAACGGCGCCTCACTGCGCTCGGTGCCAAAGTGGTTTTGCGTCTACGCGACGGCAACCCACAAATCACCGACGAAGGGCATGTCATCCTCGATGCATTCTTTGACGGGATCAGCGATCCCCGTGCGCTCGATCAGGCTATCAAAGACATCCCTGGGGTTGTCGAGACTGGTCTTTTCATCGGCTTGACGACTGCAGCGTTGGTTGCAGGTCCCGATGGCGTAACGGTGCAAAACGCGTGATGAAGTTGAAACCGACCATGAACGAGGTCATCACGACGCCAAAAATATCATTTGTCGTTGCTGATGAGACGATGAATGAACGTCCGTATCGTGTCATCATCGAGAACGATGACGTGACCGCGATGGACTTTGTCGTGATGGTCTTGACCGGCATATTTGCGCTATCACTCGATACTGCTGTCCAGGTTATGCTGACTGCGCACCAGCACGGTGAGGCACTCGTCACGGTACTCCCGTACCAAGATGCCACGGAGCGTGTCTACGAAGCGCACGCCTTAGCCCGCAGCAATGGGTATCCACTGCGCTTCTACCTAGAACCTGATGGATCAGCCTAACAGCGCAACCAACATTGCTTTGAGCTGTGCGACCGCTTGGCCACGATGACTGATGGCGTTCTTTTCTTCTTGCGTCAGTGCAGCGATGGTGCAGCCGTGTGATGGGAGCCAGAAAATAGGATCGTACCCAAACCCCCCGTTCCCTGCCTCGGTACGTGCAATTGCTCCGCGACACTCCCCTGCACAAACAAATTCACGGCCGTCAGGACGGACAACCGCTATCACGCAGGTGAACGTCGCCGTGCGGTCGGCAGGGTCTAGGCTATTGACGGTATTCAGCAACAACAAACGCCGACCACGATCGTCGAGGTCTGGAGTTCCGTAGCGTGCCGATAAAACGCCCGGCGCACCAGCAAGAGCCGTGACCGAGATGCCCGAATCATCAGCAATTGTTGTTTGTCCGGTTTTTGCCGCATAATATCGGGCTTTCTGTAAGGCGTTGTCACGGAATGTGGTACCGTCTTCCGGTGCATCGGCAGCAATTCCGAGATCGCGCAATGAGACAAAACGGACACCAGGCATTGACAGCATCGTGTCGTACTCGGCGCGTTTGTGGTCGTTGCCTGTTGCAATCACGATGGTATGCAAAGTGGTCTCCTCGTGCGAGTCAATGTCCTTCCATTGTGCCACGAACCTGCGCTTATGCAGATGAGATGGAACGAAAAATGCTACAATCGAAGCAATGAACGACGAGGGACTGACCATGCAACCAAATTTATCTCTGTGGCAAATCGTCCGCGGCACTGTGCGGACAATGCGACCACATCAGTGGGTCAAAAACGTCTTCATATTTGGTGCATTGGCTTTTTCCGAAGAGCACCTTTGGCGCAGCACCTCTACTATTTTGACCGTTGTCGCGGGATTTTTTATATTTTGTGCTGCTGCGAGTAGCATTTATCTCCTCAATGATGTCGTCGATGTAGAGAAAGACCGTGCCCACCCGCGCAAACGACACCGACCCATTGCAGCGGGTATTGTACCGATTCCGTTGGCGCTTGGAATGGCGTTGGTGATGTTGGTGGTAGCGCTTGTTGGTGCATGGGTGGTGGATGGCGACCTCGACTTTATGTGGATTATATTGACCTACTTGGTAGTCCAGGGCGTGCTGTACTCGTATATTCTCAAAAATGTCGTTATCCTCGATATCTTTACCATTGCGGCTGGCTTTGTGCTGCGGGCCATTGCAGGGGCATTAGTCTTAGATATTGGGATTACCCCGTGGTTAATTCTCTGTATGGGGCTGTTGGCTATTTTCCTTGGCTTGGGCAAACGTCGGGCAGAATTGATATTGTTGAACGACGGTGCGGTCACACACCGCAAAATCCTGCAAGAATATTCCATCGAAATGATCGACCAAATGCTGTCAATCGTCACGGCAGCCACAATCATCGCCTATACGTTGTTCACCTTTACGTCGCGGACGATGCCGCTCGAGCCTTACCCGGTGATGATGGTGACCGTGCCAATAGTGATTTATGCGATTTTTCGTTATTTGTATCTGATTCATCGTCATAGTGGGGGTGGGAGTCCTGAGGAGCTTGTCCTCAAAGACATCCCATTAGCTGCTTCGATTTTGACATGGGGATTGACCGTACTGGTGCTCCTCATCCGCTTCCGCCCATAGGTGGCTGAGGTACAGCATGACTACATTTATCAAATTCGGCGGGTCTGTCATTACGCACAAACGCCTCCCCCAGACCCCAGACCTCCCCACCATCCACGCTTTGGCCCGAGCCATTGCAACAGTCCAACAGCACGCACCGCAGACACGCATGGTTCTGAGTCACGGGAGTGGCTCGTATGGGCATGTCGCTGCCGCACAGTACGGTATTCACCAAGGCTTGTCGGGTGACGCTGACTGGTATGGCTTTGCAGTGACGTCAGGTGCAGCGTTGCGGCTCAACCGGATCGTCGTCGATGCACTCCTCGACGCACATGTACCGGCGTTTTCGCTCCAGCCATCTACCACCGTGCAGACTGTGGATGGTGCTGTTGTCGCGTGGGATACCAGTCACATCGAGCGGGCACTGGCCCATCACCTGACGCCGGTTATTCATGGTGACGTGGCATTTGATCGCCGACAGGGCTGCAGCATCGCTTCGACCGAACTCCTGTTGCAATGGTTGTGTGGCGTGCCGTCACTCTCACCGACAAGGATCATCCTTGTCGGTGAATCTGCCGTCTATACGGCCGATCCTCACCAACACCCCGAAGCTGAGCGCATCCCGGTGATACATCGTGGCAACATCACCTCCGTTCTCGGTGGTGCGACGGGTTCGTATGGCATAGATGTGACCGGCGGGATGGCAAGCAAAATCCGTCTGATGTGGTCGCTGATTACCCATAACCACGCCTTAGAAGTCACCTTTATCCGACCAGATCCGACGCTCTTGTGCAGTGCCATCCTCGGTAATCCTCTGGTGGAGGGCAGTCGGATGATATGGGAGATGGAGTAGATGGTGCACACTGCGAAATCCGGCGAGCGGACCATCAGTTACGCCTGGATGGCGGCGGCTGGGCGGCTGGGCGGCTGGGGGGCTGGGGCGGTTGGGGGGCTGGGGGGCTGGGG
>CANJHS010000053.1 GCA_947474225.1 Roseiflexaceae bacterium | reverse complement strand
ATTGCCTCAGCCAACACAAATGCACGGGCGTCATTGATAAGCCAGACCGGGCAACCCAATGCAGCCGCTATCATCTGCACCACCGGCACGCCTGGCCATGTCCCTGACAGATTGGGCAAAAACAGCGTACACCCGGTTATGTCATCGAACACACCGGGTACTCCGACGCCAATGCCCGTCAAATCTGTCGGCGCAATGCCCGCCATTGCACAGACCTGGCGACACTCTTCGACCATGCGGCTGAGGACTACCGCTGCGCCGTCAGCAGACCGTGTCTCGGTCACCAGTCGCGCACGTATCGTCGCAGTGCCGGGGGCAACAACGGCATATGCTATTTTGGTTCCACCCAAATCGATGCCGAGCATCATAGAACGTACTCCGTGACACTACGTCGTATCTACAGCACGATTATGCGAGGGGAATCCATACCGTCATTGCACCGGCAGCACGATTTGCCCACAGGTGGTAGGGGATCAAGGTCATGCGCACCGGCTGGGTGGCGTCATGGCGCCAGGGAGCATACAACGCATCGTCTGGTGTGCTCACACATACCCCTTTCGCATGCAGCACCACGTGGGTGCCGAGCACCGCCGGACCAGTTGCTTCGCTCCATTGCGTACGGGCATCAAGGCGTAACGATGCAACCGGCACCGACTGGTCGAGTTGTTCGATGCAGTACAGCATGGGGCCACGGGCGACGGCGACACGACCATTATTATTGGTCACCGCAGGATGCGCCATGATGAGCCGGGGCTGCATGGGGAATACCAGGACGACCTCATCACCTACCTGCCATGCGCGCCGGAGCGAGACATAGGTATTGGGCTCGGCGTTCTGACGCACACCGCCGACAGTCACGGTAGCGCCGCTGGCCCAGCTCGGAATGCGCGTACGCAGGGTCCATTGCCCACCACGGGTCACCGTTATGCGTACCGTGTTGTCCCACGGGTACTCTGTGGTAACCGACACTGCCGCGTCGAGGCCACTGCCGGCGGCATCGATGTCGCCTTGCATGTAGGTATGGAGCCACAATGCATCGTTGTCGACACTCGCGACATAGCTCCCCAACTGCGCCAACAGCCGGGCGACGTTCGGTGGGCAACACGCGCAGCCAAACCACGCAGAGCGACGGTGGGTGCCGTCGTTTTCTAACGGATTCTGATAAAAATATTCGTTCCCACTCACAGACAACCCGGGCATCACGCCGTTGTACAACGTCCATTCCATCAAATCAGCATATTTGGCATCGCCAGTGCCTTGCAGCAAGCGCCAATTCCACATCACCGAGGCTATCGCGGCACAGGTTTCGGTATATGCCGTCGCATTGGGGAGTTCATAATCGTCGCCAATGGCTTCGCCATGCCAGCGTGAACCCACCCCACCGCTGACGTACATACGCTTCTGGGTCATGTTGTGCCACTGCGCATCGATTGCCTGCTTGAGGGCTGTTTCGCCCGTCTCGAGCCACACATCCGTTGCACCAGCTGCCAGGTAGAGCATCCGTACCGCATGACCGACGACGTCGTGGAGCTCCCGATAGGGTTTGTGGTCTTGGTAATACAAATCATCAAATTTTTGATTACCCAGCTGATTTGCTCCACGGACACTCACCATGAAGTCAGCCAACGTCAGGTAGCGTTGCTCTTTGGTGACCCGATAGAGTTCGACGAGGGCGAGTTCGACCTCTGGGTGACCATCGGTGATGGGACGTTTCCCTTCATGTGCTGGCCCAAACGTGGCATCGATATGGTCGGCCATCCGGCAGGCAGCGTCGAGCGCTGTCTGTTCACCACTGCTGCGGTAGATGGCAATCGCAGCTTGGAAGAAGTGGCCTGCGCAGTACATTTCGTGTAAGTCAAAGTTCGTCCAGCGCTCGTCGCTGCGTTCCTTCGAAAAGTAGCTATTCAGATAGCCATCGTCACGCTGGGCAGCCACGATATCAGCAACGACTTTGTCACGGATGACCGTCAGCCCCGGCGATTCACGAATTGCCTCATTCCAACCCACGGCTTCGAGCCATTTATAGACATCAGAATCATTGAAGAATAGTCCGATAAATTCCCCTTCTTCGGTGCCTGCAGCACGTCGGAAGTTCGCAATACGTTCCGTATCTTCGCAATGCGCGTACTGTGACGGCAAGGTAACCTGTGTGTTTGTTGCAATCCGGGGCGCCCAGAAGCGGTCACGGATGCGTACTCCCTGTAACGGCAACGGCCGGAGCAAGGAATGGGGGCTGGCACTTGTGTCGACCACAAACGTTTGACGCGGCATTGCGTACCTCCGTAGATGATATGGATGCCCATATCATAGCACCGTTGTATCCTGCGAGTGCACTGCAGATGCCACATCTGTGCCCGCGATACACTGCATGATATGCACACCGGCGCGCTCTGGCGACACCCATTCGTATTGATAAGGCGCATCCCAATCAGGTGCAAAACCGGTATAGCAGCTGATTGCAAACGTCGCTGCTGCACGCACCCAATCGATGAGTTCACGTGGATCATGGCGGTCGTCGCACTGGATGACAAGACGCACCTCTGCCTCACTTACACGACAGCCCAATGCCACGCATCCGACACGCCAAACGCTCAATCGCAACGCTTCGGCAGCGACATCGGCATAGCTATAGACACGTGGCAGGACGCCCATCCCCTCCGGCCAATACACCGATAATACTCGTCTTTTCATACAAAAACCCCGCTCGCAATTGCATGTCTGCAAGACATACCGTCGCAAGCGGGCAAAAAGGTACGCGTAGCCTACTGAAAACCACCCGATGCATCTGCCACGCCACGTTCACGGGCGATTTTTTGTTCGTAGCCACTCGCCTTGTAGGCAGCAATCGGATCGATTGCAATGCCTTGCTCGCGCCGCACCTGTGCCAACAATGGGCGCACGTCGACACGATATGCATCACTCAGCATCCGGTGTGCACCCAGGACATCCCCGCGGCGCTGTGCGTCTGCGAGGGCTGCGCGCGGCACCATCAACGATTTGGCATAGGCTTCTTGGCAATTTAACACCGAATAAATAACCGCAGAAAGCTTGCCTTCGATGTTGTGACACTGGTCCAGCATGTACGCAACGTTCTGTGCGCACGTTCGCGCAGGTTCTTCTATGCCCAATGCGGCACCGGTCAACTCGTTGTAAATGAGGAACAGTTCGTATGGATTGGTGCTCCCCACAATCAAATCATCGTCCGCATACTTGCGATTATTAAAGTGAAAGCCACCGAGACGGTTTTCGTCGAGTAAAAAAGCTACAATTTGTTCGATGTTCACGCCCTGTGCATGGTGACCGAGGTCAACCAGCACCTCTGCCTGTGGGCCAAGCTTCAGCGCCCAGGCATATGCCGTGCCCCAATCAGGAATATCAGTGCTGTAGAAAGCAGGTTCAAAGAATTTGTACTCGATGAGCATACGTCCATTTTTGGGGAGTTCTTTGTACACTTGCTTCAGCCCCTCTTCGAACCGCCGCTTGCGACCGCGCAAGCTGTCCTGTCCGGCGTAGTTCGTCCCGTCAGCAAACCAGAGGCTCAATGCGTTGCTTTTGAGTTTGCCCATAATCTCACAGCATTCGAGCATGTGATCCAGGGCTTCTTCTTGGACATTGGGATCTGGGTTGCCCAACGATCCTAGTCGATATTGGTCGTCTTGGAAGACATTGGGATTGACTGCACCAATCGTGATTCCCTTTGATTCGGCATATTGGCACATGGCAGCATAATCGCCGTCTTCAGGTTTGTCCCAGGGAATGTGCACCGCGACCGATGGGGCGATGCCGGTCATGGCATGGACCATTGCCGCGTCATCCAGCTTTTCGCGGGTGGTTCGGGCGGCACCCGGCCAGGCAAATGCCTTAAAGCGCGTCCCACTGTTGGCATAGCCCCAACTCGGCGTTTCAATCTGTTGTGCTTTGAGGGCCGATTTGATAGCTGCAACATCCAGGCCGTTGGCCGTCATGTCTTCACAGAGTGCTTCGTAGCCGCGAATTTCGGTCATAAACAGACTCCTTTGTCGACGGGCACCGTTCAGCGCCGTTGTGTACCGTATTCACTCACCGACACAACGCTGCCGCGCAATGCCGTCAGATCGATTTGGCGCATGGTTTCGTCAGACAATACATAACAGTGATTGGTATAGCGTGCAGGAGGCGCAGCGCGCCGCTGCAAAATGGCGCATGCTAGCTCGATGACACGCTCACCGTAGCGCTCGGGGAAGCTCGCCACCGCACCAATCATGCGGCTCCCGGGGCGGCGCAACTCACGCAAGGCGTCGGTGTCTGCACCTTGCCCTGCGGTCACACAACGGGTCAACGTGCCGTCTTCGGCAAATGCCGACAACGCACCGAGGACTGCTTCGTCGTTGATCCCGAGAATAACGACCCGATCGTTACGACGAATTTTCTTGATGGCATTGCGCGTCGCCGCACACGAATCAACACTCGTGTTCCGACTATCGAGCCGCACCACACGTGTATCTGGGACCGCTACCTGCTCGCGCAACCCGTCCAACTGACCCTGCATGCGTGCCGCAGGGACGGGACCAGAGATCGGTAGTTCGAGCATAAACACCGCATCGACGACCCCATGCCACTGGCGCCGCACGTATTGTCCTAATAACCGACCCGTCATCAATCCAGCTCGGTAGTTATCGAACCCAAAAAACGTCGCTCCGGGAATCGGGATGTCAATTGCAATCACCGGGGTGTTGACCTGACGGAGTGCTTCGACAATCATATTGTTGGCACGTGCATCGGTATTGAAGATGACCGCCAAGTCCACCTGTGCAGCGATGAACGTGTCGACGTTGGCAATTGCATTCGCACCGTCGCTGCGATTATCGGCCAACAACAAATCAACTCCCGCCGCCTCTGCTGCAGTGACCATGCCAGCGCGCACTGCCGAAGCAAACGGTAATCGCTCGTCTTGGTTCGCAAAGCCGACCTTCCACCGTTTGATTGGCGTGTTTTCGACGTGACGGCGTCCCACTGCACTACAAATCGTCATAGGAATTCCGGCACCGGCGATGCGAATGATGGTTCCACTATCGATTGCATCATCGGTGATGATGCGACTGATACGCTCGAGGTCCAACTGCTGGTCGCGCTTCACCCACTGCGCTAATTCACTACTTTCGACCATCAGAACCACTTGGTCACAGACATCGAGCATCCGTTTGCGTAGCGTATCACGACGTACTGCTACATCACGACCAATATCGTCCTGTGGCAACCCGGACAGAAAAAGGCATCGTGCGCGCACTCCCGGCGGCAGAAACTGATTGGCGTCTGGCCAACCAATGCTGCGGCCTTCTGCGATTACTCCACCCATTAACGCCACCGTGTGGGCGGTGTTCGAAAGTTGATTCACAATCGCGATGCTGTCGGTATAAATCATCAACCCACGCCGGTCGACCAGCTTGCTTGCCAGCGCAACGCCGATGTCACCGCCTTCGATCATAATCGCGTCATAATCGTCTATCTGCGCAAAAGCTCCCGTCGCAACACGCTCACTGCGCCCAGGCAATCCATTCTTCAGCACCTGCCGACGTTGGTCACTACAGAATGCTCCTCCATGGGTACGGGTCACCACTCCTTGGCTTTCGAGCGTGTCGAGGTCGCCACGTATGGTTACTTCTGATACCGAAAAAAGTTGCGATAACGCCACAACACTCACAAAACCTTCGAGTTTCGCGAGCGAAATAATGCGTTCTCGTCGTTCTTTGGTCCGTGCACTCATGCAGGCTCCGTTTGAAAATCCAAGTGGAATGCGGTTATCGTAGTGCTTCCTTTCGATATTGTCAATTATTACGAATACTCAATATTTTGACAAGAAAAAAACAAATACTGCTATTCACGCACGAATTTTGATGCTTTTGTGCAATATATGCTGTTTCATGCATGTTTGATGACGTATCTTTTGCAGACATGCGGTTTCAATGTGCTATAGTAGGTATGTCTGCGCTTGCGATTCTGCAAGTTCATCGCGGAGGAATGATGGCCACCATCCGTGAAGTCGCTGTGCATTGTGATGTATCCCCGATGACCGTTTCTCGCGTCATCAATGGGGCTGCTTCGGTGCATCCTGAGACGCGCAAAAAAGTCGAAGAATCCATCCAATCGCTTGGCTACGTCGCGGCGAATCCTCAGCGTGCACCGGTCCGGCGAAGCCTACACACGATCGCACTGGTCGTACCAGACATTACCGCGCCGTTTTTTCAAAAAATCATCAACGGGGTCGAACATGCCGCCGATGAGTTGGGGTACCGCGTCATCATTTGTAACACCAACGATGACATCACCCGTGAACAACGCTATTTAAATGACTTGCTCGTCAGGCGTGTCGACGGGGTGATAATTGCACCTGTGAGCGATAGGTCGCGTCCCACACTGATACAACTCTGCAACCAACACACGCCGTTTGTGCTTATCGATCGCACCGTACCTAACTTCGATACCGACATCCTGCAAACAGACAATGTGGCTGGTGCTGCGTTACTGACCAAACACCTTATCAGTCAAGGTCACACCCGGATTGCATTTATCAGCGGCGATACTCGCATCTCTGCCGCACGGGACCGCCTGCACGGCTATCGTATGGCGCTCGACACCGCAGGCATCCGCTACGATTTATCGATTGTCCGCGAAGAAAACGGCATCTGCATAGAGAATGGGCACAGCGCAGCGCTCAGCCTCCTGCAGCACCACGAACGACCAACAGCAATATTTGCATCCAACAGCGACACTGCGATTGGCGTCATTCGTGCCTGCCGCGAACAAAACCTACGTATCCCCGAAGACATCTCTTTGGTCTGCTTCGACGACCTCGAACATGCCGATACGATATTCCCCTACCTGACGGTCATTGAGCAACCGACCCAACAAATGGGGCGACTCGCAGTCGCACGCCTACACGTACGCTGTACCGAGCATGTCGATGGCGTCATCCAAAACCTGTTGACCCCGCGTCTCATAGTGCGGACTTCCTGTGGTATGCTGTGCCAATCCTAATTGCACCCCATAGCCCGAATCCGACAGCAGAAGCGAGGCCAGCGTGCTCCAAATCACCCTTCATGACGTCGCAGACTTCCGTCTGAGCGATGTGCCAGAGCCTGCCGCGCCACCAGCGGGGTGGGTGCAGGTGCGTGTACGCCGCGTGGGCATCTGTGGTACCGACTTGCATGCATATGCAGGGCGGCAGCCTTTTTTTCGCTATCCACGTGTCCTCGGCCACGAGTTGGCAGTGACCGTCCATGCCATTGCAACCGATGTCACAACGGTGGCGGTCGGTGATGACGTTGCCGTTCGTCCGTATCTCGAATGCGGGACATGCCGCGCCTGTCGTAGTGGCCGCACCAATTGTTGTGAACGCTTGACCGTCCTCGGTGTCCATATCGACGGTGGCATGTGCACCTACATCAATCTCCCGGCGACGCATCTGCATCACGCGCATGGCGTTTCGCTTGAAGGATTGGCGCTGGTCGAAATGTTATCCATTGGATTCCACGCCGTGCGCCGGGCCAACCCGCGTTCTGACGATCGGATTGTGGTAGTTGGACTTGGCCCGATTGGGCTAGGTGTCTGCCTGGCTGCCCGCGCCCGTGGGCTGGCGGTGATTGCCGTCGACCCCAGCGCCAATCGGCGCGCATTTGCCACCGCACAACACCTCGTCGGCCTGGCAATCGACCCCGGCAGTGACGTGCTGGCAGCGGTACGCGCTGCCTGTGGCGACACCCTGCCAGACGTGGTACTCGATGCAACCGGCCATCCTGCAGCAATGGAAGCCTCGTTCACCCTGCCTATCAACAGCGGCACGCTGGTCTATGTGGGCTTGGTACAGGGTGATTTGCGCTTTGCAGATCCCGAATTCCATCGCCGCGAATTGACCCTGCTGGCCAGTCGCAACGCCACCGCAGAAGACTTCGATGCTGTCATTGCCGCACTCCCCTCGATCGATATTGCCGCCTGGGTGACACACCGCACCACGCCGACGACCATCGCGACCGATATGCCGCACTGGCGCAATCCCGCCTACGGCGTCATCAAAGGAATGCTCGACTTCGACGACCGTGCTACATGGTGACCCGACAATATCCGGCATTGCAGCACCGCGCCTACCGTCTGTTGTGGAGCGGATTACTCGTGTCCAACATGGGCACGTGGATGCAAAATGTCGCGCAGAGTTGGCTCATTTACAAGATGACCAACAACGATGCACGCTATCTGGGGTGGCTGGGTTTGGCGTTCGCCATTCCGATGATTGCCCTCCCCGCAGTGGGTGGCATGTTGGCCGATCGCTACCCACGCGCCGCTATCCTGCGTATCACCCAATGGAGCATGGCACTTGTAGCGCTCGTCCAAGCCATCTTGACGCTCACCAATCACAATACGCCGACATTGATTCTCATTGCCACTGCCGTCGGTGCGACGTTGCTTGCAGTGGATAACCCCACCCGCCAAGCACTCATCCCCACCCTAGTCCCCCGCCATGATTTGATGAATGCCCTGGCCCTCAATGCAGCGACCTACAACGGAGCGGCGCTCCTCGGTCCGGCAATTGCGGGGTTCCTCATGGGCATTGTCGGCGCAGGGTGGTTATTTGCCGTCAACGCAGTGAGTTATCTGGCCGTCATTTATGCGGTCAGCCAAATGCCTGCTGTCAACGAAGAAGGGCGCACCCCATCGACATTGAGTGACGCACTCCTCGGTGGGATTCGCTTTGCTCGCAGCCATGCGCTCACCGCGGTGTTGCTACTGACATCGGCGGTACTGTCACTGTTTGGGCGCTCATACCAGCAAGTATTGCCCATCTATGCCGATGACATCTGGCATATCGCTGCCCAAGGGTACGGGATCTTGTTGTCTGCCGCTGGTGCTGGGGCGATGATCGGCGCATTGGGGATGGCCTCGCTGCCGCGCATCACTCCCAATGGACGCAACCTCAAAATCGCCGGGACGCTGTTTGCCGTTTTGCTTGGCTGCTTCGCCTGGACCACCCAATGGTGGATCGGGGTACTCCTCCTCCTCTGTATCGGCATCATCAGTACAGCCGCCACGACCATGATTGCCACCATGCTCCAACTCGATGTGCCCGGGCATTTACGCGGCCGGGTGATGAGCCTCCACGCAATAACCCTCATCGGCGTCCCCTCGGTCGGCGGGCTCTTGATTACCTCACTGACCACCCTGCTTGGAAACGGCAGCGATAGTCGGGCAATCAATGCCAGCGGTGCCCCTTTCGCACTGCTTGTTGGAGCATCCAGCGTTGCGCTCTTATTCGTATTCGTGCGCATCCCGTTGCGAGATACGACACCGGCCAGCCACGCCGGCTAATCCAAGCATCTGGGAAAAATGTCTGTCGCTGATGCCCCGTGAGAATGGGTGCCCCGCCCTGGGATTCGTATCAAGGCCATACGAAAACGTTCAGCGCTCCGCTCCTCCCACTCATTCAGCATCTACCGCACGCGCTGTGACCGGGCGCTTCGCGATGAACCACGCGGCGCGTGTTTCCTTCACCCCTACGACGAATCGACTCGCCGTTCGCCCCATACAGTGCCAAAAACACCATGCAGAAACCCCGATGCTTCCGCATCGGGGCTTTCCCAAAAAGTATAACCCTACGCTGCGGTGGTCGGTTTGCGGTCGAACACCGACAGAATCCGGAATATCGTCAGGAAGCCGACGACGAATATCGATGTCAAATAGCCATACCAGAGTACGTCAGCGTCGGTACCCGCCCACAACGCGTGTAATCCAACCACCACACAAATGACAAAACTCAGGTAGTGAATGACGCGCCAGACCTTCTGACCGGTCCATTGACGCACCCAAAAGCTCCCTGCAACGATGACCAGCAGGTAGAATCCAACCTGCCCAAATGCGACTTCAAACGGTCGATACTCCGTACTCGCATACGGCACAAAAATACTATTGATGGTATAGCCGATGTACCGGTCACCCAACAGCACCAGCGCATGTGCAAGCGTAAACACCACGGACAAGATCGAGACATGACGGTGCACATCGACAAAGTTTGCTACCTTGCCGATCGCCTTGCCGAGTGACGTCGACAACAGGAGTCCCCACACCACGCTCAGCCAGACCAAAGCATAGGCTACCACCCCAGCAGAACGGGCTACATACCAAAATGCCTTGGGGGAATCACCAATGAGACTACGGACCAGTGCGTCGACATACAGTGGCACCACTGCATAGGCAATGGCGATCCCGATGATGCCGCCCAACAACAGAATAGGCAGCACACTGCCCCAGGAATATTGCGATTGCATCGTATCAAGTAACACCGCGATATCGTCTGACTCGGATGATTTGGTGGAGCGTGATTCGTTCGTCATTTGTCGTATTCCCACAGATATGCCGTCAAGTACGGCGTCGTCAACACCTGCTGGTCCGCAGTATAGATCAATCCCGGCAATGCACGTTCGTTGAGCCAGGCAATGCCGTGCTCTGCACCCAAGAGGATGCAAACTTTGGCCGCTGCTTCGGCATACACCCCTTCACTCGCAATGACAGTTGCTGTCGCCACATCAGTTACTGCAGGAAGGGCGGTTCGTGGGTCGACGAGATGGTGAACCATGCCACCGCCCCGTTGCCAACGTCTTTCACAGACACTCGATGTAGCCACAGTGCCGATGGCCAATGACACATAGGCCAATGGTTCATCAGCACGAGGGTGATCGATCGCCACACACCAGGGGTCATCCGAAGGTGCGATGGTCGCCACCTCGCCGCCAATCTCGACCAATACCCGCGGCGTTGCACAGCGTTCGGCTAGTCGTTGGGCAATCCAGCCCTTGGCCACACCGTTGAGGTCGAGCTGCGTACCAGCCGGGAGGGTAACCTCGCGACCACGGACGCGGATTGCACGCCAATCTGGCAGGAGGGGCACATCAATGGGTGCCGGGTTGGGAGCAATCGCCGCATAGGTGCGGTCATAGCCGATAGCCTCCAGCGCAGCACCAAGGTGTGGCACGACCATACCGGTAGACCACTGCGCGATATCAAGCGCCGCCAACAGCAATTGCTGCAGGTCGGCGCTCACTCGTCCGTGACCGCGGCGCGACAGGGTACGTAGCTCGCTGTCGGCTCTGAATCTGCTGAAGCACTGCTCGTACGCTGCAACGCTCGCTTCGATCCAGAGTGCATCCAGTGGTATCGGGCAGACGACCGAACAGTCGACTCCCATTGCACGCCAGCGATGCACCCATTCCATCTACTTCGAACCTTTGGTATGTCCTGCCGCAGTTGGCTTGGGTTTGGGCACGGGGACTGCGGTAGGCTGCGGCGCTGGTTGATTTGCAGCAGCAGTCGGCTGCGGTTGGCTTGGGGTATTGGGAGCTTGTGGTGCGCTTGTATCGGCAACAAGAGCAACTGCGGTAGGTACCACAACACGGAGTAACTGTGGGGCTGCAGTCGGTTGTGGCTGACTTTGGTCGACGACCACCGCCACTGCAACATCACTATTGCTTTGCGTTGGCATCAGGGTCGGAACCGCTTGTCTGCCAGGTAGCGCCCGCAGGGTAGGTATAGGAGCGAATGCTACCGATGCAGTGGGCATCAGCACAACTACCTCGGCAGCAGCTGGTGCAGGTGTCTCGATGACTTCAGGGATGATGGCTTCTGCCACCGTTACGGGCTCTTTGGCGGCAAGTGCCATCCAGCCGACGAGCGTTCCCACACTTGCCAAAATAGTCACGATGGTGCGCAACAGCATGCGTTCGTTCTGATCTCCGGCGGTTTTGATTTGCTGCGCGATTTTGCGGGGATTTGGTGCTTGATTAGTCATGACTGTCATCATCTTCTGAGTCGTCACCGTGATCATCGTGATCATCGTGATGGTCATCACCACTGGGTACTGCTGTAGGTTCAGGCTTACTCGTCGGCACCGGTTTGGTCGTTGGTTCTGGGACAGACGTGGCTACGGGCGGATTCGTGTTTTTACCCGTGTTGCTGGTCGAGGCACTCACCGTTTGGAATGTTGCCATCCCATTGGACAACACAGTCCCATCGTCTGCGGCAATATAGACAGTCCCACGGTCAAAGACAAGCTCGTAGGCGGCACGATTTTGATACAGGACCAATTCTGGATCCTTCTGGAGCACCGCATCAGCATCGAGTGCTCGGCCAATTGCTGCGACTGACTCTACTGCCAGATATGGCACTGCAGTAGGTGCTGGGATGTCGGTAGGCGCAGGTACAGCGGTGGGCGGAACGACTTGCTTGTTGACGACATCGTTATACTTCTGGGCGACCGTCTTGGCTTGCGCTTGGGCTTCGGTCAAACGGGCAGCTGCCTCAGCAAGGCGTTGGTTCGCCTCGGTAAGGCGCGCTTGATAGGCAGCTTCGCGTTGCTGTACAACTGCCAGATCAACCGACGGTGCAACTGTTGCAGTGGGGGGCAGCACGGTCTCGCTAGGAAAAATTTCTTGGGTGGGCACCTCGGTCGCAACGACCACAGCAACGGCTTCGGCCTGCGTGATTGATTCGACTCTATTCACGACTGCCCCAACAACAACTATCAAAAACGCGGTCAGGCATGCGGTGATAATCAACTTGATTTTCAGTGTCATGGGATCCTCCTAGTATGGTAGCGCTAATGAGACGCTACGCACCATCGAATTGTTCAGACAATCCCAAACTTCTCATTTTTGTTTCTACGGAATCGTGTGCCTATTCGTCGGTGGGATCGCGCCGCACTAGTAGACGTTGCCTGCATAGGCACTCCCTCAGGGAGTGGCTACGGCGATACCCGTTGCAACCGGCGTGTTCGTGGCTGTGAGGACCTCTGGAGATGTCGTGGGGCGTTCCGTTGATGTGAGAATTACAGTCGCAAGCGCTGTCGGAATCGGGGGAGCGGCAATCACACCTGCTGTCGCCACAGACAATCCGCTCACACTTATCGCAGCCACTGTTGCGACTGCCAACGCAGGTTGCACCGTCGCCTGCTCTTCTGCATGCACTACCACGGCGATGCCGTTGTAGACGATCGACCCATCGCGCTCTGCGACATAGATGGTACCGTGGTCGAGAACAAACTCGTAACACTCGATATCGTGGTACAAAACGCGTTCGGCAGGTCGTAGTAATTTCGCACTGCTATCAAATGCCATCACGATACGTTGCGCTTTGTCAAAAGAGATACCCAAGACAATTTTACTCGTCGGCGAACTGCTGAATTGACCAGTCAGCGTCGGGGCCTCCAGCGACTTACTTTCGGAGGTTGTCGTGTTTGTTCCGTCTGACGCTCGTGGCTGTTCCTGCTCAGTCGGCACAACTCCCGTCAGAGCGGGAGGGTTATTCAATCCGGTAGCCATTGCCGCAGCTACAACGGGGACTATTGTGCTCTCGAGTGCAGGTGATGGTGTCGGTTGCGTCTGCAATTCGGATGTCAGGGTGGTTCGTTCACGCAGGCGCGTCGCCGCAGCCGCATTGCGTAGGGAGGGCGCAGCACTTTTTGTCTGCGATGCACTGTAGAACCAGATGGTCCCAATACTTAACATCCCTACCACGACTATTCCCAAAACGACCGCGCGCTGCACATTCCACATTGATTGGCCCTCCAACGTTGTATTTTACCTGATTCAGAGGTGCTGAACCGAACACCACACACACTGCTCATCAGAAGGTCATCGTGATGCACTTCGAAGTCAGCTTACCCTCTATCTACGCCACTCCGATGGGACGACACTGCTCAACAGGACACGATATTGGAGAGCGTCAGTGCATTCATACTCGGCGCAGGGGTTTTCTGCAGGAACGTGGATATGGGGAATAATCGCAGCTATCCGCGACACATGGTGATTCTGGTGAATTGATAATGACCGGCTCGACGCTGGCTGGTTCGGCATTGCACTGGTCGTCCACGCAGGGATTTTCAATTGAATCAACGATGACGATATTATCGATCACTGGCTCGACCGTACACTGGTCATCCATGTAGGGTTTTTCGATGGGTTCTACCAAGACGCACGTTGGTTCGGGACAAACAACATTGCCGTCCCATCGGCACATGAATTTGGGATTTCCACATGGGTCATCCGTCGGCGCGATGGTACTGCTCGTATCATCATGATGCTGCGACAGCTCTATTCCGGTCTCGGCATCAATGATGACAACGATGTTGTCGTTTGAGAACTGATACACCCAACGACCGTTGGCGTAATAGAAGCTGGGTTCATCAGCTAAGTCGACATCTGCGTGAGTAGTGGCAACGATAGCTCGCACAGCCTCGACATCGAGCACCTTTCTCGAAAGTACGAGATCATCAGCAAACAATGGAGGCTGCGCCACTCATGATTCGGCATGAGTGGTGGCTGGACACAAACCAATCCCCACGGTAAATAACACTACTGCGAGTAAGCCGATGATGTTAACACGATACATGTCAGTTCCTTTCGATGTCTTGACATATATGTATCGTACGTTTCTCTCATTGGATGATTCTATGGATTGCGTAACAGTTTTCCAATCTTTTTCCAATGTTTGTTGTTGGCTCTGGTATTGCTCTACTTCCGACTATTTATCGAATGTTTTTAATTTTCTACTGTATAATTTAATCATACTATTAACTCGAATTCGCATATACTTTAGAAAACACTCCATACAAGTAGGTGATTTGGAGTGCTCGGTTGATTGCTATCTGAGGCCGCATGCGCATTTTGCTCATCGAAAACGACTCCAAAATAGCTGTACTACGTTGCACCTTTCTGCTGCGACATAAGCATACGGAAGAGCATGCGACGGACGGGAACGAGGGTCTAGACTTGCTCCTGCATCGTATGTACGACGTGGCAATTATCGATTGGATGCTGCCAAATCGATCGGGGTACGATATCTGTGCAATTGCCCGTGCCGCGGAAATCAAGACAGGGTTGGTACTTTTGACCCCCCGTGGCGACATCGACGACAAAATTGCTGGGCTGCGGCGCGGTGCAGACGACTATATTACCAAACCGTTTGATATCGGTGAACTGATGGCACGTATCGAGGCGGTTGCGCGCCGAAGCAGCTCTGCGAGCACTTCGGAATTGCGCGCCCACAATGTCGTGATGGACCTCAAAGCATACCTGGTTTTGGTAGCCAGTACGCCCGTCGACTTGACGAGTACCGAGTACGAATTGCTCGAGCTACTTATCCATAACCGCGGCAGGGCACTCAGTCGCGAACAAATTTTGCAGTCGGTATGGGACGCCAAAGAGAATGTCGTACTTACCGCTGTTGACGTGTATGTTTCGTACCATCGTCGCAAACTTCACCCACACGCACATCAGCACCTCGAGACCGTACGCGGTCTGGGGTATCGGTGGCAACCATGACTGATAACCCGTCCAAATCTCGCATGTTTCGCAGTCTGCGCTTCCGGATGACGGTACTCAACGCGAGCACCACGGTGTTGCTGATTTTGGTGCTTCGGATTTTGACCGCATCGTGGTTGACCGATAAGTTCACGCAAGCTGCAGATACATCCCTCTATGAGCGACTGAGCACTGAATTGGTGCAACGCTCATTACCGTTACCCTCACGTCTGACGAGTTACGAACAATATATTGACGCTACGAACACGGCATACATGAGCAAGCTTGAAGCGATTCGGCAATTCCTCCCCGTCGACACCCCGATGTTTATGGCTGCAATGTTGGCCAACCCGAACACCGTCTGCACCTATACCATCGTCGCCAACAGCGATGGCGTTCCGATACGCGACTCGGGCACGATTCCCCCGTTGCCGTTGGCGTACGAGAGCCTGCTGGCAGCGGTCGATGCGCCAGACCACTTTGATGCCCGTACCATCCAAGACGACGCAGGAAACGACATCCGCATCGTCTCGTTGCACCTACCGACACAGGCTATCCGATACATCCAGGTAGGTCGGCCAATGGCAGACTACGTAGCGCTCGAGGCACAGCTTCGCTTTATATTGCTCTTTGTGGGCTTCTTAGGGATTATCGTCGTCGTTATCGCATCTTGGTTCCTATCGGGCTATTTTGTGGCGCCAACGGCACGCGCCTATGAACTCCAAAAACGTTTTATCACGAACGCAAGCCACGAATTGCGAACTCCTTTGAGCATTGTGCGTGCCTCCGCCCAAATCGCCTTACTCGACGCACCCGCTGGTCATCCCTCCACCGAACTGCTCCATAGTATCGTCGCTGAAAACAAACACATGACGAATATGATCGAAAATCTACTCACTATTGCCCGTACCGAAGAGCGCCTTCCAAGTGTGGCGCGCTTCGATATCATCCCCATCCTGGACGAAACGTGTCGCACCGTGAAACGCATCGCGCCAGAGCGGACCATTCGTCTGGAGTACGACCCAGGCTCTGTTTTCGTCGACAGTAATCCTCACTACATCGCCCATATCATACGTATTCTGTTGGATAATGCAATTGCGCATACACCATTGGATGCAGTCATTTCCATCCACTGTAGCGCAGGTCCGCACCATACGGAGATTCATGTTAGAGATACAGGCAACGGTGTCTCGGCAGTGCATGTTTCGTCTATTTTCGAACCATTTGTGACCTATTCGCGAGGGACAGGGCACCGTGGCAGTGGGATTGGTCTCAACATCGCGTTGACATTTGCACGCGCGATGAACGCGCAATTACGCTACGAAGCGAATCAGCCGCACGGAGCGTGTTTCGTACTCGTGCTCCCGAATTAACAACTAATAGTCGACAGGCGGAGGGTCTATGTGGGCATTTTTGTTGCTCGGTATTTCGTTCGGGATTCAGGCGAGTGTGAATCCTGGTCCGTCCCTGACGTTAGCAATAGCCCGCTCACTCCGAGATGGTGCGCGCGCAGGAATACTTGTGACCATTGCCCCGTTACTGACTGATGCACCGATTATTGCAGTGGCGACACTCCTGGTTGGGAGCCTCCCCAAAACACTCTTCGGTTGGCTGGGTATCCTCGGCGGCGGCTATATTGTGTGGTTAGGCATCCGCGGCGTTCGTGATGCGTTAGGACGCACCATCGACCTCGTAGCGCTCAGTACCAGTCGCAATGCCGCCGACGACGGCAGCCTCAAATCACTATTGAGCGCCGTGGTAATCAACTTTCTTAATCCCAATCCCTATCTCTTTTGGGGGACGGCAGGTGGACCCAACCTTGTCAAAGCGTGGAGCGGGTATGGGTTACCCGGTGCGGCGCTGTTCGTGATTGGGTTTTATCTGATGCTCGTAGGCGTACGTGCCACGTTGGCGTATATCATTGGTCGCAATCGGACCGCATTTTCGCCCAAGCTGTACCAAACAATCTTAATTTGCAGCGGTGCGCTCTTGTGTGTACTCGGTGGTGTTTTGGTACGTGACGGGATCAACACCGTATGGGGGATGCTATGAACGGTAAAGTCCTTATCATTGGTCTTGGAATTATCGTAGGCGTTTTTGTCATTGCTGTGATGAGTGCACGCACGCCGAACGCTACGACTGACCAATCCGGCGCCGTCCTCTATGCACGCAACTGTGCGTCATGCCATGGAAGAAACCTCGAGGGTCAAGCCAATTGGCAGACCCAAAACACCGACGGCAGCTGGCCTGCCCCGCCTCATGACGAAACAGGGCACACGTGGCATCATCGCGATGACTACCTGATAGGCGTAATTCTCTATGGCGGTGCTGCGGTAACCGGTAACCCGCTTAATCGCATGCCCGCATTCAATACCGTACTCACCAACGAGGACGCAACTGCCATCATCGAGTACATCAAAAGCACCTGGTCGGACGAAATCCGCGAAAAGCAAAAAACCGGACACTGACCTCTTTCTCCTACACCAGCAGTGGGGTGCAAAGAAGGACTTTTTGCATAATGCCCTATTCACTTTCGCCCGCTCGCTGCATTCCATTGATAGGTACGCAGATGAAGATTGCACGCCGACGGAGATTGATCTCGTGGAGCAGCGCATAGTGTGTCGGCAGGCGATGACGGGGGAGGGACGACGTGCGGGGTTTGCATAAGCCCTGTTCAATAGCGCCATTTTCAAGATGGGATTGATCCAGGGGCGAGGTATCCCGCTTCGCGGGGCATGACGACTCGCCCGTTATACAATGCAAACAAACCACCCCCTGATTCATACGAATCAGGGGGTGGTTCAATGGATGGCGCACAGACCTAGTCTCCCACAAGGCAACCTTGCAGTACCTTCAGCGCTGGAATGTTTCACGACCCGGTT
>CANJHS010000052.1 GCA_947474225.1 Roseiflexaceae bacterium | reverse complement strand
TTCGGTCTCGCCTTTTGGCGTGATTTTGCCGACCAAGATGTCGTTGGGGTGCACTTCGGCGCCGACGTAGATGATACCGCGCTCGTCCAGGTTGCGTAGGCTTTCGGGGCCGACGTTCGGGATGTCGCGGGTGATTTCTTCTGGTCCGAGTTTGGTCTCGCGGGCTTCGATTTCGTAGCGTTCGATATGAATCGAGGTAAAGACGTCTTCGCGCACCAATCGCTCGCTGACCAGGATGGCGTCTTCGAAGTTACCGCCTTCCCAAGGCATGTAGGCTACCAAGACGTTTTGTCCGAGGGCCAATTCGCCGTGATCCGTCGAAGAAGAATCTGCGATGACTTCGTTCTTCTTGATCTTTTGACCGCGGACCACCGATGGGCGCTGATTGATACAGGTGTCTTGATTGGAACGCATGAATTTGCGCAGGCGGTATTCGTCGCGGACGATTTCGCCGGCTTCGTTGATAACCGGGTTGCCTGCAGTGTCGATCTGCTCGACGACGATGGTGTCACCGCTGACGCTCAGGACGGTGCCGGCGTGCCGGGCCACAACGACCTGACCGCTGTCGCGGGCTGCCAAATGCTCAATGCCGGTGCCGACGATGGGTGCATCGGGGCGCAGCAATGGCACTGCTTGGCGTTGCATGTTCGAACCCATCAACGCACGGTTGGCGTCGTCGTGCTCGAGGAACGGAATCAACGCAGTCGACACGCTGACCACCTGCTTGGGCGAGACGTCCATGTAGTCAATTTTGGCGATGTCCATGTCTTCGAACTCGCCGCTGTAGCGGCATGAGACTTCGCTGGCACGGAATCGACCGGCTTCGTCCACGAGGGCGTTGGCCTGGGCGATGGCGTATTTCTCTTCTTCGTCGGCGGTGATGTACTTGACATCGCGTGACACGACGGGGTGAATCTGGACGGTGCGTAACGGCAACGCCGCGATGCGCTTGGCAATTGCTGCGGTGATAATCGAGCCTTCTTCGGCAATGGTCTTGCCGGTTTCGGGATCGACGATGTCTTCACGCAACTTTTGGTGGGTCAAAAGGGATGCGGAGACCGACTCGAGAAGATTATGTTGCCCATCTGTTTGCTGCAACACAACTTTGAAGGCTTTGAGCCCATTGCTAATCTCGCTCATAGTAATCTTGGCATCTTGAGCACGTTTGCCCATACCAATGACGGTGAGGTTGACGTCCATTTCGAGCTTTTGTTTCGGGCCTGCAGCAGACATGAACGCTTTGAATACATCTGCAATATCTGGTTGCGATGGATGCGCGCTCTCAATTTTAGCAATAGCTGCAGCTAATGCTTTGGCGAAGACGTTATCATCAGCTGGTTGCCTGGTGCCAGCTGTCACGATTTCTTTACCTAAGTAAGAAATAGCATGATCGGTACCCTGCTTTATTGCATCATGGACTTTTGTCAATATGTCGGCAAGTTCTCGATATGGATATTCCGTTGTTGCAAGGCCCTTCTTGGATGGAGAGGTCAGCACGCTCCCCTGCACCAAGAGCAAATCACCGGTGATGATGTCGCGGTATTCGCGCTGGGCGATGACGGTGCCCTTGCCTTTGACCAGTTCCTTGGCTTCTTCGTAGATGCCTTGGGCTGTCTGGATTTCGCGATACACGCGGCGATATGGGGTCTCGAGGAAGCCCATTTCGTTGACGCGGGCGAAGGTCGACATGGTGCCGATCAAACCGATGTTCGGACCTTCCGGCGTTTCGACCGGGCAGATACGACCATAGTGGGAGTGATGGACGTCACGGACTTCGAAGCCAGCGCGGTCGCGGCTCAAACCACCAGGTCCGAGGGCGGACAGACGGCGCTTGTTGGTCAATTCTGCCAGCGGGTTGGTCTGGTCCATGAATTGCGACAACTGTGAGCCGCCGAACCACTCACGGATGGCCGCGAGTACGGGACGGATGTTGATGAGGGAGTTCGGCGTTGCCGAGTCGGTTTCGACCAACGACATACGCTCTTTGATGACGCGCTCCATGCGCAACAGCCCAACGCGGAACTGCTGCTGGATCAACTCACCGACGGTGCGCACGCGGCGGTTACCGAGGTGGTCGATATCGTCAGCCTTCATGCCCGGATGGCCGTTGTTGAGCTGGATGAGGCGCTCGATGATTTTGTAGATGTCACGCACCAACAGGACGCGCACGTCCAGGCTCGGTGGGTCCATCGTGCCGTCGCGCTCGTAGAGATTTTTGTTGAGCTTGTACCGACCGACTTTGGCCAGGTCATAGCGGCGCTCTGAGAAGAAGTACGATTCGAGCAACGACTTGGCGTTGTCGAGGGTCGGTGGATCACCTGGGCGCAAGCGCTTGTAGAGCTCGATGAGCGCTTCTTTGGAGTTGTGCGTATTGTCTTTGTCGAGCGTCGTACGCAGGTACTTGTGGTCGTGTTTCTCTTCGAGGGTGCCAAACACTGCTTCGATGTGCTCGTTGTGGCCATTGCTGGTCAACTCGTGGTCATCACACCAGCGGCCTTCGCCGTTGCCATCGGGACGCCATGCAAGCACCGCACGCAGCAATACGGTAACGGGGATTTTGCGTTTGCGGTCGACCTTGACCGATACGACATCGCGGCGGTTGGTCTCGAACTCGAGCCATGCGCCACGGTTGGGGATGAGTTTGGCGGAGTGCAGGTCGCGGCCGGTGTTGGGGTCGCGCTCGGCACTGAAGTAGACGCCCGGGGAACGAATCAATTGCGAGACGACCACACGCTCGGCACCATTGATGACAAAGGTACCGTTTTCGGTCATCAATGGGAAGTCGCCGAGGAAGGTGTCGGACTCTTTGATTTCGCCCGTGCTGAGAATGCGCAACTGCACGCTGACGCGCAATGGTGCAGAGTAGGTCAGATCATATTCGCGGCATTCGTGCTCGTCGTGGCGCGGCGTGCCAAAGGCGAATTCGCCAAAGCGCAGTTCGAGGTTTTTGCCGGTGAAGTCGGTAATGGGCGAAATCTCGCGGAACAGCTCCTTCAATCCCTCGTTTCGAAACCAGTTGAAACTGGCAATCTGGGTTTCGATAAGGTTGGGAACGTCAATTGCGTCGCGCTCTTGACCGAAGGTATGCCGCAGGTTGCGTTCTTCGGTACGGGGTCCGTTCGGAAGAATCAGCGGTGGTAATGCGACATGGACATTCTTAGGAGACATGGAAACCTCGCTTCAATCGGGCGGTAACCAAGTGTGCCGGGATCCTGTATCACGTGTGATAATGCAAAAAACACCCTACCCGGCTCTTGTCGTCTTTTGTTGACGCGTCTGCCTGGTATCGTGTTGCTCCGTGCATGGATTCGCAAAATCGCCACCGAAACTGTTGAACAGTGACAGTACAGCGAAAGTGAATCATACTACGGATGGTAATCGATGTCAAATGGGTGGAGTGGCGTTTTCGGTTTGTTGCCGTGCCGTAATCGTTGCTTGCACAGAGCACTCATTTGCATTCTCATACACGTCTAAGCATGTCCCGATGGTATGGTACAATCCATCCACCGAACAGCTTTTTTGCACCCGTGTGTGTGTACCGTAAGGATAGACTCTCATGCCTAATGTCGTCGGTATCCGCTTTAAGGATTCCGGAAAAACATACTACTTCGACCCTGCCGAAGTAGCCCCACTCGACCTCGGTCAATCAGTTATTGTCGAGACTGCCCGTGGCCTCGAGATGGCTCGCGTGGCAGAAGTGTCCCACGACGTCGAAGAAGCCACCATCGTCGGCGAACTCAAGCCGGTCATCCGTTTGGCCGAACCCGAAGACGACGCCCGTTGGAAGCAACTGAACAGCCGCCAGGACGAATTACTCCGCCGCTGCCAAGAAAAAGTCGCCGAACACGAGCTTCCCATGGGTCTGGTGAAAGCCGAATATAGCTTCGACGGATCGCGGCTGACGTTCTACTTCACGGCCGACAAGCGCGTCGATTTTCGCAATCTGGTGCGTGATTTGGCCCGTACCTTCCGTACCCGCATCGAACTGCGCCAAATCGGCCCCCGTGACGAAGCCAAACTCCTCGGCGGTATTGGGCCGTGTGGACGCATTTTGTGCTGTTCGTCATTCCTACCAGATTATGCCCGCGTGTCGATCAAAATGGCCAAAGACCAGGATCTGCCACTTAACCCCGCCAAAATCAGCGGTGTGTGCGGTCGTCTGCTGTGCTGCTTGGCCTACGAGCACGAACAATATATCGAGATGAAGGCCGAAATGCCGCGCCGCGGTGCCTGGGTACAAACCCCCGAAGGACCAGGCGAGGTCTGGAATGTCAACGTCTTGCGCGGCACCGTCACGGTGATGTTGGCAGCCACGGGCGTCCAAGAAGAATTCACCCCCGAAAAGATACAAGAATCGACCCAAGAAGTGGTCGCCATTGCCAAAGCCCGCAACGCGGAGGGCGTCACTCCAGTCGTACGCGAAAACAAACGCGGCGAGCGCCGCTTGTTGCGCGACGAATTTGGGTCGTCTGACGAGCTCGCCGCCCTGGCCGCTCTCGAAGACCGCCCCGAAGAGCGTGCGACCGGCGATGATGTGGGGGCAGCGGTACGCGCGCCCAATCACGGACGTGACGACCGTCGTGGTCCACCACAACAACGCCCGAGCGGTGATCGTCCGAATCGCCCATTCAATGCGGAGCGACCGGCGCCAGCCGGTGCACCAGCCGGTCGCGATGGCCGTGATGACCGTCGCGCTGCACCAGCCCGACCCAGTGGGGATCGACCGTTTGTCGACCGCCGTCCAGGCAGTGACCGACCACAAGGTGCCGAACGGCCGCAGAGTGACCGACCATTTGGTGAGCGCCGCCCGCAGGGTGATGGTGCTCCACGTCAGGGTGGTGATCGACCCTACATACCCAATCGCGCGGCCCCGGCAGATGCCGCGCCAACGATAGCACCTCGTGAAGGGATGGAGTTGCCCGAAGAACGTCGTGCTGGTCACCCGCGACCAGACAGTGGTCGGCCCAGCGGGGAACGTACCACGGGAGTGGAACGACCGCAAGGCGATCGGCCATTCGTGCGTCCAGAGCAGCGTGACGCACAACGCATCGACCGACCACACGTACCGAGTGCCCCACAAATTCCCAGCCCGAGCGAAGCCAGCGACGACTTCTCGGTCCCCGAGACCCCACCGGCCCCCGGTGGCGACACCGAGCAGATGCGCCGCAGACGACGTCGGCCGATGGGGAACTAGTTGTCACTACACCACTGCCCGGACCAATTGGTCCGGGCGGTTTTTTTGTGTGGGGTGTGAACGTAGTTTAATGCTGGCTAGTTCGTAGGAGTTTAATTGCAGCCAGTTCGTGATCGAGTTCCAGAAGACTCTCAAAGGGGAGCTCGAGAATGAGTTCGCAGAGTTCGTTGAGTGATTTGAGTGTGATGTAACGTTGCTTGAGCGATTGATACGCATTCGAGGTGCGTAACGCTGCTATTTGATAGAGTTGTTTTATGGTCGTGAGTTCGGCGTCGTGTGTCGTCAAGAGCGATATCTCTGCACGAATCAGTACGTTGAAGAGCGATTCTCGGTTGTGTGATGCTAAATATTCGACGAGGAGTGTGTCGGTTACGCTCGGTACGGCTGCTGCTGATTGCTGTCCAGGATGTGTGTGTTTTGTAATTGTTGGGGAATTCGTTGGTGGTCTTTGCTGAGGGCTAGGAGTGGTATCGTAATATTCGTCCATGGTTTTCTTCTTTGCAGGAGCGCGTTTGGGTTTGGCAGGAGTCTGATCTACGGAGGGTACTGTGTCTGCGGCTTTGACTGGAGAATCATTGCCTACCTGTGACTCAGTGAGCACATGTGCTTTTGCGACTGGAGCGTCGACTGCGACACCAGCTGCAGGTTCGGCGACTTTTGCAACAGTGTTCATTTCTTTACGCAGCTGCTCGAGGAATGCCATCGCAGCTGCGTCTTCGGGACTGAGTGTCGCGGTAGGTGTGATTCGCGCCTTGGGTTCCACAGCGACGGCGACTGCCTGCTGTGGTGCATCGGATTCGATATCGCCACGCATGTACTCTTCTTCTTCGGCATCCAGACGTGCGTTCTCGATTTCGATGGCACGGAGGCGTTCTGTCTCGCGTTCTGCAGCAGCTGCCATCAGGCGGCGTGCTTCAGCACCGGTACCCGCTGGGATGAGCTTGCCGATGACGACGTTTTCTTTGAGGCCACGCAGGTAGTCGATTTTGCCGGAGACGGCAGCCTCGGTGAGCACATGGGTGGTCTCTTGGAACGACGCAGCGGACAAGAAGCTATCGGTGGTCAGGGATGCCTTGGTGATACCGAGCAGTAGCGATGAAGCGACTGCGGGCATACCACCCTGGGCCCAAACGTCGGCGTTGACGCGGGTAAACTCGGCCTGATTGATGGTTTCGCCGGGCAGGTAATGCGTGTCGCCGGTCTCGTCGATACGTACGCGGCGCAGCATCTGACGGATGATAATTTCGAAGTGCTTGTCGTTGATATCCACACCTTGTGAACGGTACACCTTTTGGGCTTCCTTCACGAGGTAGGATTGCAGTGCATCACGGCCCTGGATCTGCAGCAATTCCTGTGGATGGGCAGTCCCTTCGGTCAAGAGCTGACCGGTGTAGACGCGGGTCCCGTCGTTGAGGCCTTTGCGCAGACGAGCGGCAGTGGCGACAATGGTGTCGACCTCCTCGTGGTAGCTGTCTACCACGGTGATGATGCTCCCCGAAACAATGACCACGCCATCTTGGCGTGCGCGAATTTTATGAACATCAAAGTCATCGTAAACGTTCTGGGCAATCACTTGGTTCTTGGTGACACGTTCGCCATCCTCGACTACTGAGTAAAAATGCTCAGGCATAATCTGCTCGTCATACACGCTGCCGTCGTCGACGATATGCAGGGTATGGCGGCCCTCTTCTTTGTGTTCGCTGAGCAAACCATCTTGTTCGGCGAGGACGGCGCGGGTTTTGGCCTGCACACGGGCCTCGAAGATTTCGATGATACGGGGCAGCCCTTGGGTGATATCGTCGGCCGATGCCACACCGCCAGTGTGGAAGGCACGCAGGGTCAGCTGAGTCCCCGGTTCACCGATGGATTGGGCGGCGATGATGCCGACTGCTTCACCAATCTCGACCAGCTTGCCCGTAGCAAGGTTGCGACCGTAGCACTTGCGGCAGATGCCGTACTCTGCTTGGCAGGTGAGCGGCGTACGCACGTTGACGAATGTGATGTCGTTTTTGACGAACTCACGGGCCAGGTGCTCGTGGATTTCTTTCCCAGCGGGGACGATGAGTTTGCCGTCCGTGCGGAATACATCTTCTGCGGCGATGCGACCAACTGCACGAGCTTCAAGTGTTTTCATGACTTCGATATCGTCTGCGCGGTGGAGCAAAATACCTTCCGTGCTGCCGCAGTCCTCGATGGTGACGATGGTATCTTGGGCGACGTCGATGAGCCGACGGGTCAGATAACCAGCGTCTGCAGTACGCAACGCAGTGTCGGCCAGACCCTTACGGCCACCGTGGGTGGACACGAAGTATTCCAACACGGTCAGACCTTCGCGGAAGTTCGACTTAATGGGCAATTCGATGATTTTGCCGGTTGGGTCGGCCATCAAGCCACGCATGCCGGCCATCTGGGTCAGTTGATCGATATTGCCACGAGCCTTTGAGGTAACTATCATGGACACGGGATTAAAGCGCTTGGTTTCGGGGTCGACCTTGACTTCGTAGAGCTCACGCACCAGACTTTTCATCTTCTTACCGGCTTCGGTCCAAGTGTCGATGATTTCTTTGTAGCGCTCTTCGTCGGTGGTCAAGCCTCGGCGATAGCGTCTATCAGCGGCAATACGCTCGTTTTCGGCATTTTCGAGGGTTGTGGCTTTTTCTTTGGGGACGCCGAAGTCTCCTACACCGATGGTCATCCCCCCAAGTGTGGCGTAATGAAAGCCTAGCGTCTTCAGCTTGTCCGCCTGTTCGGCAGTACGTTCTGACCCGTAGTAGCGATGCAACTCTTCGGGTGAGAAGTAGCGCTCGGGGTACATGGCGCGGATGGTGTCGAGATTGGCCTCGGTCAGGTGATGGGGGTTGGTGTAGTAGCGGTAACAATCAGCGATGACGTGCTTGAGGCCGTTCTTATCGACTTCGTGGTTGCGATACTGCAGGGGCGGGAACAGTTCGCGGTTGAAGATCAAGCGACCAACGGTCGTCTCGAGCAACATGCGCTTGGAGCCATCGTTGCCGTCGGGCAATGGGCGAACACTGGCTGGCACCTTCGAACCGTCGGAACGGATGGTTTTGATGTTGTCGCCCTGAAGCGTCACACCTTCCATGCGGACCCAAACTGGTGCCTGGATGTCGACCACACCTTTGTCGAATGCCAACAAGGCTTCGTCTGCACTGGTGAAGATTTTGCCTGCACCTTTGCCACCGTCGTTGACAATCGTCAAATAGGAGCAGCCCAGCACGATGTCTTGTGACGGCGTGATGATGGGGTCGCCCGTTGCTGGGGAGAGAATGTTGTACTTGGACATCATGCGCAGGCGGGCTTCTTCTTGGGCTTTGCGTGACAACGGCACGTGCACAGCCATTTGGTCACCGTCGAAGTCGGCGTTGAAGGCCGTGCAGACGAGTGGGTGCAATTGGATGGCCGAACCTTCGATGAGTTTGACCTCGAATGCCTGGATCGACAGACGGTGCAAGGATGGTGCGCGATTCAAGAGCACCAAGTATTCCTTTATGACCTCATCGAGCACGTCCCAAACCTCTCCTTTGACGCGTTCGACCAGCTTCTTGGCGGCTTTGATATTGCTGACAATGCCGTTTGCCACCAAGCGTTGCATTACGAACGGTTTGAATAGTTCGAGTGCCATTTTTTTTGGTAACCCACATTGATGCAACTTCAGAGAAGGTCCCGGCACAATGACCGAACGTCCCGAGTAGTCGACGCGCTTCCCGAGCAAATTCTGACGGAACCGACCTTGCTTGCCCTTGAGCATGTCGCTTAATGATTTGAGGCGGTGCTTACCCTTGCCGCTGACGGCCCGACCACGGCGACCGTTGTCGATGAGGGCGTCTACGGCCTCTTGCAACATACGATATTCATTTCTTACGATGATATCTGGCGCATTGAGTTCAATCAAGCGCTTGAGACGGTTGTTGCGATTAATGACGCGACGATAGAGGTCGTTCAAGTCCGACGTCGCAAAGCGACCGCCGTCGAGTTGGACCATTGGGCGCAGGTCGGGTGGGATGACCGGCAAAATGGTCATGATCATCCACTCGGGCTTGTTGCCGCTCTTGCGGAATGCCGCGACGACGCGCAAGCGCTTCGTCAATTTCTTGCGCATGGGGCTGTGATACGTCGCGTTGATGTCGTTCTGGAGAACTTCGGCGAGTTCGTCGAGGTCTACCGTGCGCGAAATGAGGTCGCGTATAGCACCAGCGCCCATCTCGGCCTTGAAGACGCCGGGGGCTGTTTCACGCAGATCGCGATAGTCAGTCTCGCTGAGGACCCGCTTTGGCTTTATTGAATCAACCAAGTCGATTTTCTGCATCATTTCTTTGAGCAGGCCATCGATGGCGCGGTCTTTTTGCTCGCCGATGCGGTTCTCCTGCTCACGGGCAAACTGTTCCTGCGATGTGACGCGGATGGGTTCGGCGTCGGCACGCAGCTTTTCGGCTTCGTCCATGCTCTTTTTGAGGGCTGCGGTCTCACGTTCGTACAACTCGTCCAATTGATCGAGACTGTCTTCGGTGATTTTGCGGCCTTCTTCGATGAGGACTTGACCATTGAAAAGGACTTCTTCTTCGACTATTTCGTCTTCGCGGTTGCTCAGCTCTTCCTTCAAGGTCTCGTATTCGAGCTTGAGGGCGCGGAACCGGGCATCGATATCAGCCTGCTTGCGGGCAGGTTCAATCCATACCGTCGGTGTCTCTTCTTTGGAGTTGCGATACTGCAGGTTGGTCGACAACGTCGTAGCAATCTGGCCACGCTTGCTGTCTGCTTCGACTTCGAGCGCTTTGATGCGGTCGTTGTAGCGTGCTTCGATTTCGGCACGCATATCGCCGCGGGCTTCTTCGTCGATGTGGGTGACGATATAGGCTGCGAAGTAGAGCACGCGCTCGAGGTTGCGGGGCGTGATGTCCAGCAACTGGCTCAAGCGACTCGGTGAGCCTTTGACGAACCAGATATGGCTGACCGGTCTTGCCAGCTGAATGTGGGCCATGCGTTCACGGCGGACCTTCGAGCGGGTGACTTCGACGCCACACTTGTCGCAGACGACGCCCTTGAAGCGCACGCGCTTGTATTTGCCGCAATAGCACTCCCAGTCACGGGTCGGGCCGAAGATTTTTTCGCAGAACAGACCATCGCGCTCCGGTCTGAGGGTACGGTAGTTGATGGTCTCTGGCTTGGTGACCTCTCCGTACGACCATTTTTTTATTGCTTCTGGCGACGCCAGACTGAGACGAATAGAACTGAAATCGTTGATCTCGAGCATGGTATCTACCTATCTCACGCATTACGTGATATAGCCTACCATACTCTCTGGGCACAAAATCACCCCTACTTCTTGGGCGCAGTCGCTGCTGCCGCCGCCACAATCTGGGCCAGGTAGGTCTGCCAGGCGGCCTTATTGGCGTAGGCGATTTTGCGGACCTGCACCAGGTCGCCCGTTTCGGCGGCGTCGACCGAGGCGGCCAGGGTCTCTTGGAAGGTGCGAGCCATCTCGGCCACCGCCGAGCGCAGCTCGGTGTTCATCGCGCGCTGGCGTTCGAGTTCTTGTTTGTAGTATTCCTGCAAGCGTACGGCTTGGGCGAGTGCATCATCGTGGCTCATGGTGAGGCCTTTGCTAGATATTGAATCGGCTCGCCGCGTAGCGATAGACCAGCGGCATGAGCACATCGGTATAGGCTGGATAAAAACTCACTTCGTGGCCGCCGAAGCCCTTCTTGAAGCGGATCAACCCCGTCATCTCGGCAGGCGCGTCAAGCGGACCATCGGCCACATCCGTCCGCTGCGGAATCCCCCAGAGGTCATACGTCGCACACCCCTGTTCTTTGGCCCACTGGATGGCGTGCCACTGAATCAGATGGTTCGCCGCGCATTGGAACGCCTCGGCATTCGAACCGCCATACAAATAACAGGCCGTCTGGCTCGAGGCGACCATCATCGCGGCAGCCACCGGTGCGCCTTGATACGCTGCAATCAGCAGCAGTACCCGTTGTTTTTGACGGAAGCGTTCCCACACTTCAGCATAGTACGCTTTGCTATGCACCGCAAAACCCGCCCGCGCGCCGGTCTCGGCCATCAACGCCACAAACACATCCAGGTCTGCATCGGTCGTGCCTACACGGATAGTCACACCCAGCTTTTGTGCCTTTTTGATGTCGGCCCGATGCCCTTTGGTCATCGCCGCCAATACTGCATCCATACTCGGCTCGAGATTGAGCTGCACACTGTGCTGCGGCTGCGTGCTTTCGCTCGTCTGCATACCTGCCTCGCCCAGCACGCGCGTCACGATCCGCTCGCGGGCTGATCCGACCAGCATGTTGGGTTCCATTCGGATGAACACCGCCCGCTGTTGTCGTGCCTGCGAACGCAGCGCCGCCAGCAACGCCTGATTGAGCAACTGGTCGTCGCCGAATACGGGACCACGGGGCATATACCAGGCAGCCAAGCCGTAGCGCTTCTTGATAAGGATCTGCGCGCCGGCCAGCAATTCTCCAGCGTCGCAGATGCCGATGCGCAAGCATCCCCAGCCCGTCGTCTGCTTGACCGCCGCCCAACGACTCTGTTGGAGCAAATGCCCCTCAGGGTGCTGGTCGACGAAGGCGTCCCAACGCGCTGGATCTGGATGGATGACGGTGATTGCAGGATAACTCATGACTGCCTCCCACTACGGGCGCGTATACCAGCGCTCAGCAGGATCACCTGCACCGATGTCGCGGTGATAGCTGGTCAATTGGCTGCCAACGGTCGCTGGGTCACCAAACAACGCCGCCAGTTGACTGTCATAGCACTGCACGGCAGCGATTTTGGCGGCCAATGCCGGTCCGATGGCGGTCGTGTGCAACATGGGGTGTATCAGTGCGCGCCGTGTCGCCAAAAACTCCGGCGTCAGCGCATAGGGCACTTCTTCGTAGAGCGATAACACGCCCTTCGGCAGCACGGTTTCGGCGGCGGCCAGCACATTCAGATGGTCGACGTGCATGCCCACGCCGGCGGGCACCAACCAGCGCGGCGTCTGCACGCGGCTGGCGATGTCACGCAGCACGGGAGTCAAATCGCGTGTCAGGGTATCGTCTGCGTGGGGCATGGCAAACAATGTCTCGCGGCTATTGTAGTCGTTGGGCATGCGATAAATGGCATCGTCGAAGTTGAGCCAGATCGAATCGACGCCCAACACGCCCATCGCCTTGCGGTCTTCGCCGTGGCGCACGGTCACAGCCTCGGCATGGTCCAAACCCCATTCGGCATGGAATTCGACCGCCAGCGCGCTGTAGCTCTGCGACTCGGGCGGCACCGCGGTACAGACGGTCACCACCAGGGTACGCAAACCTGCTTGGCGAGCCATGATGAGTTCGCCGCCGCACGACAAGGCCGCATCGTCGAGATGGGGCGACAAGCAGACCAGGTCGTATGTGTGGGTCAAGTCAGATACGTGACGGTAGTGCATGGGGTTACTCCTCGTCGTCGTCATCGTCTGTTTCGAAGGCTGCCCGATCGCGGTCGCTGGGGCCGGGCTTCCACCCGCCAAAGACATCGCCGGCGCCTTCGTGGTCCTCGAGCGCTGCCATGGCTGCCTCGCGTTTGGCGACATCGCGGCCAGAGGTATGTTGTTTGAGGACTTTGAGTGAGCGCTCGTCGCCGATGCTGCCAAGTGCATCGATAGCTGCCACGGCTATTTCGATGTCGTCGTCTTGGCTGGCGACGATGAGCAAGGGTACGAGGCCAGCGGCTTGGTCTGCAAAGTCGGCACAGGCACGAGCTGCTTCGTAACGCACTCCGGGGGTGCCACGCTCGAGGCCGGTACGTACCATGGGCAGCCAGGCGGTGTCGCCGCTGCGCCCCATGGCGACCAACGCACTCTCGCGTAACCCGCCGTTATCACTCTGCCATGCCATCCGGACGGCACTCGAGACAGCGTCATCACTGACCCAGCCGAGGGCTTCGAGGATGCGGCGGTACAAATCGACGTTCGCGACTTCGGCCATCAGCGCGGTCATCAGCGCGTTGGTGAGGTGTGTCGCGGTTGCGGCGGTCAGCTCATCCATGGCAGCGAGCTCGGTGAAGCGGGCGAGCCCAAGCGCGGCAGCGACGCGCACACTCGGCTCGATATCGCTGTTCATCAATGTGAGCAACGGCTCGATGACACGCGGGTTTTCTTCTTCGGACAAACCTTCGATGGCGCGGCGGCGCACTTCGGCGTCTGTGTCGGCGAGGAGCCAGCGCATCACCGGGCGAAAATCAAGATCGACGTTGTCTTCACTTATCTCGTTGAGCAACTGCACGATGCGCGCCCGTCCGTCACGGGGAATCTGCGTCCAATCAGCCCAAAAGACCGCTTGGTCGCGTTCGCGCATATCGGTCAAAATACGCAGTCGTGCACGGGTAATGGTACTGGTTTGGCGGAACATCTGGAGCGTCCCGCTGAGTGTGTTGGGAGTATTCGTCATCTCTGGGCTCCTGATAGAAAAGAGGGGATGAGCCGTAGCTCAGCCCCTCGTCCATGCCGTACGCGTCCACGTGCAGCTTATTCGTCGTCGTCGTCGTCATCATGGCGGTCGAAGCCACCACCGCTACGCTCGTTGACCACCTCGTCTGCGCGGCAGTCCCACAAGCCAGAGGCGTTGTTGGCCACACGGCAGTTTTCTGCCTCGTGCAGGGCATGCATGAGGTAGCTCCGGGTGATGCTGCGGTAGATCGACATCACGTTGAACAACTGTTCAAAGCTCATGCGATAGACGGGCTCGAGTTTGGTGCCCACTTCTTCGCCGAAGCCCATGAAGATATGATCAATGAGCGTGTTGATGTTCTTGCGCTCAGCGATTTCGAAGAATTTGATGCGGCGGATACGACCGACGGCCAGTTGCGTGGGCAGCATGTCTTCGTCGACTTCGCAGTTGATATGGAGTTCGCCGAAGGCAAATTTGCTCTTCTTTTTGCTGTCGTCGATGAACAGCAACTGTTCGGTGCGTTCCTCGGCTTCGGCATACGTCAGAGAAATAACATTTGGCTTGCTGGTGCGCTTGAAGGTAATGAGAGCGCCGGGGACCAGCACATCGCGGAAGACCTCTTCGAAGCCCTGCAACCAGCCACCGCGGTTACCCACGGGGAAGCGCATGTTGATGCTGACGCTGAATGAGTGCTGGGGTACTTCGAACTCGACAACAGCCGCGTTTTGGCGATTGATGACTGGGCTCGGCAAAATTGCTGCTAGCGCATCGGTCAAGGGCAGGATGCCGTATTCCCATTCGAAGAACGACAACGTATGAGTAACGCTACTCTTGGCCTGGATTGCCTCGACCGAGGTGACATTGGTGCTGTCGTCAAAGCCTTCTTCGAGGTGATTGACGAAGCCCGCCATGTCTGCTGCTTTGAAGCGCTTGTTGGCACCGACTTTGTCGAGCAACTTGCGGGTCGCCCACAGATTCGCCCCCGCCACACCGACGAACTCGAGGTCCTTCAGCATGCGAAAGTTGAGGGCGAAGCGCTGCTTTTCGAAGTCTGCAGCGCGGCGGTTGACGCGCAACACATTGACCAGAATGTCGGTGTCTTCGACCGGCACACCCATTTCGTTTTCGATGTATTCGGTAATCTGGCGCAAGTCGTTTTTCGAGAAGGAGCGGACGTCGCTTTCGAGCGCGGTCTGATTCCCAAAGATGGCGATACGCTTGGTGGAGTCCTTTTCGATGACGCCCCGCAACGCCGAGATAATTGCATCGCCGTGCTGCGCCATGATTGTGTCTGTTGGCTGTGCCAGGTCGATGCTGATGCCTTGTGGCAGATTGATGCGCTGGGCATCCGAACTGCGCACGCTGGGGGATTTGACCCCAAGTTGGGCGTTTGCTGCGATAGGCTCTTGCTCGCTGAATTGCTCGACCTCGTCCAGTGCCTCATCGGAGCCTTCGCTGGGCTCACTGCTCCCATTGAGCCAATAATCCGATACATACACCGGATCGATTTTGGGCATGATAGGCCGGGTTGTTGTGATGACCACACTCATGTCGTCGATGGGGAGGGGATGCTCAGGCTCGTACAACCGTGCAGCCAAGCTGTGGCTGACGTCGACGTGGAAAGGTACGTATGCGCCGTTGATCCCCGTCGTAACCAGGGTGTCGTCGCGTTCCACGATGCCCTCGGCTTCGCTGTCTTCGACGATGACTTTGACCCCTTCGAGGACAAAAATAGCCTGATTGGCCTGCAGTGCGGCACTGACCTGCTTGGCAGCAGCATCAACGCTCACATTGAGACGCTTGGCAAAATATGTGACGAGATTGCTGAGGTGCTGCCGTAATGGCGCATCACTCGAGAAAAAACGCCCCTGTTGGCGCAACAGCTCATGGATCTGTTCGGCCAGTGCACGCTCGCCGGGGCTACCGGCGAAGGTCAGCAGGTTGGTCATTCTTGCTCCTCCGTTTGGGCTTTGGTGCGTAGAATCTCTATATAACGCTCAGCAAGCCACGCGATGTCTTGCGGTTCGCTCGCTTCACGGAGGACTTCTAATAATTCCTCGATGCCGGTAGTCCCAAAGGAAATTTGCTTGCCGTCCATGTCTTACCACTCCCCGTCACTGCGTAGTATAGTAATTGAGCATTTGATTATAGCATGCAGTGCGAAAAAGATGCAACAGAGTGCCACGGCGCCGTTGATCGTCGCAACTCCATGATTCATCCAGCACATCTACCTACGAGGAGCGGCGCGATGCTTCCTGTATGCACATCAGACGTATCCATAGACTCTACCCTTCCCATCCTCGCGGAACACCCCGCCGTGATACTGGTAGACGCCGGTCGACCCGTCGGTATGCTTTTGGCGCGCGATGCGGCGAATGCGCTCCACTTCGACCAAGGGCACACCCCCTGCGACCGCATCGCGCAGCCTTTGCCTCGCGCCGGACGGCCCGTCAGCACCGGCAGCGGATATGTAGTGCGCCGCCGTGACGGGACGTTTTTCATTCACACCGCGCCCCAGAAACAGCGGACCCTGACGTGGAGTGATCTCTCGGCATCGCTACCGCCTGTGTTGGTCGATTATCTGCGACGCGTTGCGCGGATTTGTGCGTTGCATGATGCACAGCTCTATCTCGTCGGCGGCATTGTTCGAGCCGTCTGTCGACGCGAATCGTTGACGGATGTCGATGTCGCCGTGGTCGGAGCATTCGTGCCGGTGATTGATGCCATAGCTGCCGCCACCGGTGCGACCGTGCTACAGCGCAGTCCCTTTGGCACTGCCACGTTGACCTTCCCCACCGCCATCCAAGCCGCCCTCGGCATGGCATCGTATGACATCGTCGGAGCGCGTCGCGAAGTCTATTCCAGCAGCGGTGCCTTGCCAACGGTGACACCGGTGGACGATATCCGCATTGATCTACAACGCCGCGACCTGACGGTCAATGCGATGGCCATCGCCGTCCATGCCGACGACGATCTGCAGCTCATTGATCCGTTTGGTGGATGGGCAGATATACAGGCGAAGCGTGCGAAACTCGTTCATCCGCTGAGTTTTTTCGAAGACCCGACGCGCCTGGTCCGCTTAGCGCGCATTGCCGCCCGCCTCGATTTGCGCATCGACACGCGCCTGCGTGGATTGGTGAACTGGGCCGTAGTGGAAGGGTTGTGCCAGGGCGTCTCGCGCTTTCGGTGGCTCCAGGAGCTCCAACGCACCCTCGCCGAGGCAACGCCTGCCGCGCCTATCCTGCTCTTGCAAAAGTGGGGCGTGTTGACTGCGGTGATGCCCGGGGCCCGTCTGCTGTGCCGCGATGCTGCACAGCTGGCGCATATCACACCGAGCGAGCGCATCGTCGCGTTGCTCTGGCGCATGCAGTTACCGGCGTTGTCGGCCGTGCTGGCGACGTGGACCGAGTTGCCCACAGGATTGCGCGATCTGCTCGTGTTGCGGGGCCAACGGGGACGGTGGCGGCGCTGGTTGACGCTGCGGCCCAGTCATTCCATCCGTGCGCTGGCACCATTGGATGCGACGGTTTTGGCTGCAGTGGCTTGCCTCGAGCCAGCGCTGGCAGCAGTACTCGCGCGTCATGCAGTAGTGGTCGCACAGTCGCCCATGCATATCCGTGGGGCAGACCTTGTGGCGGCTGGCGTGCCGCCCGGACCAGCGATACGGCGCGGATTGGATGCGTTGCAGACGTATCTTTGGGATGCACGATGGCTCGGAGCACCTCCCTGTGACAGTGTCGCAGCGCAACGTACATACGCCGTCACAGCCTGTCTGGGTAGGCAACTGTAATCATGTTGTCATCAGGCATGGGGAATGGGAGGGTGTCGTGCGCCGAAACGACACTTCGGTTTGACCCCTGTCTGTCCGTATGGTACTATGCACCTACATATTTTTGTATCAGGCGGCGTATGTCCGCATTCTCGTGCCGTCTGTCGGTGCCTGAAGTGAATAGGAGCCAGTTGTGGCCACGAAGATGAAAGTGTTGCTGACCAAGAATGTCGAGAATCTTGGCTCAGTCGGTGAGATCAAAGAAGTGTCCGGCGGCTACGGTCGCAACTATTTGTTGCCCCAGGGTTTCGCCATCATCGCAACCCGCGGTGCCATCAAACAAGCCGAAGAGCGCTTTGCTGCCCAGGCCAAGCGTGACGCAGTGCTCCGTACCGAAGCCCAGATTCTCGCCGAGCGCATCGCCGGTGTGACCCTGTCCTTTTCAGAGCGTGTCGGCGAAAACGACCGCCTGTTCGGTTCGGTCACCGCCAGCGACATCGCCGAGAAGTTGCATGCAGCCCTCGGGATCGAAATCGACCGTCGCCGTTTGGACCTCGAAGAGCCTATCAAGAGCCTCGGGACCGCAACGGTTCACTACCGTGTCATGGCTGGCGTTATCGCTAACGTGAACATTGTAGTCACGGCCTCCAACGAAGCCTAGTCTTCGCTGTTTCGCTCTGTAGTCAATTGCGACTGTGATGTTCGGTAGTCTTTTACCACATCACAGTCGTTTATTTATCGAAAAATACCATGACACAGCCTTCTCTCCCCCACAATATCGAAGCTGAGCGTGCCACGCTTGGGTCCATCCTGCTCAACCGAGACGCCCTCTCGGCAATCAATGCATGGATCAAACCCGAATACTTTTATCTCGAACGCCACGGCCAAATCTACGAAGCGATGGTCGCCTGTTATAACAATCGCATCCCGCCTGACACCCGCACCGTCGCCGAAGAACTCCGCCGCGGCAATCAACTCGATCAGGTCGGGGGCATCATCTACCTCAGCGAGATGGTCGATGCCGTGCCCACCTCATACCATATTGAGTACTACGCCCGCGCCGTCGAACGGACCGCCCTGTTGCGCCGTCTCATCGAGACCGGCGCGCACATTGCTGCCCTCGGCTACAACGAACAAGCCGAAATAGACGAGACCATCGACAAAGCCGAGGCCCTGCTTTTTGACATTGCCCAAAAGCGCACGTCGCAGGACTTCGTCCATATCTCCAAGGTCGTCGACAACTACTACGAACAGCTCAATTACCTCCAAGAACACCGCGGTGAGATTCTCGGTGTGCAAACCGGCTACCGCGACTTCGACCAAATCACCGGCGGACTGCAACGCTCCGACTTGATTATTTTGGCGGCGCGTCCGGGTACCGGCAAAACATCGTTTGCCATGAGTGTGGCCTACAACGTTGCCATGTACTTCCAACACACCGTCGCGGTGTTCAGCCTCGAAATGGGTCGTGAACAGCTCGTCCAACGTCTCATCGCCATGGAGACACAAATCGACACGCATCGTCTGCGCCTCGGTCAAGTCCCCGACAATCAGCTCAAAACCGTCTTCGAAGCCATGGGGCGACTCGC
>CANJHS010000051.1 GCA_947474225.1 Roseiflexaceae bacterium | reverse complement strand
CATCTGGTCGATTGGGTTGTTCCGCCGCTTGAAAAAGTCCATCGTTCGGAAGGCGGCAGTTCAACGGCGTCCAGATGAAGATTCCATGGTCGGCGATGTATCCGTCCTGACGAATCTCCCGCACGGACCATGGAATGACGGGGAGTCACACGTCGGCGCGGGCGAGGAATGGCCGGAACAGCAGAGTGGAGCGCGAGAAGGAGGATGCAGGTTCGCCAGCGTGGGGAGCGCATGGGTGGCCTCGCGAGCAGCAGAGCGAAAACAACGCAGTGGCGGCACCGTTTGTGCGGCGCTACGCACCGCACGGCACAGGTTGCCGCCACCACAGGAGATTCCTGGCACCGGAGGTGCGTTTTTCCTCAAAAACAAAAACTACAAAACGTCGACGTGACTATGGTCACCGAGGACGAGACGGTAGGCGCTGGGGCGAGCAGACGAGCGCGAGACGACGACCGAACGGCCGATGAGGCTGTCGCAGAGGCGACCGGGCAGGTCATTGATAGTGCAGTCTTCGAGGACGATGGAGTGCTCGATTTCGCTGTTTTGGATGGTGCAGTGGTGATAAATGGAGGTAAACGGGCCGACATATGAATTGATGATGCGGGTGCCTTTGCCGATGATGGCTGGGCCGCGGATGGTGCTATTGATAACTTCTGCGCCGTCTTCGATGATGACCTTGCCGATGATATGTGAGGCGGCGTCGATCGAGCCGTTGTTTTGCTCGCCCATTTCGTCGAGGACGAGGCGGTTGGCCTCGAGCATGTCGTCTTTTTTGCCGGTGTCGATCCACCAGCCGCGGTGGACGTACGGGAAGACGGTTTTGCCGGTGTCGACGAGGGCTTGGATGGCGTCGGTGATTTCGAGCTCGCCGCGGGCGGAGGGTTTGATGGAGTCGATGGCGTGCCAGATGGAGCTATCGAACATATAAATCCCGACGAGGGCGAGGTTGGACTTGGGCTCCTTGGGCTTTTCGACCAGGCGCAGGATGCTGCCATTGGGATTGAGCTCGGCGACGCCGAACGACCGTGGATTGGGGACTTCTTTGAGGACGATTTGCGCGTTGTATGTGCTGTCTTGGAATTGTTTGATGAGGCCCGAGATGCCGCCCTGGATGCAGTTATCACCGAGGAACATGACGAACTTCTCGTCGCCGATGAAGGGGTGGGCGATTTTGACGGCGTGGGCGAGGCCAGAGGGGGCGTCTTGTTGGATGTAGGTGATTTTGACACCAAACTTCGAACCATCGCCGACTGCTGCCATCACTTCGGCGGCGGTGTTGCCGACGATGATACCGATGTCGACAATGCCGGCGTCGCGGATTGTCTCGATAACACGGAACAGCACGGGTTTGTTCGCCACGGGCACGAGTTGCTTTGCACTAGTGTAGGTGATGGGGCGCAGACGAGTCCCGTTGCCACCGCTGAGGATTAGACCTTTCATGCATGCTCCTTTGTGGTGTGCGGGCAAACTGCGACCGCACGCTGGTATGTATTGTTTGTATAGTAACAAAAAGAGAGGCATCGTCCTAGGACGATGCCTCATGATGAGATGACAGAACAGTGATGATTTGCCGCTTAGCGCTTGACGCGGGCAGCGCCGTAGAAGTGTTTGACCCAATAGTCGTCATAGATGTTCGATATCTGGACGCCATAACTTGGGGTCATGGCATGGACCATTTTGCCGCCGCCGATATACATCGAAACGTGGGTGATGCCGCGTCGGCCGCTGGTGTTGGAAAAGAACATCATGTCACCGGGTGCAAGAGCATCCCAGCTGATGTCGACCGCGCCGTTTGAGCTGTATTGCGAGGCTGCCAGCCGGGGGATGCTGATGCCGACTTGGCGGAAGGCGTACATCATCAAGCCCGAGCAATCGAAGCCAGACTTGGGCGTCGTGCCGCCCCAGGTGTAGCGGTAGCCGACATACTGCAATGCCACGTTGGCGACGTCACTGCTGGTGGTGATGCCAGCGCCGTTATTGCCGGTGCGGTTGCGTGACGGAGCGATGGGGAGCGCAGGGAAGTCAGACACGGTGGGCACACGGCGCAACACGTGCGATGTGACGTTCAACAAGTCTTTGAAGATCCAGACCTTCTTTTTGTCGAGGGCTATCTGGACCCAGTCTTTGTACTTGCCGATGACGTCGAGTTTTTGGCCGATAGTCGCAGTGCCAACTTGGGCGTGCCGAGAATCGGGACCGAGCCGCAGATTGACGTTGGCTTCACCCACATAGCCGACGAGGTCGGGCGATACATCGGGGATAGTATCGGCAGTAATGACACGGTTGAGTACCGATTGGGTCACATCGATGTATTCGGCCTTGACCCACCCGTCGGTCGACGAGTCGACGGCGATGTGATACCAGTCTTGATAGATCTCGATGAGCTCGACTTCGCCGCTGAGTTTGAGTGTGGTGATGGCGACGTAGTTGACGCCAGGGCCGTCCCTGAGTGTCAAGCCGGATTCGAGCACGATACCGGTGCGTGGTGGTGGTGGCGCTGGGAGATCTTTGTCAAAGATGTCGAAAATGGTTGCTGCTGCGTTTTCGGGCAATTTCAAGAGTTCGCCGGCCATCCAATAGACGGGTGCGTCGACGCGTTCGCGTACTTGATACCAGTCACCGTATTTGCCGATGATCTGGAGTGCAAGACCACTCGATGCGCGGGTGACAGGGTCATAATTGGTCCCGGGGCCGTTTCGCATATACGCGCGATCGGTGACCACAGTGACCGGTACGACCACCGGAGCCATGGTTTGATTGCGAGATACGAGTGAAATAGGAACGGGCAAGTCTTCGGATTCGGTCAATGGCGCATCGCCCTCGCCGACGGAATCGGAGGTAATGGGTGCGACAGCAACCGTGAAGTCTGAGTTGCCGTTGTCGACTGCGACGCGGCCAGCGCCGATATCGGGGACCAACGAGACCAGTTCGGTTTTGCTGATGAGCAACGCAAACGGGATAATAGCCACCACGAGCAGGTGCATCACCATGCGCTGCGAAAAGAAAGCCACTATCCGCTCGGGACGCAGAAGTAACGACTGAATACTAGGGATGTGGTCCGTTACGCTAGTTGTGCGTTCTTCGCGGCGGAATTCGGTGCGCCGGCGATTGACTCGTTGGATGAGTTCATACTGTTCAGCAGCGGCGGGGCGCATCCGTTTGGACTGATCGACCATTGAATCGATACTCCCTGAGTGAAAGAACGCTTGTTACATGAAGCGGGCTTTCATGATGTGCAACATGATTTTGGGTGTGCGGTTGTTGCGAAGAACACGTCGGCACAGGCGAATCACGCCTCCATCAGTGGAGACATAGGCGCACTATAGCATGGAACGATATACACTTACAATCCAAAATGACAGGTCGCTGATGAAAATATGATGATGATTGGACGATGGTCATGCGATTGTCATGAGAAAACCGAACCGCTGCGTCTGGTGTATCGACGGTGCCGGTGATGCATTGTAGTTGCGCTGGGGTATCGCCCAACAGGTGCTAGGGGGCACCACGCGGCAGCGGGTCTGCGGCGAATTGGTCGTGCACTTCGGCCAGTCGTTCATCGGTGTGGCGGGCGTAGTATTGCTCGGTGATGCGTGTGTTGGCATGGCCGAGAATTGCCGATACCTCAGAGAGTTGCACGCCTTCGTTGAGGAGCCACATCGCCACAAAGTGACGGAAGGTGTGTGGGGTGGTGGTGCGTAACAGTGCGGCTTCGCGGATGCGACCGGCGTGCTCGACGGTGTCTGCGAGTGTCAACGCGGCGTGGGTGACCACGTTCCAGGCGGCGATGCGGTTAAGGCGATGGCCGGGACTGCGTGGTCCGTGCGAGATAAACAGCGCAGTGGTGCTTGGGAACGACGAGCGCCGGGCGAGCAGATAGGCTTCGATCGCGCTCCGGGCATGTGGTCTGACAAACACGGTGCGCCGTTTGTTGCCTTTGCCGATGACCGACACGCGAGCTGCGATAGTGCCGTGGTCGCCACGGATGTCGGCGATGTCGATTGCCAGTACCTCTGAGATACGGCAAGCGGTCGAAAACAGGAGGTGCAGGAGTGCGCTGTTGCGAAGTGCCGACAACCGGTCGCGCTCGGGTTTGGAGTGGGGTGTGCCAGCGGGGAGATTGGCCTCATAAAACGAGACCAAACGGCGTAAATCGGCAACATCCGGTGCGCGACTGGGCACGATCCGCGGCAGAGCGTCGCCGATGTGCATCTGGATGAGCGATATCTCGCAGCGCAGCAGGCTACGGTCTGCGAGGTATTTGCAGATGGCAATTGCACCGTGGCTGTAGGTCTGCACCGAGCCATCTGCGAGATGACCGAGCGTGTTTATCCAGGCTGCAAAATCGCGTGCCTGCAAATCTTGTGTCGCATGACGGTCGTTGGCTGCCGCCCAGTGCATGAATGCATGCCACGCATCGCTATATGAGGCGATGGTCGCAGGGGACAAAGCGCGACGCCGTTTGCGTTGATCGACGGTCCAATCTTGGAGCGCCTGGGTCAGTGTGCAGGTCATAGGGAAATTATACACCCTTGTAGTAGTACGCACTGCAAAGCGCCGTATGCCGGGTTATGAACTTATCACCGGCTGATAGATGCGTCGCGGTAGATGGGACTGTGCACGGAGGAGTGCATTGGCGAGGGACACTGGGGTGTCGGGAGCTGCTCGTTGGACGAGGTCGTGATTGCCGGTGGCGGCATAGGATTGCATCAACAGGTCATTGGCTGCGTCGATGCTGGGGTCGATGTCGAGGGCCCGCCACATGCGTTCGGTAAGTTCGGTATGCAGATTGAGGCCGAGTAGGATATGCCCGATCCGCGTGCTGGCAGCGGCATAGTCAGCGGCGTATTTGGCGCGCAGCGGGATGGCCCATTCAGCCAACGGCAGATTGGCCAAGTAGTGGCCGTTATACGCATCGCAGGCACGGCGCAGATGGGGCAGGGCGGTGCGGTCGTCTGCGCAGCGCCGTGCAGCGGCAATGGCGTGGCGGAACTCGTCGCTATCGACCGTGCTGCCAGCCGGCAGGGTCAAGCTGATGGTGTGGTGCGTTGCCTGGACGATGGTCGGTGCGTGTGGTCCCCCCTCGAGCGCACTGCGCATCCGATGCAGAACGACCCGCAGATTGTTGGCGGCGGCATCACCGAGGTGGTCTGGCCAGAGTTGGTCGCTGATGTACTCGCGTGACAAGCTGTAGCCATCACTGGTAATCAGTAACAGGAACAACTCACACGCGCGCTGACTGCGCCACTGGGTGGTGGTGATATGGTGGGAGCCGAGGCTGCAACAGAATGCCCCAAAGGTTTGGATGGTGAGTGGGGCGTATCGCAATGTGGCGGGCGGGGTCCGACGGGAAGTTCGAAGCATGGCGTCCCCTTTGTGTGCGCTTCCTACGAGTGCCTGTAGGATAGCGTGGAGTTGCAGGCTGCGATATCCTCCAAAAGGTCGGTGTTTGCATCCCCCTGGGGTGTGTCGTACGAAGCATTGTAGTGAATCAAACCCATGCACGGGAGAATTTGTAGTTTAATGGTAGAATGGCAGTACGAAAAAAAACCAGTGCCGTACTTTTTTTCCTTGGGGTATGGGATATGCATTGACTGCGTGCGCTAATTGTGCCTTGCTGGAGTGGTCGGTGCCTTGAACCGAGCGACTCGCGTGGTGCGCAGAGGAGTGCGAGCTATGACTCAACGGAAGCGAATACTGTTCGCGATATCTGACACCGGTGGTGGACATCGATCCGGTGCCGAAGCCTTGCAGGCAGCGTTGCGATTGCACCCGTTGGGTGATTCGTTTGAATACGCCACCATTGATTTGATTACGGCGACGGGATTACCGTTGCTGCGTAGTGCACCAGGGCTGTACGACCAATTGTCGACCCGTTGGTTACCGTTATTTGATTTGTTGTACCAATTGACCAATGGGCGGCGGCGTATCGACACGATTGCACAGATCGCCTATGTATCAGCCCAGCGCAATATTCGACGGACACTGGAGTCATACAAACCCGACATCGTCGTGTCTGTCCACCCATTGGCGAATCGGTTCATCGGCCATTCGCGGATTGCCTACAACATGCAGTTCCGCTTCATCACGGTCGTGACCGATTTGGTCAGCCTGCATACTGCTTGGGGCGATTTGGATGCTGATTTGTGTGTGGCACCGACACACGAAGGGCACGACGTCTTGCTCGCTCAGGGTATGCCAGCGGACAAAGTGGTGTATGCGGGATTCCCCGTGCACCCCAAATTTACTGCGTGCACGTTGACCGAGTCCGCAGCACGAGTGAGATTAGGAATTGACACCACGCGTCAGACGGTACTGTTGACCGCGGGTGGCGTCGGTTCGGGGCGGCTGAAGGAATTGGTCATCGCTTTGCATAGTGCATACCCACAGCTCCAAATGTTAGTGGTGACCGGCCGCAACACCGCTCTACGCACCGAGCTGCAACGGATTGATTTGGCCCAACACGTGCATATCTACGGTTTTGTGGATAATATGGAAGTCTTGATGGCAGCAAGTGACACCGTTGTCACCAAAGCTGGTCCGGGCACGTTGATGGAAGCATTGGTAATGCGTCGGCCGGTGGTCATCACCGAAGCAGTCGGGATGCAAGAACACGGCAACATCGACTTCGTGGTACATCGTGGTTTGGGCGCATATGCGCCGGCGGTGGAGCAAATCCTCGCCGCTGTAGGTTCGTTGATGGACCCTACAGTGCATACGGCTACTATCGCTCGCTTGGGCGACTCGGTCCCACGTAATGGTGCGAGCCGGATTGCCGATATCATCGTCGACCAGCTCGATATGCGTCCACCACTGCAACGCAAAAAGACACGCATGCAAATGATGGGCATGCCTATGTTTAATCGGCGTCACGAGCCCAAGGAACCTCCAACGCGGCGTGTGCCAAACCTCAGCATGAATTTGCTGGAGCGGCTCCGTGAGCATGGCGGCTTGACTATTAATTGGCGGCGCCGACCACGCAAAAAAAATCGACGTTCGACACGAAATGGCGAATAATCCAAGTGCATTCGTGATGAAGTTCGTCTAGAATATCAATACAGATTCCTATTCGTCCGTGTGGGACATAAGGTGGTAGTGGTGGATAAAAATCGTCGACGCGCTCCCGACCGTGGTACCAAACGTCGTGGACCTCGGGAGACGCCTGTCTATAGAGAATTACACGAAGCCGAAACCATAAGCGCCAGCATAAGCGAAACGCCGCGGCGTTCGACGAGTGGTGCATTGCTTTCGCATCGTGTGCGTGTGCGCCGCCAGGGTCAATTGATGATGAACGGTTTGCTGATATTGCTGATTGCAGTGGCAGCAGGCGGGATTTGGTTTTTGTCGATCGAGCGGCGCTACCAAGAACGGGTATACCCTAACATCAGCATTTTGGGGGTCAATATCGGCGGGTTATCGAAGGACGAAGCGACACAGGCTTTGGTCGACTATTTGCGCCCGTTCCGTGAGACGCCTATTGTCTTGACATTCGAAGGCAGGAACTGGAATGTCAGTGGCGCCGAATTGGGCATGGATGTGTCGTATGCGGCGAGCATCGACCAGGCGTTCACCGTTGGTCGATCGCGCGATATGCTGACCAACATCGAGACCATCTGGCAGGTCATGAAGAATGGTCTCGAAATTCCCGTCACGATAGTGGTCGACGAACGTAAAACCCAAGCGAATGTGGCGCGACTCGTGCCGGTCATCGACCGTCCTGCGTCAGACCCCAAGGTCGTCCTTGAAGGCACTGCCATGCACTTTGTTGGCGGATCGGTGGGCCGCATTATGCTGGTTGATGAGACGGTGGCGCGCATCCGCGAGGTGCTCCCGTTGATGGCCAAACAACAACCCGTCACCGTGGCCACGCGTGAACTGCCCATGAATATCACTCAGGCCGCCAAAGATGCTGCCCAGCAACGCCTCAATGCTTTGGTGGGGCAGCCACTGGTGGTCCATGTGGGAACGCATGAGTATACCTGGACCAGCGAAGAGCTGGCTCGGATGGTGGAATACGTCCAAGCCGATGCCCAAGGTGCTCCCAAAGGCTATACCTTTACGCTCAATCCATACATGATTGAACGACGCATAGAAAAAATAGCCGAAGAAACACAGACCAAACCGATATACCCACGGGTCAATTGGGACAACGGCACATTGACCATAACCAAAACTGGTGTGGCTGGCTGGCGCCTCAACAAGCAAGAATCCCGTGATTTGATCACCAGCAATATCGACAACGGAGTTCGCACGGTAACGCTCGTGCCCCGCTACGTGCCTATTCCCGTCGATGCCACGAATCTCAATACTTTGGGGATTGTTGATTTGGTGTCGGAGGGCAAAAGTGACTTCAGTGGCTCGGCTGCCTACCGCGTCACCAATATTCAGGCCGGGTTGAAGGTGCTCGACGGCGTGTTGATCCCGCCTGGGGATGAATTCTCGTTCAACGAGACAATCGGTGCGATCGACGAGACACAAGGATTCGTCGAGGGGTACGCCATTGTGCAGCAACGGACACAACTCGAATTCGGTGGCGGTATCTGCCAAGATTCGACGACGATGTTCCGCGCGGCGTTTTGGGCGGGACTTCCCATTACCGAGCGTTGGGGGCATTCGTTTTACATCAGCTGGTACGACAAATATGGTCCAACGGGAATGGACTCGACGATTTTTACCGGTGGACCTGATTTAAAGTTTTTGAATGACACGGGGCACTGGTTGCTCATCCAAACCGCATCCAACGCCAAAACAGGCGTTGCCTCGATTAAGTTCTATGGGACACCTACTGGCCGCAAGGTCGAGATGATCCAAAATATCTACAACCGCATCAGCGCACCAGCCGAGCCGGTGTTGGTGACAGACAAAGACCAACCCGCCGGTGCGGTCAAGCAGAGTGACCGTGCCCGCGACGGAATCACCATCGACATTGCCCGTACGATTATTGACCCCGATGGGAAAGTACGGGCTCCCGAGATCTTTCGAACGCGCTTCAAACCATGGCCCAATATCTATGTCTTTAATCCAGCAGACTTAGAAAATGGTACGCCCAAAATTGAGATGCCGCCTCCACAGCCAAATCTCAACACGACAGGCGTCACCCCTGAACAGGGTATACGCTATATCAGTGCCTCAGAGACTGCTCCTGTTGCAGACGCTCCCAAACCTACCGAAGATTCAGTTCCATAAACACAACCGCTTCACACCACCCCCTGTCATTGACGGGGGGTGTTTTTGTGCATGATTTCGACAGCCAGCGCTGCTGCGGTGTCCCAATCGAACCGGCGTGCGAACGATGGACCTGCAAGGGCGAGCTGTGACCGTTTGTAAGAATCATTCCAGAGCGTTGCAATGGCAGCGGCAAGTGATGCAGGGGTTGTCAGGTCAGCCATCACCACCGCTGTTGCAATACTCTGCGTGTAGACTGGGAGGTCATTGCAGAGGACGGCACAGCCACAGGCCAACGCCTCGTAGACAGGAAGCCCAAAACCTTCGGCGAGAGAAGGCTGCACCACGAACTCGGCGCTACGATAGAGCTGTCGAAGCAGTTGATCATCGGGGCTGGGAATGGCGACGATAGGCAAATCTGCTGCTGACAGCCACGGGCATATGCGCTTGGGATTGAATTGACCCGCAATAACAAGGGTCGCTGCAGGTGGGAGTGCTGCTGTGTCAATCAGGATGCGCCAGGCGGCCACGAGTGTTGCGAGGTTTTTGTGGGGTTGATTGGAACTCACACAGAGTACATACGGTCCTCCTATGCCATGCGCACTGAGGTCACCTGTCGCTACCGGCGTATAGAACTGTGCGTCGATGCCATTCGGGATAACTGCAGGGTGACGATGTGGCCACACAAATGGTGCAATACTGTCGGCGGCAGCCTGCGATACGGTCGTCAGCGCCGTCGCACGGGCAGCGACGAGGAGCAGCGCGGCGGCATAGCCGATGCGTGTGTGCAACGGTACCATGGCGTTCGTTAGCGGGATTGCATCATGGACGGTTACCAACGTGTGGGGAATGAAATGGCCCCATGGTAGCCGCAGATAGGGTGTGTAGAACCAGTCTGCTGCGAGCGAATTGGTCAACCGACGCACCGCTTGGCCTTCGGCTCGACTGTCTGGTCGACCAGTGACGTTGTGCAAAATGACTCGTTCTGACGCTGTAGGAAGGTGTAGATGGGTGTTGGAGCGTCGTGGATTGGTAAGCAGGTGGAGCCGGGCGACCTCCGGATGTGTGGCCCAGGCATTAGCCAGACCTATGACGACGCGACCGATGCCCGGATATACATCACAGGCATAGCGCGCGTCGACCACGATGGTCAGTGGATTAGTGGTCATTGGCGTACCAGCCGTGTACGTACCCCAGTGCGCTGGCATATGAAGCGTATGCTTTGAGCGGTGACCAGGCGAAGCGCCAACGCGGATCCCCAAATGAATACGGGAACACGCAGTGGATGGGCACGAGGATGGTACGCAGGGTCAACCATAGTGCTGCATGGAATCGCGAACGGAATGCATTACCTACCCGGGCCCTGCGTGGATCACGGCGCACCTCTTGGGCATGACCAGCACCATAGGCATAGTGTTTGTGCCAGAGCGTTGTCATCGTCCGCGGTGCATGGTGCGTCACCCAGGTATTCGCCGCTTGTACGAGGTGAATCGGTGCATCGGCACGGTGCAGGCGGCGGACGCGCACAAAAAACTCCGTATCAACTCCTCGTGTCAAAGTAGGGTCGAACCCGCCTACAGCCTCGAAGACGGAGCGCGACACGAGACAGCAGGTTGTCGTTATCGTGCTGTGGTAGTGTGGTGGATCGGGGTTGGTGCGGGTATCGATAGGGACGATAGGGTTGACGATACGGGCGACTTGCTGGGCTACTTTCCATTCAAACGGGCTGGCATCGGCGGGCAAAATACGCGCGGCGCCGGCAATGGCTACTCCTGGTTCAGAGGCAGCACGGTAGAGTCGCTCGATGCACTCTGGGTGGCCAAAGACCGCATCATCATCGAGAAAAAGATACCAATCAATGGGATCATCCTGCGCGCTGGCCACTCCGTCGCTGACACGATACGCGCCGACGTTGCGTGCGTAGCCATTGGGCGATTGCCGATACACAATGACAACCTGGCTCGGTGGGAGCGTCTGCTCGGCCATCATGTGCTCCACGTCGAGTGGAGTAGCTGACAGCGTGGGGATGATAACCGCGATACGCGGGTTGGCTGGAATATGTGGTGAACCAATGGTCACGGTGATACCTTTTTCATTCATCATGCAGCTCTGCCACCTGTGCGTGTTGGCCGTGCAATGATCTAGACGCGGCGGTAGAGCGCGACGGTTGCGTTCAACCAGTGTTCCATCGAAAAACGCTGCGCCACGCGTGTGCGCGCGTTGAGAGAAATGGTAATGCGTAACGCAGCGTCGTTGAAGACGCGCATAATCGCTGAAGCGAGCGCATCCGAACTCCCCGGGCGCACCAGCAATCCACTCGCATTTGATTCGATGATTTCGTGAATGTTCGAAATTGCAGAGGCAACCACGGGACGTTCCATTGCCATGGCCATCAACAGGTCGAATGACATCGGTTCAGAGAACGATGGTTGCACATACACGTCAACGGCGCGGAGGAATCCGGTGCGGTCTGCTATTTCATCGAAAAACAATATTTGCTCGGGATGGGCACTCTGGCGTGCCAAAACGCGTAATTGTGCGCTGTTTTCTCCGGTGCCGACAATGACGAGGTGTACTTCAGGGTTATATTGCCAGATATGATTCATGGCATGTATGAGCACTGAATGACCTTTGTGAGTGGCCAATTGTCCCACGCAAGCAATGAGCTGCCCATCACTTGGTAAGCTGAACGTTGCCCGTTCGCGTTCGGGAGTGTTGTGGAGTGCATACATGTTGCAGTCTATGCCAATGGGAATAACCGCGATGTGTGTATGCGTCAGCCGGTATTCCTGTTGCAGGATTTGTTTTGCACTGTTGGTGTAGACAATGATGTCGCTCAGGGTACGCAGCAGGCGGTGTGAAACAATATTGTAGAGCGGCCGAAGTCCGTCGCTACGCACCGTCGGTGACACCTCTGCGAAGGTGACGATACGCGCGGTCACTTGGGCGATCCACATTGCGGCTATCGCTTCGGCGTCGGTATCGGGTGTAGCGGCGAGGAGATGGACAATCGCAGGTTTCGTATGGTTCAACCATGCAATCAAGATGCGCAGCCGCAACAACGACGAGGTGTCACTGCCAGTATCAAGCGTGACTGCTTCGATCTGCGGTGTATGCTGTGTGAGCGCAAGGATAGCTGGATGGAGGCGTGCAGTCTGTTCGACGATGATGATATGGAACGGGAGTGTCGCACTGTGGGTAACCAAATTGATGAGGTACTGGATCGTATCGTCTACAGCTTCTTTTCCAATGAGATAGACCACTGTGGGTCGCAGATCGATCATGGAGTTCCTTTTGATGGTAATGGCAAGCGTGCCAGGATGTCTCGCCTGATCTTAAGGGTCTGCGAAAGGCGTTGGATGTTCCAGGTAAATGCATGCCAGAGACGTCGGTCGCCGGTGGAAACTAATCGCCAGGGCAGGGCAATAAGTTGTTTGACCACAAACATGCATACCCGAGCCCATGATTGTGTTTTGAGATGTGCGTATATGCCGTTTTGGATGTACAGGTGAAGCCACGTCTGCGCGCCACCACCGCTCCCGTTACGCTGGTGCGTGATCTCTACATCGCGGGCAACCACCGTGCGCAGGCCTGCTCGTTGGGCGCGCCAGCAGATGTCGGTATCTTCCCAGTAGAGGAACATGCGTTCGTCGAAACCGCCAAGCGCGTGCCAAAAATTGTGTCGCATCATCAGTGCCGCGCCTGGCAGGGTGTCACGGTCTGCGATGCCCGACCCCAGTGGGGCGGATTCATGTGGGTAGCGCGTCTCGGGTGCGATGCAGGCAACTTCGGGGTGTGCCTCGAGGTGTGCCATCAACCGTTGACACCAATACGGTGTGACTAGTATATCAGGGTTACAAAAGACGACATACGTCCCGCGAGCTACCGTCGCACCACGGTTGCAGGCACTCCCATAGCCCAGATTCGTCGCCTGGATAAGCCACTGCGCGTGTGGGAAAAGAAGGGTGCTCGTTGTGTCCGTCGACGCGTTGTCGACCACGATGAACTCGCATTGCGCCGCTCCGGGATCTGCAGCAAACGATTCTGCGAGGGTCGGCAACAGATGTGCACTATTGTAGGTGACGAGGATGATGCTGACGCGGATGTCGCTCATTTCCGCACTCGTAAGACCGACACAAAGAGGGCATGAAACTGAGCTGCCACCTGTGGCCAGGTATGCGATCGGAGCGCGGTCCGTGCATTGCGACCGATTATTTCACGCTGCGGTGTTGCAATCAGACGCTCGAGCGTCGTCACGAGGGATGCTGCGTTGCCTTGGAGATAGACGTATCCTGTTTCGCCATCGCGTACTTGCTCGATGAGTGGCGCCAGATTAGGCACGACACAGACGACTCCGGCTGCCTGTGCAGCCACGAGCATGCCGGAGGTGGTAATCTCGGTATACGGCAGCACGACGGCGTCACAAGCGGCAAGGTAGCGGGCAACCTCGGCGTCTGCCAAAAACCGTGGATGGAGCGAAATGTTGATACTCCGTGCGGTGCGCTGATGAATCTCGGACAAGTACCCTTTGTCACCGGGATGACCCGCGATGATAAGCAGCGTTTGTGGTAATAACTGCATCGCTTCGATGAGCAATTCAAGGCCTTTGTAGCGCCGAATCATCCCAAGATAGAGGAATGTTGGCAGCTCGGCATCCAAGCCGAGCTGTGCCCGTGCACTGGCGCGCGTGGGTAACGGACCAAACGGTTCTTCCGCATGCCCGTGCGGGATGACGTGTATGGTAGGCGCGAAGGAATATTCCTGTTGGATGCGTACCTTGGTGGAGTGGTGGTGTACCGTCAATGCATGACACAAGCGGATGACACGGCCAATGGTACGTGTGGCGATGGCGGGATGATAACACTCGTGTGGCTGCAGATTATGCACAGTCCAGACGATGCGCACACCGATGACGCGAAAGAACGCCAATAACAGGATCCATCCCGTAGCGCGCAACCAACAGAGTATGGCGTTGGGGTGCTGGACGACTGCATCGAAGAAGTGCAAATGAAACAGTCGTTGTCCGCGCCGAAACACCATCCGCCATAATGATCGTCGTGGCGAACGGCGGTCGACAACCGCATCATCGGGGAATGCGGCATACAGCGCGTCGAGGTATGGACTGTAGGCGAGGCGCGGTGGGAACGGGTAGATATCCAACGTAACCTCCTAGCGCACTAGCGAATCATTCGCTCGGCCAATCTGGCGTTGTACCTCGGCACTCAACAGCGCAACTGCCGGTTGGGTGTCGTCGCCGCTGGGAATGATGATATGGGCGTGCTCACGCGACGGTGCTACAAACGCTTGGTGCATGGGCCGTACCGTTGCCGTGTATTGAGTCGTCACTGACACAACATCGCGGCCACGTTCTTGGGTGTCGCGCAAGATGCGCCGAAGCAGACGAACATCGTCGGGAGCATCTATATATACCCGCAAATCGAAGCGGCGCCGCAACGCTGGGTCGACAAACAACAAAATACCGTCGACGATGATGACCGGCCGCGGATGCACGACATGTCCCCCGGCTGCGCGGGTATATGCGATAAAGTCGTATTCTGGCACTACCACCGACTGCTGCGCCGCCAATGCGTCGAGGTGCTGCAGACACAGCGCGGTATCGAATGCATCGGGATGGTCGAAGTTCATCTGCTGCCGCTCAGCGTGATTGTACTGCGACAAATCGCGATAGTAGGCATCGAATGGAATCCATGCCACCGATGCTGCGTCACAGGCGGCGATGATTTGTCGCGTCAACGTTGTTTTGCCCGAGCCACTCCCGCCGGCAATCCCGATCAAATATGGCTTCATACCGATTCCGTACCCGTGCTCAATGGTTTGATGTTGCGTGCGACCGCAAGCTGCAACCCAATGGTGCACCAGAGGAGTGCGGTCATGTGGCTGAACTCGATATTAAAGAAGTAATGGTCCAACATCCCCACTGCCAGTGCAGCCACAATGCCCGCTTGCAAGCCAATCAGCCAGCTGGCATGGACTTCGTCGTTCTGTGCCACTGCTAGCGCCAAACTGCGCCACGAACGCACAAACAGCGAACCCATCATCCCTACAAAAATCAGCAATCCTACCAACCCGAGCCGCTGCGCGATGGCCAAATAGATGTTTGAGACACCGGCAACCAAATCGATGTCGGGCGCCGTGCCAAAGCCAATCCCAAAGAATGGATAGGCTTGGATGACCGCGATGGCGTTGTTGAATTCGGCGAGACGCATTTGATTGGCACGGTCCTGGAACTGCACACCCTGCACGATGCGGGTCACAAACTGCTCACCGATGCCTACAAAGACAACCATGACGGTCGCCAAAACTCCCGCTGCGACAATCCAGCCCCACAAACGCCGATAGCGTACTGTGGCTACATAGACCGCCGCAATCATCAAGCCGCCTAGTGCTGCCCGCGAAAAAGTGAGGAACAGTACGAGCACCACGAGGCCGCTGATAGGAATCATCCACTTACGCGGCAATACCGGTTGGGCAACAATCGTCTGTGTCGCCGCGATGGCCCCGATGACTGCCAGCATCCCCCCGTAACTGTTGGGGTCGACCGACAACCCAATCGCGCGCATCAACCCACTCGTGTCGTCTTCGACGTAGCGCAACACACGACCACTCGTCGGGTAGCCGAAGCGACCAAACTGCACCAAGATTTGTTCTGAAAGCGCCGCGGGGATGAAGTACAAGACCAGCCCGATGAGGGCAGATATCGCCCCACCGATGAGCAAAAGTCGCAAAGCCCACTGTACGTCTCCGTCATCCTGGATGCCGTCGAGTATTGCAAACATCAACAATGTCCCCAGCAAGAATTTGGCATAGTTGTGTAGCGTGGTCATGTCTGGAAGGCCGCGCGCACCGAGGAACATTGCAAACAGCGTAAAGCCGATATAGCCAAAGACAATGGGCGCAAATGATGTCAGATCCACCCGATAATTGGGTGTTGTCAACAGGTGCAAGACACGCATTGCCAATAATGCCCCGATGGCGACTTCGAGCAGTGCCGGTGTAATGACCGCGCGGAATGGCAATGTACCGAAAGGGAACACTGTCACCAATATCACCACCGTCGCCAACATTACCCGCGTGCTACGCAACGATAAATAGCTGACGACGAGTGCAGCGATGAGGACAAATGGCGCCCAAAACGCGCCATAGACGACTCCTGCTGCTCCGCCGAGACACAACACAATCCCCGCCAGAATCGCCCAGAGCGGTCGGCGATCGGTGGGACGTGTCAAATGATGCCAGGCGGTTTGCATACGCTGCCTATGAATAAAGGGAAAGTGGTTGTGCAAAGTTTGCTTTGATGGGGGATTCACGCAGTGCGCGCCGATATTCGTCGGGACGACCACAGATGTTAGGGTCGAGCACTCCTGCTTTGTAGAGTTGTTCGACCTGTGCTGTCGCTGCTTTGGAACGCAATTCGGCGAGTGTGGTGACGACCCACGACCATACTTCGTGATGGTCATCTGCCAGAGCGTCACCGACAGGCAATGCATCACGGAGGGTGCGGATGACCGCCCGTGCACACAACGGGTGCAAATGGGCGATATATCCCATCGTCGTGACACTGACAATCCGCGAGGCAGTCGGTGCCTGCGCGTTACTCAGAATATCCGCCAAGACAGGAATCGCCGCTGGTCCGTATGCGGGAATGGTCGCTTCAAAGACGTCGTAGAGCCCGTCGAGCACATCGTCGTGGCGAACGAGAATCTCACCAATGAGCGTCAACGCAGCTTCGTCGTGCCACTGCGCCAAAAAAATCAACGCATGCGACCGTGCATACACGTCGCTTTCGTCACTGGACAGCGGCAACGACAGTGCCAGACGGTCTCGTAAAAGCGCGACAAATTGGTCTGGATGAGCATCAATATGCGCTACCAAATCTGCCGGCAATTGTGCCCCTGCACGGTCGAGTTGCGTCATGACATGCTGGATGTTGTCGAGCTTTGGAGTCATTTGCACCCGCACCGCACTATTTTTTCCTACCAGAATTGTACCATCCTCTGACTTCACTCAATCATATGCAGCAGTTCGAAATCCCATCGCTGATGATGTGCGATGGTTGGTGTGTGGTTTTTTGTACTGCGAAAATCACGTGTGCAGTGATTTTGTCCGTATCGATGTGGGAAGCGGACAGACGCATGCCCATTACGAGAACAAGGTGCTTGGTGGTATAGTTGTGCAGGCACGGTTCAAAAATAGAGGAGTACCACCATGACGCGTGTAGTCGTATGGAACGAATTTGTCCATGAGCATGAAGCAGGGCATCCCGCCGGCAAGATTTATCCAAAAGGTATTCACGGCGCCATCGCCGAAGGCCTGAAGGCCTACGATGGTGCGATGACTGTCAAAACCGCTACTTTGCAAGAACCCGAGCATGGGTTGAGCGAAGCCGTCTTGGCCGAAACTGACGTCTTGGTCTGGTGGGGTCACGCCGCCCATGAGAAGGTCGACGACGCCGTCGTTGCCCGTGTCAAAAAGCACGTTGTCGAACGTGGCATGGGGTTGGTCGTCTTGCACTCCGGGCACTTCTCCAAAATCTTCAAAACCTTGATGGGCACCACCTGTGACCTCAAGTGGCGCGAGTCGGACGACATCGAGCGGGTCTGGGTCATTGAGCCAAGCCACCCGATTGCCGCTAACGTGCCGCAGCACTTCGAATTGCCCGAAGAAATGTACGGCGAGCGCTTCGATATCCCTGCTCCGGACAATTTGGTGATGGTCAGCTGGTTCACCGGCGGCGAAGTGTTCCGCAGTGGCTGCTGCTACCACCGTGGCAACGGCAAGGTCTTTTACTTCCGCCCGGGGCACGAGTCATACCCGACGTACTTCGACAAGAACGTCCGTCTGGTTATCGGCAACGGCGTCAAGTGGGCAGCTCCGAGTGGGTTAGTACGCCCGACCTACGGCAACCACAAGTCCCACAACAAGTAGGAATCCGAATCGACCCACACGATGTATGCGCCGAGGCGGGCGTCGTGTGGGTTCTGTCTGTCTGATTTGATACAAAAGGAACGCCACATGGCACGACCCGAAGTCACCCTACCACGGCAGCTCCGCGACACATTGCGGAGTGGTCATCCGTGGGTCTATCGCAATCATGTCGATCCTACACTCAGTTACCCAGATGGGACCGAAGTGGTGGTGCGATGTGCTGGCTGGCGTGGGATTGGTCTTTGGGATGCTGCCGGTGCTATCGCAATCCGCATGTATAGCAGTAACGACCGCATCGACGCTACGCTCATCAACCAGCGTGTTTTGGCTGCCTGGAACGGCCGATCCATGCTACGGCGGCAGGGAGTGACCGCCTATCGTTGGTTGTTCGGCGAAGGTGATGGGTTGCCCGGTTTGACCGTTGATCTGTATGACACTGTGGCAGTGGTGCAGAGTTATGGCGCTGGACCCGGCCAGCTGATGCCATTGCTCATCCCTGCTCTGGTAGGCGCGAATCCCGATATAGCAGCAATTTTGGGGAGCAAAAGCCGCGACGAAGAGCCGCAGTCCGAGCAGCGCAGAGCCTTGCTGTGGGGGACGATGCCCGACGGTGAGCTCATCGTCAGCGAACATGCCGGGTTGCGCTTTGTGGTGGATCCGCAAATAGGCCAAAAGACAGGGTTGTTTCTTGATCACCGCGAAAACCGCCACTCGCTGATGCATTGGGTGGCCGACAAAACTGTTTTGAATTGCTTTTCGTATACCGGCGCTTTCTCGTTGTACGCACTGAAAGGCGGCGCGCGCAAGGTTGTCAGCGCCGATATCGGTCGTGGCCTGGCCGAGGCAGCCGAGCGCAATATTGCCCTCAATGAATTGCCGGCCGACCGACATCAATTCGTGACGACGGATTGCTTTGATTTGCTCCAAAAAATGACCGGCGACGGCCGCAAATACGACGTTATTATTCTCGACCCGCCGAGCTTTGCGCGGACGCGTACTCAACGCGACGCGGCCATACTCGCGTACACACGTCTGAATGCGCTGGCGATGAAATGTTTGACCCCAAATGGCTTGCTCGTAACGGCGAGCTGTACCAGCCAAGTCAGTCCCGAAGACTTTCGCACCATGGTAGCGAGTGCCGCCAGCGACAGTGGCATGGCCGTGCAGATTCTGCACGAGGCTGGTCATGCGTTGGACCACCCCGTGCCGGCGCACTTCCCCGAAGGGCGCTACCTCAAGTACATCGTTGGTCGCGTCCATATTCCGTGGTAGATTTCAGGGATTCATACGGGCGAGGGAGTACGAGATTGTACGGGCCAGGTCGTCATGCCCCGCGAAGCGGGGTACCTCGCCCTTGTTGTTGTTTTGCCGACATGACAGTGATATACCAGGTCACTTTGACACTGCCGCCACCGGTGAGATGGGTCTACACAAGCGGCGGGACAACCATCGCGACGGGATGAAGATGGCATGCCGACAACGTGCACCTGCATGGGGTGACGAATGCCAGTCGGCATGCCATGAGGGGTAGGTGGTGTGTGCAAGATTCCATACCACCCCGTCATTCCATGTTGCGTGAGGAGGCTGCGGGCAATGGAATCTTGATCAGGTCAGTGATACACT
>CANJHS010000050.1 GCA_947474225.1 Roseiflexaceae bacterium | reverse complement strand
GTGGTGTACTCTACACGCTCTTCAGGCGTACAGGTATCCATACCGGTAGGGCAACGATCTTGGATCGAATTGACCAGCCACTGCAGGCGATATTGATGGCCGACCAGCCATGGTGTCGCACTCGTCTCGTAGTAGGTCTGTGCCGAGAATCCGACAATGCTGCCGGTGTAATCGTAGACAGGCTGTAAAGGGACCGACAGCGTCACTTCAGATGCACTCTTGTTGCCGTTATTGTCGTAACTCCAGCTTGCACTGATGCCGTAGGGTGCAAGTTTCGCTTTGTCGAGCCACGCAGGGACATTGGTATCGGGTGGGCATGGTGACGCTGTTGTACACACCTTGACGGGGAGATTGCCGGTCGAACCAGCACTCACCGGCACGCGCACTTCCAACATCGCCGTGACTTTGATATCGCCGTTATTGGCTTTACTTTCGGTCGACATGTAGGTTGGACTCGTTGCAAATGTGGTGTCTTTGATACGTTCAATCTGACCGGCATTGTCGTCTTTCGGCCAGTCGTATATGGCATTATTGGCGCTGAGGAGGGTACGATCGACCGGCGCAATCTGCAGGTCGACGACCAAGGGTTTGACTGATGTGGTCGTACCGTTGATGCGGAGTTGCATTGGGGTGTTTTCGCCATAGACAGTATTGTCTTTTGCATTTTTGGCAATGTCGTAGGCGTCGGGTATTTTGTCGTTGTCGTTATCGTCATCGAGAAAATCAGGAATGAGATCTCCATCAGTGTCCGCACAATTGGCTGATTGATTCTGCATTTTTTCGGCACACTCAATACCATCAGCGACCGAATCACCGTTGGTATCGCTGACGAGGGGTGAGGAGTAGTATGCAGAACTGCCATATGTCGTTGGATACTTTACTTCTACGCCATCACTCAATCCATCACCATCGGTGTCGGAGTTTTTGGGGCGCGTTCCTAACAATTGTTCTTGTGCGTCCGTCAACCCATCAGAATCACTGTCAGCGAGCAACGGGTCTGAGCCATACAGCGCTTCTTGGGTGTCGGTGAGACCGTCACCGTCGGTATCGACAGAATCAGCCGCATCAGCGCGACTAGCGGTCCGTCCAGTGCTACTCGAGAAGAGCGGCTGATCAAGCACCGACACACCAGCAGCGGGGAGTGCTATGGGCACACCCTGCTGGAGTGGCGACACTAAGGGGTTGAACAGGGCTGGGGGTGCTTCAGGCTTTGGGTTTGGGTCAGTCTGATTGACGGTTGCAGCAGCAGCGTGCGGAATATTGCTGTACGGTTGATAGCCTATCAGAACGACCATAAGGAGTGTAAATGGCACGGTGAGTTTTTTTGCATGTATCAATAACGCCCGCGCTATGAAGACCACCAACGCAAGTGCCAGAACAGACAACAACCACTTCAAGACAACCGCACTATCGAGCTGCGCAAATTCACTCAACACATACAAGGGTTGATTCATGAAATTTTGCAGTGCCAAGCCCGAGCGCGCATACGCAAAAAATGTCGACCGAATCGTGCTCTCTACGGCACCTTGTGTGCCATTCGCCGGGAATGAAAGCTTCAGCTCCAACGCAGAGGGTAATCCATCTCTGTCAACGACGATGTGTCCAGTACCCGTGGCTGATTTGAGCTGTGCCGACTGGGCCAACGATGTCCATTCATCGCGGTATGCGATGCCATTGGAACTGTCGATTTTGAGCAGCCGCTCGAAATGCGCGGCGAATGCCTTACCATCGAATCCGAATGCATAGCCGGGATTGGCACCATCGACAGCATTGGCATTGACCACGCCCGACAAGAATGTCAGCGTATTCATCTGCGCGACATTCGTACTGGCTTTTACCTTTTGCCAATCCGAACCAGGCTGACGCATATAAGTGACGCCGCGCTCACGGCGGACCTCGAGCATAATCCCGTTCTGGTTTTGAATGGTAATCTCGCTGGTGTGATTTGACTCATCGACTGCACCGTCGATGACCAACTGATCATGACGACTCTCTTTGCCGATGTTTGTGATGCGCGGTGCGTAATCGCTGACCGAGTCTATTTCGGTGTGAAATTTATACGCACCACTCAGCTTTGCAACCTCTTGGACGCGCCGCATACGCTCGATTGGATTCACCCGTTGATGCGCAGATACTAACAGGAATGTGCTTGCCAAAAGCAGGACGAGAGAAAGCAATACGACGGATGCATAGGTGAATGTCTTTTTCATCGCTATTCCTCAGTACGAGTTAGTCGGCAGTAAATTATGTCAAATTGATGTTTCTACACCATAACATACTTATTATTAATAGTATTGTTAACTTTTCGTCGTCAAACAACGAAAACGTGAATATTCAAAATTTATATTTATCTCTATGTGTTCTGGTAATATAGAGTAATACAATGAGTTTTATCTGTGTTTTAATGCAAAAAAAATAAAAAACTATATATATTTATTTATGCAAGCATATGAAAATCAAATAATTTTTTATATATACAAATTAATTTCTTTCACATGAAGATGCGAGATGCATTCCAGCATTTAACCATCAGACAGGACGCAGAAAACTTCACTGGTGTGTATTCAACACCAGATGAACGATGTGGGTATGCGCTATGTTTAGCGTGTTTTCGACAGCGCTGGGATTGATGTCTTGGCAGAGATTTTTCAAAAACTGAGGTAGAAGCTAATCGAATGAAAAAGCACTGCGCGCTGATGCTGAGATTCCATCTAGACGGTGCGTACAAACGCTGTTGACGAACTAAAAAATACTTGCTGATGCAACGAGAACAAGAACCTTTTCATCCACCAGTCATTTATTGCAATCCCAGTGAACTGAGTCATCGCAATACTAATCACCCCCTCACATCTTTTGATGTGAGGGGGTGCAACAACGTGGGGATTACGGAGTTGGGTACCCGGTCGGAAGAGGCGTCATAGTGCTTGGTATAGGGTATGCTGTGGCGGTGTTAGTCGCGGTTCCGACGACATACGCCGTCTGCGTGAGACGCAAGGAAGTAGCGGTTTGATTATCTAATACCTTCCCCGCTGTCATCGTCAAAACAGCGTAGGTGGGCGAACGTCGTGTCATCAGCGTCCGCGTAATAGCGAGTGCGGTTCGCGTGCGCGTCATGCTGTTTGTTGGACTCAGATACAGGGTTGCAGTAGGTCGTGTAGGGGTTACTGTCGTCGTTGGGGTAAATGTCGGTGTGTTGGTCGATGTGTTCGTAGGTGTATAGGTTGGCGTCAAGGAGCGAATGCTTGTTTGCGTTTCAGGGACTGCGTTGGTAGCAGTACCGGGAATTCGCGTGCGCGTGAATTGGCTCGCAGTCGGGGTAAATGTCAATGTAGCAGTCCGAATGGCTGTGAATGTGGCTGTGCGCAGTGGATCAGGTATGTCGGTCGGGATAGGGAGGATCCGGGATGTCTCACGGTACAACGCGTTAATCCTCTGGGCAGATAATGCCTCTTGATAGACATAGACATCATCGATGGGATAACGAAGCATATTACAGAACATCGGGAGCATATACGTACAATCTGTCACCGGTACTCCGGGTACCTGGCCAATGACCACGGTACTCCCGTATGTAGCTGGAGTGATGACCTGCTGGGAGACATTGTTTCCATCAATGTACAACTGCATGAGATTATTGGAGATCGCACACGTAAACATGTGCCATCCTTGACTCATACTCATCGTATTTGTTTGTGCTTTCGCTTCGTACTGAATCGTAGATCCGGACAGCGCCAACTTACCGCACCACAAGTCTCCTCCATGCATACGCATCACGATGCCTGTTTGTTCCGAGTTGAGGCGTGCGAAGATTGAGCCCATGCGCTCATAATAATACGGCTCATCAATATTGATCCAGAGTGAGAATGTAAACGCATTCGTGTTTGCGGGCATTGCCATGCTGAGGCTATTGCCCCGCACAAAACTGAGGTAGCCACCGTCATGCGCATCACGCGATTCGAGGACGATGTTCGGACACAAACTCATGGATCCACATTCGAGTGGTCGTTGTCCTGCCTGATTCCCGGGGAACTGAATTGCAGCAGGAGCAAATACGGTGTTGAAGCTGGCGACTGTCGACACCACACTCGGCCAGTAGCGCACCGAAGCGATCGTGCCATCGAGACCAGCCATCGTGTCGGCTCTCCGTCCAATGACCAGTGGTGAATTCGGATACGGGACATTTAATTGACCCGCAGCGATGTCTTTGGCGATGACCTTGCCATCACGTAACAGAATCCGTTCCCGCGTCGTGGAGTTGTACGAACACGCATAGCCATGCATGGCTCCTTCACGGTCGAGGGTGAGAGGAGTGCCACGCAAATCATCCCCATAAAAACTACAATACGGTCGATTTTCTCGATCAACTCCGATAGAGAAATATTTACGAATTTGACCAGGGAGCCCAGCGCTGACCGCAACGTCCTCATGGTACGGTCGATCACGGCGCATCATCACTTCGATGGTGAAATTACTCCTCAGATCGACATCACTCGTCGTGGTCAGTTCATCGCCCTTGGATTCGCGGAATTTCAAGGCATAGAACGGAGCGGTATCGCTCTCTGCTTTTTGATAGACGACTTCTGGGCAAAACGGATGACGACATGATGCAGTCAATGTATTCGGGCCAGTGAATTGAAATTGTGTCATTGGTGGTAGAGAATCAAACTCGTATGCCCCGACCATATTGTCATTAATACTCACAACCGTGCGGCGCGGCACCGTAGCGGTCGGCATTGCCGTGAAGACCACCGGAGGCAAAACTTGGCCATCACCCTCGGCAAGAATGTTGATGGTATTACCGAAACCCACGTTCACAAACGATGCTGCACTTTGTGTATTGATAGGTTCCCACAATGACTGTTTGCCGGTGCCATACGGAGAACCCCAGATCACGACTTTGCCATCCGAACGGAGTGCAATGTTTTGCGTTTGCGATACATCAATGTCGATGACGTTTGTTCGCGCATCCATTGGGATATCGAGTACTTCATCTTTCGGCGACACTGCCCCCCAGCCAATGACTTCACCGGTTTGTGTCAAACCAAGACCATAGACGTACTCCGTTGAAAAAGCAGTGTTGCCCGTATATTTCACTTTCGCGCCGAGTTCGATTTCAACCAATGGTGGAGATCCCGCAGGCAACGCAATTGCGGGATCGCTCGTCCATACTGTACCGTCTTCGAACAGTACCGCACAGAACAGATCAGTTACTGCCACATCAATGATGTTTTTCTTAAAGGTCGGGAATGTACACTTCGAAGACCACACATTATTGTCATATCGCAGTATGATGATATTAGCAGGCGTATAATTCAACGCCGGTTTTTTGGTTTGATCGACGTCAAATACTTTGACATTCGTTAAGTAAAACGGCGGGATGGGTTTGTCTGCAGGGAGAAGCGTCGATTGCTTTAAGGTAAAACCATTATACTCAGGGCATCCGGTCCATGTCCACAAAAAGTCATTTTGCTTTAACATAAACCCAGCAGTTTGTGAGAATTTGATATCCTTCGTTAGCCCAAACCACCACGCGGGAACATTGTTCCCGTCCCAAAACGGTAAATTACAGACCGCAGGATCATCTATTGGCGACGGACCACATACACCCTCGCCCACAGCGCATGATGCATCTCCATCAAGCATCATCAGTCCACTCGATGCGATAATATGCGCTTTCAGTGAATTCATGCCATTTGTGACAAATGAACTCTCGCCCGATGAAGTAGTTAAACGATCCTGTGAAATTTCATAGGTGGTACCTCTTGCAACCTGCTGTATCGTCGGTGTGATGTCCGGGTATGTCCAGGATTTCGTCCTGGTAGGGGTTCTCGTGGCCACAAACTGAGTGCTATCCTCGGCATTCAGTGAACCCCACATATAGACACCGAAGTTGTTCCCTAGTGCCATGCTGGAAATATTCGGAATTTTGCAGGTCGTATCGCAGTTCGCAAGTTTGGCATCCCACTGTGGGAATACAAAATTATCCGACACAGACAGACCCCATCCGACCGGATTACCGGTGTTGTCGACCGCCATAATCGACATCCCACCTGCAGCAATTTGCGAATATCGACCTTCAGGGATTGTTGTCTGACCGTATTGTGCATTTCCGTAGACAGTGACGACCCCATCAGAAGCCAACAATACAGAGTTATAGAGGTTCGCTGCAATATCGACGATATTGTAGGCTGCAGGCAAATTTATCTGGCCATCGCTGTTACGTCCCCACCCGACGACAGATCCATTGGAGCGTAGTGCGATAGTATGGTACCCACCGGCACTTATGTTCACAACATTTGTAATATTTGGTACGTTTAACTGACCAAAACTGTTATCACCCCACGCAATCACGCGACCTGTGTTGAGCAGTGCGACCGAGTGACTTTGGCCGGCTGCAATATGCACAACTCCGGACAATCCGACCGGAATGGTCGTCTGACCTGAGGCATTATTACCCCATGCCACCACCGTGCCGTTCGCACGGAGTGCCAGCATATGGGATCCTCCTGCCGCGAGCGCAACTACTCTGAGTGGGTCATTCGGCAGAAAGGGGCTTTGTAATGAGATGGGTACCGTCATTTGTCCATAACGATAGGTAGTATTCGGTAGTTTCCACGCGAGCACGCTGTTATCGTTCAACAATATCGCTGCGAAATCTGGACCAGCGACGACTTGCCGTACGAGCGTGTTACAGTTTGAATTTTGACAAGAGAATGGAGCTGGGGCTCCCATAGCTCCGTTATACCCAACTGACCCGATGTACTTTTTGTCTTGTGCAGGCCGTACGCTAAGGAGCGCCGCAGGAGTGGGGAACGGAGTGGTTGTCTGCGTTGGTCTACTCATATCTTCAGAGAGCATCAATCCGCTAGCAAAACTCGGATGAAACGCGATTCCTTTGGCATTTTCGACGAGCACTTTCGGGATTGATGCACTACTGCTATACCCGAGACCAAATACACCATTATTTACCTTACGAAGCACCGCACCCCAACTTGCCGTTTGGAATTCTTCAAGATTGGTCATGCCACCGACAATCGCACAGGGACAGCCAGGTTCAGAAGATGTGAGGTTCGTCGTGGTAAGCGTGGTTTCTGCAGCAAGCGCTGTAGAATTACCGAACACTACGAGACGTCCATCATTGCGCAACGCCGCAAAGAGTTGTCCGTCTGCCCAGATTTTACGGATGCTCCCACTGGCAAGCTCTGGAATTATTTGGGCACGTCCCCAGATATATGTTGCGCCATCAGACGTGAGTGCCATCGAACTTGTCGCTCCTGCGGCAACGCTGACCACTGTCTTTGTACTGAGCGCAGTAGGAATTGCTTTTTGCTCAGCGGGACCAACGACGACTATTTTGCCATTTGCCCTCAAGAGCACGGCATGTTGATCACCCGAGGCAATCATGACCACATCGGTAGGAATACTCGTGTTGGGCGCTGCCGGGATGACGGTTGTGTCACCCCAAAACACGACGGAACCAGTATTTTTCAGTGCGACACTGAAATTTTGCCCAACGGCGACCTGTATGACATTCGATTGTGCGCTTGTTGGCACATATAACTCACCTTTGATATTTGTGCCCCAACCAAAAACCAAACCCGAACGTTTTAATCCGAGGGCATGATGAGCCCCGAGCACAACTTGGACGATGTCGCCGTTCCCTTGTTCTGGGATTTGTGCCAGCCGAAAGGGATAATAACCAGAAGACGTCGAAACAGAACCGATATCGACTCGTTGTACCCGAACTGCGTTAGGGAGCGTAAGTACAGCCGTGGGGTTCACAGATACATTTGGACGTGGAGCTGCATCCAACCTTCGTTGAGCTAGTGATATTCCGATAAGACAGACAAGCGCAAACACGATTGAGAAAATATGTTGAAACTTCATGATGGCTCCTTATTTCTCACGTGAGGTCTGGCTTGGCGGATTTTTCTCATCGAGCAGATACGGCGTGAAGACTCGGCTTGGTTGCAGTGTGGTTGTGAAGACGCCTGCGTAGGTGTTCGACCCTATACTATTCTTCACTGTGATGCTATAGCGGTACCGCCTACCAGGCATCAGTCCTTCCAAACGCATGAACTTTGAACTCGGATTTTGGGTAGCATCAAATGTCGCAGTGTAGGTGATAAGCGATGAGTTGAGATTCACGAGCATTTGTGTGCTATTGAGGCCTATCTGGGTCGCTCCACTGCAACAAGAAGAGGTCAACGTGTGTGATCCCCAGACGATGAGTTGTCCAGACTTGGTTATCGCCGCACTTGCGTTCGCATGGGCAAAGACAGCGATCACATTCACCGCAGTCGAAGGAATGCTTGTCTGGCCCGCGGTATTATCACCCCATGCGATGACGGTGCCGGATTGACTTAATGCCAATGTATGTGCGTTACCCACAGCAATCTGTGTGATGTCCACAGTCGCGCTACTCGGTACTGTTGACTGGTTCGCGTCGTTTTTGCCCCATGCGACAACTCCGCCATTTGCCGTCAGACCGACACTAAATCCATCTCCTGCACCAATTTGCGTCAAGTGATATCGGGCTCCAAGCGGGATTGTTGATTCGCCGTTACTGCTATTCCCCCAGGTTACTGTTTTGCCCGAACGGAGGAGAGCCAAGTAGTGATTCTTGCCAGCAGCTATCTGGGTGGCAGGTACACCGAAATCAACAGTACTGAGCGATTCCGCGTTATACGAAGTAATTACACCGGTTGAAGACAACGTCAACAACTGCCCAGAATCATCAAGAGCGATTTGCTTGACATTTGTGAGGGAGCTGGGAATATCCAAAGTACCTGAATTGCCGATATTCCAGTTTATCAGCGTTCCGTCTGGCAACAGTCCAACCGCCCCATACTCATTCATCTCAAGCTGGACGAATCTCTGATTCTGTGCCGTTGCGGGGATGTTGGCTGTCAAAGCATCTTCGGTCCCATCCGCTTTACGTAACAACAGGGTATTCGTACTGAGCGGTACCGTTATATCCGAATCGATAGTGAACTGTGCTTCGACACTACTCACATCTTTGCCGGTATCGAGAATAAATTGCAGTGCCGTCGTCCCGGGAGTTTGATTCAAATCTTGTGTGATCCGTGAGATTACTGGTTCGGTCATTGACGGTACTAGCAACGTATATGGATCAGAGATACGGGTGTTGCCGGCTGAGTCTGTGGCACTCAGCTGAACGGTGTATGAACCAGTCGGCATGTCTTTGGCGGTGAACGGCATGCTCCACTGATACAGATTTAACGCTCTGCCGTGTATGAAGCGCAAGCGGCCGGCCTCTGGGTTTGAGGTGATAGTCGGGACAATCGTTACAATCTTGATGGCCTTCGTCGCAGAGTAGATAGTAGCACTCATTTTGCTAATCGGAGAGCCGTCTGTCACAGTACCATCGAACACTTGCGTGTCTTGTCCAGGGAGAATCTGTGTGGCCAACTGGTTCACTACGAGAGATGGTGCAACAGTATCAACATTGAGGAAGAAACTACTGTACGGCGAGCGCAAGCCGCCTACATCTTGTGCGTATGCAATGAACTCATGCCGTTCATTGTCTGCAGTGGTCAAGCCTTCTGCGGCATATTGCCAGAGAGAGAACATGCCGTTTTGGATGACGCTCGTAAAATTGAGTTTGACAGCGCGGATATATGTTGGTTCCGCGTCTGCAATACGCTGACAAGCCAGCAATGTCCATGCCCCTGAGACTGGTTCTCCTGTCACGGCACTGAGTAACCGATCTGGTTTCACTACGGTGGCTAGACCGCTCAAAGTAGTACTATTCGGCAATTCAACGGTGCTTTTGGTTGCAGTGTCAGAAAAGCGTACCAACATGTTGTTGGTAGGATTACGTGTAGATGAAAGGAGAGGCACCACAATTCCCGACGGTGAAAGAAGTGTCAAATTGAGTTGATCGGTTCTGCTCGACGATACCGCCACATCTACGGTCAGCGAGTTGACACGCTTGTTAATTCCTGCGTCGGTATCCAATGGAATGCTGGTGTACTCCGCAAGGTCGAGCGAACTACATGGCTTCGCATTCACGATGGTGTTTGTTGTGTTTTCGGTAGACCGCGCAGACGTAGAATTTTGGCCGCCCGTGGGAGTTACCAAACTGCACAGGAGGATGGTTTGGTTGCATATGTTGATTGATGCATTCGAATCCGGGTCACTCAGCCTACCTGAGAACTTCGACGTAGCGCCATAGATACCCGTGCTCAACATATTTTGCGTCGCCGCATCGAATACAAAACTCGGTGCTACATAGTTTGGATACACGTAGAACCACGCACTCCAAGAGCCAATTTGGTTATATCGATCAACACCTCGGACACGATAGGCAATTAACGTTTTGGGAGCACTGCTGACAAACCGACAGGTCCATTGACCGGCGATGACCGCACCACAATTCTGCAATGTCCCATTGTACGGAGTAGTCTTTGGGACAATCTCACCTACATTAAGTGCATCTACTGATGTATGCTGCACCTGGACTTGTGAGGCAGAATCATCCGTGCTCCTTCCACTCAGTGTCGTCACTGCGCTGCCGCGTGAGAGAGTGCTCTGCTCTCCAATCGGCACCACTTCGGTTGGTCCAGAACTGTCTACGCGTACCGCTGCATTCAGCCATTCCAGGGTGCGACTATTCGTTATACCAGCCGCAGATCCACTGTCGGTCAAGCGAATTTCGATTTTTGCGAAATTCTTGGTTGTTTCACGGTCAACGCTATTCGCTTGTACTTTGTTTGGATCGATGAGGGTGTTGATTACCAACGTTTGTGAAGTGCGTGCGGGAATGGACTTTATTGCGAGCAACAGATAGTCGCGTTTGCCAGTGCCGTCCACACTATGGTAATCATAGATGCCACCGCTCATGATGCTTATCGGCAGCGTAGCTGCAGAATTGGGATCCGTTAACCAAACACCGCCATACGTCTGCACCAGAGCATAGAGTGGTTTAGTGGCGGTATTTGTGCTGTTCTGGAGTTTGAGCGTGTATGCAACGGTCGAGTTTGGTCCGACATTGGCGATTTGTTGCTGAGTGAGCTCATTTGAGAGACCCTCGACCAATGAGGTCCCTGCCGCGGAGCTGTTTTGGAACATATTGACGGTTTGACACCATGGGTCATTTGGAATTGCAGTACACATCGCACTCGTTTGTGCAATGATTTCACCGATTGCATCGGGATCAGAATTCGCAAACGAATCACCGATGGCACGTTTCGAAATACCCACCGGAACACTACTCAGGGTAGCAGTGAATGTCTTTGCATCAGGATTACCCGCTGCGGTTTTCGGGCACAGACCATCGTTTAATGTAGCTACTGAGTAGCCGTTCAGCATTGGTGTGACAAGTATTTTTTGCGACCCCTGCTCTACTTGAATCGGATTTGCAGTCGGGAAGGTACTCCAAGGGAGGAGTTTGTTCTCTGCGGTGGCAACTGCAATTGCTCCAAAGCGGGTACCATTTGTATAGCCAATATCGGACTTATTCAGACGAATATCGGTAAATTTGTTCGGACCTTCAACGGTGTAGCGAAAACTGACACTGATGTTTGTGTCGGTCCAGGTTGTTCCGTTCCACCGCAACAGCGTTGCGCTCCTGTTGTCGCGCACATGCACGACATACTCGGCGCCCTCAACGTTAGCCGCACGGACTCCGCGCTGTGCTGCCAGCAAGCGTTGCTGGAAGGAATTGACGTACGATGCTACTGTCGTACTCGATACCGCTCGTCCAGCCATATTCACTGGAAGAGTGAGGAACGATTCGCCGAGATTGACACTTTCTCCGATGTCCCGGGTAAAGGCGACAGGTCGGTACGGTTGAATCGAACCGCCAGCTACGGTATCGAGGTACACAAACAGGTCTCCGTCGATATCCCAATCTGCACCTTGCCAATTCAAGCGGAGTGACGTGGTATCCCATGTCATTGCAAATTGCTGTATCCCCTTTGCCCAGACACGTTCGTCATTGCCCAACACGGCACAGCCATTGTTCAAAAATCCGCGATAGACCGGGCCAGTCGCATCTATCACAGTGTAATCCGGGGTATTTGGTGCATCGATAAAAACAGTAGATATGGGAGTAAGCTCACTGTTTCCCATTTTGTCAGTAAGGCGCAAATTCCCGTCGATACGGCTGGCCTCAAGCATCGGCAATGTCACACGTGATCCAGACAGCGGTGGGATGCCAATGGCATTGGTGGCTGTGTATGGAGTGGTGCTCGAACCGGTTTTCACCGTGTATTCGAGTTGATTGACGCGTACTTCAGAAGCGTCCGTAATCGAGCTCCATGCCACATTCAAGTCTGCACCGGCAGTACTCGAAATGACAGCACCTTGTCCCAACACAACCGGTTTTGTGGCGACTTTGGCATTGACAGTCAGTCCCAAAGCAACAGGTGGCATACGATCGAATACAACGGTCAAGGGTGCAATAGTCGTCCGCCCTGCACGGTCTGCGACGACGGCGCGGATGGGCAACGACGCACCATCAGATGGATGTCGATTGTAAAGGGCTTTCACCTTGACACCGCCGCTGGTTGGCTGCTGAGTGAATGGAACATCCAACTTATTCAATGTATTGACAAGCTGTACCGACTCGATCGGAGATTCGTCGGTAATCGCAATGGTAAATACCAAGAAATCATTGATGACACTCTCCGAACCAATCACCGTGTCAACCAACCGTACCACTGGTGCAGCAAGATCGACCGTCACCGGTAATGGATTGCTGACCACCGTTTGTCCACCAGCAGTGAATTTAGCTTGCAACATATGTGCGCCTGCCGGGATGTCTCGGACGAACGTCGTTTCAACCGCACTAAGTGTGTCAGTAATGACAACTTCCGATCCACTTTGAGAACCATTGACCCACAACGAGACTGTTGATATATTGCCGACTGCTGATTCTGCGGAAACGACAATGGTCTGTCGTGACGTCGTGTAGCTCGTTGTCGGATTGACAATACGAACAGATGATTGTGTGGGTGGCGTGGTGCCCAATGCGCGTTGGGTAAACGACGCTGGTTGTACGGTTGTGCAGTTTTGGAGTCGGTCGCAATTCATTGCGTTAAGGGCACGATCCGAAACTGCGTAGCCGATGAGTTTGGTGTCGGTTGGATTTTGCGATAGGACGACGACACCTGACTGGTTGGTAACGACACGCCTCAGGTTTGCGACGTCCAATCTCGTGTCAGACTTGAGGATCGGGGTAGCGCCGGTCACATCCATGATTGCCAATCGTCCGAGTGTTGGTACTTCACTGTCTGCACCCAAAAGCATCACGTCTCCATTTGGAGCAGTTGTCATGTCGACGAAGCGGTATGCTGAGAAGACGTCATTATTAATCGGCGTGGTGTGCATGTAGCTCATTGATTCGGTCAACGTGTCTACGAGCACTGCAAATTGCTCCTCTATGCGATCAATCAACGGGATGACACGAAGGGTATTGGGGGAAATCAAGGCCACGCTTGCGCTTATCGGCTCGTCATCGTCGAGTATCAGCAACCGATTATGATCGATTTTGACCGCTTGTGCATAGCCAGGGGTCAAGTAGGTGCGCACGAATGAAAGCGAACCCGAGGATTCGACTCGCATCAAGGCGACTCCAGCAGCACCCTGGGCAAGGGCAACGATATCGTTCTGCGCCGAAATTCCGTAATTGGTCGTCCCTGTCAAGCTTGCCATACCGACTTGTGTCGGCATCCGGGGATTGCTCACACTCACCAGCGTTATCTGTTGTGGAGAGGCGCTGTCTAACAACAACACAAATGTATCTTCGGTCCCGTTTGTCGAGATTGCAAAATCCAAGAATTGCAGTGCCGCATCTTGAGGAATAGTTAATTCGCCCAATTTACTCGGTTTGAGTGGATCGCGGCTGATATCAAATATCGTCAATACACCCTGGGTTGCAGTTTTGCTCAACGCATAGAGCTTGGTATTGGTTGTATTAACATGGATTGCCTTGACCACTCCGGTCAAGACTGCGGTCCCGACTTTTGGTGACGCAGTTTTGTTGGTGTCATATACATCCAGTGCATTAGTATTCCCGACATACGTGTACGCCGTGCCATAATCGAGCGCGAGTGTCGAGGACACCGTTGCGGTAGTCTGTCGGATGACCTCGGGTATATCACTCAACGTACAGGTGCCGGTAAGTCGTGTTTGGGACTGGACAGTGCCATCAATGACACTCTCGCGGGTACGCGTCCATAATGACGGTGAACCAAGGGTGACTTTCGACAATCGAGACCCACATGGCGTACTTAGCTGCGCAGGATTGAGATTCCGATCTTCGATAGCGACGGTATAGACGCCATTGCTCGACAGCGTCTGTTGTATGCGTGGCGCCAGCGTATCGATATTGCCGGACCACAGGATGTGTTCTCCGTACGCTGCTTGGGTGTTTTGATTGTTGTCCGCAGTAAAGCTCTGCAGTCCTGCCGACAGTTCTACATTGGTCAGCTGCGGAGATTCCCAACTGTAGCCATCAACACGTGGGGTGAGCGTACTGGTGCGCCAACGCATTGCCTGCAAGCGTTGCAGATCGCTGTTCGAGAGTGACCGACGGTAGAAACGGAGGTCATCGATGGTTCCCACAAAGTTGGTACCAACCACGATTTGAGGCGTCTGCAGTACCTGCAGTTCGTTGAGGGCGAGGATACCTACGCCGGATTGAACGACACGCACATAGCGGCCGCTGGTCAGAGCAGGTACCTCAATAGTGAATCTCCCACGGACGGGATCAACAAAATCACCACTCCAAACCGCTGCACTTTTCAACTGCGCTTGCGTAGCGGTCAACGGGAGCGCAGTGTTGAGCACGTAGACACTATAGTTACGCAGGGGAACGGCCATAGCGACCGCGTTATGGAGGGAGATACGATCAAAAGTTTTGGTTGAACCAAAATCGACCTCCATCGCTGGTGACTGCATCGACACTGTAGATGCATTGTTTGTGAGCATCCCATCGATTATTTCCGTTGCCGGGATACTCGGTGTTTGCGTTGATGGGGTTGACTTCTTTGCATTTGCCCCTTCTCCTGCTATCGCATTTGCATTCAGCGATGCTGGGAACGATATACCACCCGATGCCGTGCTCTGCACGCTTACTTGCGTCCCATCGATGAGCATCCGTGCCTGCGAGCCATCCGATGTTATGACAATTTGATGTGTGCCAACATTCGGTTCTGTCGACGGTGCAAGCGTGATTCCTGCCATGGTGAATGTCGGGACACCCGAAATCAACTCCAGCCGGTAGCGGTATCCATTTGCCGTTGCATCGACCAAGGACGCGGTCTGCCCTGAAATTCCCGTGTTGTACCAGAGTGACATGCTCCATGGGGCGTTGTATGGCGCAAAGCTTGCACCCTGCATGTCACGATGGATGACACGGTCATACCCGTCGAAGCGCAACGCACCGTTACCAATGAAACCAGGAACAGCTGTTAAATTGTCATTCGCACTCAGAAACACGCTGTCCTGGGGTACATTTGAATCGTCGAGGCTGATGCGTCCAGGCTGGATGCTGAGGTCGTCGAATGTTTCGTAATAGACCGTGCCATAGCCATAGGTATACTGTGTCTTTTCGACTGCGCTGAGTACTCCGGAGAATACCGCGACATCGTCGACCGAAACCCCGACTGCAGCAGCAGAAGGGGCTGCAGCTGTTTCGCTGAAGGCACGCCGACCTGGGGCACCGAGTGTGAGACTTGCATCGATCCAATGACCGGTAAGGTTGAATTGCGCGCTCATGCTCTCGTCGAGGCTGAACGTCATCGTTTCTTCATTTGAGTTTGCCCAATTGCTGGTCATGAGCAAACTATGCCAGGCAGTGTCATTGATTGGGAATGAGAAGGTATCGCGGCTGGTGCAGTTCGTACGCACGACGACACTTTTGGTTGGTTCATCGTACCCATACTCGACACACAGCGAATTCGCAGCAGTCGATTGGATGTTGAGGAATGCTCCAGACGTTGCGTTTGGTGCGATTTTAAAGCGCGTCGCAACACTCCGACCAGATGTGTTGGTCGTCGATAGCTTGTACCCAGTCGCAATACCATCGGTGCTCTTATTGAAAGTCAGCGCACGGGTAGCGTATCCATCCGTTATCGTTGGGCATGTGAGCGGGGCAATGGTCGTCCCGGAGGTACAACGAGTACTTACAACTCCGTTGATTGCGTCGACGAGCGGCAACGATGCAGCATTCATCGGCACATAGAAGAGTGCTTTGTCTGCAAGTGTATCGGTACTCGAGAATCCGTCATCGACGACCGCAAGGCTCGTCTGATGCATCGCCACGCCACTCCCCAAACCGAGCGATTTTCCAGTCAGATCGTTGGGCGTGAGTGCCATGGAAGAGACAATGACGTCATCGATATAGCCACGGAAGTAGTCTTCTTTGTTTGTCAAGCCCTTCGTAGACTGCATCGCACCAAGGATAAGGTCCGGCTGCAACGTCATAAGCGCATTTGCGACAAACGGCTTGGTGAGGGTCGTCATAGTAGTCAACGATGTACCATATTGCAGCGTCGCCGTGGTCCCCGATTCGGAATACAGGATGTTGTACCAGGTATTTGGGGTTACCGATGTCGTCGAGCTCAGCACGACGCTACCGCGTGAGGCTGTCAGCTTGTAGGTTGTCCCACTGCGCTCGATACGCAGACGCAGACGTGGCGCAGTGGCAACACCCGTGCCGACGAGTGTTCCCGTGTCGGTGAATTTAGCGAACAAGGCAATGCTGAACGTCCCCGAGAGCACCCCCGACACATCATGAAGGGTCAGTGCTTGACCAACGCTGTCGAGGTTGAATCGCGCGAGCCGCCGCGTAGGGACATCCGTGTCTGTCGCAATGACGGGACAGAGGGTACAGTCGATGCTGTAGCGTGCATCAGATCGGCTGTCGAACGTTTTGGCACCGTCTGGAGCTTCGAAGTCAACCCGTGCGCGCAACCCGTTGTTGAGTGCGGCACGACCATCGTTGATGTCAGACAACCGCCCAGTCATCGCTTGCTTCGCAATGAATGCATCTTGCGCATTGGCAGGATCAGGGTACGCAATGGTGTCGTGTGGTGGCGTATTATCAACTTCGATCAACGTCGTAGGCGTCGTCAACGCGATATTCGTCGCCATATTGCCGACTGCGTCGGTCACGTTGGCAAAGACCTGATAGAACCCTGTGGGGTTTTTAAATGGAAGCGCTACATCGGCATACCAGTACCCGCCACGGGATGTCGCCGGCGATGGTGCTTCGATAATCGCATTCCCACTCGCATCACGGACCAACACCGAGACGTCGGTTATGCCACTCCCACCGGTGCCGGCAGCATTCGTCAAGATCGGGTCAGACGCCGATAATTTGAGCGTGAGGGTACGGAGAGAACTCCCCACCCGTTGCGTCGTGGTATACGGTGTCGCCTGGGTCACCAGTTGTGCCGTCCCGGGGGTGGTGTCGACATAGATGTTCGATTCGCTCACGCCACGATTATTGACACTGTCAAAGGCCTCCATGCGAATCGTATATTTGCCCTCGACAGGCGTGGTCGCACCGGCTGCAACACGGAAGGTCGGACAATAATTCGTCCCCGCTACTGCATCAATACATTCAGGCGCTGCCACCGATGTCGCGACATTCGCCGGGGTAATCGTGGTGAATACCGCACGTGCGACGTTTGAAGACACATCGGCGGTCTTGGCGAGGAACTGCAGAGGCAAACGCGAAACATAGCGCGGGTGCTCGATTTCGATAGTGGGCGCTTCTGCATCGACCGTGAACGTTGCAATCGTCGCTTTGTCCATGACCTGTGATGCTTGTGAGCGCGCAAGACGATAGATTTTGCTGCCCACGAGTTGCGTCGGCGAGAAGGTGATATCGTCGATAGAACCACGATACAGATTCGCAAGTGCATTGGATGCGACACCACCACCCACGAACAAGCGATTCGTTGTGTTGGTGACAAATACTGCTGCTGGGCTGCCAATCAAAAGATTTCCGCCAGAAGAGGCATTGGCGCCGGTATCCAGTGTACCGTTTTGGAAGTATTGGAAGCCCTTGGCCCCAAACGCGAAGGATACTTGATTCCACCCCGGGGTAAGTGCGCTAGTCGCCGTATAGGTGACAGAACCCAACCGAATGACCACCTTGCCGTTCGTCCCAATTTGCACTCGGAATGGTGGTGTCGTGTTGGCACCAGATGCGTCACCATATTCGAGCAGGGTTTGCACGCTACCGGTCGTCGTATCGGGTTTGATAAGGATTTGAACGGTACCGCCGAATTTGAGGGTGTCCATCACCGTCTGCGCATTGCTCACTTCGAGGATGTTCGTTGTCCCATTGAACGCTTCTGCCAGACCAGACAGGCCCATGGTGCCGCCAGTCGGACATTCCACTGCAGCAATACCAATGCCATCACAGGTTGCAGCAAATGAAAAGCGTTGAATTCCCGCCCGTCCGGCAATCGAATCTGGCAACGCCATGACATCAATGCCTACCGTCTTGGTCACGCCATCAGCCACCACAGTTTTGTTTGTGGTCAGCACATCCTCAAAGCGCAGATTCCACGAAGGTGCATCAGTCGGAAGTGCAAGTTGGTCTCCTTGTGATTTCTTGGGTGAAATACGCAACTCATCCAGTTCACCGCTGTAGCTTGAACCATATATAATCGGCGATTCTTGATCGATGTTGCCGTAGGCAATCAAATTTTCACGCGTTGCAAACACCTGACTGTCTGCCACGGAAGCACTCTGGAGCGCAGTCACCTGCGCTTGCGTCAACGCCGCAGGGGTGTAGAAAACGTCATCGATATACCCTTGAAAGACTCTCGACTCCAGAACGGTAGAGCGGCCACCGATATCGAGGCCTGACGCTTTGTCGGTCATGCTGTCAGCCGTGTTGGTCACGACGTATTCTCGGGTGAGGTCGTTCAGCGTGACGATGATTTTCTTTGTATACGTAATCCAGTCTACTCCGTAGGTTACCGATACTTTGTTCCATTGCTTATTCGGCACGTCCATATCGGTATTGATGTCGGCATACCGACCACCAGGCCCATTGACATTGAGATTGATAACCAACCGGTTGTTGACAATCCTGAGCAAGAATGCACCCTCACGATTGATGAGCGTCGCGTAATCAATCGATGGTGGCAACGTTGAACCGTTACTTTGGTATCTTGGCATGTAGTTCGGATAAAACGAAGCTCCTATGGTGAAATTGCTTGCACCATCGAGGTTTGCTGTGTTTTCGAACGTCACGGGTTTGGTTCCAATATAGAACCAGTACCCGTTATTCCCAGCTACGTATGGCTCACCATAGGCAATACCACCGACGGTAAACGGCTTGAAGACCTTATTGAGCGGCACGGTTGAAAAAATCTTGTCCCCGGAGATGACGGTCAGTGGCTGCAGATAATTTTCGATGTTTGGTGCGGCAGATGATGCTTGAGCGCCATTGATGTTGAGGTAACTCGCATTGCCGTTTACGACAACCGAGATGTGGCTCCAGCTCCCGATTGGCATTGGGCTCAACGATGTCATCGGTGTCGAAGACCAGCAGTATGCATTAAAACAGCTGACTGCACGTTCGAACGTGACAAATCCTGCCGCATTGATGCCTAACCGCATCTTTTGGTTCATCGTGTCTTGACCGATAATCCAGGAGTTGTAGCGGTTGGGTTTGACCCACAGACTCATGGTATAGCCTGCACCAGTAAATGACGTATTCGAAAGGTACTTGGTGTATGTGGCTGCAGCCGCGTTGAGTGCGAGTGCTTGCGTTCCATCGAAACGCACGGCACGGTCATCACGACCTGGGATCCCGC
>CANJHS010000049.1 GCA_947474225.1 Roseiflexaceae bacterium | reverse complement strand
GAGGGCGGTTTTGGATTGTGTCATAGGATGACCTTTCTGTTGCGATCTGGCATCATGCGAAAACCGGAGGGCTCGGAGGCTGGGGGAGCAGCCCCGAAGGGACACGGACGGGGCGGTTGGCCGGTTGCGTGCGCGACATACGATGCAAATCCCCCGGTTGCCCGGACGAGGGCAAACCGGGGGATACATCCAAAGCGATGCGTTATTTGGCGGTCGGTTTGCGCAAAATGAAGAAGTAGTAGGGCGAATCGATCGGCGCTGGGGCATTGTAGAGCGGCCGTAGAATTGGTTCCCAGAGCCAATTAAGTGTGAACGGTGCCGCAACAATCCAGCGGCCCAAGTACTTGCGGGTCAGCAACGACGGGGCTGCCAAATAGTGACTCAAGTCAAACAAGGCCAGCGCCTCATCGCTGAAGTATGGCCGGCATGAGACGACCTCGAAGCCTACTTCTTCGAAGCGTGCGCTCCAATCGGCTTTGCTCAGCGTATTGCGATGGACCGATACTTTGTTGAACCAATTGCCATAGATGCTGCCATCAAAGCCCAGTGCGTTGAGAATTTTGGTGCCCAACAACTGCTCGGGGAATCTGTTTCCCACCACCGAGGCCACGAAGTGTGCACCCGGCTTGATGGTGCGGTAGGTTTCGGACAACGTCTCTTTGAGGGGCAATACGTGCTCGAGGACACAATTGCTGAAGGCTGCCTCAAAGGTGTTGTCGGCGAACGGCAACTGTTTGCCATCGGCGATGCTCAGCCCTTGGTAGACACCGCGCTGTTGTGCTTCGAAGGTATCGCTTTTGATGGGGTCAATGCCATAGATCTTTTTGCCGGGGAAGACAATCTGGGCGAAGGTGCCGTCGCCACTGCCCACATCCAAAATCGGCTCGGGCATGGCTGGTGCTGTTTCGGCGAACAGACGGGCTTCGATCATGCGAATCATGACGCGGTGTGGCGGCAACGTCATCAAATGTGGTGTCAGGAAATCTTGGGTGGTCATGTCAGTTAACTCCTTGACAAGCGTTGGAATAACGCTTCATAGGCGGTCACGGTACGGGCTGTGCTATAGCGTGCTGCGATTTCGTCGTGGCTCCGTTGAAATCGCTGTGGGTCGGCAATAATAGTCAAAATCGCTTCACCTAATGCATCGGAATCACCAATGGGTACGACCAACCCCATGCCGGTTTGTGTGGCTGGTTGACGCACACCTGGCAGATTTGAGGCAATCGATGGCGTCCCACACAACATCGCTTCGACTTGTACCAATCCAAATGACTCGGTCGAATTGAGGCTCGGTACGGTCACCACGTCACAGACGTGGAAGAACGTCGCCAATTCGCGTTGCGACAACGTCCCCAAAAACGTCCAATTATTGCGGTACTTCTCGAACATCGGTGCCAAGCGGCGAGCATAGGCTTCTTCGCCCAGCACTTGTTCGAATGGACCGGCGAAGAGGACCCGTGCATCGGGGTGTGCTGCAATGATTTTGGGCATCGAATCGAGCAGGACTTCGACCCCTTTCTCGGCTGCCAACCGAGCCGCCATGCCGATGACTGGCCCCGTCAGGTTGAAGCGCTGTTTGAACGCTTCGATGTCTTGTACTGACGCGTCCGGTATTTCAACTGGCGGGGGAATAATCTCGACCTTCGCGTTGAAGCGCGACAGATACGGTGAATGGGTAGCGAAGTCTTCGGTGTAGGCGACGATTTTGGTCGCCAGTGAACCTGCAGAGTTGTTGGCTACTTGTACGACCTTGTCGACGATGCGGTTAAACGCCCCAGGGGGAAGTTGCAGGTCGCAGTGATAGGTCAAGACAACAGGTTTGCCCAACAGACGGCCGCGTAAGGCCAATCCAGGAGCATCGAATTGGGGCATGTGTAGACTAAGCACATCGTGCGACAACGTCAGCCGGGTCGCATCGAGACCAAACGACGGCATGATGACCCCCTTGCTGATACGTGCCGCAACTGGTACACGGACGACGTTCACACCGTTCAGCACTTCCTCCCGGGGGAGGCTAGAGTCATATTGCGATGTCAACACGGTAACGTGGTGCCCACGAGACGCCAAACCTACAGCGAGTCGCTCGGCATAAATGGTGAGCCCACTGGTGTATGGTCGATAGTAGGTAAGTGCCACCAAAACGCGCATGGACTAGCGCCTTTCGATTTCGTCGCGGCTGGCAGCAACCCAATTCCAAAGACGCTCAATGCCTTCGCTGACCCCGACTGTGGGTTTCCATTGGAGGGCAGCTTGGGCGCGGTCGACATTAAGGATGCAGACCTTCTGGTCGCCGGGGCGCCAGTCAGCGAATGCAGGATCGACCACAGGACTAGCGTTGAGGGCATCCAGAATTGGCCGGAATTCGCGCCATATCGAGATGGTATAGTCTGGTCCGCCACCCACGTTGAAAATTTGGCCTGCGACATGGTCGATGCGCAAAATCGCCTGCCGGTACGCATTGACCAGGTCGTCAACGTACAACAAATCACGGACTTGCTTGCCGTCTCCATAAATGGACATCGGGCGTTTCAACTGGGTAGCGATGATAAAGTGCGCTGCCCAACCTTGGTCCTCCACCCCGAATTGGCGTGGCCCATAGATGGCGGACTGCCGGAACACGACTGTGCGCAAATCGTAAATGCGATGGTAGTCGCGCACATACTGATCGCCGGTTCCTTTGGAGCACCCGTATGGGGAGTGGAAGTCGAGTGGCTGGGCTTCGGTAACCCCGCGAGGCACATCGCGGTAGCGCCACCGGGTGGCGTCTTCGACGACGACGATGTCCTCCATCCCGCCATACACTTTGTTTGTGGACGAGTAGAGGACGATGGGGTTGCGACCGCCAGTGCGGGCTGCTTCGAGCACATTAAATGTGCCCAGTGCATTGATGTCGAAGTCTTCGCGTGGGTTGGCAACCGAGGTCGTAACGGCAACCTGGCCCGCCAAATGAATGATGGTATCGGCATCTGCCAACGCTTCGGCAGTCATCTTTGCGTCGCGGATGTCACCGCGGCGCAGGACCACTTTGTCGCCGAAGCGGCGTTGCAACCAAGCCAAATTATGTGCCGAACCTGGTCGTGAGAGGTTGTCATAGAGTGTCACACGATAGCCATCAGCCATCAGTGCTCCCGCCAAATTTGCTCCGATGAAACCTGCGCCACCAGTGATTACGATATGCATGGGGCCTCTATAAAAGTTACAACAATGAAAGACATATTGGTCATCGCAATGCTTTGCACGACCCAATTATAATACCATAGTCATATTTGGGAGGAAGAGGACGTTCTCCATGGCACTGTGGAACCTACAAAATGAACCAAGGTCGTGCAGTATGCGGCACCTACGGCGCCACTCGATTTATGCAGTTTTGTGTGCATGTTGCAGTCATCAGATGTGTGGGTATGACACAAAGATTTTTTACTACATTGCGTCATATTTATCTGGATAATACGAATATTGTTCTATAATATGCCTTGAAACGAAATTACTGCCGAGCAGAACGTCGCCACATGCGGGGTTTTGTGGTGTTATGTGCTGTACATCTACATCGAGGAACACCCTCTGTGTGCGATAAACGGATGAGGATGCGAGATGAATACGAAGTCGTTCTTCCAGCGGTCGTCAGGACAAACCGTCGCGCTGCTGGCCATTCTCTTGCTAGGCGCATATTTCCGCTTCGGAGGACTATTTTCGTGGGACGAACCGTCCTTCCGGCTCCACCCCGACGAGCGGTTTTTGACGGAAGTCGCATCACAGATCCATCTTCCTGTGTCGTTCAGCGAGTACCTCGACACATCGAATTCTCCCCTCAATCCACGCAACGGGAACTATAAGTTCTTTGTCTATGGCATGGTGCCGCATGAATTGACGCGTTTGACTGCAGTCTTGATAACCCCGCCAGACCGCTTGCCAACGATGCTCCCCGGTGATGGTCAACAAAAGCCAAATGTGGAGCGGCAAATATCGGCACTGATGCCCGAGTTTATCCGCAACATCATCAATCTCGAGGGCCGCGACTACACCAGTGATATCCACAAAGTAGGACGAGTCTATTCGGCGCTGTTTGACCTGTTGTCGCTGTTGGTCATCTACGGTATCGGGCGGCGCCTGTATGGCAACAAAGTCGGCCTGGTGGCTGCATTTATGTATGCAGGGACAGCGTTCCCCATCCAGCAAGCACACTTCTTCACCGTCGATGCGACGAGTGCGTTTTTTATTTTGTTGACAGTCTATTACTCGATACGGGTAGCCCAACGGGGCTCATATGGAGACTATGCCGGTGCGACGTTTGCAATTGGCGCATCGATTGCGTGTCGTATAACCCTGGCCACTGTTGCCATCGTCACCATCGTGGCAGCCTGTAGTCGTATGTATGCAGCCTGGCAGAGCGGCAAGATGCGTGCCATGGCGCGTGATTTTGGGTTACTGGTTTTGACGGGTGTGCTCGCGCTGTTTGTGGCTCGTGTATTGGGCCCAGACATGTTTGCTGGTACATTGCCGGGCTCACCAGACAAAATGATTTTGGCCGACGTCCTGGGCGAGAAGAGTGCTATCATCGACCATATCTTCCAGGGGAAGGGCTTTTTCGACATCCGCCCGGACGATCGTTTTCTCAAGAGCATGGACGATATTCGCCGGTTTGCCTCTGGCGAAGTGGACTGGCCACCGACGCAGCAGTGGGCAGCTCGGCCGCGCTACATGTTTGCGTTGAGCAACATGGTCTATGCCGGAATGGGAGCGCCGTTGGGAGTCGCAGCCTGGATTGGCTTCTTGGTGGCGGGTTGGCAACTGCTGCGCCGCAGGAAGCTTGTGCATTTGGTGCCGTGGATTTGGGTACTCTTCTTTTTTGGCTGGCAAGGCGGCCAATTCTTGATGTCGATGCGTTATTACTTGCCCATTTATGGCGTCCTGATTATCTTTGCCGCCTGGTTGGTGGTACAGCTGTCAGAGCAGCGACAACGTGTGTTTGACACGGTCATGCGTTGGATGTGGCAACCGGGTGATCCGCAACTCCATCGTGGTCGCGCATTGACCATCGGTCGCAGCGTCGCCTTCATGGTGGTCGTGCCCGCGTTGGTCGTCGTGACAGGGGCACTCGCCTGGGGCTTTGCCTTCTCGCGTATGTATACCGAGGATCACAGCCGGGTGGCTGCATCACGTTGGATCTATACCAATATCCCTCCAGGTTCTGGCATGAGTGCCGAAACGTGGGACGATGGATTGCCTCTGGGGTTAGACGGCCGTTCTGCCGATGAATTCAAAGGCTATGCCTTTCCAGTCTATGGGGAAGACGAAAAGAACAAATGGTACGGCAACGGCAACCCTGACGAACTAGGCATGCTGGATCAAATCGACAAAGTCGACTACATCATCATGAGCAGTAACCGTGTCTATGACACGGCGGGCCGTTTGGTCATGCGCTACCCGGCACTCATCAACTATTACAAGGGGTTGGGCGACGGTTCCCTGGGCTTTACGTTGGTGGCAGAATTTCGGACTGCACCACATCTCTTTGGTATCGAAGTACCGACGTCGATGTGGGCCGAAGAAGCCTTCAGCGTCTATGATCATCCCCGTGTTTTGATTTTCAAAAAGAACGATACCTATTCCAAAGCCAAGGCTGAGGCGATTATCACCAAGGGTGTGGTATTCGAAGAAGTCTATAAATTGCCGACCATCCGGGCAGGAGCGGTGATGACCGCACTCCACTTCACTGATCTGCAGTGGCCCACGTACCGCAACAGTGCAAAGTGGACGGAACTGTTCAGCACGTTCTCCACGACGACACTGCCGTGGTTGTGGTGGTTGCTGGCCTTTGAAGTCATTGGTTTGGCGGGGTTTGTCCTCCTCCAAGGTGCATTCAAATGGATGCCTGACCGTGGGTATGGGGTCATAAAGATACTCAGTTTGATCGCGGTCGCATGGCTGATTTGGTTTGCTGCGAGTGTCAACCTCCTCAGCTTCACCCGGACAGGGGTGGGTGTGGTGGTCGGTGGCTGGGTGGCGTTGGCCGCGGTCGTCGGCTGGCGTGGTCGAGCGCTGTGGCGTCGTTGGTGGAAAGAGTCTCGGTGGCTCATCCTCACCACCGAAGTGCTGTTCATCGTTGCCTATGCAACGTTTGTGATTATTCGCGCCAACAATCCCGACTTGTGGCACCCCGCCCGCGGCGGCGAGAAGCCCATGGACCTGGCATTTTTGACAGCAGTCGTACGGAGCCCGGCGTTCCCACCGATTGACCCGTGGTTCGCAGGCGGCATGCTGAATTACTACTACTTTGGCTTTGTCATGGTAGGTGTCCTGGTCCACTTGACTGGTATTGCCCCTGCAACCGCATATAATTTGGCGGTCCCGACAATCTTTGCGCTCACGGCGGTGGGTTCGTGGAGCCTTGCATTGGCATTACAGGGCACCTTCGGGGTCATCTATGCCGGCAAGTGGCGGTACTGGCTGGTCGCCTTGACCAGCGATGGCAAGCGCAAGCTCGCTGGAGCACTGCTCGCGGCATTGTTTGTGGTGTGTGCAGGGAACTGGTCGCAAGCGTTGTGGTACTTGCCCAACACGGGTGAACCTGGGTTCGAATGCGATAAAGGGTCATCCTATGCCATGCAAGCCGAATGCAAGGGGCGCGGCGAGTGGGCATTTTGGGATGCAACGCGCGTCGTATCAATCAAGACCGGTGACGGTGTCATCAATGAATTCCCGTTCTTTACGTTCTTGTTTGCAGATTTGCATGCCCATATGTTTGGCTTACCGATGTTGGTTGGGAGCTTGGGTGTGATGTTGGCGTTGATACGGCGCCGCCGCCATGCCCGCAATCTGTGGGCACGCTGGCGCGAACGCTTAGTCCTTTTTGGCTTTTTGGGGATGTTTGCGGGCGTCTCGTATGCAACCAATACCTGGGATTACCCAACGATCCTTGGTATGTCAGTCGTGACGATTGCACTGTTGGCTTGGCGTGATCATCAGCAACGGCCGAATGCCGTTGGTCACCTGACGGTATGGTTGGCTTCGGTGGCGATGATATTTGGCTTGTCCAAAATATTTGTCTGGCCATTCAGTCGCTCTTTTGCCAGCGACTATACGGGTTTTGATCCGTGGACAGGTCCACAGACGCCGGCGTCATTGTTCTACGAAATATCGGGAATGTGGGTGTATGCCGCCCTCATTGCCGCGACGATTTTTGTCATTCGCGCCGGTTGGGTCAATCGCATCGTCGCAGGTGCTGCGTTAATGGTGACCATTCTCGTAATGGCTGCAAGTGTGTATTTTGCTTTGCCAGCGTTGTACATCGAAGGTTTTGCAATTACTGCGTTGATTCTGCTTATCTCGGCGACATTGATGCGTTCGAGCGCAGAACGAATATCGGTTCCGTGGTTTGGTCGGACCACTGCCATCCAACTTCAATTGCCGGTCTTTGACGAACTCGAACGCCGTCCGGATGCGCAGGTAACCCCCATCGCACTCGAGACCGTCTTTATGATGATCATGGTGCTAGCAGTCTTTGGCATTTCGGCTTTGACCGAGGTGCTGGTGGCCAAATCTGACATCGGTCGCATGAATAGTGTGTTTAAGTTTGGTATGCAAGTGTGGGTATTTGGCGGGGTCAGTACTGGCGTGCTGCTGGCCTGGGCTTGGCAGAAGTTGCGATCCTATGATGTCGCTGTGCGTTCTGCGTGGGCAGGCGTGACCATCGTGTTGGTGGCAGCCTCGTTTGTCTACCCGGTCACTGCGACGCCGGTGCGTATTGCAGAACGGTATGACAGAGAAGCGCCGATGTCACTCGATGGCGAAGCGTATCTGCGTTCCCCCAATGCATCGTGGGGCGAAAACGGCATGAACTTTAGCTTCAGCGAAGATGCAGATGGCATCGCTTGGCTCCGTGCCAATGTCACCGGTACGCCGGTCTTGCTCGAAGCCCATGCCGAAGCATATCGCTGGATTACCCGTATCGCTACTCATACCGGTATGCAGTCTCTGATGGGTTGGCCGTGGCACGAACAACAACAACGCAGTGTAGCCGATGCGGGGGTTATCATCGATGCCCGTAAGCAGGCAATCCAACGCTGGTATACCAGCTTGGAGGCGCAGCAAACCTTCGCCGAAATGCAAAACTACGGCATCGAATATATTTTCTACGGACGTATGGAACGTGCGCTCTATGGCGAATCTGCCGGCAAGGCATTTGCCCAGTTGGCTGAATCGAAAGATATCACCGAAGTCTTTCGCAGTGGTGAGACCATCATCTATCAAGTTCCACTCGCAGATCATGCACCGGGGGTGCTCAAAACAGGTACGTTGGCTGTCTTCCCTCCCAACAAAATCTCGCAGCAGTCACTGCTCACCACCGATAATCAGTCGTTGCCGGATGTCACCGAGCCAGGCTGGAACCCGATTACTGACACAGTCCCGGTTATCATCTTGTGGATGTTGGCCTGGTATCTCATTGCATTGCTTGGCTTGCTGCCAGCCCTTTGGTTGGGACCGGCGCAGTGGCCGTGGGCGCGGCTCATCGGTCTGCTCATTTTGGGATATGCACTATGGCTCCCCGTTAGTGCAAGACTGATGTACAACAGTACAACCGGACTGATTGTTGCCCTCCTGTTGACTATTCTGGTCAGTGCATGGTCATTGGTGCGCATCGGCATGCGCCAGCAAAAAACGGTCGATACACCGATGCAGTGGTTTGATGTTGATTCTCTCGACCGCTATGTGCGTGATGGCTGGAAGTGGGTCAAAACCACCCTGCGCTACCAACGCGGGACGATATTCCGCTTCGAATTGTTGTTCTTGGTGTCGTTTGCAATCATGGCAATAATTCGGATGGCCAATCCTGACCTGTGGCATCCCATCTGGGGTGGCGAAAAGCCGTTTGAATTCGGTATTCTCAATGCCGTTTTGCGTAGCCCCGTGATGCCGCCGTACTCGCCGTTCTTCAGCGGTGGGACGCTCAATTATTACTACTACGGCTACGTGCTGGTGTCACTGCCGTTGCGACTGACCGGTATTGCACCGCAAATTGGCTTCAATTTGATCTTGGCGACACTGTATGCGCTGATGATTACCGGCATGGCTGCATTGGTATGGCGCATTGCCACGGTGCGTTGGATTTGGGTACTCGCAGTGTTGGTGACCGGGGTATTGGGTAACCTTGCCGGCGCCATCCCCGTTGGTTGGGCCAGAGGCTTTGGCGAGGTCATCACGGCAGTCAAACAAAACGATTTCGCTCTGGTGGGTACAGTCCTCGGTGATTGGTTCATGGGACCGAGCCGAGTCATCCCAAATACCATTACCGAATTCCCATTCTGGAGTTTCCTCTTTGCCGATTTGCATGCCCATGTTATCGCCATGCCGCTGTTGATGCTGGCACTGGCGCTTGCCTGGCAGGCACTCGAAGCTGCAGCCCTCCCGAGTATATGGTGGCTGTTGTCAGGCTTGGCAGTCGGTGCGCTGTCGGTGACCAACTCGTGGGATACACCGACGATCGTGCTGATTTTCACCGGCGTATTAGTGCGGCGGGTGTGGGTCAGCGAGCATCGCTGGCGCTTCCCACTGGCTATCCTCCAGGGAATGGCGGTCGCTGGTATTGCGGTCACACTCTATCTCCCGTTCTTCCAAAACTATGTCCCGCAGGTAGGGACGATTGACTTTGTGACGAATACTTCGCCATTGGCTGCATGGTCGGCGGTGTGGGGTTTGTTCCTTATCCCAAGCATGGTGGTGACGGTGCTCCTTGCATGGCAGCATCGCATCATTAGAATAGCAGCGACGTTGATTCTGGTTGTTCTGTTGCTGGGAGGGCTCGTCCTCGAATACTACCCGCTTGCCGCATTCGCATTGGTCATGCCGTATCTAGGGAATCCACGTATCTGGTTGGGAGTCATCGTGGTGTTGCTCCTCCCGGCGTTGTTCCGCCGCCAGCCCGCCAACACGCTCTGGTTCGGGCTCTGGTTGATATGCATCGCTTGGGGGTTGTCTGGCGCGGTCGAGTTCATCTATTTGCGAGATCACATGAGCGACGGCGACTGGTACCGCATGAATACCGTCTTCAAATTCGGCATGCAATCATGGTTGTTGTTAACCGTTGGGTTGGCAGCTACGTTGCCTGCCCTGCGTAAACGCTTTGCAGAAATGCCACACCAACATACGAATATTCTGACCGCACTGATGATCGTGCCGCTGTTGTTGGGTGCTGCATTCCCGCTCGCAGCGATTTCAAGTCGTATTGCTTACAAAATCAATCACGACCAAGTGCCGACGTTGGACGGATTGGCCTTCATGACCGACGGGACATACGATACGTACGACAAAACCATTCCTTTTAGCTACGACTATCAGGCAATGCAGTGGCTTCTCACGCACGTCAAGGGATCGCCGGTAGTATTGCAGTCCAGCATCGAGTTCTACCGCGGTTATGGCGTGCGCATCGCTGCCAACACGGGATTCCCGACGGTGGTGAGTCCGCTCCACGAAAGTGAACAACGCAATCCAGATGTGGTGGGAGCGCGCGACGGTGATGTCATTGAGTTCTATCGAAGTGAAGACCAAACGGTCAAACGGAGAATATTGTCGAAGTACCATGTCAGCTATGTTGTCGTTGGGATAATTGAGCGGGCAGCGTACGGTGAAAAGGGTGCTGCGGTAATCGCCGAAATGCCTGAACTCCGTGAAGTCTACAAAAATAGTGAAACCAAGATTTATGCCGTTTCGCCGAACATCGTAGCTGTCGCTCCGTATGCAAACATAAGCGGCGATACAAATACTCCCGATGTTGGATTTCCCGTGCAACAAGAGCAACCAGTCCAAGAAGATCTCGGGGCATTAGAATCCGCCTACACCAAAAACCCTACGGATATCAGTGTCATACTTGATTTGGTAGGCGGGTACCGCAGAAATGGACGGCTTGAAGAAGCAGCTGCGGTTTTACAGAAGGCAACACTCGTCCACTCGGGAGATGTTCCGTTACTCCATATTTTGGGTGATCTTTCGATTGAGGCTGGATTAACAGATCAAGGTATTGCTGCCTACCGTGCTGCAATAAAGATTGACGCTTCGCCGGGCAACGTCAATAAACTCATATCGGGCTATGTGACAGCAGGGCTGCTAGACGATGCAATGACCGAAGTCAATGTAGCAATCAAAAATAATCCCGAGTTCTACGACTTCCTGATGACACGCGCCAATATCTCGACACAGATGGGGGACGTAGAGTCGGCGCGTGCAGATTACACGACCTTTCTCGAAAAAGCTCCTGCAGATTCTATCTTCCGGCAGGACGTACAGCGTGCCCTTGACGCATTGAACTAAGCAGAGGATTCGTGATGATCAACGATGTGATTGTGCACTGGTTGGTGACCATGCTCTGCGTCTCAGTGGGGCTCCCATGGGCCAAGTACTTATTTAGTACTCTGCCACATGCGCTCATCGGTGTCGCAAGACCATTGGGATACGCGCTCATAGGGGTAGTGGTATGGAGTTTCGCGATGATCGGTTTGCTGCCATTCAACAGTGGTAGCGTTGTTTTCGTTGCTATCGGGATGGGGTATCTTGGTTGGCGTTTGGCCGGTGGGATAGATGCTGCCTGGCTCCGCGCACACTGGCGAGCCTGGCTGTTGTCTGAGATTATCTTTTTGGCTGGGTTCATCATGGTCGTCTATGTGCGTGGTCGCACCCCCGATCCCTGGGGGACCGAGCGACCGATGGACTATGCGTTTTTTAATAGTATGTTGCACTCCCCGAGTTTCCCGCCACTCGATCCGTGGATGTCTGGGATGACCATTAACTACTACTACGCGGGGTATCTCTTGGCGGCTATTCCCGCCACTCTGTCTGGCCTCGACCCGGCGGTAGCGTACAACCTCGCACTGGCGACGACTGCCGGCATGATCGGGGCAACTGCCGCCACGGTGGTCGTCAGTATGGCAGCACTCTGGCAACCGATTGCGCAACCATTACGCAAACGCACCGCTGGATTGTTTGCTGGTTTCGCATTTGTGGCGGTGCTGTTGGTCGGTAACTTGGGTGGATTTTTGCAGTTGGTCACTGGGTTGCCCGAGATTCTCGCGCTCGAATCTGCCGATGTCGTACCGGCAATCAAGAATGGCCTTGGTACGCGTGAGACCTTCATACTCAAGCGCCCGTTCCAAGGCTGGGACTTTAATGGTACCGCCCAAATTACTCCCCACGACACCTGGCAAGACTTTAATTGGTGGAATCCGTCACGCGCAGTCTGGGACACGCTGATTGCCGATAACGGTAGTTGGGAGCGGCGCTACTCAATTACCGAATTCCCGTTCTTTTCGTTCTGGCTGGGCGACATGCATCCCCATGTGATGGCACTGCCTTTTGGCGTAATGTTATTGGGGTTGGCGCTCCGACGTGCGACTGGCCCCTTGCCCGGTATCGTAATGCCGGCGCTGCTCCTCGGCATCCTCTATCCGATGAATAGTTGGGACTACCCGACCTACCTGGTGCTCTATCTGGGTGCGATGGTCTGGCAAAGCATGCGTGCCAAGGCCAATTGGCGAGAGGCTGGTCTCGAGGCTGCAGTAACGGTGCTGGCCTCGTATGCACTCTACCTCCCGTTCCATTTAAGCTTTGTGTCTTTGGTTGGTGGGGCAGAACCGACGGTGACGACGCCCATTCTGGCAACATTCTCACGCTACTTTGGACTTGCACCTGCCCGCACCGAGGCACACGGTTTGTTCATCATGTTTGGATTGTTCCTCGTCCCCATTTTGATGGCTGCAGCTTCGTTTGCCCGCGATAGGCTTGAGTGGACCTTGATTGGCGTTACTGCGCTGGTTGCGGTCGCCGGAGCCGTAGGTGGATTTGTGACGCTCGCTGCAGTCCCATTGGCCGCGTTGCTCTTGCACTATGCGTTTCGGCGGGCTGACGTGTCACCTGCGTTGGCGTTGTGGTTGGGGATGGTGGCGTTGGCAGGTCTGTTGACGTTGGTGGTTGACGTGGTCTATATCCGCGACACGTTTAGCTCACGGATGAATACCGTGTTCAAGTTCTATTATCAAGTCTGGGCACTCTGGGGGGTCGCCGCAGTCCTCGGCATATGGCAACTCTGGGCGACACGCAAGACAGCATGGCGTGTTGCAATGGTCATCTTGGTTGCCCCGCTGACGGCAGCGGCGTTGTGTTACCCAGCTGCGACCATTGGCAAGGCACTCACCGAGTTACAGGAGGGGACGCTCTATGGCAAAACACCACGTGATTATGCAGCTGGTGGCCCTGCCTCGATAACTTGGTTGCGGCAACACGTTACCGCCGGGTCTGTCGTGCTCGAAGGAGTGGGATCGTCGTACGATATCGAAGGTGATGGCTTTGGCGGTGTGTCGGCTTCGACGGGATTGCCCACCGTGATGGGTTGGCCGGGCCACGAATACCAATGGCGCGGCGGTCAAGCGGGACTTGATCAGCAGATCAGTCAACGCGAGACGGATGTGCGTACGATTTATACTTCTACCAACGAAGCCGAAGTACGTGCGTTGCTCGACACCTACCATGTCCGCTATGTCTATATAGGCAATGCCGAACGCAAAGCGTACGGTGCGGACGCAGGAGCGCTGATCCGCTCTATCGGCAAAGAGGTTTTTCGTAATGGTGATGTCCTGATTACTGCGTACAGCAAATAGTTTTTTTCGATTAAACAGCCCGGTGCGCATGGCGCACCGGGCTGTTTCCTTCTTGTCGTAACGTTTATCGATAGCCGCTTGCTTGCATTTCGAACAGCTGTGCGTACCCCTGGTTGTTGGCAATCAGCTCGGCATGTGTACCTAATTCAGCGAGCTGGCCATCTGCGAGTACCGCAATCCGGTCGGCGATGCGTACCGTGCTGAATCGATGCGAAATGAGGATGGCAGTACGTCCTTTGGTCAGTTCGCGGAATCCCACAAAGACCTCGTGCTCGCGTTGCGCATCCAGAGCCGATGTTGGTTCGTCGAGGATAAGGATGCCGCCGTCGCGCATGAAGGCGCGGCTCAATGCGATTTTTTGCCACTGCCCACCCGAAAGTTCACGGCCTTGTTGGAACTGGCGTCCCAACATCGTGTCGTAGCCGTTTGCCAGTGAGTCCGCAATCTCGTTTGCGCCGCCATCGATGGCAGCGCGGCGAATGCGCTCACTGTTGTCTCGCTCCGCGATATTGCCGAAGCCGATGTTGTCTGCGAGGGTCATCTGGTAGCGCACAAAGTCTTGGAATATCACGCCGATGTGTTTGTTCAAATCGTCGAGCGAGAATTGCCGGATGTCGATGCCATCGATCGAAATGTAGCCTTCGGTTGGGTCGTAGAGCCGTGTCAATAGTTTCACCAGCGTTGTTTTGCCTGCACCGTTGAGACCCACCAACGCCATCGTCTCACCTGCATTGATGGTGAACGAGATATTGCGCAACGTCCATTGCGGGTGGTCGGGATAGCGGAACGACACGTTGTGGAAGGTAATCCCCTGTACCATCGGATCCGGCACCGGGACGGGATGTTCGGGCGAGCGGATAATCGGTTCGATGGCAAAAAATTCCACCAGATTCGTCATGAACAGCCCGTTTTCGAGCAGACCGTTGACACCACTAAAAATACTCTGGAAGGTTGTTTGGCTCTGGCGCAACAACGAGATATAGAAAGTCATCCCACCAATGGTGACTGCCCCGCTCAGTGCCATCCAGACGACATACCCATAAGCGACATAGAAGCTGAGTGTCGAAACGAAACCCCACACAATACTCAACAGTGAGCGCTTTTTGGAAAGGGCCAAATCCTCATTGTAGTACTGCTCAAATGTCGCTGTATAGCGCTTCATAATGGGCGCAGCCAGACCAAAGAGACGTACTTCTTTGATGGTTTTGTCGCTGGTCAGCAGTTCTTCGAGGTAGCGTAATTGGCGGAATTCTGGTGCACGCCGAGTAAGCAGACGAAAGAAGAGTCGGCTGTATCGCCCCTGGGCGATGAATGCAGGAATGCTCGCTCCAAACAGAATCAGCGCGAGTATTGGTGCAAACGAAATCACCAAGACCAAAAACGATATCAACGAGATGAATTGCTGGACGATGGCGAAACTACCGGTTACCAATGCGAGCGCACGGAATTCCGCTTGGCGCCGCGCATTTTGCAGACGGTCATAAAATGCAGGATCTTCGAAAAATTGGATGTCGAGTTCGGCAGATTTGGTCATGACCCGCGTCGCTACATAGTTTGAGAGGCGCGCATTGAGGGTGTGATCTGCGAGGATACGGACCTGACTAATGATGAATGCCACGCTCACGAGGGCGAGTTCGATCCCGACCCAGGTAGCGCACAACGACAGCGCTGCCCAGGGGTCGTGGAGTGCCATGCCCTGTGCGACGGTGTCGACGATGCGCCCAGCTGTATATGCTTGGGCGGCCGGTAAGCCGGCACTCAATAACGTCGTAATCGAATAGAGGAGTGCACCTTGGGGGTCTGCTTCGCGCACCATAGCAAATGCTGCAGGGAGTGTTTTGATTGCTTCGGTCGTTTGTGTACGCCATTGTTGCCACCGTTGGCTCAGGCTGAGGACGTCATTTTCGTCGGTCATTGCTTCTCTTTCTTTGGTGCGGCGTCATTGTACTGTATTCGCACGCACAGCAAAACGCACCGCCAGTGGGGTGGCAGTGCGTCCTACGGGGACAGCTATCGGGTGGGGTGATAGCGTGGCCCAGGGTTAGGGTTTGTACAGGGTCGCACGCTCCTCTACTGGCTTCAGGACAAACTGATCGACACGGTTCATGTAGACATAGCTCTGGCCTGCAGCGGTGACAATCATGTCCACGCGGGTATCGTTATTGGTATCGCGAAAATTCAGCAATACCGGAATGTTGGCTGCGTTCGCGCCGGTCAATGCAGGACCGTTGATGATACGGGTCTTGCTGGTATCTCCCGCGGGGATTTGCATAATGACGATGTGGTGGTTGACATTCATCGCCACAAAGTGTGTGGGCTGGGTAGCGTTGTCATTGATACCGACAAATGCGTCGGCGTGGAAGGTACGCGTCGCACCGTATTGCACATCTGCCAACTGCACGCTGCCCCATTGGTAGAGCGTCGTGACAGCGAAGTAAATCGTCAAAATCGCCAAAAAGGCACTACCAACGAAGCGCGGTGTGTATGTTGGGGCCGTATGCACGAACATGACCGTCGTGTCGGAGCGAACAGCACGGATGGCGGGGTTACGGAGATCGCGGATTTGCATTGCCATCGGGGTCACCTCTTCTAGTCGGACGCATGTTCGAAACATCTGTGCTAAATATATGCGAACAAATGTTCGCTGTCAATACTTCATTGGTATTTTTGCTTCACCATGTAGTGATGTAATCATTTAGTAATCAGAAATCAGAAATCAGAAATCAGTGATTAGTTATCAGTTATCAGTTCTGTGAATTACGGTGCACAAGCTGATTCCTGTTACTTTCGAATGAACAACTCCATGTAGCGTATAATGCGCAAGCATTACCTATAGGACAACACGCAATGATTACTCCACAGGAACGACGCAAGCGCGTCTTTCAACTTTCTATGCCGGCCGTGAGCGAACAAATCCTCAATACCACCGTGGGATTGATGGACGTATTACTCGTCGGCAGATTGCCACTTGCCGCAGCAGCAGTCCTGGGGTACGGCAGCGCAACTGCCTTGGCCGCCACGGGTCTCGCAAACGAAATGTATTGGACCACCATCCTCCTATTCATGGCTATCGGTACCGGTTGTACCGCATTGACCGCCCGTGCCAAAGGCGCACACGACCGTGAAATGGGCAATGACACCCTTCGACAAGGGCTCATCATGGGCGTCGTATCGGCCCTTATTATGACCGTGGTCGTTTTGTTCGGTGCCCATATCATGATGTCGGTCTATCGCGCTGATGCAACGGTCACCATGCTCGGTGCGCAAGTGCTTACCATCCTCGGTTATGCACTGATTCCCACGGCAATTGGCATGATTGGGATGGCCTCGATGCGCGGCGCAGGTGATACCCGCACCCCGCTGTATATCATGATTGCCGTCAATGTTATCAACGTTGGCTTGTCATACCTGCTCATCGGTGGTTCGTTTGGCATTGCGCCGCTCGGGGTTGCCGGTGCAGCCATCGGCGCTGCAGTCGCACGCACCGTCGGTATGATTGTCACGCTGGTTGTATTGTTTCGTGGTCGGGCCGGTTTGCACCTGACGCGCTGGCTTTCTCCACATGTTGATATGATGCGCCGCATCGTGCGCGTTGGTTTGCCGTTTGCCGGCGAACAAGCAGTGTTCCAAGGGGCTCTGATGGTCTTTTTGGGGATGATTACGCAGTTGGGTACGGCAGCCTATGCAGCCCACAATGTCGTCATTCGCATCGAGTCATTATCGTTCTTGCCCGGTTGGGGCTATGGCATCGCTGCATCGGCATTGGTTGGCCAAGCCTTAGGTGCCAAAAAGCCTGAGGAAGCCAAGGCTGCCACCACCGAGGCCTTCAAGCAGACGTCGCTCATCATGATTGTGTTGGGTGGCATCATGGTGCTCATCCCAGGGTTCTTGTTACGCTTGTTCATCTTTGATGAGTCTGTGGTGCAAGTGGGCATGGTGCCGTTGCAAATTGCTGGTATCTTCCAAATCGGGATGGGTGCGAACTTCGTCTATTCTGGTGCGCTACGCGGTGCCGGCGATACAAAGTGGCCACTTTATACAAAGATCATCGCAACGTGGGGCTTTCGTTTGCCGATTTCGTATGCCATGTTGCACTTCGGCTACGGCTTGAATGGGGTATGGGTGGCGATGGGTTTGGACTTCTTCATCCAGGCAGCGCTGGCGTATGTGCGCTTTCGCCAAGGCAATTGGCGCACGATGCAGGTATAGGTTTGAGGCTTGAGGTTACAGGTTTGAGGTGCCAACCTGTAACCTGTAACCTATTTGTTGAGTGTTCGCGTGGCAGTGGATAGCATGCGGCAGAGCTGTTCGGTTTGGTCAATAAGTGTTGCTGATTCTTGGGACGTAAGTTTGTCAGTGTCTTGGAGCAGCGTGAGCCAGAATAATGTTTCTTGTGCTTCTTTCGATGCGATAGCAAGTTTTGTAGCGAAGTCTGGACGTGACAGTGCTTGCCGAGATTCTGCGATGTTGGCTGCGATGCTTGTCTCAGATTTGAGCAGTTGATGCACCAGCGGATATGAAATCTTGCGTTTGTTCAGTACGTCACTCAAGTGAACGATGGATTTTGCAACGTCGTAGCTCATGGTTTGTAACTGCGTTTTCATGGTTGCTCCTTTCGAATCGATCACACACTACCTCAATGGCATTACCACAGCATTACCAACCTGTAACCTGTAACCTGTAACCTCCGTAGGTGCTCTATGACACAGACACACTCCAATCGGCGATTCCATGTCTCGATTGCTGGCAACATCGGGGTCGGCAAAAGCACATTGGTGCACATTCTGGCAGAGGAATTTGGATGGCAACCGTACTACGAGTTGGTCAGCGATCATCCGTATCTTTCTGATTACTACGGCGATCGCGAGCGCTGGGGATTTCATAGTCAGATTTGGTTTTTGACGCAACGCTTCGAGCAGCATCTCGAAATAGCCGACACGCCCAGCTCGGTCCTCGAAGACCGGAGCATGTACGAAGACTACGAAATATTTGTCAAAGGCTTGCTCGAAGAAGGTATCTTGTCGCAGCGCGACTTCCGTACCTATCGACGCCTCTACACGACGCTCGTGCAGCGCATCCAACCACCTAGCCTGGTGGTGTATCTCCAGGCTTCGGTGCCCACCCTGCAAAAGCGTATCGCCGTGCGTGCGCGACCGAGTGAAATGAACATCCCCCCGGCCTATCTGTCGCGCCTCAATCAACGCTACGACGAGTGGATGCGACGCTTCGATCGCTGCGCCGTGTTGACCATTCCGACCGACGAACTCGACTTCGTGCATTCACTCGAAGCGCGTCGGAGCACCGTCGATGTCATTGCCCGTACCCTCGGATTGCGTGGGCCAATGCAGGAACGCTTGCTGTCGTAGTGACGAGCAGCGGATGCGTCTTTCTGTTCTGAGAAAATGCGTTTGACCTCGTGTTGTCGCTGGTCCGACATGCAGCGTGGCTGGCCCGGCGTGTGGAGGAGTGGGAGAAAGCACAAGGGCTCCCATTCATTCCCATTCCCCCGTCTCCCCGCGTAGCCGGTGCGCGCATGGATTGGCCTGGTGGCAAGGGAGGTTCAATCGTGCGCCTGCTGCTTTCGTCTGCTCCCCGAGTCATGGGCAGCGATGTCCGCAGCGATGTGTGACGAGCCGAATTTGGAGGTTTTTCAAAAATACACAATAATTCTGACAATCAACAGTCTTATATACCTATTGAGAAGCAAAATACCGTTACCACAGAAATCCCAACCGTACGCCATTGATGACGCCTGCATACCATGCCGTGCTACTCTGCACCACGATGAGCCCCACCAGCCCGATGACGAGTATCCTGCCCGCACGAGAACGCCACAGAGCAGCCAGCGGGACGGCTCCTGCCAGGACGACCAGCGGGAAAAGTGCGATGACATAGCGGGTGGTGTCGATGTCGGCCAGTACTTGTGCCAGTAACAAGAGCGTTGAACTGAGGACCATCAGCCAGCCAAATGCACGGAGCCGGTCAGGCCGTAGCATGCACAAGCCAATCACCATGAATGCCACAAAAATGCCGTTGTAGTGACCATACAAGCCATACTGCCAGGCGAATTGCCACCACCGCTGGCTGATCGTGCTGGTGTCATCGATGTTTTGCAACGCCCCGAGCTGTGCCAGGATGGTGCCCCAAAATTGACTGAAGTAGACAGTGCCGACGACGACGAACAACACCCACCAACGCCACGCCAACGGGCGTAGCGAGCGCCGCATGAATGCCAGTGTATAGGTCAGATGCAGCGTCAAAAATGACCCGAAGTGCCCTACCATGGCAGCAGTCATGGCGATAGTACTGACCACGCCCACATCCGCCAACGCGGTGACAATG
>CANJHS010000048.1 GCA_947474225.1 Roseiflexaceae bacterium | reverse complement strand
GTCGTAAATGAGCAACGCGGTGCCAATCAGTGGTCCGATAGCCATGCCCAGGTTGCGTACGATGCCGAGAATCGAAAAATACCGAGCCCTGTCCTCGATGGTCGTCAATGCAGCAATTGTGGCCGAACTTGGTGAATCAAACATCGCGCCACCCAAGGCTGCAAATATCGCACTCCCCAATAACAACGGGAACGAATGAGCCCAGGCCATCGCCGCAAAACCGAGAAAGCGTACAATCAGTCCGCACAAAATCAACAAGCGCGCACCGAATCGGTCCGCGAGCATGCCGCCGACCACGGTGAAGCCTTGCTGGAATAGTTGCCGCACACCTAATACGATGCCGATGCTGGCGGTTGTCCAGCCTAGCGCTTCGACGTAGTGAATCGAGATAAGCGGGACCACCATAAAAAAGCCGCCCCACATCATGAACGAATTGACAATCATCACTATCATGCCGTGGCGCCGTTGTGTCGCCGTCAATTCATTCGGTTGCTTCATCGCCATTGGGGGACTCCTTCGGGTGGATTGGTCCGGTACAGAGGATTGCAGTGTGTGCGCCGGCGACGCGCGTCAATACTACCACCATTGGCACGCCGTGTGGTTGCGACAGGCGTTTGGCCAGTGCATCGGTGTCAATAGGCGAGCCACGCTTTTTGACGGTGACCGGGCCGGCCCCGTGTGCGCGGAGGACTTCACGCAGTTGTCGTTCGCTAAACGGCAGCACTGCACACACCTGCCAGCACCGTGCAAATGGCGTGAATACTGCGTCTGGATGAGTCAAATACGCAATGTGTGGATCGATCATGGTTGCCCCGATACGTGCGGCGAGGTGTTGCACCAACCCCGCACGAATGACAGAGACATCTGGTTCGTAGAAGTACGTCGAAAGTCCGGTGCACGCAATCTGCGCGGGAGTGGAGACATCGTCGATCAGGTGGGTACCGGCGTTGTCTAGGACTGTTGCACGGTGCTGCCACGGCAGATCTGCATCGAGCCAAACGACGGTCTCGCGTAGGTCACCATCGAGCGAAACACATTCTATCGCATAGGGCTGGCTGAATGGGAGTTGGCTGTAGTCGATCCCTGGGGCACATTTGATGGCAATGCGTCTGCCCGGGCGGCGCCAGGCATTGGCTATGGATAATGGCGGCAAGTAGGCGTCGTGGTCATAGATGCGACCATTGCTGGCGCGCCGGCCCGGGTCGAAAAAGACTGCATCGACATCGTCGGGTATCGCCCATTCTTGGGCATCGCCGCAGAACCACGCGACATGATCTGCCAACCCACGCACCGCTATGTTGGCTTGGGCCATGGCAATCCGACCGCTATCACTATCGACGGCGATGACCGGCGCGACCGTCGCCAACTCGAGCAAATCACCACCGCATCCACAGCAGATGTCGGCGATATGTGTCGCCCCGGCGTACATGTGTGTGCGATGGGCACTGACGCGTTGGTGGCTCGCTTGTTCGAGAGCAGTTTTGGTGAAATACAGGGTATGGCCATCGGAAAATTTGCGCGTGGCATGGGCGCGCACCCACGCGAGCTCGAATGCAGCGGCTGCCTGTTCTGCGCTCACCAGCCGGCGCAGATGAGACATTGCACGAAGGTGCTCGCGCGGCTCTACACCCGCAACCAGTGCTTGTGCAGCACGTGTCTGCAGCCAGGCGACGACGACCGGGTTCATGCGCGTCGCGCAGCTGGCAACAATGCCCGCCAGGTGCCGCCCGCTATCAAGATCCCAACGATGATAATGACCAGACCGGCGATGGCGTTGGGCGCAATTGGTTCGGACAGAATGGCTGCACCATAGACCACACCAAACGGCGCGACGAGGTACGACACCATCGATACCTTCGTCGCACCCACGCCGTCCATCAAGCGGTAATACAGAATGTACGCGATGGCCGTACAAAAGACCGCTAGAATTCCCAATGCGATGAGCGACGATGGCGCAGGCATCACCTTTGGAAGACCGTTCCAGAGCAATGCAATGGGGATCAGCAGCGTCGTGCTGGCAATCATTTGCCCTGTCGATGGGATGATCGGCGGCATTCCGCTGAAAGCACGCCGACCATAGAGGGCAGAGAGCGCATAACAGACTGCTGCACCCAGCACACACAACTCGCCCCAGATATTGCCACTGCGCGCACCATCGATACCAATGGCAATCATGACGCCGGCAAATCCGGTCACGAGGCCGATGACGCGTTCGGTGTTGATACGTTCGTCATTGCGTGTCATCAGATTGATGATGGCAGCAAAAAGTGGGGTGGTTGCCCCCAAGATGGCAGTCGTGCTGCTCGGTATGAGGCGCTGGCCCCAGCCTATCAGCAAGAACGGGACAACGAGACCGAGCATGCCGACGAAGTAAAAATCTTTCCAGATTTTGCTCCCGCCTGGTAGCGTAATCCCTGACACGCGCATGACTCCATACAGAATCAGTGCGGTGATTGCAATACGGACGGCGACGAGTGTCGCAGGTTCGATGTCGACCACGGCGATTTTGATGAGCATGAACGCAGCGCCCCAAATGGCACCCAAAAGCACAAGCAGTCCCGTTTGGCGCGCAGTCATATATGCCTCGGTAGAAAGAATTGCTTTATAATAGCACGTCCACCTGCTGTCATTATTTTCTGTCCATATGGCACTGATGTGCGCTAGTGAATCCGCAATGCAGTCGATTCGGAACGTTCCACGGGCCGCTTGGTTTGTCCTGCTCCACGCGGTGTTGTTTGGTCTCGGTATCAGTTTTTTTGATGTATTGTTCAACTTCTATTTAGTCAGTCGTGGCTTTGGCACCGAACTGGCTGGAATATTGTCGACCACCATGCGTGTGGCGGGACTCGTCGTCGGCATACCGGTCGGCATGTTGGTCGACCGCTATGGTTCACGGCGCTCACTCGCTGTGGCCATGCTGTTGTATGCGACCACGTTGACCTGGCAGCTCTATGCCCCGTCGGTGATGTGGATTATCGTGACGCAATTCCTCAATGGATGTTGTATGGCGATGGCGATGACCTCGATTATGCCGTTGTTGACGTCAACGACAACCGACGAGGGACAACGGGGATTTATTTTTGGGCTCAACGAAGCGTCGATAAGCCTCGGGCTGGTCGGCGGTATCATCGCTGGCTGGATGCCCAGTGTGCTGGCACCGCTGATGCATGTGGATGCCCAGTCATTGCCTGCGTATCGCACGGCAATGCTTATCGGGGTGGGATTGTTTTATCTGTCGATTGTGCCGATTTTGTTTGTGCGGGTCACCGAGCACCATGAGGGACATGAGCGTGATGCCGAGGCAAATGCAGGCACACCACAATTACGGCGGCATTTTTTGCTGTATGGATTGCCGAATTTGTTGATGGGCTTGGGAGGTGGAGCGATTATCCCATTCCAGAGTCTGCTCTTGCGCAATCAATTTGGCCTGCCTGATCACAGCGTGGGGATAGTGATTTCGTTTGCTGAATTGGCGATAGGCGGTGGAGCGTTTTTGTCGGGCCATTATCTCGCCAAAAAACGCTTGCGCTTGTGGGTCGCAGTTCTGCGGGCTATGGCAGGTCCAGGGGTATTACTGATATTGGCGCCCTGGCAGTTCCTGTCAATCATCGGGTATCTCTGGCGGGCCTTTTCGCTCGGGATGGCGGTCACGCTGAGTGACCTGCAGATTATGCGCTTTGTGAAGCCCAAACAACGCGGTGTCGCGATGAGCATGATTACGATTATGTGGTCGGCCGGTTGGGGCTCGGCGTCGTTGTTGAGCGGCTTTGTACAGCCGGTATATGGCTTTGCACCGCTGGTTTGGTTTGCTGGTGCTGCATATATCAGCGCGGGAATCGCGGCATGGCGTATATTTCGCGATGAATGATGCACTTGTCTGACCGTCAGATTGTTTATTGAGATTCCGTTATTTGTAGGACGGTGCGTACAACAGCCGCTGCCCATGGTGCATCCACGCGGGTAGCAATGACCAATGTCAATTCGCTGGTGGGTGAGTAAACGGTATGCGTCAGATACTGATCATCCAGGATAAGGCGTTCCAGTGCTTCGACAGGGCAGACGATAATCGGCGCGATTGAGTGATGGTGGGATGCGTCATCGACAAGCGCTACATTGAGGCGCATGAGGGCAAAACGCAACACGGGGGCGGTGTCGTAATTGAACGTATCGGAACGGTAGACATCAATCTGTGTGTGTTCAGGCAAACGCTCGGCTATTAATGCAACAATACCGGCACGGTGGAGTTGTGGATCCCCAGTTCCCGCTTCGCGCATCACAAAGGTGTTGAAGTAGTGTTCGACACTCATCCCTCCCCCTGCCGCTACCAGAAGCCATAGAAATACTATTATGAAGCGCTGGTTGAATCGTCTTGGGAAGTGCGTGAGTATCAACTCTGCGCCACTACCTATCAGAAAAGCCAATACCCCCAGTAATGCGACCATGCGTTGTCCCGCAGCAACTGGCCACATCACTGCCGAAATCGAACAAAATACCACCAACCATACTCCGACCGCAATGTGTGTATTGTCTAGGCGACGTGTCCAAGCACGCACTATTCCCAACAACGCGAGGATCGCGAATGGTGGGGTCAACAGCGCACGCTTTGACTCAAACCAACCTTCCATCGGTCCCCAAAATATCGCCTGCATGGTATACAAAACGTTGCGCACAACCACTTCAGCCACGCTCTGGTTATGTTCGTTGCCCCACCGCTCGAGGACGGTAAGGCCGTCTGCTTCGCTTTTCATCGTGGAATTTCGTTCAACAATCTTCCAGAACTCATGAGGTTGCTCGATGTAGTGCACCATCAACGGAGCAGCGACAACGAATGAAGTAACTGCGATAACCATCAAGTTGCTGAGGTGAATGCGCCATGTGCTACGGTCACGGGCGACTTCTGCGGTAATCGAAAGCAGCACAATCAACGGGAAGACGCGCGCACTTACATAACCGTAGAGCGCTGCACCAATGGTCAGTCCAATTGCGGTGGCCATATTGACCGTCGGGCGATTACGATAGCGCACGATAAGGCCGAACAGGACAATACTTGTCACACTGTCGACAATGTTGTTGAGCCCATACCGCGAAAAATGTATATGGATGCCGAGTAATGCCAGCGTGACTCCTGAGAGCAGAGCAGTTTGACGCGACAAAACAGGGCGCACTGCCCAGATCAACACAGGAATACAGAGACTCCCCAACAACATGGGGAGAAGCCTGATGGCAAAAAACGTCGTGCCCAGCGTGTTGAGGAATGGTGTCGTCAAAAAAAACCACAAAGAGGGGAATCCATACCAGCCAGAGATGAATGGATTGGTGAACGATCTATGCAAAATTTCAATGCTGTACAACGCAGCTGCGGATTCGTCACTGATAGGAATGGGGATACTATCGAGCTGCCATGCCCGTACCCCAATAGCAAGCAACGTTACTGCGCCGACTGCCCCGTACCAGTCAACGTTTGCGCGGACCGTGCGCGCACGTGCACGGAGTCGCCGCCAGAGCGCCGGTAGGTAGGGGATCAGTACTGCTGCAATACACGCCAACCAACTCACGACTTGCGGCCATATCAGCGGTGGAGCGATCTCTTGGGTGATCATACCCATAACAATGGTTGAACAGACAGCGCCACCCGTACGAAGCCAGTTGTTTTGCCATACATACCCTGCCACAACGACGAACATGGCAACAAACAACAGCGGTGCAAGCATGGGGGTCTCGGACCAGTGCGCCACAATCGCTAACCATCCCATGGCAGGGACCACCAGGATGAGCGGGAGATTGTGACTGTACAAGTATTTCGTGATGGAGTGCATGGTGACCTCAAAGAACGTAACGATGATGACCGCGAACGATGTGGTGTAGTGCTGTCCGGTCATCAATCATTGACACCGCCACAGTAGGCATACGACCAGCACAGGACTCGAACGTGACCTGCGTCACCGGTACGCTGCGAGCAGCGCATCACGGGTTTGCATTTTCGCAGCACGAAGGTCTGCATCATCCCACTCGTATGATGTGCAAAAGAAGTGCTTGACCAAAATATCTGAACTCACTCGGTGATGCATGCCGTGTGTGAGCATCACCTGTGTCAGCAATTTGCAGGTATCGAGGTACTCAGCGCGCTCTGGGTAGTGACGCACGTATGTCCCCATCCCCACGCAGGCGAGGACGGTGCGAAAAAGCGGGGTGTTTTTGATGACCGCACAGGCAGGATGCAAGCGCGCATCGCAGATGTCGGGATTTGCAGCACGCGCCTCGGGTGGAACTTCAGTTTGACCATCCCACGATGGTGCGACCCCAATTGCCCAAGCCAGTGGATCGTCTGCCAATTGAGTAATCATACGCGGAATGGTTTGGTGTTGTGTAAAGACAATATCAGCATCAAACAGCACTACATACATACTGTCGGGGAATGCCGTTATGGCGCGCTGCAAGAGCGCTCCATGACTGACATGTTGGGTGGCTGTGGTATAGCCGGATTGCTGGATCGGAGTGCCGCGTGACTGTGCATACGCATACACGCTGGCTGTGTCGTCTATGGACGCATTATCGTAGAGTGTCCAGTGGTCGATACACTGATCAGCATGGGTTGCATCGAACGAACGCAACATGAGTTCCATATATGTGGATGTGTTGTGATTACAACAGACTGCGCTGATTGGTCCGTGCATATATATACTCCAATCAGTAGTCGCACAAAGCGACAAAACATATTTCGTGAGCACCTCAGGAACGGTGCGGCTGTTGTGCCTGCGTCGTCTCGTGCAACCCGTGTGAATGCCCCATCCTAACATATCCGCTCGCCGCAAACACACAAACGGTAACCTATAATGCATGCAACAGAAAGTGAGCCCATCCATGACCACATTGCTCTATCACACCGACGCATACCTGCGCACGTGCACCGCCACCGTCACTGGCCACAGCACCGAAGGCAACGGCGTAATCCTCGACCAAACCGTCGCCTACTGCACCAGCGGTGGTCAGCCACACGATACCGGCACGATGCGTGCAGACGGCCAAGAGTACAGCATCAGCGAGGTCAAAAAAACTGCTGACGGCGTCGTGCATCTGCTCACGGGCGAATCACGACCAGCCGTCGGCGCTGCGGTCACCGTGACCATCGATTGGGAGCGCCGCTATCGTCTGATGCGTACGCATTCTGCCATGCATCTGCTGTGCGGCGTGGTCTTTCGGGACTATGGGGCACTCGTCACCGGTGGCAATATGGACATCGACGAAGGTCGGTTGGATTTCGAAATCAGCGACTTTACCCCAGAATTAGCCCAAAAAATCGTCGACACCGTTAACGTCGAAGTCGCCGCCGATCGACCCCTCGTGGTCAATATTTTGCCCCGTGCCGAGGCATTTGCCATCCCAGACCTGATCCGTACCAAAATCAATCTCCTCCCCGAAGGCATCAGCGAGATTCGCACGGTCAATATCGTCGGCCTCGATCTCCAAGCCGATGGCGGCACACATGTCGCTCGTACCTCCGAGGTGGGGACGGTGACCCTGCTCAAAACCCGCAGCAAAGGCGCTACCAACAAACGCATCGTCGTGGGTTTGGCATGAGTGACCAGAGCATTAATCAATCTATCCAGCAGCAGTTCGGTGCTGTTGCAGCCAACTACACAACCAGCACGGTGCACGCCAGCGGGGCTGATTTGGCCGGACTCATCGCCGCTGCCGCATTGATCGGCACCGAGCGTGTCATCGATGTCGGCTGCGTTGCAGGTCACGTCACCATCGGATTGGCAGCGCACGCGCGTGAGCTCGTCGCCATCGATTTGACCGACGCCATGCTCGCACAGACCCGCGCACAGGTGGACGCCAAGGGCTTCGAAAATGTCCGGGTCGAGGCCGCAGACGCGATGCAATTGCCGTATGTGGATGGATCTTTTGATGTAGCAGTTTCGCGCTATGCAGCGCATCATTTCGCGGATCCATTGTCAGCTTTGCGCGAGATTTTTCGTATTCTCAAACCGGGTGGACGCTGGTTGCTAGTAGACGTAGTCTCGCCAGTCCAGCCGATGGCAGACACTTTTCTCAATGCCATCGAAATCCTGCGTGACCCGTCGCATGTGCGCGATCACAGTATTGCGCAGTGGCTGGCGATGTATGCCGCAGCAGGGTTTGTGGGGCGACACGAGCAGACGTGGTCGGTGCGCCTCGAATTCACGTCTTGGGTGACGCGCATGGCGACGCCCGGGCACGAAGTGACGCAGCTACGGCGTATGCTGACTGCGGCACCCGAGTCGGTCAAACAGGCGCTGGGTGTCGAGCCGGACTGCAGTTTTCACATCCCCGTTGCACTCATCAGCGGTGTCGTTCCGCAGTAAGCAGAAAGAATCGGTATGCAGGGTGTGACACACAGCCGCTGGCAGGCGATACGCCAGGGATTCATCGCAACAATTATTGTCTGGCCGGGGGTAGCCCCATTTGGGATGGTGTATGCAGTCAGTGCATTGGCTGCGGGGTTGAGCTTTAGCGAGACGCTGGGGATGTCGCTCATCGTCTTTGCTGGCGCGTCGCAGTTCACTGCGGTCGGGTTGTTTGCAGCAGGTGCGAATCCGATTAGCATCATTGCAGCCACAGCGATTATCAATGCGCGGCATCTATTGCTGGCAGCCTCGACGGCGTCGTACATACGTACGTCGCCCGGTTGGTTGCGCGCGGTTGTGGCTTTTCAGCTGACCGATGAGACGTATGCGGTCGGGGTTCAGCAATTTGAGAAAACCGGCGGGGATGCGTGGTTCCAATTCGGCGCCAATCTGAGTCTCTACTTCATATGGGCGACAAGCACGGTGATTGGCAGCCTATTGGGCGCGCTGATTCCTGACCCCGCCGGCCTCGGCTTGGATTTGATCTTCCCATTGACATTCATTGCTTTTTTGATGCCGATGGTGCGTGATCGGGTAAATCGGTCGGTGGCGTTGTTGGCTGCGGGTATCTCGGTGGCAGCGGCATTGTGGTTGCCGGGGAGCTGGTATGTGTTGTTGGCAGGATTAATCGGGAGCGCGTTCGGTGCCTGGTTCGCCGGCGTGACGCCCAAAATTACACCAGAGGAGCAACACTAATGCGGATTGCAGATTTTGCGCTGGAGCGCTATTTTGCGCAACACGAGTTTTCGACACCACACATCCTTTGTAGTTCCGACATCCAAGGCATGGCGATGCGCGATTTGTTGGCGCTGGCCGACGACGAGGGGCGGCAACGCTGGGAGGAGTTGACTCTCGGCTATACCGAGACCGCGGGTTTGCCCGCACTCCGTGCCGAAATTGCTTCGATGTACAGTGGCATCACTCCCGACGACGTGCTGACCTTTGCTGGCGCCGAAGAAGCGGTCTATATCACTGCCAACGTGCTCCTCGGTCCTGGCGACCATTTGATTACGACGTGGCCAGGCTACCAATCGCTCTACGAAGTTGGACGTGCCACCGGGGCAGACGTCACGCTGATCGAACTCAAACCCGAGCAGAAGTGGAAGCTCGACATCGAGGAACTCCGGCGCGCGATACGACCAAACACCAAAATGATTTTGCTCAACGTACCGCACAACCCGACGGGTGCGACGATGACGCACGACGAATGGCGCACCGTCGTCGATATCGCCGAGGCAGCGGGTGCATACCTCTTTGCGGACGAAGTCTATCGCTTGCTCGAGTACAATCCCGCTGATCGTCTCCCTGCTGCCTGCGAACTCAGCACACGCGGCTTGAGTCTGGGTGTCATGTCCAAAGCATTTGGGTTAGCGGGTTTGCGCGTTGGCTGGTTGGTAATCCGCGACAGCGCACTCCGCGCCCGCATCATGGCCTACAAAGACTACACCACCATCTGCAATTCGGCCCCGTCTGAAATTCTCTCGCTGATTGCCCTGCGTGCACGGACGCGCATGTTGGCACGGAGTCGTTCGATTGTGTTGCGTAATCTGCAGCTGTTCCATCAGCTGTGTCTGGACCGCCCGCATCAGGTGCGGATGGTCGCGCCACAGGCGGGGAGTGTTGCCTTCCCAGAATTGTTGGGCGATACGCCGATTGCGGGTGCTGCACAAACGCTGAAATTGGAGTATGGCGTATTAGTGTTGCCGGCGACGGTTTACGGGTACCCGGGTAACTTCTTTCGTATTGGTTTTGGCAAAGAAGATTTCGATATCGGGTTACGCAAATTCACGGCATATCTCGACAGCCTACCGGGAGCGTCTGTATGAATATCTGGTTGACGTATCTGGGAATGGCGGTAGTGACGTATGCCGCACGGGCGATCCCGCTGTTGGTATTGCGCAATGACCCGCCGCCGTGGTTGGCGTTGTGGCTCAAGTATGTGCCGGCTGCGGTCTTCACGGCGTTGGTCGTGCCGGCCATTGTGATGTCGAGCGGCGCTGCTGGTCGCGTGATAGCATTCGGACCTGCCATTCCAGCGGGGTTCATCGGTGCTTTGGTCGCCTGGCGGACGAGCAATGCCATTATCACCGTGGTCTGTGGGATGGTGTCGTTTTGGTTGATTCGCATGGTGATGGGCAGTTAGGAGCAGACCATGGAACTGCGCACAATTACCGTCGGTATGCGTGAAAAAGACTGGCAGCGGGCAGCCGACGCAGCCCATGCCGTGCGTGAGTGTTTGGCTGCAGAGGGTGTGGTAGTCCAGACGCTGCGGTCAACACCAACGGTAGATGGCTTCAATAGCTGTGCCGATTTGGTCAGTGTGGCCTGTGGCCTCGAGGAGCGTGCGCTGGATTTGGGGTTTGACTATGTCACCCTGGGCGTCGTACAGCGAGAACGCCTCGATCAGCTGGCTGATGCAATGGCCGCCACACAGGCACTCTTTGCCAGTGTGTCACTGACTGCGCACGACAACGTCGACGAGGCCGCAATCCAGCAGATGGCTTGTATGACGCACGAGTTGGCGCGTAAAGTGCCGGGTGGTGTGGGCAATCTACGCGTTGCAGCCCTGGCGCAGGTACCGTCTGGCAGTCCGTTCTTCCCCGCCTCGTGGCACGACGGTGGTGCACCATGGTTGGCAATCGGTCCCGAGGCGGCGGCATTGGCGTGGCGAGCAACGCGCTCGCTGGCGGGTCTGTCGCTGGGGCACCCCGATCGGCCTCGCATGGTGGTGGCAGCATTGCAGGATGTAGCAGCAGAAATTGTGCGTTACGATGCGTTATTTACCCGTGTTGCGCAGCCAATCTGTGCGCGTTATGGCATTACCTATGCTGGTTGTGACTGGTCGTTGGCACCACATCCCCACCCCGAACGGAGCATCGCAGGTGCCATCGAGGCGCTATCCGGAGTGCCGTTTGGTGCATGGGGGACGCTCAGCGCGGTGCGGGCATTGACGGCGATGATTCGCGGTTGTGCGGTCACGCAGCTGGGCTTTTCGGGCATCATGCTGCCGGTCGTTGAGGATGCTGGCTTGGCCAAACGAGCGCTCGAAGGCTGCTACACCCTGCGTGATTTGCTGGCCTTCAGCACAGTCTGTGGGACAGGATTGGATACGATTCCTCTGGCAGCAGATGTGTCGATCGACACGCTCGCCGGTATCTATCGCGAGGTCGCTTCGGTGGCGACTACCCTCAAAAAGCCGTTGACTGCGCGGCTCATGCCGTTGGCAGGGCATGCGGTCGGTGAAAAAACACGCTTCGCTGAGATTTTGCCGCCTGCACTGGCGTCGTTTTTCTGTGAAGCAAAAATACTCGCATAACCCCACGGCATGCCCATAACCCCACGGCATGCCCATAACCCCACGGCATGCCGTGGGGTTATGGGGACTCTGTCGGTATCGTAAAGTAAAACGTCGTACCCGAGCCCACTGTACTTCTCAACCAGATGCGCCCACCGTGCCCTTCGACCAAATAGCGCACAATCGCCAACCCGAGCCCCGTGCCAGAGCCGCGGGTGCGGGCCTGATCGACTTTGTAGAAGCGTTCGAAAATACGTGATTGATGCTCGTTTGCAATCCCCACGCCGTTATCTGCAATGCTCAAGAGCACCCATTCGCCAGCGGGGTGATCCGGCGGCAGATTGGTGACCGCTGCCGTCTCATCGGGCAGTTGAATGACGCGTGCCTGTACCGTTATCTGCCCGCCGTCTGGGGTAAATTTGACGGCGTTATGCAGCAGATTGAGGAACACCTGCGCCATTCGGCCACGGTCGACCATCACCGCTGGCAAATCGTCTGGATAGGTCGCAGTTACCGTAATCTGATGTGCTGCTGCGTGGAGGGTGCTGCGCTCTATCGCTTGCTGGATAATAGCGATGCAGTCGTTTTGGGCATATTGCAGAGCGATGCGGCCAGCCTCGATTTGCGACAAATCGTGCAGGTCCTCGACGAGGCGGGTCAGGGCATCGACTTCGTCCGAGATACGCACGGCCATCCGTTGGGCCACCTCGGGCGGGGGTTGGCTGACAATCGTATCGCTGAGGATTTTGAGTGCTGCCAGTGGCGTACGTAACTCGTGCGAGATGCTGACAATCATGTCGCGGCGGGCGCGTTCGAGTTGATTAATCTGCGTGACATCACGGATGAGCACCATTACCACAACAGCATCATTGGGCAAAATCATCGTGCGTGCGACCACGCGCATCGTACGCGAGGGGTTGCGCTGGTGAAACAGCATCTCGTCATTGACACGTTTGTCGGCGGTATCGCGGACAAATTCGTCGAGTTGATGGTCTCGTACCAGACTCATGATGGTCTGACCATCGACGGCACCGTCGATGCGCAGTACCGTCCGTAATGCAGGGTTATGGTGCAGCACTACCCCTTCTGCCGATACGTACATGACACCTATATCGAGCATTTCGACTGCGATGTCGTTCGGCAAAAAAGGCGGTGGTTCTGGCTCGATCTCTGGGGTGCGTTGGGCACGCTGCTCTGGGGGATTTTGTTGCCACGTGATAATCAGCCAGATGATGGCCGCGGTGGTGAACAACCACGGGTAGAGTGCATCGAGGCTCATTGGCTACTCGCGTGCTTTGGGGGTGTCGAAGCGATAGCCAATGCCGCGTACCGTCTGGACATACGCAGGGGTGCTTGGGTCAGTTTCTATTTTTTCGCGGAGCCAGCGGATATGGACATCGACGGTACGGCCGTCGCCGACATAGTCACCACCCCAGACACGCTCGAGCAGGACATCGCGTGACAACGCCAGGCCGCGATTGCGCATCAAACAGGTCAACAGGTCGAATTCCTTCTGTGACAGTTGCAATTCGATGTCTTCACGCCATGCGCGGCGTGATCCGGTATCGAGTTTGATACCGCCGATTATCAACGCATCGCGTTCGGTGGTGGGTTGGCGATCGCTCCGCCGCAAAATAGCCCGGATACGGGCCAATAATTCGCCGACGCTGAATGGTTTGGTCAGGTAGTCGTCTGCACCGAGTTCAAGTCCGGCAATGCGGTCTACTTCGTCTTGGCGAGCGGTCAGCATCAGGATGGGAATGCTACTTTCTTTGCGGAGCATTCGACACACCGAAAATCCGTCCAGTCGTGGCAACATCACATCCAACACCAAAATGTCTGGTGCTTCACGACGAGCCATCTCGAGCGCGGTCATGCCATCGCTGGCACTCAACACGTGATACCCTTCGCGCTCGAGGTTGTATTTGAGCGCTTCGGCCAGGGTTGCATCGTCTTCGACCAAGAGAATCGTCTGCATGGACACCATTCCTTTGCATCGTCAGAGTGACAGGTCACAACCGACGATCTATTCGGGGCGGATCCGTCCTACGCCGTCCGCGGCATGCGTTACATAGATGGACGCACTTCGACCAGTGGCTGCAAGATAGGCTGCGGCGACTTCGTGGCGGAAGTGCTCGACAGCCCCGTTTTCGACCAAACTGACCGTACAGCCACCGAAACCCGCGCCCGTCAGCCGCGAACCGTGGCAGCCACTGACCCGTTGGGCCGAAGCGACCAGCGCGTCCATCTCGGGGATGCTGACGTTGTAGTCGTCGCGCATGCTTGCGTGTGATCCATTCATCAGTCGACCAAACTCAGCAACATTGCCGGCTCGCAGTGCTGCGACACCGCTCAATACCCGTTCGTTTTCGCTGATGACGTGCCGCGCGCGCTGCAATACAATCGACGGCAACGCTTGACTGTACTGTTGGAGCTGCTGGCTGCTGACATCGCGCAGGGCTTTGATGCCGGGGAGTGACGCACGCAAAATCTCGACCGCATGCTCACACTCGGCACGGCGCTGGTTGTATGCCGATGCTGCCAATGAGCGTTCGATGTGACTATCGCAGATGACAATGGCAGCGTTCTCAGGAACGCTGACCGCCTGGTAGCTCAAATCACGGCAGTCAATCAGCAACGCATGATTGGCTTGGCCGAGGGTCACGATGAACTGATCCATGATGCCGCAGTTCACCCCAACAAAGTGGTTTTCGGTGGCTTGCGCCATCAATGCGAGCTCTTCTCCGAGGATATTGAGGTTGTAGAAAAGCTGAAAGACATACCCGGTAGCGACTTCGAGCGCTGCCGAAGACGATAACCCTGCGCCACGAGGCACGCTGCTCGAGACGACCATGTCTGCACCATTGATAGCATGCCCGGCAGCCAAGAGTGCCCGTACCATGCCACGGATGTAATTACTCCACGGGCGCATACCGCTTGATTCAATCTGGTCGATGCCGAATTCGTCGCTCTCGTTCAAATCGGCAGCAAATACACGCACGCGACGATCACTCCGTGGTGCTGCAGCGATAAAGGTGGCTCGATCGATTGCGGCAGGGAGCACAAATCCATCGTTGTAGTCTGTATGCTCGCCGATCAAATTGACGCGACCCGGTGCGCGCACCACCATGCTCGGCGCGTGACCAAAATGTGTGGCGAAAAGTGCTTGGATCCCTGCTGCGTCTATCATGAACATCTTCTCCAATTGATAGTAACTATCCACATTCTATTATAAGGAATTGTTATGCCTACGTGTATTTCGCATCAAATTGCTGTCAACACTCATTGCGTCGCCGGTCGAAAAAATCGACTCACCCCCACCATCACCAGCACAAAAGCCACCGCAATCCCGACCGCTAATCCCGGATTCGTCGTGCTCAGATCGCCTGCCAGTGTGAGGACCAACAATCCAGGTGCTACACCGACCACCGAGCCAATCAGGTACTGCCACCACTGCATGCGGCTACAGCCGGCAGCAAATGACACCAACGTGTAGGCAGGGCCCGGGAGCACACGCAACAAAATCATGCCAGTCGGGGTAATGCGCACGCACAAATCATCGAATGCCGCCTGCTCGGCCGCAGACAATCGCCCGCGCACCACGCGTTGTCCCCAGTGGCGTGCAATGACAAAGCCCGCCAGTGCGCCGATGACGTCGCCCAACAGGGTTAATCCGAAGCCGAGCCATGGACCAAAAACGAGGCCAGCACCGACCTGCAACACCGTCGCAGGAACCACGGGCAGCACCAAAATAACGGCAATCCCGGCCACGATGACGAGCGCTCCCCATGCACCCAAAGGCGCTAACACAGCGCGCAACCCGCTCGGCGTCAGGTCGATGACACTCCGCAACCCCCACAAGAGCGCCAGTATCACCACCGCCAACGCCCCCAACCAGAGCAATCGTCTGCGCGGGAGGAGTGTTTTGACGGTGCTCCATACAGAATTGCTCATAATGTTGCTCCATCAATCGTTGTATAACGGTAGCCCTGTGCCACGAGAAAGCGCTGCCGTTGCCAATTGTCGTCTATCTCACGCGTCTGGGTGGTCATCAACGAGTAGAAAAATGCTGCTTCACCCTGGTGCACGCGCAACACCCGTCCCAACCGCTGTGCTTCTTCTTGGCGTGAACCATACGCCCCCGAGAGCTGTATCAACACCGTTGCATTAGGCAAATCGATTGCTTGATTAGCTACCTTCGACACGATCAAGCGGGCTGCTTGCCCACTGCGAAAAGCTTCGTAGAGCGCTTGTCGTTCTTCTTCGGGCGTATTTCCCGTCAACAACGGCCATCCGGTCAACGCGGCGCACTGTTGCAGTTGCTCAATATATTGACCAATGACCAAAATCGACGCATCGGCGTGCTGTGCAGCCAGTCGTTCCAAAACCGTCAATTTGGCGCTGGCCATGGCGGCTATCCGGCCATATTGCCGCGGGAATGCTCCCAAGTACGCGGCGCGTTCGGTCGGTGTATGATCCACCGTAACCGCGATACACTGCACCGGCGCGATGTACCCTGCTTGTTCTAGTGTACGCCACGGCACCGTGTACCGTTGCGGACCAACCAGGCTATAGACATCGGTAATATTGCCGTCCTCGCGGACTAGCGTGGCGCTGAGTCCGTAGCGCCGTCGGGATTGTAATGCGGCAGTGGAGCGGAACACCGGCGCGGGGAGGGTGTGTACTTCGTCATACAGAATGACGCCCCAGGCAGCATCGAGCAGCGCTTGGGGTGCGTGGATGAGCTGTTGATAGGTTGTCACCGTGATGGGTGTGACTGGGCTCATCCGCCGATAGATGCCCAACGCAGTGGCATCTATGGTGGTCGCCCGGGCAATACTATCGTGCCACTGTTGTGCCGCTGCGCGGCTACTGGTAATCACGAGTGCATGTTGTTGCAACGCCGCGATAAGTGCCACGCCGATGTAGGTCTTGCCGCTGCCGGGGGGCAGCACGACGACGCCGTGTGTGCTCGCTACAGCGGCATCGACCGCGTGCTGTTGGTAGGGGTAGAGTGTCACACTGTTGTTCCACTCGATTGCCAAGGCATTCCCGTTGCGCGTCTGGGCATTGTCGATGACCGGCCAGCCGCGTTTTGTTAACAGCTGTTTGATGAGCCCACGTTGCCGTTCGTCGATGCGGTAACAATTTTCGCCCTGCTCAGTACGAAAGACCGAATGCAGACGCGCATCGTGCAGCAACAGCAAGGCACCCAGCGGGTCGTGTACCTCGAGGACCAACGCATCTGCCTGACCGGTCAGAACCAGCATGCCCCAACGTTCCATTAGGGTGTGTATGGTACGTTCGACCGTGACCTCGATAACACCAGCATGCGCCGTCAGCAGGGCAGATACGTCTTGTGCAGTCATGCCGTTGGCAGCTGCATTCCATAGACTCGTTCGTTCCATCTTGGCGCGGACATACCGTCCCGTGTACGCGGTGATGCGGCAGAATCCCTGGATTGCGACGATGCATGCCCGCGCCTGCGGATGGTCGGTGTCGACCAATAATTGTCCGTTTGCGAGTACCGACAGTGGGTAGGCGCTCATTGCACCAAATGGGGATGGCGATGACAGTCGACCACGTGGTCATTGATCATACCGGTGGCCTCCATCAGTGCATAACACATCGTTGGTCCTACGAAGCTGAATCCGGCGCGTTTGAGATCGTTGGCCATCTGCGTCGACAACGGCGTCACGGTAGGGATTTGCGCATGGAGCTGATAGTGCGGCTGCAACGGCGTCCCATCGACGTAGCGCCAAAAAAACGCATCGACGCTCCCGTGTTTGGCCTGCAATTCTCGGAACGCATGGGCGTTGTCGATCATGGCGCTGATTTTCGCGCGATTGCGGATGATGCCGCTATCGGCCATCAGGCGATCAACATCGGCAGCAGTGAATGCAGATACTTTGATTGGGTCAAATCCCGCGCAGACGGCACGGTAGTGGTCTCGTTTGCGCAAGACGGTAATCCAACTCAACCCTGCCTGCATTGTCTCGAGCACGATCCGCTCATACCAGCCATGTTCACTATGCAGCGGCACGCCCCATTCTTGGTCGTGATATGCCGTATATAAGGCATCTGTGCCACACCAGACACAGCGCTGCGGGTCGTTCATTGACGCACTCCGGTTGGATTGATGGCGATTGTATGGACGGTATCGGCCATGGTGCTGAGAGGCGGTAAAAACGCCATCTGTACCTCGTTGACCGTCACCAACCAGCGTCCATCATCGTGCTGCCAACGCACCGCGGTGACCGGGTTTTTGGCAGCTGCAGCGAGTGCGTCGAGCATCTGGCTGACTGGCTGGGCAGCTCCTGCGCCGGATCGTGTCACATGCAGCACGGGTGCTTGGCATTGCCGGATGAATGTCGCGCGGTCAGCGCCATTTAACATGGTCCCTACTGCATGGATCGCCAGCGTGGCGATGGGAAGTTCGTCGAATTTGCGCCACTGGATTGCACGGGGCGTCACCCGCATGATGGCAGGGCACCCAAACGTCAGTGCGTCGATGACGCAGTCTGTAATGGCGTGCACAACGCGGTGTTGATAGGCTTCACTTGTCGCAGCGTAGTCGGGGCTGGCACTCGTTCCGCTGGCGATGATGATGACTTCGACCGGTGTGATGGGGTGCAAATTAATGTGAAAGGTAACCGATGTCACATCGATGAGTTCGGGATGTTGGATGTCACAGACGACCACCGCGAGCAGGCAATCTTCGCCACGGAATCCCACCGCATGCACCAACAGTGGCGTCTGTATGCCAGCAAAAACGGTCGTATTGGCACGTTCTGTCGGATCGGGGTCAATTGAACGACTGGCACTTCCGACAAACCACTCTGTCGTATTCATTGCAGACCTTACATAGTTTGATTTCTCTATTTTACCCCAGTGTAACCATGTCACGAGGCGGTCGTTGCATACAATCGGTCGATCCACGATGCGTTCGTTCGGCGCAAATCACGCCAGACTTCTTCGACATGCAGCACGTCTGGTCCCAGTGGATTGCTCAACAATGCCTGCATCGCCAATCCCTCATCACCCTCAATGGCTGCCCGAATGGTCAACTGCTCGTATGCTTTGACCTGGCTGGTCAAGCCATGCATGACGGGTGCTAAAGGCGCATGCGTGAGGGGATGGGCGCCGTTGCGATCGATGAGACACGGTACCTCGACGACCACATCGGCAGGGAGGTCAGGGAGTGCGCCTTCGTTGCGGACATTGACGACGTGGATGGCACCGTCGCTGAGGTGGTGCGAGCAGATGAGTGCCGCCGCTGCAGTGGAATAGTACGCACCGCCGCGTTCCATCAATTCTGCCGGCTTTTCGCAGAGATGCACATCGGCGTAGCGTTCGATGAGGCGCCGTTCGACGTCCATGACGACTTCGGCGCGGGTGGGGATGCCGCTCTGCTGCTCGGCAACGATGGCCTTGGTCATGTAGAAGTAGTCCAAATACCCACTCGGGAGCGCTTGGAGCATCCCGATGAGTTCAGCGGGGATGTGTACGCCCCCCGAACCACGCAGCTCGGCCATGCGCAGTTCGAGGACCTGTGTGGTTACGTCGCTACCAGCCACGCTGATATGGCGTATCCAATTGAGATGGTTCAGGCCGACCTGTTCGATCTGGACGTCCAGCGGGTCGACGGCCAGGGCTTTGGCGATGCCACGTTGGGCAGTCATGGCGTTATTGCATAGCCCGATGACCTTGACGCCACCGTGTCGCACCAGTGCCTCGGTGATGATGCCAGCGGGATTGGTGAAATTTATCAGCAGGGCATCTGGGCAAAAAGCGCGCATATCAGCGGCAATGTCGAGCATGATAGGGATGGTTCGTAGGGCTTTGGCAAAACCGCCAACCCCGGTCGTCTCTTGGCCGATGAGGCCATGCCGGCGCCCAAGGAGTTCGTCGCCATGGCGGGCGTGTTGTCCGCCGACGCGTAATTGGGTGATGACGTATGCAGGTCCACTTTGGAGCGCCGCCCGCCGATCTGCCGTGTCTTGGATGACGAACTGGCCACCATGGTTGGCCACCATGCGCCGGCAAAACGCAGAGACGACCGTTCGTCGCGTCGTGTCGGGGTCGACCAGTGTCACTACAGTCAATCCCAAATCTGCGGCACGACCAATCAATCCATCAATAAGTTCTGGCGTGTAGGTGCTTGCACCACCAATGACGACGATATGCATACCACACCCCTCCGCTACAAATCACATTTATAAAGTAAACAATCTGAAAATCTGCGTTGCCAAAGCCACTCTGATAGTGCTTTTTCTGAGCAGAATCACATCTGTTTTTCATATCTGCATGCCACTATATGTGGACGGTTCATTGCGTTTTCATACCAAATATGGTATGATACCAGACGGTTAGCTCTTCTTTTCGTAAGAGAAAGTTGGTGTCGCGTGGATAAACCACACAGTCCACCCCAACAGAATATCCAGAGCGAAAACGAACCCCAAGTCGTTACGTTACACAGCGACGTTGATGATATTTTCCCTGCCGGAGTAGCCCACATCGTCGACGAAATCCCAGATGACGAACTCGCCCATATCGAAGCCGATGCAACCGCCGATACCGACAGTGATGTCGACGATTCGGTGCGCCTGTACCTGCGCGACATTGGTCGTATCGACCGTCTCAAGTCTATTGTAGACGAAAAGAAACTCGCCTACTTCTACGAAACAGGCCTGCGCTCCGCGGTCATTGGCAGCTCCATCCAAGACGATGAAGACGTACAATTCCTCGCGCAGGATGACATGCGGTCAGTCATTGCCACGCGTGAATCTCCACTCGGCGCACATGAATTAGCCCAGGAACTGGCAGAACTCCCCGAATCGTATATCACCAAACTGCGTGCGAACTTAGGCGACCGACTTTACTACATCTACATGATTGTGTTGGTGTGTAGTTATGATGTCGATCCCGGCCGGATGATGAACCATCCGGTTATCTGCGACATATTGAACGCAGATGAAGAACTCAAGAAGTTCTTTATCCCACATCCCGACGCAAAACCAGAAGACAAAACCGGCTACGAAAAGCATTCGCTCAACAAGCCGGATGCGCGCTTCTACGATAAACTCTGCGTCCTTGCGTGTATCGGTGTCGAAGACATCGTCGAGAAGGACGGCCGGCGGGATATGACCGGATTCGACTTCATCGCCCGCGTACGGCTGATTGCTCTCTATCTCTTTTGTAAGCAAGCAAACGGCTATGATGTCCATCATCCCATCACACCTGACCACGTGACCGAGAAATACCAGCG
>CANJHS010000047.1 GCA_947474225.1 Roseiflexaceae bacterium | reverse complement strand
TACGTGACCAGTCCACGCAAAATCACCATCACACTGCAACGCAACGGGATGCTGCTCTGGCAGCGCGAAACGGCACTCGACCCAGTACAGGTATTGAAAGAAGACATCCCGCAGCGCGAGGCATTCCCCGCCCACGAGCTCGTGTTGACGGTCATTGACCGCGCCGCCGGCCAACAGCTGATGCGCTATACACCGCCCAAACCGACACTCCAAGACATCCCTGCACCTGCCACACCGGCCAAACCACCGGCCGAGATTGGCTCGACCGACGAGTTGTTCCTCAACGGATTGCACCTCGAACAATATCGCCACGCGACCTTCAAGCCAGAGGATTACTACCTCGAGGCGTTACGCCGCGATCCGTATGACAGTCGCTGCAACAATGCGATGGGTGTGCTAGCACTCCGCCGTGGCGATTTTTTGGCGGCCGAGCATTCGTTCCGGCGCGCAATTGTGCGCATCATCAGTCGCAATCCCAATCCATATGACGGCGAGGCCTACTACAATTTGGGCCTGGCGCTGCGCTTTCAACAGCGCTTGGACGAGGCCTTCGATGCATTCTACAAAGCTACCTGGAATGCAGCCTGGCAAGACGCGGCATTCTTTGAGCTGGCGCGGATCCAATCACGGCGCGGTGATCTGACCGATGCCTTGCGGCTGGCACAGTCTGCCCTGCGCCGCAATGCCTGTCATCATCAGGCGCGCCATCTCGAAATACAGCTACTCCGCCGTTTGGGCAACCAGCCTGCTGCACTGCTCGCCGTCGATACTGCGCTGCTGCTCGACCCGATGGATCCGGGTGCCGCCTGGGAGCAACGGCTCCTGAGGGGCACGTCGACGGTCGCAGATGCCCTCCAGTGGAATGCGCATCTGTGCGAGACACTCGCCCTCGAATACTGCCATGCAGGCGACACCCAAAGTGCGCTGGCGGTACTCGCAGTGGGAAGACAGGATGCGCCGCTCAATCACTACCTCCGGGCGTTTGTGCTGTATCAAGATGGCCAAAAGGATGCTGCCCTACATGCCTTGCAGGTAGCCAACGCATGTACGCCAGACTGGTGCTTCCCCCATCGACTCGAACACGTGGTGGTCCTCCAACACGCACTCGCACATGCACCGAGTGACGGCCGTGCGAGCTATTATTTGGGCAATTTCTGGTACGCACATCGGATGCCCGATGCCGCCATCGAATGCTGGCAACACGCCGTCGCACACGACCCGCACAATGCCGTCGCCTGGCGCAACCTGGGGTTGGCGTATACCGATCATCACGGTGATCTCATCGCAGCGACCGCCGCCTACAGTCAGGCACGAACGCACGATCCCCACGATGCACGGCTCTTGTACGAGGTCGATCAATTGGCGCGCGTGCGTGGCGATGCACCTGCCATGCGGTTGCAGGCACTGGCGAGTGCGCCGTCGCTCGTCGACCAACGCGACGATTTGACTATCGAATATGTCACCCTCCTCAACAACGCCGGCAGACATCAGCAAGCGGTCGATATACTGCGCCAGCGCTCATTCCATCCCTGGGAAGGGGGCGAAGGCCGGGTGGCTGCCCAATATGTAGCCGCGTTGATTGGTGTGGCTCAGTCACTCCTCGCCAGCGATGCAGCTGCGGCACTGGCAGCACTCGATGCGGCTATCGCCTATCCGCACAATCTCGGCGAGGGTAAACTCCCTGGCAGCAATGAAAATCACATTCATTATTGGCGCGGCGTGGCATTGACCGCACTGGGTCTACACGATGCGGCCCGTGCTGCCTGGCAGCATGCAACCCGCGGCGATAGCGAGCCTACCTCAGCGCGCTACTACAACGACCAACCCCCCGATATGATCTGGTACCAGGGCATCGCCTGGCGCAAATTAGGCGATGACACGCGGGCAACCGAGCTCTTCGCGCGCCTGATTGCCTACGCACGACTCCATCGGGATGACGTCCTGCGACCCGATTACTTCGCGGTCTCGTATCCGACGTTCCTCGTATTCAATGACGATTCAGTCTTGCGCCATCAGCTGCATTGCGACTACATGGAGGCACTGGGGCAGCTCGGGGCACACCAGTACACCGAAGCAGCAGTGTTATTTGAAAAGGTACTGGCCCGCGAACCGAATCACACCGGTACTCTGACGCACAAGCGCTTTCTCAATCGAACCGATATCTAGAGGTATCTATGCGACCCATCAACCGTTTTTTGACCATCGCCCTCCTTGCCTTCAGCTTGGCCACCGCATGTGGCAGCCCGACGGCAGCGACACCAGTCGACCAACAAGCGACCGCTGCACCGGTCGAATCTGCACCGACACAAACCGAAGCAGCGCCAGCTCCCGAAGCGACAGTCGCACCCCACGAACCAGCCGCAAGTGCGACTGCTGTTCCTGTGGTGCCCAGCGCCACCACCATCCCCACCGCAACGGCAGCGCCTGTCAGCGAAAATGCGGGATCAGTCGTCGACACCAGCCCGCGCCAACCCGTCGCCGATGGTCCGATCCTGCTCGACAGCCGATTGTCGTTGCGCTACGTATCATCCATCCCCGTCAATAGCATTCGATTGGCATACGACCCCACCCAGAAGTGCCTGCTGATGCTCAACATGGAGCAGGGATTGGTGCGTATTGATCCTGCAACCGGGATCAAAGACATTGTCGCAACTCCCGCCGATATGCTCGCTGGAGCAATGGCGAGTGGTCTCGCAGTAGCCAAAAATGGCACCGTGTATGTCAGCGGCAATCAAAATATAGACAAGCTGACCAAAGCCGTTATTCGCCGTGGGGTACCCACTGGGCAGACGAAATCGGTCAACCAAGCATACGCATGGAACACCTATACCTGGACAACGCTGGCCAGCACCGAACCATACCCACGCAGCGATACCCCGTTCGACCACCTCGTCAACGGCATCGCCATAAGTCCCGATCAGCAATTCATCGTCGTCAACAGCGGCTCGCGTACCGATCATGGTGAAGTGGAAAATCAAAACGGCGCATTTCCCGACCTCCGCGAAATTGCATTGACCTCGCGGATGTTCAAATTGCCCGCCAATGGGAATGACATTCTTTTGAAAAATTCAGAAGATGCGATTGCCCCATACGTCTACGCAAAAGGCTTCCGCAACAGTTACGACCCTGTCTTTGCGCCAAATGGGGTACTCTTTGCGGGTGAAAACGGTCCGGATGCGGATTTGCCCGACGAGTTGAATGCCATCACGCCAGGTATGCATTACGGTTTCCCTTGGCGCTTTGGCACAACCGATACACCACAACGCGACCCGGCATATGACCCAGCAAACGACGGCTATCTGCAGCAGGACTTCACCGCCGTCCAGATAGGGGCCTATGCCAACGATCCGTCGTATCCGGCAGCACCGACGACCTTTGTCGACCCCATCAGCAACACAGGACCAGCCGCCATCCAATACCGTACCAAAGATGGTGCTGCACACAATGCTGCCGACGAAGGCACCTCCGTGTCGTCATTTACCCCGCATCGGTCTCCGCTTGGATTGGTCTTTTTGGACCAGACATTCCCGGCTTCGTGGCAGGCCAGCGGCAAGAACTTGCATGCGATTATCCTGAGCTGGGGAGCAGCGGGTGGGACGTTAACCGATCGCGGTCAAGACATGCTGGCGCTCGAACTATCCCCTGCCGGCAGTGGCTATACGATGAGCGCGCGCCAGGTAGTGCGTGGCTTGCATAACCCTATTGATGCAGCCACCATCGACAACCACGTCTATGTCCTCGAATTCGGGGATAAAGTGGCATTGTGGGAATTCACGTTCCAACAGTAATGTTGGGCGTGTAGAGAGGACTGTCTATGCGTGCGCGCAGCACAGACAAAACAGCCCCCATCCGGAGTGGCCGCATATTTGGTTCGGTATTAAACGAACTGCAACAACGCCTGCGCCAGGGTGAATGGCAGCCGGGCGAGCACCTGCCCAGCATTACCCATCTAGCCATTGAATTTGCCGTCAGCACCGGTTCGGTGCGCGAGGCCTTGCGGTCCCTCCAATCGCAAGGTTTGGTGCGCATCGAGCACGGCCGCGGCGTAATCGTTATCAGCAACAGCACCGAGGAGGCAGCCTTCGGCACGGATGATCCGGTGTCAATGGATCACATGACCGCTTTTGCCGAGGCACGCCGCCTAATCGAACCCGAACTTGCTGCGTATGCCGCAGAGCGCGGCAGCGATAGTGAGTTGGCAGAAATTTTGCAGCTTGCACTGACCATGGAGCAACAGGCTGTCAGTGGGCTCGACTTCGTCGGCCCAGACATTGCCTTTCACCGTGCCATCGCACAAGCGTCTCACAATCCTATTTTGCGCCAGATGCTGCACGGGATGCATGATTTGTTCATCATTTCCCGGCGCTTGACTAGTCAAGAGCTCGGCATGACCGAGCGTGCTGTGCGCTATCATCGTCTGATTGCAGAAGCAATCTATGAACGAAACCCCACACAGTCGCGCTTGTTAATGCTCGCCCATATGAATGACGCAATGAGTAGTGTTTTAGCGATGGAAGCACAACTCCACCGTAATCTCGTCGTATAACCGAAAGGACTTCCCCATGCGAATCGCATTGACCGGTGGCAGTGGAGATTTGGCCCGCGTGTTGGTTCCCTTGCTCCAAGAAGCAGGCCATTCGGTGCTGAGCATCGACCGGACCATGCCCGTCAATACAACCGGCAACCCGTTGGGTGTCCAAGCAAACGTCGTCGATGTGTCAGATTTTGGCAGTGTCGTGGGTGCGCTCTCGGGCTGCGACGCAGTTATTCACCTCGCCGCTCATCGTTCGCCGATGAATGCCCCCGACCATGTTGTCTACCGAGACAACACCCTCGGCAGCTACAACATTCTGCTGGCAGCCGAAATTCACCAGATGAAGCATGTCTGCATGGCATCGAGTATCAACGCCATCGGCGCAGTATTCAGCAAAGAACCACGGTATGACTACTTCCCGCTGGACGAAAAGCACCCCTGTTACGCCCAAGACGCCTACAGCCAGTCAAAATGGGTACTCGAACAACAGGGAGATGCATTTGCGCGCCGACGCAGCAATGTCGCGATTAGCAGTCTGCGCTTCCATGGCATCATCGATCGTGACAAGGCTATTCAATACTGGGATGGCAAAGACGGCGCGCGCAAACATGTATGGGGCTACGTCCATCCACGCGCTGCCGCCCGTGCCTGTATCGCTGCCCTGAACGTGACGTGGCTCGGTCATGAGGTGTTCTACATTGTGGCTCCCGACGCCGCAAGCGTCACCCCGAGCGATGTCAATGCACGTACGCATTACCCTACCGTTCCCATCCGCAGTAGCCTCTCTGGCAACGCCGGGTTTTTTGATTGCAGCAAAGCCAACCGAATGCTCGGTTGGACGCATAGCGAGGATTAATCGATGCGCATTCGTGACATCAAGTCCTACCCCATTTGGGTCGGCAACCGCAACCAACTGGTCATCAAAGTCGAGACCGACGAAGGCATTTATGGCCTCGGCGAATCCGGATTGAGCGGCCGTGAGCTCGCCGTGATGGGTGCAATTGACCACTTCCGACCTTTCCTCATCGGCCAAAACCCCCTGCAGATGGGTCGTATCTGGCAAGAGCTGTATCGCTCGCAGTATTTCGAGGGTGGTCGTGTCCTGACCGCCGCCCAGAGTGCCATCGACATCGCCCTGTACGACATCGCCGGCAAGGCGCTCGGGGTGCCCGTCCACCAATTGCTCGGCGGCCATCAGCGCGATACGGTGCCCTGTTTTGTGACCGCGAGTGGGTCAACGCCAGACGAACTCATCGCGAGCGCACAGATGCTGTGGGATCTCGATTGGCGGGTCATTCGCACCGGGATGTTGCAGCCGCGTGTTCACGGCGATAGCATCTTTGAACCACGTGAGACGTTGGGCATCACCGCAGCAACGATGGTCAAGATTCGCGAACGCCTGGGTTCAGAACTCACGTTAGGGATCGACTACCATCACCGCTTGTCATTGGCCGAGACAGCGACGTTCTGCCAACGCATGCCACAGGGAACACTTGACTTCATCGAAGAACCCATCCGTGATGAATCCCCCGAGGCCTACGAAGCACTGCGCAAAATGACGGGAATTCCCTTTGCCGTCGGTGAAGAATTCGCCAGCAAATGGCAATTCGCTCCCTTCATCGAACGCCACTTGACCGACTTCGCCCGTATTGACATCTGTAATTTGGGTGGCTTCACTGAGTCGATGAAGGTCGCAGGTTGGGCCGAAACGCATTATATTGACCTCATGCCGCATAACCCCCTCGGTCCGATTTGTACCGCAGCGACGATTCATATGTCCGCGGCGGTTGCCAACTTCGCATGGCTCGAAGTACGCGTCTCTCCGAGCGAGAATCTCTACCGCGGTGAAGGCATTAACGACGTGGATGTCTTGTTCCCAGTCCATCCCAAACTCAACGGCACGGGCTTCGACGTACCGATGAATCCAGGTTTGGGCATCGAATTCGACGAAGAGACTGCCAAAAAACACACCTGGAAGTTCTGGGAAGCCCCACATTTGCGCCGTCAGGACGGTTCGGTCACGAACTGGTAAGTCTGACCATAACGAGAGGAACCTCTATGGATCGCATTCTCGTCGGCGGCTACGCCGACCCACGGTCGCCTGGCATCCAGATTTTCGATGTGGATGCAAAAGGCCAATATGCACCGGTTACCAGTCTCACTGGTATTGCAAACCCGTCCTACATGGTCCGTCATGGCCACATGATCTACACCGTGTCTGAGACGGGCGCTGCCGGCGGAGTAGTCGCCGTCACTTATCGCAACGGTATCCTGAGTGCCGGCGTACGCCGACCGAGCGGCGGGGACTGGCCATGCCACATCATTGTCACCCGTGACGGCCAACACCTCGTCGTATCGAACTACGGCACGGGCAACATGGCGTTATTGCGCATCGGCACAAACTCCGACATCGCCGGTCTCAATGACCTCAGCCAGCATGTCGGTACCGGGGCAAATGCAGCACGGCAGAGTGGCCCTCATGCGCACTCCGCGACAATAACGCCTGACGGACGCTTCATCATTGCAGCTGATTTGGGCACCGATGAGTTGGTGTTCTACACCATCCAACCGCAAACCAATCAACTTCGCCGCATGCAAGCGGTCAATGTGAAACCTGGTTCTGGGCCACGGCATGCGGTCTTTCACCCGAACAAGGCGATTTTGTACGTCGCTAACGAAATTTCGTGCACGGTAGCGGTCTATGCCTACACAGACGACACGCTACGCCCGTTGTGGGAACATTCCACCATCAATACCCCGATCGGCGACTACACCGTAGCGGACATCCACATCAGTCCTGACGGTCAGTTCCTGAGTGTCTCCACCCGCGGCGAAAACACCATTGCCACCTATCGCATCCTCGCGGATGGCAATCTCATTCGTGTCGAAGTGGCAGATTGCGGCGGTGCTTGGCCGCGTAATTTCGCCTTCAGTCCCGATGGAAGCTACGTCCTCGTTGCCTGTCAGAACGACAACCTCATCGCAGTCTTGCCACGTGATGTCGCCACCGGTCAACTCGGCGCACGAGTCGGGACCATTCCAGTCAACAGCGTGTCGATTGTGCTGTTTTTGTAGGAAACGTACAACGATAGCCCCACGGCATGCCGTGGGGCTATCGTTTTTGACAGAAGTGCAATGTACTTTATGCGCGGGGATCGTTCAATCGTTTGTATTGGCCTTGCATCGCAAACAAGCGCACCCGCACGATATCACGCAGATTGCGTACGGCGTCGCGGATGGGATCAACCTTGGTCTCTTCGCCATAGTGCCAGAGGACAGGCAATTCGGCCACACGATAGCCGCGCATGACGGCAAGGAAGAGGATTTCGACATCGAACGCCGTCACCGCCGCTCCTTTGATGACCGGTGCGTCATCACCATAAATGCGCGCTCGACGGAACAAATCGTACGCGACGGGGCGTCGGAACGCCTTAAATCCACACTGTGTATCGTTAAAATTGCCCACCACCAATAGCCGCACCAACCCATTAAAGACGCGTCCCATCACATGTCGGTGGAGCGGCTCGCCTTCGCGGTGTGACCCCTGACCTTCGCGCGAGCCGATGACGACGTCATAACCCATCACAAAATTCGCATAGACCCGCTCCCATTCACTAATGGGAACCGCAAGGTCGGCATCGCACAACAACACATATTGTCCGACAGCAGCCAATGCCCCTGCACGTACCGCAAATCCCTTGCCGCGGTGATCGAGGGTTAAGAGACGAAGTGCTGGCCAACTGTTGGCAACTTCTTGGACGATAGATGCCGTGGCATCGCTACTTCCATCATCGGCGACAAGGACTTCGATAGCAAGCTGTCTCGTCTCGACATAGCTCTTGATTGCGGCGAGTGTCGCAGGAAGGCGCAGTTGCTCGTTGTATGCCGGAATGATGATCGATAGAAGCGGTACCGTGGTCATGCCATATCCTCTCGGAAGCTCAAATCGCCGATTCGTGCCGTGTGATTACATCGTCAAGTACATTACCGCTATATCAACATCTGCTGGGATGTCACGACGTTTACGCAAGAAAAGCCCGAGCCTTGGGAACACCGCAAATTGTCCACGCAGTCGTGCCTGCGCTGCTTCGCCACGGATGTGCCGTAACGCTGACCCAAAAATCAACAGTTGTTGCCAGAGCATTGACGGAAAAGCACGCCAAAACAACGGGGCAGGTATGTTTTTGAGCCAGACCAAGACAAAATTACGCCCACAATAGTAACTCGCGAGTGCCCCGCCGCCGGTTGCACTCAAACGATGATATACAATCGCAGTCGGTACATACACGGTCCGCATTCCGTGTAATCGTGCGCGCAGATTCAGGTCGACATCTTCGCAATACATTCCCAAATCTGTATCGAACACGTGTCCACGCACTGCCAATATTTCAAGCGCACAGCGTCGATATGCAGCAGCACCAGCACATGGCCCAAAGACTTCCTCGCAAGTAGCATATGCAGGTCCGTCATGTTGCCAGACACCACGATTTCCAGGAATTCCATCCATTCGATAGAAATCACCGGCTGAGTGAATGATATCACGTCGGTCAAACAACAACAGTTTGCTTGCTGCAAATGCATATGTCGGGGATTGCTCGAGTGTACCTACGAGCGCTTCGAGCCAGTGTTCATCACACTCGGTGTCGTTATTCAGAAGGACAACATATTCGCCATCTGTGGCCGCAATTGCGGCATTACAGGCAGCCACAAAGCCCTGGTTATGCGCAAGCAGCAGGACAGCTACATCAGGGTACGTAGCCCGGAGAAATGAAACCGAGTCGTCGGTTGAGCAGTCGTCGACCACCATTATGCGTACATCCGTCAAGCGTGTCTGCCGGAGCAGCGCGGGTATACAGATCTCCAAGTGGTGGCGGCCATTGTAGTTTGGCACGATGACATCGATCACGCGTTGCCCTCGATGATGCTCTGCACAAATGCATTCGCGGCGTCTTGCCAGGGCCGAAGTACAATTCCTTGCGCTGTACCAACATAGTTATGCAGCGCAGTATAGAGCGGAACACGACTCGGGCGGACAAAATCAGCTAATTTCATCGGTTCGAGTGTGAGCGTACTTCGACCCGCAGCGGCGAGCACTGTCGCGGCTAATTCGTAGCGTGAGCAGGACCCTTGATTCACAAAATGGTACGTACCGTACGCATCCGTGTCTAGGAGCTGCCCAAGCGCAATTGCTACGTCACCAGCATGCGTCGGAGAGCCGATTTCGTCGTCAACCATACGCAACGACGATTGCTCACTACTCAGACGCATAACCGTACGCACAAAGTTCCGTGCTCCGCCGAATAGCCACGCTACCCGTACGACATACAGGCGATCAAGCAATTCACGTGCCGCTTGTTCGCCCGCATACTTCGACCGTGCATATGCATTTATTGGGTTGGGCCGGTCATATTCACCATAGGGAACGGTCGCGGTGCCATCGAACACTTCGTTGGTGCTGATGTAGACCATCCGCGCGTTGCTCCGTACGGCAGCTTGCGCAACCCAGCGTGAGCCGAGCGCGTTGGCGGCATAGGCTGCATCAGGGTCGCGCGCACAACCATCGACATTGGTCATCGCGCCTGCATGCACAATCACGTGGGGGCGCAACGCTGCGATAGTATCCGCTGTGCGAGCCTCACTCAGCTCAATGTCGGCATGACCGAGTGGGAACAACTCATGCTGGCCCTCGAATTGGCGCATGATTGCTTGTCCGAGTTGCCCGTTGGCACCGGTGACAACTATTCGCATGACCGAACTCCCGTGTGCTGTATCATTCGTCTGTGTATGGTAGAACATCGCTTTTGATGCGTCAAACGCTACAGCATCCGCTCCTAGTGTACAATCGCACGAGAATCACGCGAAAAGGAATGCCAATCATGACAACGCCACTCCAGCGTGTCGATGCCTATATCGACCAGCATTTCGACCGATTTTTGGGGATCCTCGGTGAGCTCTGCGCCATCCCCAGCGTCGCAGCCCAGGGTAAAGGCGTCGAACCCTGCGCCGCACGTGTCGCCGACCTCCTCACATCAGTCGGCCTCGACGCCCAACTGATGGCCACCGCCGGTAATCCTGTCGTCTACGCCGAAGCAAAGGGAACACGCGACACGACGTTGCTTTGCTACAACCACTACGACGTACAACCTGCCGAACCGTTCGATTTGTGGCACAGTGACCCGTTCACCATGACCCGCAAAGACAATCTGCTGATAGCCCGTGGCGTTGCCGATGACAAAGGTGAGCTCGTCAGCCGCATTGCTGCTATCGCCGCAGTCAAACATGTACTGGGCGAGTTGCCGGTGGGCATCAAGTTCCTCATCGAAGGCGAAGAAGAAATCGCCTCACCTAATTTGGCACCATTCATCCACGCCAATCTCGACCGCCTCAAGGCAGACGCCTGCGTCTGGGAATTCGGCACACACAACGCCGATGGCGTGCCCATAAGTTACCTCGGGTTGCGCGGCATCTGCTACCTCGAACTTTCGGTCGAAACAGCCAAAATCGACACACACTCAGGCATTGCCGGCTCTATTTTGCCCAATGCTGCCTGGCGCCTGGTATGGGCACTCAATACCCTTAAAAATCAAGACGAACGCATCCAACTCCCCAACTTTTACGAATCGGTGATTGCACCTACGGCACGGGACATGGAGCTGTTGGCAGCACTGCCCGACAGCGACGAAGAGATGCAAGAATTGTTCGGCAACACGATGTTTTTGAAAAATGCGTCTGGCGTTGAATTGCGCCGCCGCGAAATCTTCGAACCGACATGTACCATCTGCGGCATTACCTCGGGCTACCAAGGTGCGGGACAAAAGACGGTGTTACCTGCGCGGGCTAGTGCGAAGGTGGACTTCCGACTGGTACCCGACCAAAAGCCCGAGGACGTAGTCAAACAGTTGCGCGCACATTTCGATGCGCATGGGTTCCACGACATCCATATTACCGTGGTCGGCGCCGGTCGGCCTGCGCGTACGGCGCCCGATCACCCGTTGGTGCAGACATTGGTCGACGCGGCGGTCGATGTCTATGGTCGCGAGCCTTTGATTTGGCCGATGTCTGGTGGATCGGGGCCGAACTACCTTTTTTCTCATGATATCGGGGTGCCGATTATCACGCTGGGGGTCGGCTATTCGGGGTCGCGTGTGCATGCCCCCAATGAAAATATCCGCATCAATGATTTTCGCAATGGGATGCGCCATATGGCAGCATTATTGATGCGTTTAGGATCCGCATAACGCATCGACACGTGCGCCCACCGGCATATGTGGGCGCACCTCAGACATCGCTTTCTCTCCATACATTACAATTTCTAAAGAAAAGTCGTCTGTACGCGTTGGATTGGACCACATCATCATCAATGTCTCACAAAAGCATGATATAATCACGATGTCAATTGACGTATCGAACTTCGTCACGCATCTTAGAAGTCCCACCTTCCGCCTTCCGTTCACGGTTGCACCCGGCAGGATGTGAGTTCAAGGTTGATACGCAGACCGGTCAGGCAGTGGGGTGAGACCTCGGATTGGCAACTAGGTACGGTTTAGGCGAAATCTATACGATTTCGCGATGTCCAATTTGGTGGGCAGAGGGAGTGGATTGTAATGCGTGTCAAGCTTTTTGTTGGTAATTTGCCATGGCGTATGACGAGTGAAGATTTGGGCAACACATTTGCCGATCACGGTGAAGTTGTCAGTGCCCGCGTCGTCATCGACCGTGATACCCAGCGTTCACGTGGGTTTGGCTTCGTTGAGATGGAAGTCGACAACGTCGAAGATGTAATTTCGGCCACCAATGGCCTCGAAACTGCCGGTCGTCAGTTGCGCGTCAACGAATCGGACGAAAAGCCCGGTTTCGGTGCAGGCGCTCCTCGCCGCGGACCACGCGACGACAACCGCTACTAAACCATAATTTCATCACACGAGCGGTGGCCGGGTGCGCCTCCGCTCGTTTTTTGTTGCCAAAACACCACTCAAATGGCGTACACTAGTGTCATTCGTAGCATACCCAAAGGAGTACTATGCGTACTACACGACTCGGCCGCACCGGACTACACGTCAGCGAACTCTGTTTGGGAACCATGACATTTGGTAACCAGGCCGACGAAGCCACGTCACACGCCATCCTCGATACAGCGGTGGCCAACGGCATCACCTTTATCGACACTGCCGATGTGTACCCGCTGGGTGGGGATTTTAGTAGTGCCGGCCGCACCGAAGTTTTCATTGGCTCGTGGCTCAAAGCCCGCAAAAATCGCCACGACCTCGTCCTGGCCACCAAATGCCGCGGCGCAATGGCGCCCGGTGCAAACAATGAAGGCTTGTCACGCAAGCATATTATGGCCGCCTGTGATGCCAGCCTGACGCGCCTCGGGGTCGATTACATCGACCTCTACCAGGTACATTCCCCTGACCCAGAGACTCCCATCAGCGAGACGCTCGAGGCGCTGACCGATCTCGTTCGGGCCGGCAAGGTACGCTACATTGGGTGCTCGAACTTCACCGCCATGCAAATCATGCAGGCGCTGTGGACCAGTGATGCACGCCATCTGAGTAGCTTTGTGTCGCTCCAGCCACGCTACAACATGCTGTTCCGCATGATCGAAGACGAAATCCTGCCAGTGGCCAAAGCCTATGGTCTGGGCGTCATTCCGTACAATCCCCTCGCCGGCGGCATGTTGACCGGTCGCTATACCGCACAACGGACGCTTCAACCCGGCACGCGCTTCAATCTGACCGGCGCTGGGGAACTCTATCGCAAACGGTATTGGAACGACGAAGTACACAACACCGTCGCCGAATTACAGACGTACTTCGCCGGCCGTGGTATCTCGTTGACGCACGCTGCATTGGCGTGGGTGCGCGCCCAAGAAGGCATCACTGCCCCCATCATCGGCGCGAGTCGCCCAGAGCAACTAGCGGATTCACTCGCCAATATCGATTTGGTGTTGGACGTTGAAGCCATGGCCATCTGCAATAACGCTTGGTTTGATTTGCCCAAAGAACGGGATGTTGCGGTAGCGCGACGGTAGACAGTTATCAGTTATCAGTTATCAGTTATCAGTTATCAGTTATCAGTTATCAGTTATCAGTGCGTTGTGGTGGGGATGGATGCAAATCCTCTCTGCCGCACAATTTTGCCATCAGACCAGCATACTCACCAAACACGCACGCAGAGCACGAGAAAAAGGTACATCACCTGTTCTGTATCTCTGCGTGTTTCTCTGCGTATATGCGTCTCTGCGTGAAACGTTCCCACTGTCGACCATTAGACAAACGGATTTGCACTCGGTGTGAGAATCATCTCGGGGATGTGCGCGCGAGCGGGTAGGCTGGCAATAAACTGGATAGTCAGCGCCACATCATCGGCATGGAGCATGGCGGCGCGGCGTTCGGCGCTGACTGGGGCGGGGCGTTTGTCGATAAGCGGCGTGTCGACTTCACCCGGCTGGAGCATCGTCATGCGCACGCCATGGGCGGCCTCTTCTTGGGCCATGGTCCGCACAAATGCAGACAATCCGCTTTTGGCAGCATTGTAGGCTGCGCCACCAAGGGCGCTCGGTCGCGGCACAGAGGTCGAACCAATTGCAATCACGACCCCTTTGCTCGTGCGGATAAGCGGCGCGCACGCAGTGATGAGATGGAATGCACCCGTCAGATTTGCATCGAGCATCATCTGCCACGACGCAGCGGTCAATTCGGGTACCGTGCGCGCGGGCAGATTTGTGCCGGCGGCACTGACCAGCACATCGATATGACCATAGCGGAATTCGATGTGTGCCACGGCTGCACGTACCGCAACCGGATCGGTGACATCACAGGGCAAAATGACTGCCCGTTCATGGCATTGGAGAGCGGTTTCTTTGAGGGCGTCGGGACGCCGACCCATCAGCACGACAGTCGAACCTGACGTTGCAAAACGAATCGCGGTGGCTGCACCGATTCCACTCCCAGCGCCCGAGATGACAACCACGTGTGTCATGATTACACCGCATCCCAATGCAATGTCACGGCGAGGTATTCGTTGCGGTGGTGCAACAATCCGTCGTACATCTCGTGAGCCTGGCTCGCGTGGACATGATGGGTGAGCATGTTCGACAAATCGATTTTGCCACTCTCGGCATAGTGGGCGATTAACGGCAAGGCGCGGTCACGCGTGAACGGGAAGTGCTCACGCACCGCCCCACCAATTGCGCTCCCGTGCGCACCGGTCACCGTGACAGAACGGCCATGCAGATCCCAATACGAATCGAAGTTTTGGATGATCCCGCGCGGACTGCCTACCAACACGACTTGACCGCCGTCGGCGACGAGTTTGAGAGCATCTTGGAGGGCTGCAGGCACTCCGGTTGCGTCGACGACGATGTCTGCTTTGCGGCCCAACAGCGCTTGGAGCTGGGTGGGTGCGTCGCCGCTGCTGGGGTCAATCGTACGCACACCATAGACCTGTTCGGCCCACTTGCGACGCTGGGCAAAGCTATCGACGCCGATGATGGGGTATGCGCCCGAAGCGGCGAACAACCGGGTTGCGATTTGGCCAATCATGCCCATCCCGAGGATGACGACTGCCTGGCCGAGGATGCGTTGTGATTGGACAAGTGAAGTGAATGGGAATCGCGCCAACGACAGCATGGCCGCTTGTGGGGATGGAACGTGATCGGCAATGGGGAAGAGTTCTGTTTCGGCGTGGACGTCGATGACGGAGTGACTCTCGTGCCGACCAGGGCCGAAGACGCGTTGTCCTTCGGTGTACCGGGTGACGTTTTTGCCGACTGCGACGATGCGACCCACCGAGCTATAGCCAGGGACGAAGGGAAATTTGGCCCACGTATTGCTGGGATCTTTGAGCCATTGGTGAATGCCGGTGTAGATGGCAAGCTCAGTTCCCGCGCTGATGCCGGAGGCCTCGGTTTGGACCAGTACCTGGTCTGGACCGACATCGGGGATGTGGAATTCTTGAATTTCGACGCTGTATTCTTTGGGCATCACCACTCGATAACCTTGTGCCATAGCATCCTCCAGTCGGCGGTAGCCGATTATTGAGCGGTCCAACCACCATCGACGACCATCGATGCGCCAGTCATAAATGCCGACGCGTCAGACGCCAGAAACAAAATCGGGCCGTGCAGATCTTTCAGATCACCCCAACGCCCAATGGGAAGGCGCTCGATGAACCAATGATAGGCTGCTGGATTGTTCATGATGGGGATATTCATGTCGGTGGCGAAGGGTCCCGGGCAGAGTGCGTTGACGGTGACACCGCTACTGGCCCATTCGAGCGCCAAGGTGCGCGTCAACTGGATGAGACCACCTTTGGTGGCTGTGTAGGGCGCGCGTTCGGCGAGACCGACGGTGCCTAACATCGAACTGATATTGATGACGCGACCCCAGCGACGCGCGATCATCTGTGGCGCAAATGCTCTGGCCATATAGAACGGTGCCGAAAGGTTGACCTTCATCAGTTCGTCCCATTTGTCGATGGGATATTCGACAGCGGGTTTGCGCAAATTAATGCCGGCGCTGTTGATGAGGATGTCGACATTGCCGACCGCCTGCACCATTGCATCGATTTGTGCGACGTCAGTCACATCAGCGGCATAGGGAGTAATCGTCCGACCATACAGGTCGCGCAGGGTAATCGCGAGGGCCTCGAGCGGTTCGCTGCGACGGCCGACCAGGATGATATCTGCGCCGGCAGCTGCCAGCGTGTGTGCAAAAACTTCGCCCAATCCACCGGAAGCCCCGGTGATAAGGGCGACTTTGCCGTCGAGTTTGAATAAATCTAACGGAGCGACTGCAGTCATCAACGACCCCCTGTATGGTGTGGCATCAGGGAACGCAGATAGACCACGCTCTGTGCACATTGACTTTCTTCGTAGGCACCCAACGAGACTGCATCTGCACCTTGCTCCCACGGCGTGCGCCAATCGACGGCAGCGCTACTGACGTGTTGGGCCAGAAATGCAAGGAGTGGTTGGAGTGTGGCGGGGCTATAGGTGCGTGAATACCCTTGCCACCACTCCGGCGTCCAGACACGAATGTGGCGCGCATTAATAGCGGCGAGTTCGATATTGCAGGTTGCCTGTGGCGCGACTTCTGCCAACACTGCAAACAATGCCGGCACATCAAGCACCCCTTGCCCAAGCGCACAGCGCACCAATCGATACCCCTCGTCGGTGAGGTGCATGGTGTAGTCCTTGAGGTGCACATTGACGATGCGGGATCCGAGCGCACGTGCAAAGGCGATAGGCTCTTCGGCGACAGCCAGCGGATTGACGGCATCGAGGGTAACGCCGATGTGTCGACCACCCACTTCGTCGCACATGCGGATGAGGTCATGGCTATCGAGGTCCTGATGATTCTCGGGAGCGATGATGATGTTGTATTGTTCTGCCAGCGATCGATGTGCTTTGAGCACTGCAATCTGTCGTTCGAAGTGGGCGTCCCAGCCGCCAGGGAATGTCGCACGCGCACCCTCGAGCATGCCACTGAGCATCACCCGCAGCACTTTGGCGCCGAGCAATGCAGCTTTGGGAAGCAGTGCTGCCAGCATCGCTGCATCGATAACCGCGCCATCGACAACGATGTTGATGCCGAGCGAGTCTGCCCTGCGCCGGAATTCGGTCAGGCCGGCATCGGCCTGGTCCTTGATGATGTCGACCGGAATCTCTACCGTAGCCATGTTGTAATACGAAGCGAGCTCGAGCAACGCGTGAGCATCGTAGGGTCGCGTGCAGACACGGTCGGTACCGGCACCGGCGAAGCCGCAGCGCCACGGGAATGAATAGGCCGCTAATCCGATGGGATTCTGACCGATATGCAGTGACATAGCATCTCCGTATTAGGCGACAGACCCGTTGGGACGCAACACGGCCTTGGGGATGGTGAGTTCTTCCATCGCCATAAAGCCCTCGTGCCAGTCGTGCAGGTCGAACTCGGTCACCAGTGGAGCGACGTTGAGTTGCCCCGTACCCATCAACGCCAAGACACGCTCCCACGTCCCATGGAGGTGGCTGAACGAGCCCTGCAGGGTGGCGGCTTTGATGATGAGGCGATCAATGCTGAAGCCTACCGGGGCGGGACCCCAGCCGATTTTGGTGATTTGCCCATTGGGACGGACCATGTCCAGAGATTGGTCGAGGGTTTTGGAGACGCCGACGGCATCGACGACCAGATGTGCCCCAAAGCCGTCACCGGCATCGATGACTGCCTTGACGGCGTCCATCTCATCGGCGACGAGCACGTCGTCTGCGCCCATCGTTTTGGCCAAATCGAGGCGATGCCCGTCCCGGCGCAACCCGATGACGCTAATCCGGCCGACGCCAGCGATGCGGAGCATCGCGATACACATCAACCCAATCGGACCAGGTCCCAACACCACAGCGTGGTCGGCCGGGCGGGGGCGGCTTTTCTCAAAAATAGCGTTATACGCCACACAGCCAGGCTCTGTCATCGAGGCATGTGCCATCGACACACGATCGGGAATGCGGTGCAGAATCCCAGGCCGGCTGAGGACGTAGTTGGCCATTGCGCCATCGGCACCAAAGCCAAAGCCCTTGCGGGTGGGACAGACGTTGTATTGACCCGCACGGCAGTACGGACAGACGCCACAGACCCACGAAGCAGTCTCGGATACGACACGCTCGCCGACATGGAAGTCCGTTACGCCGGACCCCAGTGCGACAATCTCTCCCGAAAACTCGTGGCCGAGGATGCGTGGCCCTTCCATCTGATGATTATCACCCTGCCAGACATGGATGTCGGTGCCACAGACGCCGACGGCGCCGACTTTCATCAGCACTTGGCCAGGCGCAGGCGACGGTACGACGACTTCTTCGATCTGCGTGCGTTCGCGTGGGCCGCGATAGACGAGCCCGTGCATCGTTGCATTGCTCATTGCGTTTCCTTTGTTGGGGTTGCTTTGACGCAATTATAGCAGGATGCAGTTGTTAGGTATCAGTTATCAGTTCCGGACAGAAAACATAGGGGCGTGCTCTATACTTTACGGGCGATGTACACCTGTGCGAATGGAATCTACGAGCGACGTACCCCGCTTCGCGGGGCATAACGACGTCGCCCCTGATGGACCGCGTCATTGCCCAACACAAAACAGGTCCAAGGCGATGCAGCGCATCCACCTCAGACCTGTAACCTGTAACCTACTTATTGGCGGCGAGGTCCGACTCGACCATCATGGTGACGAGTTGCTCAAAGGTGACCTGTGGCTTCCAGCCGAGGTTTTTGTTGGCTTTGGCAGGATCACCGACCAGCAAATCGACCTCGGCAGGGCGATAGAAGCGCTCGTCGATGACGACGTAGTCTTGGTAGTTGAGGCCGACATGCCCGAATGCTATTTCGCAGAAGCGACGGACCGAGTAGGTCTCGCCGGTCGAAACGACGTAATCGTCCGCGGTGTCTTGCTGGAGCATCAAATGCATGGCGCGTACGTAGTCCTTGGCGTAGCCCCAGTCACGCTTGGCGTCGAGATTGCCCAGGCGGAGTTCTTTGTCTTTGCCCAACTTGATACGGGCCACGGCATTGGTGATTTTGCGGGTGACAAACTCCAACCCACGGCGCGGGCTTTCGTGGTTGAACAAAATACCGCTGCAGGCGTACATATCGTAGCTCTCGCGGTAGTTGACGGTAATCCAGTGGCCATAGAGTTTGGCGACACCGTACGGGGAACGGGGGTAGAAGGGCGTTGTTTCGGATTGTGGGACGGCTTGTACCTTGCCGAACATTTCGGACGAGCTGGCCTGATAGAAGCGGATGCCGGGATCGACCACACGCACTGCATCGAGGATGCGGGTCACACCGAGGCCGGTCACTTCGCCAGTGAACACCGGCTGACTAAATGACGTCTGCACAAAACTCTGGGCGGCCAGGTTGTAGACCTCGGATGGGCGATGTTCGCGGAGCAGATGAATCATCGAGACTTCGTCGAGCAGGTCGCCGGCGACCAAGGTGACTTTGTCTTGGATGTGGTGGATACGTTCGAAGTTGACCGTGCTCGAACGACGAATCATGCCGATAACATCGTAGCCCTGCTCGAGCAGGTATTCTGCCAGATATGAACCGTCTTGGCCGGTAATTCCGGTGATGAGTGCGCGCTTTTTTGCCATGTTGCCCTCGAAATGATGAAACACTATATTCATTTATACTACAGACATGCATAGTTGTCTGCTAACTCAATTAGCGGGGTATCTGACATGGCGCTGATAGACCCGCGTGAATCATTGGGCAAAAAAATCGCCCGCCTCCGCGGCGAACGCGGCTGGACCCAAGAACAGTTGGCTGTACGGCTAGCGGTTTCTCGCGTGGCTGTGTCACATATCGAAATGGGCTTGTCCGTCCCTTCGGAACGCACGGTCGTGCTGCTCGCTGGGATGTTTGATTGTGAGCCACCGCAATTGGTCGCTGGGACGAGTTACCCGGACGCCAAACGAGATCGCCTGCCAGCTACGACCGCGCGCTATACGGCAATCGATCTTTTGGCCGCGCTCCTCGAGGCAGATATTGCCTGGGTGCAGTCTGGCCACTCGCGGCCTGAACTGCATAACGAGTGGGCAAACCGTATTGCAGAGGCGTACACAGTACACACCGAGCATGCAGACAAGCAGCGCCTTCGTGAACTCGAATTGCTGGTTGTCCAATTTTTTCATCCACACGGCTGACGTACTCCTCAATGCATTTCTCTCCAACAAAGAGAACAAAAGGAATTCACACATGACGCAGCAACCCCACCTCAATACCGCCGGATTCGCCACGCGCGCCATCCACGTCGGTCAAGAGCCCGACCCACAGACCGGTGCGGTATCGTTCCCCATCTACCAGACGTCGACTTTTGCGCAGTTCGAAGTGGGCAGCAGTCAACCCTACGACTACGCCCGCTCCGGCAATCCGACCCGTACCGCGCTCGAGCAGGTCCTGGCCTCACTCGATGGCGGCTGCGACGCGATGGCGTTCGCATCGGGCTTGGCCGCCGAAACCGCCGTCCTGCACATGCTCTCGCCCGGCGATCACGTGGTTGCCAGTGATGACGTCTACGGCGGCACGCACCGCTTGCTCACCAAAATCTTCGCCCAACACGGCATCACCACGACCTTCGTCGACGTGACGGATGTGGTTGCGGTGCGGGCTGCCTTCCGCCCCAACACTAAATTGCTCTGGATCGAGACACCGACTAACCCGATGTTGCGCGTGGCCGATATCGCCGCATTGAGCGCAGTTGCGAAAGCGCATAACGCGTTGACCGTCGTCGACAACACCTTCGCCTCGCCGTACCTGGTGCAGCCGTTGGCATTGGGGGCCGACATCGTCTCGTACAGCACCACCAAATATCACGGCGGGCACAGCGACGTCATCGGCGGAGCATTGGTCACCAACAATCCCGATTTGGCGAAAAAGCTGCGCTACATCGAAAACGCCGTGGGCTCGGTGCCCGCGCCGTGGGACCTCTTTCTCATCATGCGTGGGGTGAAAACTCTGGCATTGCGCATGCAAGCCCATTGCCGCAACGCACAGTCGATTGCTGAATATCTCGAAAAACACCCAGCCATTGAACACGTCTACTATCCCGGGCTCAAAAGCCACCCGCAACACGACCTGGCCACCCGCCAGATGCGCATGTACGGAGGCATGGTGTCGTTCACCGTCAAAGGCGGAGTGGCAGCAGCCCATCGGTTGGTCGAATCGACCAAGTTGTTTACCTATGCGGTCAGTTTGGGTGGGGTCGAAAGCTTGATTGAACTGCCACGTATTTTGACCCATGCGGCAGGCTCTGCGCACGAGATTCCTGCACACCTGGTGCGTATTTCGGCCGGCATCGAAGAGACCGAGGATTTGATTGCGGATTTGGCACAAGCGCTGAAGCAGTAGTTAGCAGCTAGTAGTTAGTAGTTAGTAGTTAGTAGTTAGTAGTTAGTAGTTAGTAGTTAGTAGTTAGCAGTTAGCAGTTAGCAGTTAGCAGTTTTCAGTTTTCAGTTTTCAGTTTTCAGTTTTCAGTTTTCAGTTTTCAGTTTTCAGTTTTCAGTTTTCAGTTAGCATGGAGCAGAGTGTAAAGTGTAGTCGGTAGTTGATTAAATCAGACGTGAAACGCAAGCGCAGCGCCGGATTGCTCCGGACACTGCGCTGAAACTCCCCGTAACCAATTAACTGATATCTAGTAACTGATAACTGATATCTATGAGAGTCCTTTGCGGGCTGCGTATTCTTTGGCTGCGGCGACTGCCTTTTGGGCGCCTTCGCCGAGGGTCGCGGCGGGGATGAGGACGCTGTTTTCGAGGAGTTTGCGACCTTCGACTTCGTTGGTACCCACCAAGCGGGCGACCATCGGCACGTCGGTGTTGACTTCTGCGAGGGCAGCGATGATGCCGCGGGCGACTTCGTCGACGCGGGTGATACCGCCGAAGATGTTGAACAACACGGATTTGACGTTTTTGTCAGACAAGATAATCTGCAAGGCTGCTTTGACTTTGTCTTTACCGGCGCCGCCGCCAACGTCGAGGAAGTTGGCTGGTGATCCGCCGTACAAATTGACGACGTCCATGGTGGCCATGGCCAGACCGGCACCGTTGACCATACAGCCGATGTCACCATCGAGCTTGATGAAGGTGATACCGGCTTCGCGGGCCTGTTGCTCGGCCAATGGCTCGTCGGATGCGTCGCGCATCAATTCGAGCTCGGGGTGGCGGAACAACGCGCTGTCGTCGACGACGATTTTGGAGTCGAGGGCCTGTAGGCTGCCGTCTGCCTTGACGACGAGGGGGTTTATCTCGGCCAGTGAGGCGTCTTGTTCGATGTAGACCTTGAACAAGGCCATGGCGATGCCGGCGAACTGGCGGACCTGCTTGCTATCGGTGAAGCCGACGGCGAACGCCAGATTGCGGGCTTGGTAGTCGAGCAAGCCCATGGTTGGGTGTGCTTCGATTTTCTTGATGGCATCGGGGTTGGTCTTGGCGACCTCTTCGATTTCGACGCCGCCTTCGGCCGAGGCCATCACGACGATGCGCTTGGAGGCGCGGTCCATGATGACGCCGAGGTAGATTTCGCGCTCGTAGGTGATTGCTTCGGCGACGAGCACCTTTTCGACGGTCAGACCTTTGATGTCC
>CANJHS010000046.1 GCA_947474225.1 Roseiflexaceae bacterium | reverse complement strand
TGAGCCAAAAAGTTGGGGGATTGATGCCGAAGCAGTGGAGGAAGCAATCACTCCGCGTACCAAAGCAATTATTCCCGTACATGCTGGACAAATCGTCTGTGACATGGATGCACTGACGGCGATTGCGGCAAAACATAATCTCCATATCATCGAAGACTGTGCGCACAGCCCCGGCAAGCAGTGGCGCGGGCGTGGGGTTGGCAGTTTTGGGGCATTTGGGTCGTTTAGCCATCAGAGTTCCAAAATCCTCACCGCAGGCGAGGGTGGATCACTGCTGACTGATAACGAGGAGCTTGCCCAGAAGGCACACTCGATAATCGACTGTGGTCGACCAAAAGACCCCGCCGGTGAAGTGTACACCTTTGGCTGCAATTATCGGCTCGGCGAACTCAATGCAGCGTTGTTGTGTAGTCAGTTTGATAAATTTCATGCGCAAATGAACGAACGGGCAGAAAACGCGCGGTATTTTATGGAACGGCTCAACGACATTCATGGTGTACGTGCGTTGCAGCTCGATGAACGAATGACTCGTTTGTCTTTCTATCGTTTCATTGTGGCAATAACGCCCGAAGCATTTGGGGGCGTGCCGAACAGTATTGTCTGTGAGGCACTCGCTGCCGAAGGCATCGGATGTTGGGTTGGGTATGAACCAATGAGTAAGTATCCCCTCTTCCAACCAAAACTCTCACGACTCCCAGTTGCCGTGCAGTACGCAGACCGGCTTGATCCGCGCAAATGGTCTTTACCAGTGGCTGAACGCGCTGGACTCGTAGAGCAGATTTATCTCGATGAAGGAATGTTTCGTGCTGGCCGAGAAGGCATCGATCATCTCATCGAGGCGTTTGCCAAACTGCAACGTAATCCAGATGCGCTCCGAAACCTTGCACTGAGTAGTTTGTAGGTATCAGTGTAGTTTGAAGTTGTTTTATTGTGATGGCATGGCGAGCTTCGGCTCGCCTTTTTCTATGATGAGAGAATCCAAGTGCTTCTCGGTTTGATTGCGGTACGTTATTGAAAACGAATTTGCGAATGGTCTTTTTCTTGCGATAAAAAACACCTGATGTACGTTAGCACAACGTACATCAGGTGTATAAACAGACGCACTAGAGGCAGTGCGGCGGTGCCGAAACGACAGCGAGTTGGTTGAAGAGCGTCACATCGTCGGTGTAACCGAGGTTGAGATTGCGTACGGTCCCTGCTGCGTCGTGCACGATGGTGCTGGGCACGGTAAAGATACCGAGTTTTTTGGCGAGTTCCTGATGTTCTTCTACCCGCAAATGGGTGACGGGCACATCACTGCGCTGCGTATGCAATCGCGCCAGTGCAGGTTTTTGCAGCTTTTCGCATTGCACACACCCATCGGCAGAGAAGGATATCACGCCAGCGTTGCCACGATTGTTCTCTGGCATGTCGATTGTTTGTTTGGTGGCGCGACGGGTCATGTGTGTCATATAGGCGCGGACCAACAGGACGACGGCGACAACCACACCGAGCAGCAGTATTCGTTCAATCATCGTTACCTCCGTAAACGAGCGAGTTGAGCATACATAAAGCAACCCGCACAAAAACCCGTGGTTACGTTGATGAGGGCTAATGCCAATACCAACAGCCCCGCACCCCATGCCAACGTCAATGCACCCAGACTACTTGCAATGACACCGACGACAAGCACTCCAAAGCCTACCTGCTGCGCAAATCGGTGTGGGGCGGGGTCTTCGTCCACAGGATCCGCGCGGAGCACAGTGCTACGCACCAGAGAGCGATATACAAGTAACTGTGGTGCGTATGCAGGTGAAAGCAATGTAATCCCGAGCATTGCCGCGGCGATAACGATGGTAATCGTGCTACCGGCAATGAATCCGACGGCGAGTAGGGTAATCAGTGTGATTTGGGTGAAGCGTTGGGCACTCCGGTCAAATGGCGGTTGTGTCATAGATGATTCTTTCATACACGAGTAATCTTATTAACTCACTAATTAAAGTATAGCGAATGAAGAGATGGGTGTCAATAAGAATTCATGAGTAATTCATGTATGTATGTCGTGTATTTTCAGGACATAAAAAACCGTCCACGACCGTTCTGGTCGTGGACGGTGCTGGAGTGGTGGGTTACGCGCGGATTTTGGCGCCGTTTTCGTGTTCGACGCCGCGGATGATTTTGGCACGGAGCTTGGTGACTTCCGCGTCGGTGAGGGTACGCTCGGTGCTCCGCAGGGTAATGCGGAACGCGAGGCTGCGCATGCCTTCGCCGAGATTTGCGCCTGCATAGACGTCGAAGAGTTCGATGCTGCTGAGGGCATTCCCAGCGTATTTGCGTATCGATGCTTCGATGGCCTGAGCGGTAATAGCGACGGGTGCGATGAAGGCGAGGTCTTGGCTGGCAGCTGGGTAGCGCGAGATACTGGTATAGCGGGGGACTGCGGCGTGAGCCAAGAGGATTTCGAGGTCGAGTTCTGCCACAGCCACGCGCATGGCGGGGATGTCGAAGCGATCACGGGCTTCGGGGTGTAATTCGCCGAAGGAACCGACGACGAAGGAATCTTTGCCGATGGTCAAGCGCAGGGATGCACTCCGGCCAGGCTGCAAATGGGTGAAATCGCTTGCGCTAACAGTAATACCACTGAGTTGGAGGCGTTCACACAGGAGTTCGACGATGCCTTTGATGTCGTAGAAGTCAATGCTGTCGCTGCTGGCCGCGTTCCATGCGGTGGTGTTGCGTTTGCCAGCGATGACAATGGCTACGCGCAGTGGCTCGGTGGGCAGGATGGCATCACTGCGGCGATGGTAGACATGACCGACCTCGAACAGGCGCGTCATGCCGCGCTCGCGGATGTTGACCGCGGCTGCTTCGAGTAACGTCGGCAGAATATCGCGGCGCATGTATTCACGTTCGGGGGAAAGTGGATTCGCGAGGTGCAGGTACTCCGATGACTCGAGCTCGGCTGGATTGAGTTTGGCTGCCGCGGTGCGACTGGTCAGCGAGTACGTGATAGCTTCGTTGAGGCCTGCTGCCGCAAGCACATCGCGGACGTAGTGTTCGCGTTCGAGGGCGAGATTGGTGCGCTGGGTGGGTAACTCGTCGGCCATAACCGTGCTGGGCAAGTTGTCGTAGCCATACATGCGCGCGACTTCTTCGCAGAGGTCGGCGGTGTGACTGACATCCATACGATAGCTTGGTACTCCTACCAATAGGGTGTGTGCATCGACGGTTGTGCAGGTGAATGCGAGTGGGGCGAGTAATGCAGCGATTTGGTCGACGGTGAAGTCGAGGCCGAGGATGCGGCGTACTTCGTGGGTTGTGAGGGTCATGCTTACGGCGAGGGCAGGCGTTGTACGCACGTCGAGCATGCCGGGTGCCACGGTCCCATCGGCATAGGTCTGCAAGAGCTCGGTGAGCCGTCGTTGGGCGAGATCGAGCATCTCGGCATCAACGCCACGTTCGAATCGTTTGGACGCTTCGGAGCGTAGTTTGAAGGTACTCGACATGCGGCGGATGATGGTCGGTTCCCAGACTGCTGCCTCGACGAGGACGTTGGTCGTTGTAGGACTTACTTCGCTACTTTCGCCACCCATGACGCCGGCAACACTCAGCGCCTGCGTGGTGTCGCAGACGAGCAGATGGTCGATGGCGAGGGAGTGTGTGCGACCGTCGAGCGTTTTGAGGGTCTCGCCGGGTTTTGCGGTGCGCACAACGATATGGTGTTGGGCGACCTGATCTGCGTCGAAGGTATGATTGGGCGTACCGAGTTCGAGCATCACGTAGTTGCTGATATCGACGATATTGTTGATGGGGCGTTGGCCTGCCATCGTCAGGCGGCGTTGCATCCAAAACGGGGATGGCTTGATGGTGACGTTGCGTACCATGGTGGCGGTGAAGCGTGGGCAGAGCGACGTCGCCTCGATGGTCACCTTGATACTCTGCTCGACGGCTGCGCCAGCGGTTTTGACCATAGGTTTGGGCAGGCGAATGGTCTGGCCGGTGAGGGCTGCTATTTCACGTGCCATGCCGACGATGGACAACGTACGCGCCATGTTGGGGAGCACATCGATGTCGATGACGGCGTCACCGAGGTAATCGACCAGGGGCACACCGATAGGGGCGTCGTCTGGGAGCAAGAGAATGCCTTCGTGCTCATCCGACATGCCCAGCTCTTTCTCCGAGCAGAGCATCGCATCAGACATGACCCCACGGACGGGTTTGCCCTTGAGCGTGACTTTGACGCGTCCTTCGACGTGCCCGTCATACAGGACGGAGCCCTCTTTTGCATAGACGGCGCGCAGCGGGGTGGTGATGGGGCCAAGGCCTTTCCACTGCTGGATGTTGGGTGCACCGGTGACCACGGTGTGGAATTGGCCGGGGGCGAATTCAACCTCAGCGAGGACCAAACGATCGGCATTGGGGTGTTGGGTGACTTCACGGATATTGCAGACGACGATGAGGTCGCGGTCCCAGGGGAGTTCGGCGCCTTCGATGCCGTAGCGTTCGATGCTGTCGACCTCGAGGCCGGAACGGGTCAGTCGTTCGGCGAGTTCGTCGATGGGCAGAGTGACGTCGACATAGTCACGCAGCCACGAGAGAGGTATACGCATGAGTGTTCCTTTCGCACATAGTCAAGGAAGTGTCGGATTGCCAACGGTAAAAGGGAGGAAAATACTATCGCCGGTGAGTTCGAGCGCCGCGTTGCGCTTTTCGGCACGGAGCGGGGAATGCGTGTCGACGAGGCCGATTTGAATCAAGTAGAAATTCTCGGTCAAATCGGCGGGAATGACAATCCGATGGTGGGTCAATACGCGATCCCCCGGTGTCCACGTGCTGGTTGGTACCATCGGCAGCAGTGGCTGGAGAAAGGTTGCGTACTGGCGCTTGTTGACGTCACGGACAACCAAGAAGACCTGCCAGTCCTGGAAGGGGCGGTCATAGACATGCCAGCGGAGCGTGACATCAACCGTGTCGCCGGGTGCAATGTGCGCTGGCGCGTCGATGTCGAGCAGTGCGATGCCTCCCGCACTCCCTGGTGCGGCAAACACCGCATCGCGGGGTAGCGGCAACGGTTGTACCGTTGTGGCAGGGTCGGGCATTGCCATATGGAAGCGTGGCAGCACGATTCCATACCAGAGGCCGAGCAGACAGCAGACTGCGGCGACTGCGATAGTCACAGCCTGACGCGCGCTCGGCACAAGGCCGAATCCGCGCGTAAGTCCGGCGGCAAGCATGATGACGAACAATGGGAGCGCCGCCATGAGGAGGCGACTCTGCCAGGCGACGGCGCCGACGGTAAGTGCAAAACCGACCAACCAGACACCAGTCGACATGATGAGGAGTGCACTCCACAGCCACCAAACGCCGATGCGTGGTGCTCGCGCGAGACGAAGCCCCATCCCGATAACGCTCGTCAGCACAATGGCGCAGCCCAGGCCGTACCAGATACCGGGCAAGGGAATGCTCATCCAGCCATACAACCCCCAGGCGGAGCGCATGAGTTGGATGAACGCGTTTGACCAACTCGCAGTGTGCTGCCAGTCGATGCCCGCACCAGCGAATGTCTGACTGAACAACTTCATGCCAAAGATATCGCCGTAGAGCTGGAGATTGCGCAAATACCACCAGCCGGCGACCAGGAATGTCACGCTGCTGCCGAGCAGCAATGCGCATATGCGCTGCGACCAGCTGCGGGTGCCGAGCGCTGCGACCAGCAGCGTTGGTATGAGCACGATGGCACTCTGCTTGGTGAGCAGCGCCAAGCCAAGGAGCGCACCTACACCAAGCATGTCGCGGATACGACGCGTGTCTCTGACAAGAATGAGCAGTGCGGCGCTCAGGAAGCCCAGCAGCGCGTCGTTGCTCATCGTGCTGCCGATGATTGCCGTCTGTGGTGTGAGTGCCAGCAAAAGCACCGCGACGAGGGCTGTCGATGGTGTACTGATGCGCAGTGCGAGTCTATACACGAGCCAGGCGGTTGCAGCGATTAGCAGCACCGAGACGAGGCGCATGATGCGCCACGCGAGAATGGTGCCTTGCCAGGGCCAATATTCACGGCTGCCATGGACGAGTGCCTGTGGATCAGCGCCGCCTTGCCAGATGAACTGCGGATTGATGGCTTGTGGCACCCAGGCGTTTTGCTCGACGAACGGCGCACTGACGATGGCTGCAAGCAGGTAGGCGAGCGGTGGTTGATGACCCTCACCAATGACTTCGCTGATACACGGCGCCTGACATTGGATGGGGAGCCGTTGGTGTACCACCACAAAACGCACGTACTCCATGTGGGCGGGCTCGTCGGGAGCCTCACCCAATGGATTGGTGAGTGCCAGTACCATGCTGTGGAGCAGAATCAGCAGCACGATGATGCCGGCGGCGCGTGTTGTGGAAGTTGGTGCGTTCATTTAGATGAATTGCTGCAAGAAGCGTTCGTCACCCGAGAAGAACCAGCGAATGTCATCAATCCCATGTCGCAGCATCGTGATGCGCTCGGGACCCATTCCAAAGGCGAAACCGCTATAAATTGCTGGGTCATAACCGCCGTTGCGCAACACATCGGGATGGACCATCCCAGCCCCTGACACTTCGAGCCAGCCGCTGTGCTTACAGATGCGGCAACCGGTGCCGCTGCAGAGGATGCATTCGACATCGAGTTCGACACTTGGTTCGGTGAATGGAAAGTAGCTTGGCCGGAATCGGGTTTTGATACCACTCCCGTACAGCCGTTCGGCAAAGCCAATGAGTGTCCCTTTGAGATCTGAGAAAGTAATGTTGGTGCCGACGGCGATGCCTTCGACCTGATGGAACATCATTTCGTGGCGGGTACTCACCTGTTCATAGCGAAAGCACTTGCCGGGCAGGATGACGCGCACCGGGTTGGGTGCATGGGCACGCATAGCATGGATCTGTCCGGGGGAGGTGTGCGTGCGAAGGAGGACTTTTTCGGCGCCAGGGGGAGTCTCGATATAGAACGTATCCCACATATCACGGGCAGGGTGGTCTGCGGGGATATTGAGGAGTTCGAAGTTGAGCGTATCGGTCTCGACTTCGGGTGATTCCCACACTTGGAAGCCCATTTCTGCAAAGATGTTGGTAATCATACGCAAGACCCGTGTGCTGGGGTGGAGCCGTCCCACGGTGAGTGGGCGCCCAGGCAGCGTGACGTCGAGCGCTTCGCTGGCGAAGGCATGACCTTGGGCGGCTGCGTTGACGGTTGCTTCGCGCTCGGCGAAGGCTCCATCGAGGCTGGCGCGGACGGCATTGAAGCGTTGGCCAGCGGCGGGGCGGTCGGCTGCCGCCAGTGCGCCTAGTTCTCGGCTTAGTTTGGCGATGAGTCCGGTTTTGCCCAGGTAGTCGCTCTTCCAGGCGGTCAGTGCATCGATGGTCGTGATGTCGTGCAGCGACGCCAGTGCAGCCGATTCGATGGCTGCGAGTTGGTCGATGATGCTCATAGAAACTCCGGCTATAAGGACACAAAAAATCACGCAATCGTCAGGGACGATGCGTGGCTCGTGGTACCACCCTGTTTCGGCCGCGTGAACGACCCTCAACCCCGATAACGGCGGGTACCGGTCTCGCCTACGCATCCGTAGAGTTCAACGAGACAGCTCAGAAGGGAACTTCGGGTAGGTCATGCGGTGTCGATTCGCAGTCAATGGTCGACACTCCCTGCACGCCGTGGCTACCGTACTCGCTTCGTCAACGCTGTATTGAGAAAAGTATACCACGCCACGATGCATTGATGCACGCACCTGCGCTGCGTCTAGCCGTTGGCGCGTCGGCGTTGTGCTTCGAAGAGGATAACCGTCGCAGCCATTGCTGCGTTGAGCGATTCGACGCCGTGATGCATGGGGATGGAAATGTGCTGTTGGGCGATATCGCGCGCGGCAGCGCTGAGTCCATGTGCCTCGTTGCCGACGATGAGCGCGTGTGGGCGCTGCCAGGAAATCCGGGTATACGGGGTCGCGTCAGCGGCACCATCGGCGGCGACGATGGTAGTGCCTGCCAAAAGCGGCTGCAATGACGCGAGCGTTGTGTCGGGACGTATGGGCACGCGGAAGAGGCTGCCCATGCTCGCGCGGACGGTTTTGGGGGCATAGACATCGACACAGCCCGGGGTGCAATAGATGGCATCGATGCCGACAGCTGCCGCGCTGCGGATGATGGTACCGAGGTTGCCTGGATCTTGGATTTCATCGCAGATGAGGACGAAATCATGTGCATAGATGGGCAACTCGGGCCATGAGGCGACAGCGATGACGCCTTGGGGGCTATTGGTATCGCTGGCGGCTTTGATGGCAACGCTCGATGCCTCGTAGGTATGGGCGATGCCATAGATACGCGCAAGCAGTGCCTGACCAGCAGGGGTGCTATCGAGCTGTTGGGGATCAAAGAGGACATAGTCGGGGATGACGTCTGCGTCGAGCATGTCATTGACGAGGCGTACGCCTTCGAGCATAAAAACCCGCTCACTCTGACGCGACGAACGATCGTCGCGGAGTGAGCGGATGTGACGCACATACGAATTACTCGTACTGGTGATCACGATGCGGCGGACATCGCTTGCTCTGCAAGTGCGCGGAAGGCAGCCATGTCGTGCACGGCCAAGTCTGCCAACATCTTGCGGTCGACGACAATGCCTGCGGTCTTCATCGCGTTCATCAAACGGCTGTATGAGACACCGCACATGCGGGCTGCTGCGTTGATGCGGATAATCCACAAACGACGGAAGTCGCGCTTCCGGGCGCGACGGTCACGGAATGCGTATGACAACGCCTTCATGACGGATTGTTTTGCTACTGCGTATCTACGGCTGCGGCTACCCTGGTAACCACTGGCCTGCTGAAGCAGCTTCTTGTGGCGCTTTCGCGCCATCATTCCACGTTTTACACGTACCATTATGCTTCCTGCCTTTTTGCTCTACACGATGTTCGAATCAATGAGTATCGGTGCCGTCCGGTATTATCGGGCGTGCTTCTTGCGGTAGGGCAACCCACGCAAGACACGATCTTCGGTCGACTTATGCACGCCTTGCATTTTGTCGAGACTCTGCAACAACCGCGTGGATTTGCGGCGGCGGAAGTGGCCACGTTGTCCCATGGCGCTCACGAGCTTGCCTGATCCCGTAAAGGTGAAGCGCTTGGCTGTCCCTTTGTGGGTCTTCATCTTTGGCATGACTATTCCTCTTCTTCTACTGTTTTGACAGTCACCGGGTCGGCGGGAATTTGTTGTGTAGCCGGCTTCGGTGTTGGACTGACGGGTTTGGCTCCTTGCGCACGTGCTTTGGCATTGGGAGCTAAGAGCAGTGATAACACACGCCCTTCCATCAGTGGCTTTTGCTCTACGACAGAGATGTCGCGCAAATCTTCGGCCATACCTTCGAGCATTTGGATGCCGATATCTGGATGGAAAATCTCTCGGCCGCGGAAGCGGAGGGTGAATTTGACCTTGTCACCAGCCAACAAGAACTTTCGGGCTTGTTTTGCCTTCGTGTCGATGTCGTGGTCGTCTGTCTTGGGTTTGAGACGGACTTCCTTCAGCTGTACTTGCTTCTGGTGCTTGCGGGCTTCACTCTCTTTTTTGGACTGTTCATACCGAAATTTGCCGTAGTCCATAATCCGACACACTGGTGGGACGGCATTCGGGGCGACTTCGACAAGGTCGAAACCGCGATCCTCGGCCATCTGAATAGCGTCACGGATTTGGATGATGCCGACTTGGTTGCCCTCTTCGTCAATCAGTCGCACTTCGCGCGCACGTATGCGGTTATTGAATCGTAATCGATCCGTTATGACAGCACCTCTTCTGGATTCCCATTGCAGACAAAAACATACAATTGCCTTGGGTAAGGCAACACGTCATAGGAGTATAGCATTGTGGGTACTGTTCGTCAACCGCGTAGCAAACCGTCATCTGTCCCATCAGGTATACTCTGTGCATACACCAATCTGCAGGAGTGAACTGTGCGTCAAGGGACTATCGTGGCCGTCGGTGATTTGGTTTGGGATGTGCTTGTACAGCCCGATACGCTCCTGCTCCCTGGTGGTGACACCACCGGCAGAATCGCAGTCCAACCGGGTGGATCTGCAGCCAATGTGGCTGCGTGGATTGCTCGCTTGGGTGCGCGTGCGGGTTTTGTGGGGAGTGTGGGCAATGACCCGTTCGGCGACATGATTGTTGCCGACCTCGAGCGCGAAGGCGTCCAATGTGCCATCGCCCGCTCGGCTACCCACAATACCGGGGTCATTGCAGTGATGATCGACCGTGGCGGCCAACGTAGCATGATTACCAATCAAGGGGCTGACTTTTGTCTATTGCCGACGGATTTACCGACCGCAATGTTGACTGATGCGGCACACGTCCATATCACTGCCTGGTCGTTGTTCAGCGATCCACCACGTGCGGCGGCATTAGCGGCTGCGCAGAAAGCCAAGGCCGCTGGCGCGACGGTGTCGTTTGACCCTGCTTCGTATCAAATGATTCGTGAACTCGGTCGTGATCGCTTTGACGCGACGATTGCAGATCTGCCTGTCGACATCATCTTCCCAAATCGTGACGAGGGGATGGTGTTGAGCGGCGAAAAAGAACCGGTCTTGATTGCCGCCGCACTACGCCGACGGTTCCGTGATGCCATCGTTGTCCTCAAACTGGACAAAGACGGGTGTTACGTCAGTGGGCCGTCGTACCAAGGATTCCATCCGTCGCGCCAAGTCGACATGGTCGACGCGACGGGGGCTGGAGATTCTTTTAACGCAGGGTTTTTGGCGCACTACCAACGCGACGGCAATCTGGCGGCGGCGGCAGACCTTGCCAATGCCTGCGGCAGCTGGGTTGTCACCCGATTCGGCGCACGCCCACCGGTTGATGCAGACTTCGTTGAACGGAGTGCACGGTACGTGTAGCGGCATGGAGAAAACTGTTTGGCTCGCGAAAACCCCCGCAATTGCACCAGCAACTGCGGGGGTTCATATATCTGTGTACCGGGTTTATTCGTAGCTGTATCGTTCGGAGGCGTTCAGGATAGTGCCGAGTTTTTGCAGCCCCAAGCGTACCCGCGTCTTGATGGTGCCCAATGGTCGTGACAGTTGATTGGCAATCTCTTGGTGAGACAATCCACCGAAGTAGGCTAACTCGATACATTCGCGTTGCGCCTCTGGCAGAACGGCAATGGCGTCTTTGATGACACGGCGTTGTTCATTGGCCAGGGCGGTAGCAGGGACATCGACGTGTTCGTCGACCAGCTGCTGGATGACGGGATGGGTCTCGTCGTCGTAGACCGGGTTGGGTCGTACACGCATGCGACGCATCTCATCGATGCAGAGATTATGTGCGATACCAAATATCCACTGCGCCACGCGACCACGTTCGCGCTCGAAGCTGCTACTCCGTCGCCAGACCCGCCAGAATACTTCTTGGACGACTTCTTCGCTCTGCTCGCGTTGTTTGAGTACCCGGAATGCCATACGGTAGACAACACCGGCATAGCGATCGTATAAGACCTCTAATGCCTGGGCATCGCCTGCCCCGACACGGTGGATCAACGATTGATCGTCGGCGTCGGTCGCAGAAATGCTCGGCAATGCAGACATAGATGCAGGAATTGTTTGGATTGATTCGTGTACCGTCATCGCGACGTGCTCCTCGGTGCTCATTGCACGTACGCAGTATATGAAATAATTCTTGGTCTGTCAATATTTTGTCCAGAATTTGCAAACATTCAGTAATACTTCAAAAATTCCGCCAACGCAGGCTGAGATGATTGCAGTGCGCATTCTGTATTTTTGATGGGAATGAGGAACATCCATGTTGCACAGGTTTGCAACATGGATGCACAGGTTTGGTCAAAAGTTGTGCGTATAGGGTTAGGCGGATTCGAGGATGATCGATTCGTGGCCTACTTTGGTGCGGAGCACATCCGAGAGGCTGCTAGGGTCGCGCACCGCGCCGCGCATGCGGAGGATGACGTTGCGTTCGTCGACCGGGAGGTGAATCATCAGCGTAGCGGCGGTGGCAGTAGGGCTGGTGCGATAGTCTTCGGTGATGGCGTAGATTTCTTGCATGAATTGGACGGCGCTCTCGGTGTCGTCAAAGTAGGGGAAGTAGAGGCGGATAACGTGTTGTGGTTCGTCCGAGACATGCTCGACGGGTGCTGGTGGAGGCGTCGGTTTGGATTGTGCGCCGTTGCGTGCGCCGGTGCGAATGACGTCAGTGGAGTTCGACTTCGGTGATGGGGTGCGTTCGGGCGGATTACTCATGGTAGCTCCTGTGACGGCGACGGGCGAGCGGGAAGGTTCTGGTCTGGACGAAGGTGCGGATGATACTACCGCTGATGTATACGATGGTGCACTGGTTAGCTCGCTCGGTGCGGGAGTGGATAGGGGTGCGGTGGGGTTTTGATTTTCCACAAAAGCGAGTGCCTCGACTTTGTCGACCATCAGTTGCATACCTTCGTTGCGGCGGTCGAGTTTGCCGATGATGCGCACGACTGCGTCGTCCCGCAGCAGGGCGCGGTGTTTTTCGAATGCTTTGGGAAAAATGACGAATTCGATCGATGCTTCGAGGTCTTCGAAGGTGCCCACAAACATCGTATCGCCCTTTTTGGTTTGCATGGTCTTGGTGGCCGATAGCATGCCGGCGAAAATCAACGCTTGGCCGACGTGTTCATCGCTGATGGTGCCGAGTGATGTGACATCGCTGAGGTCGACGTCACGGAGGGCTTGGACGACCGGGTGGTCGGAACTATACATGCCGAGGAGTTCCTTCTCCCACGTCAAGAGTTCACGCATATCGGCGCGGCTCTCGTTGATGACGGGGAAGGTGACTGCGCTCATGCGCACGGCGTCGTCTTGGGCGGCTCCACCGCCGAGCAGGTCAAAGAGGCTCGATTGGCCGGTGGCACGGGCCTTTTGGGCCGCAGCGCCCGCGTCGATGACTTGGTCGAGGACCGCGAGCTTTTGGCGGCGTGTGCCAAGCAGCGCGTCGAATGCACCTGCTTTGATGAGACTCTCGACCACGCGTTTGTTGATGAGTTTGGCGTCGACGCGGTCACAGAAGTCTTCGATGCTGGTGAATGGTTGGTCTGCACGCGCCGTCACGAGCGCCTCGACCGGCCCTTCACCGACGTTTTTGATGGCCGCGAGGCCGTAGCGGATGCCGCGCTCGAGCGCGGAATGGTTTTCGCCCTGCTGATCGAGCTGCTCGATGCTGAAGTCGGCCTGACTTGCATTGATGTCGGCGCGGAGCACGGCGACGCCGAGTTTGGCACATTCGTTGACGGCTTTGGCGACGTCTTCGATTTGTCCTGCGGACGCCTTAAGGACGGCAGTCATGTATTCGACGGCGTAGTGCTGCTTGAGGTAGGCGGTCTGATAGGCCAGCAAGCCATACAGCGTGGCGTGAGGAATGTTGAACGAATAGCCGGCGAAGGGGATGATGAGTTCCCACAGCTGATCGGATTGTGCTTGGGACAAGCCGTTTTTGAGGCAGCCCTCTTTGAAGCGCGGTTCTTCGGCGGCCATGACGTCGCGCAGTTTTTTCCCGATGGCCTTGAGGACGACATAGGCTTGACCGAGGGTATAGCCCGAGACGACTTGCAAGAGCTGCATAATCTGCTCTTGGTAGACGATGACGCCGTAGGTGTGCTCGAGGATAGGTTTGAGAATGGGATGCAGATATTTGATGCTGCGCGGGTTATTTTTGCCTTGGATATAGACGGGGATTTGGTCGAGTGGACCTGGTCGATAGAGCGCCACCATGTTGTAGATGTCTTCGACGCGATTGGGTTTGAGTTCTTTGAGGTAGCGGACCATGCCGGCGGATTCGAGCTGGAAGACGTTGACCGTCTCGCCGCGGGAGAGTGATTCGAAGGTGCGGGTATCGTCGAGTGGGATGTCACGCAGCTCCATGGGGGTCGCGCGACCGGCGCTAATGAGGCTCAGGGCATCGGCGACGATAGACAAATTGCTGAGGCCGAGGATGTCCATCTTGAGCAGGCCGATTTTGGCCAGCGTTGGGCCTTCGTAGGCGGCCATCAAGGAGTTTTCGTCTTTGGTGGTGCGTTGCAGTGGCACGATGGAATCGAGGGCATGGCGCGAGACGACGACACCACAGGCGTGGGTGCCGACATTGCGCATGCGGCCTTCGATTTTTTGGGCCCAGTCGACGATTTGTTGGACTTCGCTACTCGAATCGTAGAGTTGCTTGAACTCAGCAGTTTTGAGTTCTTCGGGCTTGGCGAGTGCGTCTTTGAGGGTCAAATTAGGGTTGGTGGGGATGAGTTTGGCGATGCGATCGACCTCGTTGAGGGGAATGTCGAGGGCACGGCCGACATCACGGATGGCGGCTTTGGCACCGAGGGTACCGTAGGTGACGATTTGGGCGGTGTTTTCGCGGCCGTATTTGTTGGCGATGTAGTCGATAATCTCGCCGCGGCGGCTGTCGGCGAAGTCGACGTCGATGTCGGGCATCTCGAGTCGCTCGCGCGACAGGAAGCGTTCGAACAGCATCCGATTGGTAATAGGGTCGACGTCGGTAACGCCAAGGCTATAGAGGACCAGCGATGCGCCGGCCGAGCCACGGGGTAGACAGGGGATGTTGCGTGATCGGGCGTACGAAATGTAATCCCACACGATAAGGATGTAATCAGGGAACCCGGTCGCGTTGATGACGTCGAGTTCGTAGTCGAGACGTTCGGGGTAGCCCGGTGGAATCATACCGTTGAAGCGCTTGGCGAGCCCTTCGTTGCTGACATGGCGCAGGTACGACGCGGCATCGAACCCGTCAGGAATGTCGAAGACGGGCAATTCGACGCGGCCGAAGTCGAGTTTGAGATTGACCATGTCGGCGATGCGACGGGTGTTGTCGATGGGGGCCGTCCCGTAGTGTTTGAAGCGCTTGTAGACGTCGTCGGCAGACAGAATGTGATAGCTCTCGTCCATGTCGTATTTTTTGGAGCACAGCTCCTGGAGCGTCATGTTGAAGCCCATGGCCATAATCATGCGGTGGGCATCGAGGTCTTGGGCACGCACGAAGTGGCTGTCGCAGGTGGCGACGAGGGGGATGCCAAGCTCGGTGCCGATTTTGACGAGTTCGTCGTTGACCTCGATGAGTTCCGGGGCGTTTTCGTGGAGTTGGAGCTCAAGAAAATAGCGATCAGGACCAAGCAAATCGCGGAACCATGCAGCCGACGCGCGCGCTTTGTCGGGCTGTTTGTTCATGATGTGTTGGGCGACTTCACCGGCCAAACAGGCAGAGGTGACGACGAGACCCTCGTGGTATTGCTCGAGCAATTCGCGGTCGATGCGCGGGCGCGCAAAGATGCCCTTGCTGCCCATGCCCTCGAGGTGAGCGCGGGTCGTTAATTTGACGAGATTTTGGTAACCGGTATAGCTGGTAGCCAAGGTCAAGAGATGATAGTAATTTTTGCCGCCGCGTTGGGTGGCATCGCCGCGACCACCGGGTGACATATAGGCTTCGAGGCCGATGATGGGTTTGATATTGGCTTTTTTGGCGGCATTATAAAAGTCGATTGCACCGTACATGACACCGTGATCGGTCATGGCGATGCTGTCCATGTTGAGTTCGGCAGCACGTTCGACGATACCCTTGATGGTGGCGTAGCCGTCGAGGAGGCTGTATTCGGAGTGTACGTGTAAATGGACGAAATCGTTCATGGTGTACCATTATGCTACGTCGCCCCGGCGACGCCGAGTGGTGTCGTTAGTATAGCAGAAAACACAACCTTTGTATAGTCTTTTTAGCGCATTAGAAAGCCAAAAATACCAAACTACATAATGTACGTTTACAGCTGGTTAGGCGCTCGATGAGTGGAGTGCAGAAGGAGTGCAATATGTGTGGTGCTGCCCGCTACCTGTGGAGGGATGTACTTGATCCGCTGATTGCCAAAGGCATCCCTATCGGACCGCTCCCTAGTGCGGCAGCAGTGTCTGATGGTGCAATCGAAGAAGCAAATATAGAATCACGCTACTGGTCGGGTGAGCCAATTCTGCCGGTGGAGTGCGATGGCGTTTTGCGTTTGTGTCGCTGGGGCAATCGCAACCAGACCCGGGCCTACCCGGCGAGTGGCTGGGCCAAGCGCGAAAGTTATGCCGCTGGAGTGTGGGCTCGCTATGCACCGACGATGGTAACTATTCCCTTGCGTGCGGGCTACGAAAAGGGTGTCTGGTACGGCATCACGCACGGGGTGCGTGGTCTTGTGGTGGGAGCGGGGGCAGAGGAGCGTGTGTATATGCTGACCGAAGCTGCTGACACTGCCTATGCACAGCTGACGGATCACGATCGCATGCCGTGGTTCATCGATCAGACGGTGGTCGTGCCACTGCCGGGCAGTCGCAGTCAGATGCGGCTATGGTAAGCGCGCAAGGGTGACTCTGAGGCGGCCGCGATAGCGGCTGCTGCCGTCGCCGTTGGAGGCGAGGTATGTGGGTGGTGAGCCGAGGAAGGTGGGTGCGCCTCGTTGCGACCACTCGGTACCATACTGTTTGCTGACGTAGGCGGTGAGTGCGGTTTGGAATGACGCGTCAAGGGACGCGTCTGTCGGGACGTCGACCTCGAGGAGCACCGTGATGGTCTGTGCGTCGGCTTGCCAGGGCTGCCAATTCGTGCCGCCATTGCTGAGGATGAGCATGGCGATGCAGAGAACCACGGCGATCAGAAAGACGAACACACGCCAGCGCGTGTTGGGAACAATGACAATGGCTTTGTGTTCCATGGTAGCAGCACGGGTGCTGGTGCTGTCGATATCGGCGGCAGCGGCTTCGATGTGCTGGGCAAAGGTGATTTCGCTCTCGTGAATGGCGGTGTTCATATCGAAGTCATTTGCGATAACAGTGGTGACATAGGCGGCATTGAAGGCATCGGTTTCACCCGTTGCTGGGTATGCGTGGTGCGCACTTCCGTTTCCTGCAGCCGAGCCGAAGTGTTCGCCTTCAGTGGGGAGGTACAGCGACGTCGACATCGGGGCAATTGACGAAATGGGGAGTTCGAGGGTAATGGTAGGAATGGTAGGAATGGGTAAGGTACTGCCGAGGACGGCAAACTGAACCGTCTCGTCGCCGCGCAGCACCGTGCGGATCGAATCGCGCATCTCGAGGATCGTGGCAAAGCGGGCATTTGGAGAAACCTGAAGCGCAGTGGCCACTATAGCCGCCGTATAGGTTGATACAGTGGGCACAAGATCGCGGATGGGCGTAAAGGTGAAGGGCTTTTGGCCGCGCGGATCGCGCCCACTGAGGAGGTGGTGCATGGTCGCGCCGAGGGCATAGATGTCGGCAGAAGGCGAAATATCGCCGCGATACTGCTCGGGCGGTGCATACCCCGGCGTGCCCATAATATTGCCGCGTTGGCTGTTGGTGAAGCGGGCAATGCCGAAGTCAATCATGGTGATGGTGCCGTCCGAGTCGTGCATGATGTTGGACGGTTTGACATCACGGAAAATGACCGGATTGGCCTGATTGTGCAGGTAGTGCAGAATGTCGCAGATCTGATTGGCGATAGCCAACACCGTTGGCTCGTCGAGCATGCCGCGCTGGCGCAGCATGTCTTCGAGGTCAGTTCCGCGGACGTAGTCCATCACGATATAGACGCGACCGTTGTCGATGATACAGCTATAGAACCGCGGGATGCCAGGGTGGGCCAAGGTCGCAAGGAGACGGGCCTCGATAGCACAGCGTTGGAATGCCTCGACGGTGTGTTCGGGATCGAGCGGCAACATGATTTCTTTGATCGCATAGGTGCGGTTTGTGCTGTCGTCGATGGCTTCGAAAATGACCGCCTGACCGCCTGTTTTGATTAACCGAGTGAGAGAATAGCGAACTACACCATCGACAAACGAAAGTGCGTGACCACAAAAACGGCACGTTTCGGCGCGACGCGGGTTGATACGTCTGCAACTTGGGCAGAGAATGTCGGTGCGGCTGGTCATGCCTGGATGCCTCGTTGTCAGGAACGGCGGTCGAAAATTGCCAGCGTCTCGAAGTGCGGTGTCTGTGGGAACATGTCATAGCCGATGAGCGAAGTCATATCGTAGCGTTCGCTGAGGATTTTGGCATCCTCAATTTGGGACAACGGATTACACGAAACATAGACGACACGTTGTGGGCTATGGCGCAGAATTTCTTTACAGACGAGTTCGCCCAGGCCGACCCGTGGAGGGTCTAGCACCATTGTATCAAAAGTTCGTGTGGTTTTACGAAGGAATTCGCCGACATCGGCTACTTCGGCAGTGACGTTCGTTCGCAGATTGGTCAGAATATTGGCGTGGCAAAGGTCGATGCTTTCGGCGAATGATTCAACACAATGGACAGATTGGGCTGATTCTGCGAGATGCAGCGCGATGGTGCCGACGCCGCCGTAGAGGTCTGCGACATGCTGACCGGCGGGTACTGCCGCGCCGATGTGGGCCAGCATGTCATCGAGCAGATAGACATTATTTTGAAAGAATGTGTTGGGGCCAATGTGTAAAACATTATTACCGACGCGCATCGGGAGGAGTTGTTCACCCCAGTGTTTGTACGGGGTGCCGAACGAGACATCGGAGGGGGTGTCATTGCGGAGCCAGTGGATGCCGACGATAGCTGGATTGACCAGGGCTGCCTGGGCGATCGCAGCAATTGCTGCCTCGGCATTGTCGTCGGGTGCAGAGGTGATAAGGGCGAGCATATAGCGGTTGTCGGGACTACGGCGGACGACGATGTAGCGCAAGATGCCGACGTGCGTGCGCAAATTGTAGTCGGGGACGCCGGCGGCAATGGCCTGTTGCCAAATGTCGTGGGCGATTGCGAATGCCTCGGTGGGGACGAGGTGACAGGTGGTCAAATCAATGATGTAGTTGAATTTGCCGCCGCGCCGCAGGCCGAAGCGCTCCTTGCTGGCGATGAAATCCATGCGCGTGCGGTAGTGGAGTGGGTCCGGCGATGCGACGACGGTGGGGGTGGGAATGGTCGGCGGCAGCAAATCACCCCAGAGAGCAATCAGTGCCTTGGTTTTGGCGGTGATTTGGTCAGAATAGGCGATATCTTGAAAGGTGCAGCCGCCGCACATGTCATTCGGTGGCGCATGTGGGCAGAGCGGGGTGATTTTGGCGGCGTTTTTTGCATGGAGGATGATTTCGCGGCGAAATAATTTTGGTGTCAGCATAATGGCCTTTGTTCGTATCAGTAGGTCTAGTGTAACTGAAAAATCATGACGACCGGGACGTGCTCCGTGCGCGGGGAGTGGCCGCGCGGGCCGCCGGAGGCGGTTTTCTGCAAATACATAACACGAAGAGCCAGAAACAATCATCAGAACTTAAGGAGCATCGTCTATAGTAAGAGATATCGAGTGCTTCGACATTCACAATATGCGCGCAGTGCCGAACAAGCGGATTTCGCAAGGGAGAAAACCCCATGCAATCAAACAAACGTATTTTGATATTGACGACCGACGCAGGCAGTGGGCATCGTAGTGCTGCAGCGGCGATAGAACGCGAAGTCAGCCATCTGTGCGAGACGCGGGTGGTGAACCCGGCGCACCATTCTTTGGCGTCGACATCGCTCGCACAGGCGGAAAAATTCTACCTTGAAATGGTGCGTGACGCACCCGAGCACTATGACTTTGCGCATGCGATGACCGACGTACCAGGGTTGGACTTGTTCCTGGAATTCACGCTCTCGTCGGCAGTGCGCAACTCACTCGAGGCAATTTTGGCTGAATACCAGCCCGATGTCGTGGTGAGCGTCTATCCGCTGTTCACGCGGATTATCTCGCATATCCTCAAGCCATCACAGCGGCCACGGTTGATGACCGTGGTCTGTGATTTGGGCAATGTGCACCGTGCCTGGTTCAATCGGGTCGACGATTGTGTGGCTGTACCGACGGCATTGGTGCGCGAAAAAGCGCGCAAATGTGGAATCGATGCACAGAAAATCGTCCATACCGGCTTGCCCATTGCTGCTGGCTACCGAGCGATGCGCGCCCCGAAAGACGTGCTCCGTCGTGAATTGGGCTGGGATCCAGCATTGCCCACGATGCTGTTGTTGAGTGGCGGTGCGGGGGTCGGCCCAGTGCTCGAAATGGCACAGGCGGTAGACGCGCATACGTTGCCGTGCCAGATTGCCATCGTCGCGGGCCGTAATGCAGACTTAGCGGCTGCATTGCGCAGCCAGACGTGGCGCAATCCGACGCATGTGTATGATTTTGTACCGCTCGTCGATTTGGTGCATGCGACAGACATCGTTGCATCCAAAGCGGGTGGATTGACGGTCAGCGAATGCATGGCGGCAGGCAAGCCGATGATATTTTATGGGGAAGCACCGGGTCAAGAGGGCGGCAATCGGACATACGTCATTGCGAACGACGCCGGTTTGTGGGCGGAGAGTGCGGTGAGTTTTGTGGATTACTGCCATATTCTGTTAGCAAGTCCGGCGTTACGTGAGTCGATGTCGCACGCAGCGCGGCGTATCGGCTACCCGCAGGCAGCGGAAGCGGTCGGACGTGAGGTCGAACGGCTGCTCCAGATGGGTGCGTTGACGGTCTCAGGCCGTACCAAAAAACCGAGCCCGTTGGTAGTACCTACAGACCATTAGCGAATGAGGCGGCGCGATACAACGACTTCTGCCGCTAGATATGCGCTTATGCATGCCAGCTAGCCGGCAATCAGGAGTGTCGACTAGGGGCAATGGCCGTATACGGCAGATACCAGACCCACCAATCACCAGGATGGTGATTGGTGGGTTCGTAGTAGCAGACATAGCGGCGAATGGGCAGTGTGGGCATGGGTGCGATACTCGCGTTCGCTCAGCCCTAAAGCCCGGGCGTTCTATGGGGTACTGCTCAGGGTGAACGTGTGCGTCCCCCTGCGCTGAGCAGATGGACGCGCCGGAAGGTAACCGTGCTGATGTTGTACGAGACTCCCGCATTGACCTGAATCTGCATGGCTGACGATGCTGCATTCTCGAGCCGGCGATCGTCGAGGCTGAGCTGCCAGCGGTGGCCATCGGTGGCTTCACTGGGGTGCAAATTGGCTTCGACGCGCCAGGTTTGGTTACCGAGGGTGCTGTTTTGGATACGGTCCCACAGAATCCGTGTCTGGGCGACGGGTGGGATGTCGAGTAGCAGCGGCAGATTGCAAACGATGAAAAGCTGACGGCAATCATTGTTTCTTCGTCGGGGGCATAGGTATGGCCGCTGGCAGTCAGGCTGTAAAAGGCACAGCAGAGACAAAAAACCACCCAGGGACGGATGTGTGCGGTTGTGATGGCGACCTCAGGGGATGGGCGGAATTTGTGCATCATCATACCGTATCGAGGTTGTGGTGCATAGTGTAGAAATGCAGAAGCGGGTCGGTGCATTGCACCGACCCGCTGTGTGGGAGGAGGGATGGACTAGAAGTCCATACCGCCGCCGCCTTGTGGCATGGAAGCTGGCTTGTCTTCGGGCAAATCGGCGATGAGGGCCTCGGTGGTGAGAATCAGAGCGGCAATCGAGATTGCGTTCTGAACAGCACTGCGGGTGACCTTCACTGGGTCGATGATGCCTTCTTTGACGAGGTCAATGAACTCACCGTTCATGACGTTGTAGCCAAGATTGGTGTTCTTCTTCTCGATCTGGATGCGGCGGACTGCGTCGATGATGACGGAGCCTTCTTCGCCGGCATTGCGAGCGAGAATGCGCATTGGCTCTTCGAGAGCGCGGCGCAGGATGCGGATGCCGTAGGTCTCGTCTTCGTGTTCGACTTTGACGTTGTCCAGAGCCGAGATTGCATTGATCAGAGCAACACCACCGCCGGGGACGATACCTTCTTCGACTGCTGCGCGAGCGGTCGAGAGGGCGTCTTCGACGCGGTGCTTCTTTTCTTTGAGCTCAGGCTCGGTGGAACCACCGACCTTGAGGACAGCCACGCCGCCGGCGAGCTTGGCCAGGCGTTCCTGGAGCTTCTCGCGGTCGAAGTCGCTGGTGGTGGAGTCGATTTGGGTGCGGATCTGCTCGATGCGGGCCTTGATGGCCTTCTCGTTGCCGTTGCCTTCGATGATGGTGGTGTTGTCCTTGTCGGAAACGACACGGCGGGCACGCCCAAGGTCTTCGATGGTGGCGGAGTCGAGCTTGCGACCGACTTCTTCGCTGATGAGTGTACCACCGGTGAGGATGGCGATGTCTTGGAGCATGGCCTTACGGCGATCGCCGAAGCCAGGAGCCTTGACACCGAGGACGTTGACGGTACCGCGGAGCTTGTTGACAACCAGGGTTGCCAGGGCTTCGCCGTCGATGTCTTCGGAGATGATGACCAAGTTTTTGGTGACGGTGAGAGCCTTCTCGAGGACCGGCAAGATCTCTTGGATGGCGCTAATCTTCTTGTCGGTGATGAGGATGTATGGGCTCTCGAGCTCAGATTCCATGCGCTCGGAGTTGGTGACGAAGTAGGCCGAGATGTAACCACGGTCGAACTGCATACCCTCGGTGTATTCCTTTTCGAAGGCAATACCCTTGGATTCTTCGACGGTGATGACGCCATCTTTGCCGACTTTTTCCATGACTTCGGCGATGATTTCGCCGATTTCGCGGTCAGCAGCCGAGATGGAAGCCACGTGGGCGATGTCGGCGCGGTCGCGGATGGGGGTTGCCATCTCGCGCAGCTTGGCGATGAGGGCTTCGGCACCACGGTCGAGACCGCGGCGGATCATCATCGGATTGGCGCCAGCGGCGACCATCTTGAGGCCTTCGGTGACGATGGCCTGGGCAAGGACGGTAGCAGTCGTGGTGCCGTCGCCGGCGATGTCATTGGTCTTGGTAGCGACTTCGACCAACAAGCGAGCGCCCATGTTTTCGAATGGGTCTTTGAGTTCGATTTCTTTGGCGACCGTGACACCATCGTGGGTGACGGTCGGAGCGCCGAACTTCTTGTCGATGGCGACATTCCGGCCCCGGGGTCCAAGGGTAGTTTTGACGGCGTCTGCGACGGCGTCAACACCACGCTTGAGGGCGCGACGTGCCTCTTCGTTGAAATAGAGTTGCTTAGGCATTGTGGTTCCACTCCTCAAAACAGACTGGTAGTTGGATTAACCCTGAATGACGCCGAGGATGTCTTTTTCGGCCAAAACCAAGTAGTCGATCTCGTCGACCTTGTACTCGGTGCCACTGTACTTGGCGAACAGGACCTTGTCACCGACCTTGACACTCATCGGTACCAATGCACCTTCGTCCGTGCGACGGCCTTCGCCGACAGCGACGATTTCGCCCTCCATGGGGCGTTCTTTGCTGGCGGTGTCTGGAATGAACAACCCGCCTTTGGTCTTTTCCTCGCGCTCTGCCGGTTTGATGACAACCCGGTCGGCCAGCGGTCGGATGCGGAAGTTTGCAGCCATAGTGACGCTTCCCCTCATCTGCGATACATACATTTAGCAGTCGAACAGTTCAACTGCTAACCATGTCTAACTATAGATAATGCAGCATCCCTTGTCAAGAGAAAAACTCGCACTCTCGCGGGTTGAGTGCTAACTCTTATGAAAAATTAGCACAGGGAGTTATCAGTTATCAGTTATCAGTTCTTAGTTCGTGATTCTGAACACTGAACACTGAACACTGAACACTGAGATCTGGTCGGTTGGGTAGTTCCGCCGCTTGAAAAAGTCCATCGTTCGGAAGGCGGCAGTTCAACGGCGTCCAGATGAAGATTCCATGGTCCGCGATGTATCCGTCCTGACGAATCTCCCGCACGGACCATGGAATGACGGGAGAAATGAAGTCCATGGTCCGCAGGACCGTTGCAATTGATTAGCCTGCGCACGGACGATGGAATGACGGGGTGGTATGAATCTTACACACCATCTACCCGTCATGGCATGCCGACCGCTCTCCGTCTCTGCAACCGGTGCACTGCGTCGGCATGCCATCTTCATCTGGTCGATTGGGTTGTTCCGCCGCTTGTGAAAGTCCATCGTTCGGAAGGCGGCAGTTCAACGGCGTCCAGATGAAGATTCCATGGTCCGCGATGTATCCGTCCTGACGAATCTCCCGCACGGACCATGGAATGACGGGAGAAATGAAGTCCAT